>NZ_JAMXSH010000004.1:0-441616 GCF_024124505.1 Tenacibaculum sp. XPcli2-G
CTTGCGTTTTTCCCTTAGCGGGTGCAAATATAGATACCTTTTCCCACTTAACAAGCACTTTTTAAACCTTTTTTTTAAAATATTTATTAATACGTTATTATATAATTAGTTACACCCTGAAGTTTTTCTAACCAATCAAAACAATACCTACTCTTTTACTCTAAACACCCGATTTAACTATTCCCTTTAATACTAATAGTGACTTAGATACTATATATATGGTAGCAAATCGCGTTAGGGATTAAAGCGGCATCCTTTTGTTTTTGATTTGCGATAGCACCTCAAGAACAAAAGATATAGCGGAAAGCCCAACATTTAGTGTTATTAAGCATAAGCGAAAATAACCTTTAAATGGAACGCCCACATTAATAAAGGTGTTTTTTAGAAATACGTTATATATAATGTAGGTAATTGCCTTTTATAAAATATTATTTAGAACAGTGTTGTTTGATTCGTTTGGTACTTATCAAATTTGGTATAATCTAGCGGATGGAGTGTTTTATCTTTTAAATACAGT
The DNA here is from genome assembly GCF_024124505.1 of Tenacibaculum sp. XPcli2-G. Taxonomy (NCBI): domain Bacteria; kingdom Pseudomonadati; phylum Bacteroidota; class Flavobacteriia; order Flavobacteriales; family Flavobacteriaceae; genus Tenacibaculum; species Tenacibaculum sp. XPcli2-G. The sequence goes on from NZ_JAMXSH010000004.1 coordinate 518, forward strand.
TTTCTTGCCAGCTTAAATTGTGTATTTATTTGCTCTGCTATTTTTCCTTCTCCTCTCATTCTACCCCCATAACGTGAATCATTCAACGAGCCTTTATGCGTGTCTTCTATTTGATGCAGTATTTTGTTTGCTCTATCTGGGTAGGTTTTTCTTACCCAATTGGCAAAAATTTCCCCTATCGCTCCATTCAAACGTACTATTGTATATGCAACTGATGTTGCTCCTAACTCACTTACTTTTTTTACTAATGGTAATATTTCATGACTATTGATTGAAGGTATAATTGGCGCCATCATAACATTAACTGGAATATTATTTTCCGCTAGCGTCTTAACTGCTTCTAATCTTTTTTCGATTGTTGCTGTTCTTGGCTCTACTACTCTTCTTGTTTCTTCTAACAACGATGTGATTGATATATTCACTCTCACTAAATTCATAGCTGCCATTTCTTTTAAGATATCTAAATCACGAAGTATTAGTGCATTTTTTGTTATCATACTTGCTGGATGCTTTAACTTTAACAGCACTTGTAGCATTTTTCGTGTGATTTCAAGCTTCTTTTCTATTGGTTGGTAACAGTCTGTATTTCCTGAAAACATAATATTTTGGGGTTGCCAATTACGACTTCGCAGTTTTTTCTCTAATAGTTCTGGTGCATTTGTTTTATACAGTATTTTACGTTCAAAATCTAATCCTGCTGAATACCCCCAATATTCATGCGTGTTACGTGCATAGCAATATATACATCCATGCTCACAGCCTTGGTATGGGTTCATTGAATATGAAAATCCAATGTCTGGACTTTTTACTTTATTTAAAATTGTTTTGGGATAAATTTCTAAATAGGTTGTTTTATTGTTATCTGCTGATTCATTTTCAGCTTCGCAATAATTTAAAAAGTCATCTAACACCTCGTGTTGATGTTGTATAAATTTATTGTGCGTGTTGTGTTGTGCACCACGCCCTTTAATATAGTCCATAATCATATCTAAATAAAATATTATAAAATTGTCTTTAGAATGACTTTATCGAGAACAGGTTCGTATAAACTTCTCGATACAATTTCGATAGAGCACCGAAATCATCCGAAGTGACTTTGTAAAGTTACTTTAAAATAAAATGATTTATTTAACAATAGGTAAAATTGTTATAAACAAAAAACATCATTTTTTTAAAATGGTGTTTTTAATTTTAAATTCTTCTAGTTTTATTCATTAACCAAAAATCGGCAAGTACTAAAGCTGTTAATGCCTCTACAATAGGTACTGCTCTTGGTACTACACAAGGGTCATGTCTCCCTTTTCCGTGTATCTCAGTAGCCTCTCCTTTTGAGTTTGTTGTTGCTTGATTTTGCATTATTGTCGCTACGGGTTTGAATGCTACCCGAAAATAGATATCCATCCCGTTAGAAATCCCTCCTTGAATTCCTCCTGACAAGTTAGTTCGTGTTGTTCCGTCTGGATTAAAAATATCGTTATGCTCAGAACCTTGCATTTTTGCTCCACAGAAACCACTTCCAAACTCAAATCCTTTTACAGCGTTTATAGATAACATGGCTTTTCCTAACTCTGCATGTAATTTATGAAAAATAGGTTCTCCTAAACCTACAGGTACATTTTGTGCTACACATGTTATTGTTCCTCCAACAGTATCACCTGCTTTACGTATTTCATGAATTTTAGCAATCATCTTTTCTGCTGATACTTCATCAGGACAACGGACAATGTTACTTTCAATTTTAGAAAAGTCTAAATCTTGATATGGCTTTACCATAAAAACGTCTCCTACTGATGATGTAAATGCATTTATATTAATGTGATTGATTAATTGCTTTGCTAGCGCTCCTGCCACAACCCAATTGGCTGTTTCTCTTGCTGATGTTCGTCCACCACCTCTATGATCTCTAATTCCGTATTTTTTATCATACGTGTAATCGGCATGTGAAGGACGGTACACATCTGTATTATGGTTATAATCTTTACTTTTTTGATTTGTATTCTTTATTGCAAAACCTATTGAGGCTCCTGTAGTCACTCCATCAAAAATACCCGACAAAAACTCAACTGTATCTGGTTCTTTACGCTGTGTTACTATTTTAGATTGCCCTGGCTTACGACGATCTAATTCTTGCTGAATAGCATCAAAATTAACTTTTACTCCTGCAGGGAATCCATCAATCACACCTCCAATCGCTATTCCATGAGATTCACCAAATGTAGTTAACTTTAAAATATTTCCGAATGAATTAAACATACCTTACTATTTAATAAGACGAAGGTAGAATTTATTTACTAAAAACGATAATTTTCATTCTTATAATTATCGATTAATCCATTACCTCATCCTATTATGTATTCAGTTTATTTTTTTATTTAAATTTTTTAAAATTTTATTTCACACCAAACTTATTGATAGCAAAAGCATTACGCTTCACAACACTTTTAAAGCTTAAATTTTATTAAAAAAAGTATCAAAAAACTTTTTTAGAATTGAAAAAAGGTCATATATTTGCACCCGCAATCAGGAAATATATCTGATGAGGCACTCAGGAGAAATGGCAGAGTGGTCGAATGCGGCGGTCTTGAAAACCGTTGTCTGTAACAGGACCGGGGGTTCGAATCCCTCTTTCTCCGCAAGTCCGAAGCGAAAGCTTCGGATTTTTTTTTAGGGGATTAAAGAAAAAAAGCTTACAAATTTGTAAGCTTTTTTTATTAATTAGAAACAGTAACGTTTCTTATAATCTTAATACTATTCTTTCCCTAACCCAACTCTCTTCTCAAGAGCTAAGTATCCAAAATAAAATAATGTTCCTAAAATTATACCTGAAATATATCCTGTAGCGACGTCTACTGGAAAATGTACCCCTAGGTATATCCTACTATATCCGAAAATCAAAGGAAATAAAATCATTAAGTAAATTAACCTAATGTGCTTTCTCAACAATAGAATTATAAAAGTTGTTATTGTAGTAGATAACGAAGCGTGACCAGACCAGAAACTATATCCTCTTGGCTTATATGTAAAGTCTCTCAAATACTCTTTCAAGCCTTCAGTATTACATGGTCTAATTCTTTCTGTAGAATTTTTAATCAAGTTTGTAAATTGATCAGAAAAAGCAACAATAACCGCTATAAATAACACTGTAAATAATCCTTTTTTCCACCCAAACTGTTTAAACACTAAAAACAGCACAAAAGCAAACAAAGGCGTCCAAGTAAATTGATTGGTTATTGTTAACCAAAAACCATCCCATTGCTCACTTCCTAAATTGTTAAGATAAATTAAAAGTTCTTTATCTTTTTGTATAATATTTTCTATCAAAACTACTTTCCTACTTTTAATACTTCTATTTCAAAAATTAAATCTGACTTTGGTGGTATTGGCCCTACTCTACGATCACCGTAACCTAAATAAGAAGGTATAAACAATCGTACTTTATCTCCTTCTCTCATTGTTTTCACTCCTTCTTTCCAACCTGCTATTAATGGAAAGTTTTCGTCATCTACAGTAAAAACAAAAGCTTCTCCTTTATCTAAACTAGAGTCTATTTTTCTTCCATCTGCTAAATACAACGTATAATGTGCTGTTGTTGGCAATGCTGGATTTACTTTTTTTCCACTTCCTTTTTGTAATGACAAAATTTTTAAACCAGAATCAGTTGTAATTGCATCATTAATTCCTTGTTCTTCTTGATACTTTTGTTTTAACTCTTCTAGCTTTTTCTTTCTCTCTTCTTCTTTCTTTTCAACGTTTGCTAATTCATTTTCAAAAACTACTGGAGCATCAAACTTAGCCGCCTCTTCTCCTATTCTTAAAATTTCTATCTGTTTTATATAGTCATTTTTCTGAATGGTATCTACTACTAACTGACCTTGCAAAACACGACCAAAAACCGAATGTCCACCATCTAACCAAGGTGTTGCTTTGTGTGTAATAAAAAATTGACTGGAATTGGTAACTGGTCTTGAGTAATTTGCCATAGACAACACCCCTGGTCCGTCGTGCTTATACAACAGTTTTCCTTCTTCATCCATTGGGAATTCATCGGCAAATGTATAACCCGCATCACCAGCACCTGTTCCTGTTCTATCCCCTCCTTGTATCATAAAATCTTTAATAACCCTATGAAACTTCGTTCCATCATAAAACGGTGTTCCTTTTAACGAATCTATCATTTTAGGATGTGTTCCTTCACTCAAGGCTACAAAATTCGCTACTGTCATTGGAACTTTATCATAAAAAAACTTTACTAAGATATCTCCTCTGTTTGTTTGGATATCTGCATACAACCCGTTTTCTAAATTAGGGTATTTCGCTGATTTACATGATACAAACATTATCAATACAACAAATACAATTTTAAATAATTTCATTTATTTCGTTTTTATTTTCTCATATAAACAATTAATTAGGTTAACAACAAGTGCTAACCTAATTAATTATCAACTATTTAAGTTTTATTTATTTTATCTCTAATAACTCTACTTCAAAAACTAAAGCTGAAAAAGGCTTAATATGTTGTCCTCTTTGTTGCGCTCCATAGGCTAATTCTTGAGGAATAAAGAATTTATATTTTGCTCCTGGCTTCATTAACTGTAAACCTTCTGTCCATCCTTTAATTACTTGTCCTACTCCAAATTCAGTTGGTTCACCTCTTTCTACTGAGCTATCAAACACAGTTCCATCAATTAAAGTTCCATGATAATGAACTTTTACTCTAGAGTTTGCTGTTGGAACTTCGCCTTCTCCTTCTTTTAAAACTACATACTGTAAACCACTCTCTGTAGTTTTTACTCCTTCTTTAGCTTTATTTGTTGCTAAAAACTCTTCTCCTGCTTTTTTGTTATCTCCAAATTCAGCTTCTGCTTTTTTAGCTTGCTCTTCTTGCATTTGTTTCATTTTTTCTTGTTGCTTCTTTTGAAAAAATGTTCTTAAAATATTGTTTATATCTTTTGACTCTACTAATAGGTTTGTAGAATCCATACCATTTTTAAAACCTTGCACAAATAAATCCTGATCCATATCATCAAAATTCATTTTTATTTTATTAGCCATATCTAAGCCTAAAGCGTAGCTTACAGAATCTACTTCTGTTGCTAATGAACTTTTTTGTTTAAACTGACCGTTACTGCATGAAACAATTGATAAACCTACAACTGTAGCTGCTAAAATGTTGGTTAATTTCATTCTTCTATTTTTGATTTTATATCGATTAATGTTACTGTACTTTGTATTGGCTGATTTACAGCTATTTTATTTCCATCTCCAGTAACTCCAAAAGCTCTGTATGATGGAATGACAAATGTAATAGTTTCTCCTTTTTTCATCAACTTTATTCCATCTTGTAATGCAGGAATAAAATCTTCTTTATCTACTTTATAACTTCTCTCCTTTGTTTCATAAAGAACATCTCCATTCAGACTTACTATATTGTAAGACAACATAACTAAATCTTCAAACTTCGGAGAACTTGAGTTTAATGTATCTTTAGTAATATATGTATACCAAAAACCGTTAGGTGAAGTTTTATATTCTTTAAGAGTATCTTTAGCCACCCATTCTTCTAAACGTTTTTTTTCTAAAGCGTTTAGTTTCTTATTCTCTTTAAGAACTTCTTTATAAAAATTTGTTGTACCGTGTTGCTTTGGTCTTCTTGCTTGCGGCTCTTTACAAGACACTATAAGTATAGCTGTAAAAACAAAAAGTATTATTTTATGCTTCATACGATTTTTCTAACTCTTGTTGGTATGTAGGTAATAACGACTTAAATCTTGCTATCGTATTTTCCAAGCTATCATCACTTCTACCTCCAGCTGCATTATCATGTCCTCCTCCATTAAAATAATTACGTGCAAACTGGTTTACAGAGAATTTCCCTTTTGAACGAAAAGATATTTTCACAATTCCTTGTTCTTCATCTTCAATAAAAATGGCAGCAAATACAATTCCTTTCAAAGATAATGCATAGTTTACTACCCCTTCAGTATCTCCTTTTTCGTAATTAAATTTTCTCTTTTCTTCCTCAGTAAGTGTTATAAATGCTGTTTTATATTCTGGTAAAACTTTCATATTACTAAGTGCTTGCCCTAACAACAATAATCTATTGTAAGAGTTTGCATCGTGTACATTACTGTGAATCTTATCATTTTCAGCTCCTTTATCTATTAAATTTGCTATAATTCTATGAGTGGTACTTGTTGTAGATCTAAAACGGAAAGAACCTGTATCGGTCATAATACCAGTATATAAGCAAGTTGCTATATTTTTATCTATTAACTCTACATCTCCCATCATTTCAATAAAGTTGTATACCATTTGACAAGTTGAAGACATGGAAGTATCTGAATACATATACATGAAATCGTCTGGTTGTTGATGGTGATCTATTAAAGCAAAATCGTTTTCGTATTGCTCTAAAGTGTTTTGCATATCACTTCCTACTCTATGTAACGCATTAAAGTCTAGTAAGAAAACAATGTTAGACTTCGCTAAAGCTTTGACAGATTGGTTGTTTTGACGATCAAAACGCTTAACAGTTTTTGACCCAGGAACCCAATGCAAAAAATCAGGATATTCGTTTGGCATTAACACTTGTGCCGTATGTCCTTTTTTGTCTAAATAATGTTTTAAACCTAGTGTTGAACCAATTGCATCTCCATCTGGGTTTCTATGCCCAATTATTACAATATTCCTAGGTTTAGATAAGAACTCTTTTAATTCTGTAAAATGCTTTAAAATCATAAGTGGCGAAGATACAAATTAATGCTATATTAACCTTTTTATGTATTGCTTTTTGTTTCTTTGCTATAAAATTAAAACTTAATGAAATCTACTAAATTTATTACCCTATTAACCTTTTTGCTAAGTATCCCTTTTCTATCTTTTAGTCAAGATACATTTTCCATTGCTTTTGGATCTTGTAATAACCAAAAACTTAACAATCCTTTTTGGGAAAACATTCTATCACTTCAACCCGATGTATGGATTTGGGGTGGAGATAATATTTATGCAGATACTAATAACATGCGTAAAATGAAACGTATGTATAAAAGTCAAAAAAAGGTTAAAGGATATAAAGAACTAACTACCAAAGTTCCAATTCTTGCTACATGGGATGATCATGATTATGGTAAAAATGATGCAGGTGTAGAATTTGAAATGAAAGACGAAAGTCAACAATTATTTTTAGATTTTTTAGATGTCCCTAAAGATTCTCCTAGAAGAAAACAACGAGGCGTTTACCACTCTAAAACTTTCAACACAAAAGATGATAGTGTTAAAATTATTGTTTTAGATACTCGCTATTTTAGAACTTCACTTACTAGAGGTACTAACGGACAACGTTTTCAACCTAACGAATACAACGAAGGTACTGTTTTAGGCGATACACAATGGAAATGGCTTACAAATGAACTTACAAACTCTACTGCTACTTTTACTATAATTGTAAGCAGTATTCAAATCTTATCAAAAGAACATGGTTTTGAAAAATGGGGTAACTTTCCTCATGAAGTAGCTAATTTATTCAGTTTAATTAAAAAAGCTAAAAACACCAACGTAATTCTTCTTTCTGGAGATAGACATATTTCTGAGTTTTCTAAAACAACTATTGAAGGACTTGCTTATCCTCTTATAGATTTCACTTCAAGTGGGTTAACACATGCTTATTCTTCATTTTCTTCAGAAGAAAACAACTTCAGAATAGGAAATGTTGTAAATTCTTTAAGCTATGGAACGTTGCTTTTAGATTTAAAAACTAAAAAAGTAACCTTTCAAATGCGTGGTAAAAACAAATCTATCTTACAAGAAATCAACCAAGTATACCCTTAACTTGCTAATAACATTAAAAAGTGTATTTTTGCGCCGATTTATGCAAAGTTTGCATAATCAACAACAATTAAGAAATTTATCATATACTAATATTTATTACATTTAATAATGGCAACAAATAGAACTTTTACAATGATTAAACCAGATGCTGTTGAAAACGGACATACTGGTGCAATTTTAGAAAAAATTAATGCTGCAGGTTTCAGAATCGTAGCTATGAAAAAAACACAAATGACGAAGCGTGATGCTGAGACTTTTTACGGGGTACACAGCGAGCGTCCTTTCTTTGGTGAGTTAGTTGAGTTTATGACTCGCGGACCAATCATCGCTGCTATCTTAGAAAAAGACAACGCTGTTGAAGATTTTAGAACTTTAATTGGTGCTACAAACCCAGCTGAAGCTGCTGAAGGAACTATCCGTCAGTTATACGCTACTTCTATTGGAGAAAATGCAGTACACGGTTCTGATTCTGATGAAAACGCAGCTATCGAAGGTGCTTTCCACTTTTCTGGTAGAGAAATGTTTTAATCTTTAATTTAGATTACTGAATTTATAGATATTATAAAGGCTCGCTACAGTTTTGTAGCGAGTTTTTTTATAAATCTTTCTCTAATTATTTTCCCTTTACTAAATAAAATGCATCCTCTTAGCTAATTTAAATTAGCTTATTTAGGATTTATAAATTCAGACTGATATTTTTCTAAGAACTTCTTCTGCCTATCTTCCATTTGTTTCATTATTTTATCTATCTCCATAAATTCTCTACCAAAATTACTTTTAAAAAAATCATTACTAAAATAATGTTTACTAAAAAGAGAGTCTTCAGAAAAGACATCTTCAAATCCTTGCTTTTGAAATTCTGAAAAGTTTGTAAAAAATTTAGATTTAAATGATTTTAACAAACTATCTCTGTCTATAGAAGAAAGATTTGTTTCATTATTGTTAAGTGACCAGGTATAAATACTGTCATACCGTATCAAGTTTCCATTTTCATCAAACTCTTTATCAACTTTCCAACTTCCTTTAGGTTGTTTTTCTATACGCTCAACACTTTCTTTTTGTCTGTGTTTTTGACCATTGCAACTAATAGTTAACAAAGCCAAGACCATACATAACATATACTTTCTCATCATTTTTAATTTTTTGTTAAACAATTCGTAAACTCGATAAGGTTAATTAAACTTCTACACCTTATATAAACCTCCTGTTTCTGGTGACTTCACTAAATTGTTTTGATGAAATATTTTTGATTTTCGTTCACCATCTTTATACCAAACACACTCTAAATAAGTATCATTATTATTCACCCCTAATAAGGCATCCTTCTTTAGGATGTATTTGAGCACTTCCATCTTTGGAGTTTTATTACTACCTTTTAATTTCACCCAATCTCCTGATTTAAATTTTCTAGGCATACGATTGTATATTAAATTAATAGGAAAATATTTATAAAGAAGGCTGATAATTCAGCCTCCTTACCTCCTTTAAGGATAAAAAATCATTATGAAATTTTAATTGTTCTTGCTGGTTTTTGTTTTGCTTCATCTTTTTTAGGTAAAAAGATGTTTAAGATACCATCTTTGTAGCTAGCATTAATCTTATCATCATTCACGCTTTCTGGTAGCGTAAATGTTCTTTTAAACGAAGAATATCCAAACTCTCTACGAGTATAGTTTTCTTGTTTTTCCTCATTTGCTTCTTTTATTTCTGTGCTAATAGATAATATTTGATTATCAATATTTATATGAAAATCAGATTTGCTTAAACCAGGAACAGCCATTTCTACAATATAACTATCTGCTGTTTCTTTAATATTTACTTTAGGTAAAGTAATTCCTGTATTAAAGTTTGATGTAAATACAGCTGGAAGATCTCTATTAAACACATCATCTAGCCAACTAGACAAGTTAGGGAAGTTTACGTTTGAATTAGTGCTTGTTAAACTTCCGTTTTTAGGAACATTAATTAAATTGCTCATAATTACAAAATTTTAATTAAACATTATTTCAAATATGAAACCTTAAGTGATTTCAATCACCTATTTTGCAAATAATAAGCCAAAATAAAAAACGACACAACTTCTTTTTATTAACTTTTAATTTTCTTTAACATACGACTGTTATTTTTACAGTCACCTATTGTTTTTCATCAAAAACAGGTCATTTTGTCATATTAAAAACTCATCAATACACTCAAAAACAAACACTTAGATTGTTTTAAATTTAATTCACAATAACTTCGTTAGTATTGAGCATAAATCATTAAAACGGATTCGGGTTCTTAAAAAATTGTCATTAATTTAAAAAATAGTGTGAGAAAAATATTACTATAGTAGTATTAGGAAGAACTGAAGTAAAAACAAGTAAATTTTATTTTTTTTTAAACCAACCTGCTTTTGTAATTTTCATCATAAGGCAAACCACTTTTTACTATTCTAAAAGCTTATTTTAGTAACTTATTACACACTGCTATTAAAGCAGATTTTACTTTTACCCTAGCAATAATTCGATCATAAAGCTCTCTACACTCTTTATTGTACTTACATATTGATGAGGAAAGCTCAACGAAGCTCGCTGATGGTTTCGTTGCCTTGAGGAAAGACCAGCGTGACGCGCTGATGGTTTCGTTGTCTTGAGGATAGCTCAGCGTGACGCGCTGACGGTTTCGTTGCCTTGAGGAAAGCTCAGCGTGACGCGCTGATGGTTTCGTTGCCTTGAGGAAAGCTCAGCGTGACGCGCTGACGGTTTCGTTGTGTTGAGGAAAGACCAGCGTGACGCGCTGATGGTTTCGTTGTCTTGAGGATAGCTCAGCGTGACGCGCTGATGGTTTCGTTGTGTTGAGGAAAGACCAGCGTGACGCGCTGATGGTTTCGTTGCCTTGAGGAAAGACCAGCGTGACGCGCTGATGGTTTCGTTGTCTTGAGGATAGCTCAGCGTGACGCGCTAATGGTTTCGTTGGAAACTATTCAATAAAGTGTGTCAATAGCGATACATAGCACCGTTGCTACTCCCTAAAACATCTTTTATTCCCTAAATAATTGAGCTTATGGTATTCCATAAGATTTTGGACACATCTTGTAGTAAGTTTGTTGGAGTTGTATAACTAATTAACAAATAGTAATAACTCGTTAATAACTTTATTTTAAGTAACCTGTTGATTTTAATATATTTGAAACGTATAAAAATTGCTAAAAGTTCCGCTTATCCTACCGTTAAGAGAATATAAGAGTAATTTTATTACGTATATAAACTAGTTGCCACACATTTGAGAAAATATGTTCTTTAATAAGAAAATAAAAACCACCTTAACTGAATTTCTTACCGAAATAAAATCGGGTAATGAAAACATACTTGGAATTCTTGGATTAAAAGAAAGTAGTTTTAACAATGTCTCTTATGACCAAATTCTTGAAAATCCTGCCGATATAGCTTCAGGTGTTATTGGAGTTAAAACAAAGTTTAACACAAAAGCTTTTGACCTTTTTGACAACATTTTGTTAAAAGAAATAGACAATGGAGATTTAAAACATATTTTCTACACAACAACTCGTGATTTTAACAAGATTAATTCTATTGCAGAAACAATTTATTCTGTTTTGGAAACTGGATACTTTGATGCAGAAGTTCCCTCATCATTTAAAGACAAAGAAAAGTTAAGAAACTTCACTAAAGGAATCTTCGGACAAGATGAAGAGATAATGAATCTTTGGCTTATCGATAATATAACTGTTTTGCTACAATATAGAAGTCAACCAATGTTTGAGTTTTCTTTATTTGTTACAAAAAACAAGGAAAAAGACATTGACAGGAAATCGAGAATAAAAGGAAATATTACAGAATTACTAAAAACGGACATTGACTCAATATTTTTAGAGCAAGAAGACTCAAAAACAGAAAATATAGAAGATGACGGAACCATAAGTTTTGTGAGGTATTATTACGAACTAACCCCAACCGAATTAAATGTATTTGACCAATTAGAGATACAACAAGGAGGTAATGAAAAAGACCATACGTTTCATAAAGGAACAAATTTGACATTCACATCATCAAAGGACATTCCTCTGACTGATATGGTGGAAATAGCGGAAAAATTAATTAAAATGTATGGAGCTGATAATGGTGGGACAGAAGAACTTGAAATTCACGAGTTAGATTTATTAGAAGAACGTAAGAATTGGACTGGAAGAAGCTGGGGATTTAACGAAGTACACGGAATTTATGATGTTGATAATCCAAATGAACAATCGACCTATTCTGTTTGGTTAAGTTATGATGAATATGGTTTTGGGTTTACATTATCAATAATAGGTTACCACTATTTGAGAGAATATTTTGTAGCGGAATAAAAACGTGTGGCAACAACGTGTATAGCTCATTGCGGCTGAATTCCTAATCGGAATTCATTGCAATTTGCTATCTTTAGGTTACGGCGGAAAATCATAGCTGATTTCCCGCAACGAGCCATACACGAAGACCTATGTTTCCAAGTCTTATAGATTGGAAAAAATTAAAATCATCTGAGAGAAAACGAAAATGGAATAATCTTAGTATGAAGCAACGAATGACAATTTCAACTCTTGCTGGGTTTGGATATGAAGGGAGAGGAATTAACTTAGACAATATATCTCACTTTTCTAGATTAAGAGAAGCTTGTATGAGTAAATGGAAAGTAAACTTATACAGTGTGTTCTGGAGTGATTTAGGAAACGGAAAACGTTGGCTTTGTAATGTTTTTGTTGGTGATGCTATTTATTTATACGGTTTAAATAACTTTACTTCATCAAATAATCATTATTATGACCCAGAACAAATCTATATGGGTAAATCTTCTTTAAGAAAAAGAAAAAATTACAAAGATGTTCAAGTTGGAGATATTGTTGTTTTTGGAAAAGGACATGTAGAAATTATTACAAGTATTCAAAAATATTGGGTTGCTGATGATGGGTTTTGCTCTATCGGCGCAGGCAGAGGTAGGGGTAGATCTTATATGGGGAGTATAGAATGTGATGGGGCATTAACACTTTCAGGAAAAAGAGAACTAAATAATAGCAATCATACATACTTTTATATATAGAATGCGAAAATTTTATTTTTTATCTTGTTTGTCTAATTTTCTAATACTGCTTTTAGTTGGACAGTTTGTTTTTCCTTTAATCGAAGGAATAGTTAGTAATCACATAAAAAAATTTACCGAAATCAGTAGTTACGTAAATTATAGTTACTATTTCTATTTTTTTGTGTTTTGGTGGCTTGCACCACTTTCAATACTTTTAATAAAAAATTACTTAAAACATTTATTACTTTTTATTACAATAAATATATTATTAGCGGTCATAATTTTAATAAGCTCTTTTAAATATGGTTTTGAAATAATTTTATATGACCTACTGTTATTTATAGTGCCAAGTATGGTAATTTCTATTTCGGTTTATTATTCTCAAATGATAATTGGAAAAAAACTACTACCAACAAAGTATAAGCGTAATGCGGAGTAGAGTGCTAAATACGAAAAATAGACTATTATAACCTTAAGGTTAAACAAAAGTGAAGTGCTTCTAACCTCGCACTACGCTTATACAATCACGTTAGCTATAATACACACATTATACCCTACACCAACATCAATTTTTTAACAAGCTCCTCTCCTATTTCCTCATTAATCATACGTATTATCTTATCTTTACCGTAACTTAACTCTTCTCGTAGTACCGAGGAAGACAAACGAACAATTAAAGTGCCGTTTTGTAGTTTTACTTCACTGGTATACGAAGCCACTCCTGCACCCATCAATTTTTCCCAAGCTTCGTCAATATGAATTTTTTGAAATCCTTTTTTCAACTTATTATTCTCTTGAATAAAGCTTCCCATTAAATCTTTGATTGAAAAACTATCGTTTTCTCTTTTAGCCATTTGATTTGCTTTTTGCCTTGTTTTCTTGCAACTAAGATTATAATTTAAAAATCTGATATTCTTGATTACTCTTTTTTATCACTTCCTCTGTTCTATCAGCATGGGTATCTGTAATAAAAATTTGTCCAAATTCATCACTATTCACTAAATCGACGATTTGAGCAACACGGTTTTCATCTAACTTATCAAAAATATCATCCAATAACAAAATAGGAGTTACGTTAGATTGCTTTTTAATAAACTCAAACTGTGCCAACTTTAATGCTATTAAATACGATTTTTGTTGTCCTTGTGAACCAAACTTTTTAATAGGATGTTCCTCTATTTCAAAATTTAAATCATCTTTATGAATTCCTACCGATGTATACTGTAGCATTTTATCTTTCTCTAAATTTTGTTGCAACAAAACTTCTAAAGACACCTCGTGTAACTGACTTTTATAACGTAAATTTACTTCTTCATTTGCTCCAGAAATAATTTTATGCTTATCGTTAAAAATAGGCACAAACTCTTCTAAAAAAGCTTTTCTTTTGTTATAAATAACCGTTCCATACTCAATTAACTGCTCATCGTATACTTTTAAATTTAACGCATCAAATGTTCTATTGGCAGCAAAATACTTCAACAATGCATTTCGCTGACTCACCGTTTTAGTGTACGAAATTAACGTTTGTAAATACTTTTTATCTTGTTGAGAAATTACTCCGTCAATAAATTTACGACGAGTTTCGCTTCCTTCAACAATTAAATCCCTATCCGCAGGAGAAATAATCACCAACGGTAACTGCCCTATATGTTCAGAAAATTTTTCGTAGGCTTTTCCATTGCGTTTCAATACTTTTTTCTGACCTCTTTTTAAGGAACAGATAATTTTTTCTTGTCGATCGTTTAACAAATAATCTCCTTCAACCATAAAAAAATCTTGACCGTGTCGAATATTCTGTCCTGCAATCGAATTGAAGTAACTTTTAGCAAATGACAGGTAATAAATTGCGTCTAACACATTGGTTTTTCCAATACCGTTATTTCCTACAAAACAGTTAATTTTCTTTTGAAAATCAAAAGTTTGAGATTCAATATTCTTAAAGTTTACCAAAGAAAGTTTTTGTAAATACATGAATGAGCCCTGTTACTAAAAGAAAGCGCAAATTATCGAAAATTTACGAAAAAACGACTTTTAAAATCCAATTAAAAAAACTATTTTTGTCGCCACTAATTTTTTAAGCAATTATGGCTACATACAAGAAAAGAGGTTACAAACCTAAGAAAGAAAAGGTTACACAAGAAGTAGAAGAAACATTTGATGAATCTCAAAGTACTACTGCTGAAGTATTTAATACTTTAGATGATACGGCGAATAAATCAGAAGAATGGATTGAAAAAAATAGCAAGCCATTATTTTACGGATTGGTAGCTGTTGCAGCTTTAATTTTAGTGTACTTAGCTTATAACAAGTTTATTGCTGAGCCAACACAACAAGAAGCTTCAAACGAATTAGCATATCCTCGTACTTTCTTTGAAAAAGCAAATACCTCTGCTGGTGCTATTGCTGATTCATTATACACTTTAGGTTTAGAGGGTGGTGATGGAAAATATGGTTTTATTGATATTGCTGATCAATTTAGTGGCACAAAAGCAGGAAACTTAGCAAACTATTATGCAGGTATTTCTTACTTAAAAATAAAAAAATACGAAGAAGCTATAGAGTATTTAAGCAGCTTTAGTTCAGATGATGAGCTATTAGGGCCTACTGCTTTAGGAGCTATTGGTGATGCTTTTGCTGATATCAATCAGCCAGAAGATGCTTTAGACTATTATCAACAGGCAGCTAATAAAAAAGATAATCAATTTACTACGCCTTTATTTTTATTCAAAGCAGCTCAAATTGCAATGGATTTAAAAGAATACAGTAAAGCTGAAAAATTATACACAACCATTAAAGAAAAATACGCTGATTCTGATCAAGGAAGAGATATTGAAAAGTATATCAACAGTGCAAAATACGCTCAATAATGGCAACAACAAATTTATCTTATTACGATAAAGCAACAATCCCAAATGCGAAGTCTTTTCGATTTGGGATTGTTGTTTCAGAATGGAATCCTGAAATCACTAAAAACCTTCATAAAGGTGCTATTGAAACTTTATTAGATTGTGGAGCTACAGAGGAAAATATTGTTTCTTGGGATGTTCCTGGTAGTTTTGAATTAGTGTACGGATGTAAAAAAATGATCGAAACACAAAAATTAGATGCTATTATCGCCATTGGAAATGTTATCCAAGGTGAAACCAAGCATTTCGATTTTGTATGTGAAGGAGTTACTCAAGGAATTGTAGATTTAAACATTAAGTACGATGTTCCTGTAATTTTCTGTGTATTGACCGATAACACCAAACAACAATCTATTGATCGTTCAGGCGGTAAACTAGGTAACAAAGGAATTGAATGTGCAGTAGCTGCAGTTAAAATGGCAGCAATTAAAAATCAAGAACGTCCATCAAAATCATTAGGTTTTTAATTAATTCTGTTATAGTTAAATATTATTAAAAAGCGTTTAGATTTTGGAATCTAAACGCTTTTTAACTTTAATTTATACACATTTTTTGACCACCTCTCTATAATTCAGTAACTTTGGAATTCGTCTTATTTGGTGTGATTTTTGTTCCACTTAAGCTATTAAAGAAGCAACAATTTTATGGGATTTATCAAAAGAGAAAATAAAAAGTTCGATTACAAACCTCGTTATTATCAAGGAGAAGGAAATCCTTATAAGATAAAACAAAAGTTTGATGAATACAGAACTACTGTTGGAAAAAGAAAAAGTTTAAAGGGAAAGTTTAATGCTGCTTTTGACGAATTTAAAGAGTCTGGTTACAAACTGAATAAAACTATAGTTATTATAGCGTTAGTTTTAACGCTTATTTTCTTGTTTATTATCGACTTTGATCTTACAATCTTTTTCCCAAAAAATAACTAAATGTCAGATATTATACAGTTACTACCTGATCATGTTGCAAACCAAATTGCTGCTGGAGAAGTTGTGCAACGCCCTGCTTCTGTAGTAAAAGAATTGATTGAAAACTCTATTGATGCTGGTGCTACTTCTATCACCTTATTGTTAAAAGATGCTGGAAAAACTTTAATTCAAGTAATTGATGATGGTAAGGGAATGAGTGCTACGGATGCTCGTTTAAGTTTTGAACGTCATGCCACTTCAAAAATTAAAGATGCACAAGATTTATTCAACCTAAATACTAAAGGTTTTCGTGGAGAAGCTTTAGCTTCTATTGCTGCCATTGCGCATGTTGAATTAAAAACGAAACAAGAAGATGACGAGTTAGGAACGCAAATAAAAATTGAAGGTAGTGAGATAACTTCTCAAGAAGTGGTTTCAACTGCAAAAGGAACTAGTATTGCTGTTAAAAATTTATTTTTTAATATTCCTGCACGTCGTAACTTTTTAAAATCTGACACTGTTGAAACGCGTCATATTGTTGATGAATTTCAACGTGTAGCCTTAGCACATCCTACTATTTCTTTTTTATTACACCATAACAACAACGAGGTTTATCATTTAAAAAAGAGCAACTTACGCAAACGTATTGTAGCTATTTTTGGAACTAAAATGAACGAAAAATTAGTTCCTATTAATGAGCAAACAGATATTATAACTGTTAACGGGTTTGTTGCTAAACCTGAATTCGCAAAGAAAAAACGTGGTGAACAATTCTTTTTTGTGAATGACCGTTTTATAAAAAGCTCGTACTTAAATCATGCTGTAGTAAATGCTTTTGAAGGTTTATTAGAAAGTGGTTCCCATCCTTCTTATTTCTTGTATTTAGAGGTGCCTCCTAATACAATTGATATTAACATTCACCCAACAAAGACGGAAATTAAGTTTGATAACGAAAAAGCATTATACGCTATTTTACGTGCTACTGTAAAACATAGTTTGGGGCAATATAATGTAGCTCCTGTATTGGATTTTGACAGAGATGCTACTTTAGATACTCCTTACGATTATAGCAAAAAGAGTAACTCATCTGTTCCTCCAATAACTGTTGACCCTACATTTAATCCTTTTAAAACGGAAACTAATTACAAAGAGCCGTCTAATACAAATAGCTCACCTAAAAGTAGCACAACGCACAGTTATCAATCTAACTTTAAAAAAGATACTGGAAGTTGGGAAGCTTTATATACAAATACTGAAACCATTGAGCCTATTCAGCAAGAACAACTTTTTGAATCTGAGCAAGAAACTGAAACTGGAAAAACCTTCCAAATTCAAAAAAAATACTTGTTGAGTTCTATAAAATCAGGCGTGGTATTAATTCACCAATCTTTAGCACACCAACGTGTTTTGTATGAAGAATTTTTAGAGAACATTACTGTTAAAGAAGCAAGCAGTCAACAATTGCTGTTTCCTGTAAATATCTCTTTTTCTTCATCAGATATTGAAATGATATACAGTATAAAATCTGATTTAGAGAGTGCTGGTTTTATGTTTGACGAGTTCACCAAAGAAAGTGTAGTAATTGCCGGAATTCCTACTTCAATAAGTGAAAGTCAAATCACCCTTATTTTAGAACAGTTATTAGACGATATTAAACTCGAAGTACCTGATAGTAGTTTTAGTCACTTTGACGTGATGGCAAAATCATTTGCAAAATCACTAGCAATAAAAACAGGAACTTCTTTAAACCTAAAAGAGCAAGAAAACTTAGTAAACAACTTGTTCTCTTGCAAAGAACCTAACATTTCACCCTTTGGCAAACCTACGTTTAAAACATTAGCTTTAAATGAAATTGATGCCATTTTTAATAAATAAAAAGTAATATGCCTAGATTAACACAAGCCATAAAGCATTTAATAATCATTAACGTGATTCTATTTTTTGCTCCGCAGTTATTAAACATGGATTTAACTAATCTATTTGCTTTACATTATCCAAAAAATGAACATTTTGGAGTTTGGCAATATGTTACGCACATGTTTATGCATGGTGGAACTGCACATTTACTTTTTAACATGTATGGTTTATGGGCATTTGGTACCCCACTTGAACAAATGTGGGGACGAAATAAATTTTTATTCTTCTATTTTTCTGCTGGAATAGGAGCGGGTTTAATTTACACTTTGGCAAATTACTATCAATTCAATGGAATTTATGAGCAATTAATTGGTATGGGAGTTTCTCCTGCTGAAATTCAAAATATTTTAAGCTCAGGACAGTATAATGATAGTTTAATTACTTTGTCTAATAAAACTATGAGTGAATTTTATAGTTTATACCATACTCCTGCCGTTGGTGCCTCTGGTGCTATTTATGGAATTTTAGTCGCATTTGGGTTAACTTATCCTGACGCTAAACTAGCATTGATTTTCTTCCCTGTTCCAATTGCTGCCAAATACTTTATTCCTTTAATTATTTTAAGTGATTTATTCTTTGGTATGACTAGTTATTCAATTGGTAACATCGCGCATTTTGCGCATATTGGTGGAGCTATAATTGGTTTTATTATTGCTTGGTACTGGAAAAAAAATCAATTTAAATTTCGTTAAATTAGTAACTAAAATTTTTATTCTTACTGAAGTCATACATCATGAATGTACTTGAAAACTTAAAATATAGATTTAAACATGCTGGAATTGTTGAGCAATTAATTTACGTAAACTTAGCTGTTTTCTTACTTGTTTTTGTGACCAATACTTTTGGTTTTCTTTTTCAATCAAAAACAAACTTTTTAGTAGAATGGCTTGCGTTACCTGCCAACTTTGATGATTTTATACTAAAACCGTGGACCATTATAACATATGGTTTTTTACACACTAGTTTTTTGCATATTCTATTCAACCTAATTGCTTTATTTTATATCGGGCATTTATTTCAACAATATTTCACCCCTAAACAGTTACTTACCTTTTATTTACTAGGAACATTATTTGGAGGAATTGTTTTTGTTGCTAGTTATAATTTTTTTCCTGCCCTACAAAATGTTGCACATAATAGTGTTTTGTTAGGTGCTTCAGCTGGTATTTCTGCTATCTTTATTGGTATTGCCACCTATATACCTAGTTATGAATTAAAGTTTCCGTTAATTGGTTTTGTGAAACTATGGGTATTAGCTTGTATTTGGATTGCTATTGATATTATTCAAATTCCTGCTGGTAATGCTGGTGGACATTTAGCACATTTAGGTGGTGCCCTACTAGGTTTTTTCTATGTTCGTAGTGCTAGTAATAAGGAGTTGGATATTTTTAAATCGATAAACAAACTTTTTTCTAAAAAAGAAAGAAAGCTCAAAACAGTTTATAAATCTGGTAATAAAACACCAAAACCAAACGTTGATAAAACAAGAAACCAAGAAGAAGTAGATGCTATTTTAGATAAAATTAGTAAATCTGGATACGATACTTTAAGTAAAAGTGAAAAAGAGTTTTTATTTAAACAAGGAAAAAATTAGATGAAAAAATTTTCGATAGCTCATAAATTTATATTCTTTATCAATTCAGTTTTTGCGGCTGTTTTATTGCTATCATATGCACTTCCGTACGTATCTCCACAAACAATTCCTTTCCTTTCTGTTTTTGGATTGTTTGTTCCGTTTTTAGTTATCGTAAACATTGCTTTTTTTGTGTATTGGCTTATTAAAATGCATAAGAATGCTTTTTTATCATTACTTGTTTTAGCCATAGGATGGTTTGTTTCTACTCCCTTAGTTAAATTTTCTAATAAGGAAGTAATTTTAAATGATGATTTAAAAATAATGAGTTACAATGTCCATTTGTTTAATCATTATAAACATGAAGAAGATGTTACTACTGAACAAAAGATTTATGAGTTCATCAATAATGAAAATCCAGACGTTATTGCTGTACAGGAATTTTACAATTCTAAAATGTTAGATATTAAACTTCCTTATAAATACATCAAAACGAAAACGAAAACGAATAAATTTGGATTAGCTATTTATTCCAAACACCCAATTATAAACTCTGGTTCTCTTGATTTTAAACAAAGTGCTAACAACACCATTTTTGCCGATATTCTTGTAAAAGATGACACCGTTCGTGTTTATAATGTGCATTTAGAATCATTAAAACTAAATCCGAAAAAAGAAAATTTTGGAGAAAAAAGTTCTGAGCGTTTATTTAAACGTTTAGAAAATGGTTTTGTAAAACAAGTAAGTCAGGTTGAATTAATTCAACAGCATGAGTATTCATGGAAAGGTAAAAAAATTGTTTGTGGCGACTTTAATAACACCGCTTATTCTTGGGCTTATAAACAATTGGCTTCTGATAAAAAAGATGCTTTTATTGAATGTGGAATTGGTTTAGGCAAGTCTTTTAGGTACATTTATCCTATGCGAATCGATTTTATTTTAACAGATAAAAAAGCTACTGTGAATCAATTTAAAACCTACGGAGACATAAAACTATCTGACCACTACCCTGTTATGACTCGTTTACATTGGTAAATTAATTTTTAATTCGGTATAAAAGTGTATTTTTAACCGAACTAAAAATAATACTATGAAACAGCATTACCATGTTGCTATTATTGGCAGCGGACCATCAGGAGCTTCAACAGCTTTTTACTTAGCTCAAAAAGGAATTTCAACAGTTATTATTGAAAAAGAAACTTTACCACGCTATAAAACATGCGGTGGAGGTTTTGTTTTTAGAGGTCGCAAAAACTTACCTTTTGATATTAAAGAGGTCGTTGAAAAAGAGTTTCATACTGTTGATATTTATTTGGGAGAGAAACTTCACTTTAAAACGCATAGAGAAGAACCAACTATTTCTATGATTATGCGTGATTCTTTTGACAATCTTATCACGCAAAAAGCAAAGGAGTTTGGTGCTACTTTACTAGAAAACCATAAGCTAAAAGGACTAACTTTTTCTAATGATATTATTACTCTTGAAACTTCTCAAGGTAATTTTACTGCTAATTTTGTTATCGCTGCCGATGGTGCTTTGAGTCCTACAGCTAAAATGGCTGGGTGGAAAGAAGATACTCGTAAATTAATTCCTGCTTTAGAATATGAAGTAGAAGTTTCTGACGAAGACTTTAAACGTTTATCAAAAGAAGTTCGTTTTGATATTGATGCTATTCCTTACGGTTATGCTTGGAACTTCCCAAAGAAAAAGCATTTATCTATTGGGGTTGCCTCTGCTAGAAGAACTAAAATTAACTTGAAAGAATATTATCAAGAATACTTAAAAACATTAGGAATTACAAATATTGTTAGCGAATCACAACATGGTTTTCAAATTCCTGTTGCTCCTCGTACAGATGGTTTTGTTAAAAATAATGTGTTTTTAATTGGTGACGCTGCTGGTTTTGCTGATCCTATTACTGCTGAAGGAATTTCTAATGCTATTTACAGTGGTAAATTGGCTGCTGAAGCTATTATTGAGAGTGAAAAAGAGCCTGAATTAGCTACTAAATTATATTTAGAAAAAATATCAGAAAGCCTACTTCCTGAAATAAAAACTGGTTTATGGCTTTCAAAATGGTTTTACGAGCAAAAGAATATCCGAAATATTGTATTAAAAAAATATGGTCAGCAGTTTAGTGAAGCGATGGCCGATGTTTTTCACGGGGATAGAAGTTATCCTAAAGATATTAAAAAAACAATTACGAATCGAATTAAAGATTTAGTTTCATATTAACAAAGAGATTGCTTATAGCTACTATCATTTTTGATTAGCAATACAGTTTTAAAATTTAAATACTATTATTTACACTTCTTATTTGTAAAGAAGAATATCTAATTTTGTGTTTAATTAGAACAGTATTATGAATCTAGATAGTTACTTAATTCCTATAATTTATTTACTCGGCCTTATTCAAGGAATTATATTTAGTATACTTTTAATTTACTTGGATAAAAAAAATAATCGCCCTACATTACTTTTAGGGTTATTTATTTTTGCTTACTCCATAAATTACCTCAAACCAATAGCTAAACTTTTAGATTTAGATAAAAATTACTCTTTTTTAAATAATCTTCCTGTTGATTTTACTTGGTTACTATTCCCTCTTTTTTATGTTTATATAAGAAATATTTCTATACTACCTAAATCTAATAAAGTCTATTTTTATTTATTACCAGGTTTGTTAATGTTAATTATAGATATATTGGTTTATCTTAATTTATCATCAGGGTTAGAACAGTTAAAACTTTCAAAAGAATTTCGTTTTGTAAATCATATAGGTGGGCATTTATATGATATTTTTATATACTACAAAACTTATACTTTTATAAAAAAACATACCGAAGAAACTAACAATCAATACACTTCTACTACAGGTAAAGAGCTACAATGGGCTAAAACATTTATGTCAATTGGTCTCTTTTTTACGCTCACACTTCATTTTTTACCTGAAATAACAAATAAAACTCTCAATTTATTTATTATTTTAATTGATGTTGGGCTTTTATACTGGATTAGTATTTATGGGCTACAACAACAAACAATTAAAAACTTGACTCAACAAAAAGACTCTAAGATTGAAAAGAAGAACAATTTTAATAGCGAGAATAAAATAAGTAAAGTTGATACAGATTTATTTAACCATATTCAACAAACTATAATTTTACATAAAAAATATAAAGATCCAGATTTAACCATTGCTGATGTAGCTAATATTACAAATCAACACCCTAAAAGAATTTCTTTTGTTATTAATGAAATTTCAAATAAAAACTTTAAAACTTTTATAAATGGTTTTAGAGTTAATGAAGCTATAGAAATTTTAAAAAGTAATAATTCAAAAAACTATAGTATTGAAGGTATTAGTTTAGAGGTTGGTTTTAAAAGTAAAAGTGCTTTTTATAGTGCCTTCAAGAAAGCAACTGGTACTACTCCTACTAATTATAAAAATAGCTTTTTCTAATATTTAACCTATAAAAACCTGTTTCTTTCATTTAAAAAAGAGTTAATTAAAGTTCTATTTTCTGATTTTCGAACTCATTATATCTTTATCTTTCATATTTAAATGATTTAAAATATTGAATTTTGCAAAAAATTAAAAATTAAAACTACATGAAAATTAAACATTTTTTAAAACCTCTATTTTTTTTATTTATCTCTATTATACTTACTAACTGCTCTAGTGAAGAAAACGAAATAGAAATAATACCAACTAGTTTCAATACTAGTAATGATTTTAATTATTTTATTAACCACAATAATACTGTTAAAATATATTTAAAAGGCACTTTTAAAGATGGTAATGATTTAGCTGATGTAACTGATAGAGGATTTGTATATGGAAAATCATCAAACCCTATTCCTAATGGCAACAATACTGTGGTTGCCGCAGGTCCTGCTGACAATATTACAGGTATAGTCGACAATTTACAAAAGGAAACAACTTATTATATTAGAGGTTATTTTAAACTAAGTGATAACACATATTTCTATGGAAATGAAATTAAAATAAACACTAGTATAGACGCTAGTGAAAGTAGGTCAATTAACATGATAATCAAACCGAAACTATTCTTTAAAAATTCAGAAGGTATTACCCCAGAATTAGAAGTAATTTCTATAGAAAAAGAATCTCCTAAAGAAATTGGTTTTGAATATAGTGTAAATGAAGATTTTTCTAACAGCTCTATAGCCTTAGATACTGATGTATCTGGTAATATTTTTAAAAATATTTATACTGAATTTATTGAAGAATTAACACCTGAAACCACTTATTACTTTAGACCTTATGCTAAATACAATGATGGTAGTGTTACAAATGGAGGAACTAGTGTTGCTTCTTTTAAAACAAATAAAGCATTTTAATTAAAAAGTATTTTCTGACTAGTGCTAAATAATTATTATAGTTATTTAGTACTGGTCGTTATTTTTTCATTTATGCCTAAAAAATAAACACCTATTCTAAAAACGATTTAATCTACAATTTTTCTAGTAACTTGCTGTAGAACAATTACACATACAAGTGAAAGAAATTAAAACTACTACATCTTTAAAACTTCCTTTTCTGTTTGATACAGATAGACTATTACATGATTATTCTTTAGTTGTAAATCAACATTGGATTCCTCATTTCAACACATCTGGATATCAAGGTGAGTGGAAAGCAATCTCTTTGTACGCTGGCAATGGTGATGCTTCTAATATTTTTGCTTTTCAAAATGATAATAGTACTATTAAGGAAACTCCGATAATGAATGATTGCAATTATTTTAGAGAGGTTATCAACTCTTTTCAATGCCCTATTTCATCTGCTCGCTTATTACGTTTGAATGTTGGTGCAGAAATTAAACCTCATCGTGACTACAAACTAGGCTATGAAGATGGTAACTTTCGCTTACATATTCCGATTATTACGAATAATAAAGTTGAATTTATTTTAGATGATGAACAATTGAAAATGTTACCTGGTGAGTGTTGGTATACGAATGTAAATTATATACATTCAGTTACTAATAAAGGAAATGAAGACCGTATTCATTTAGTTATCGATGCTGAAAGGAACGAATGGTCTGATACTTTATTTTTTTCTCTTGCTCCAAAAGAAAGTTTTCAACCTAAACAAAAAGAAATTGATTCACCAGAAACAATACACCTTATCCTAAATGAGCTAAAACGTAGCAATGAACCTGCTTCGAAAAAACTTATTAATGAAATGGAACAGAAGTTATCAAAGCTTACATCAAAATAAACAACTCTTATAATAGCTTGTAATGAATTTAAAAAAAGAGTTACTACATATTACTTCTAAATTCTTTGATGAAACATCTAATTATTCTTCTTCTTTAAAAGATTATAAACAATTACTCTTTAGAATTTCAAATGAAGCTATAAATCATGAAGAGCATCAAAATAATGTTCAACTTGAAAATGGTGTAGCAATAGGTACTTTATGGGCAGCTAATTGCCTTGATGATTTAGAAAGAACTCTAAAATTTATCAAAGGAATTGATATTGCTATTCAAGAGAAAATCTATCAAAAAGACTCATTACATATACTTTATGCTGGTACTGGTCCTTTTGCTTCGCTTATACTTCCTTTTATATTAAAGTATGCTGATTTGAATATAACATACTCACTTTTAGAGATAAACCCTCTGAGTTTTGAAACTTTAAAAAGTACAATTAAAAAACTAGATTTAGAAAACCATAATATCAACTTTATAAATCAAGACGCTACAAAATATAAATTCCCTAAAAACTTTTCTCCAGATATTATTTTAAGTGAGACGATGCAACGTGCGTTGGATAGTGAGCAACAAGTTTCTGTTTTTTATAATTTAATGAAGCAGTCTAATTCAAATACTGTTTTTATTCCTGAGAAAATTACATTAGCTATTGGTACTAGCTCACACAAAAACGATGAACCTAACATTCAACAAAAATATTATCGTGAACATCATAAGGTTTTTGAAGTTAGTAAAAAAGCACTGAATTCGAGTGAGTGGTTGTTTGAAAAAAATTCAAACAATTTAAATTTTATTGAAAAACGTACAGTTTTAAGAGAGAAAGAACTTTCTACAGCTAGTGAAATTGTGGTGATGACAGAAATTACAATTTATAAAAATGAGAAGCTTATGATAAATGAAAGTGGCTTAACTGTTCCTAAGTACATTCAGGATGTTTCCAACAACGAAAAAGGATTCTTAACTATCAAGTCTAGATATATAATTGGCTCTAATCCTAAACTTGAGTTAAAAATTATTTAAACAAACTTTAAGTTTACTCCTTTTTTCTCAGCATATTTTTTTGCTGCTTCTTCTAGCTCCAAGTTTTTTTCTTTAAACTCTTCAAAACTTCTGACTTTAAACTCTTTAATTAACTGATTAATTTCTTGTTGAGTTTTTCCTTCATCGTACATATATGCTATTTCTGCATAGTCTTTTTTATAAAAGTCTATACAAAACTCAAACAATTCAATTGAAGCATTTATTAAATCTTTTGAATCTTCGTTTACTTCTAACTTCTGAATGTCTCTTAAACTTCTTTCAAGGTTTGGTATTGTTACTTTGTGAAGATATTGAGAGTATGTTGCGGAATATTCTTCTCCATCATTATCATAATACTTTAAATATTCATTTTTTTGTAATTCTTTAAGTTGTTTAAAATATCCTATGCCATAGTTAACAGTTAATAAATTGGCTTTGAGTACTGTTTTTTCAACTATCTTTTGCGGAGTTTCTTTCTCACACCCTGTTAATAAGATACATACTACAATAATTCCTAGAATATTTTTTATACTTTTCATTTCAACTACCTTTTATTGTTCTAAAAAATAATTTCAGTTTTATACAAAAACATTGCAAACAAGGCTTTTTTTTGATTTTTTGATAGAAACCCCACACCCCTACCTTATTTAAGCCTTCGTTTACAATGTTATATTTTATGTTTTCTCTTTCTTTATTTTGTTAGTTTATATGAAAATGAATGAAGCTACAATCATCCATATTCCAACAACGATTCCTAATAATCCTAATTTTCCTTGTTTCGGTGCAATCTTCCCTCTCAATATTTCTGCTTTTTCTCTAGCTTCTGGATTTTTTGATAGTAATAATTTGTTTATCATTCCGTATCCTAACATAAAACCTAATCCTGCTTCTACAATGCTTCCTGCTAAAAAGGTTCCCCACCATATTGGTGCTGTAGTTAACCAACCTAAGTTTAAAATAGCTGAAATAATTCCCCAAATTCCCCAAATACAGAAAATAAGACCAATCCATCCTTGGTAAGGCTCTATTTTTTCTAATAATTCTTTAGCATTAGGCTTTTTTGATAAAATTAAAGATGGTACCGCTACAATACTTAAAAATACTAATGAGATTCCGTAAATCATGTTTGATTAAAATTTAAATGGTTTATATTGATTTTTATTATTTATGTATTAAAAGTGCTGAAGAAAATATAAACAGCATTAAAAAAGTTACGATGATAAGCCCCGAAAACATCCACCAAGGAGTTTTACTTGTTTGCTTATATTCTTTCGCCTTTCGTTGTAAGTCTGGTGGCATTTGGCTTTTGCTCATTTCCAGTTTACAATGACCACAAATACTATATGTTTTTTTGTATAAAGGAATAACAGGAATCCAAAATACATGTACATACAATCTATTTACTTGAATAAATAAACGTTCTGGTGTATTGCAATAACTACAACTATGATTGTTTACTGGCTGTATACTTATTTTGGCTTCTCGCCATCCAAAAATGACCATAACTTTATTACTTAATAATTATGGTACAAAGATGCGTTAGATGTGATTCTTAAAATAGACTGAAACTAGTGAAAGTTACTACCCTGTTTTCAGGGGGTGGTAAAATTACTACTCTACTAAGCCCAGTTTTATTGCGTATTTTGTTAATCCTGCAAGGTTTTTTACGTTAAGCTTAGATATTAAGTTTTTTCTATAACTCTCAATAG
Source organism: Tenacibaculum sp. XPcli2-G (assembly GCF_024124505.1). Lineage (NCBI taxonomy): Bacteria > Pseudomonadati > Bacteroidota > Flavobacteriia > Flavobacteriales > Flavobacteriaceae > Tenacibaculum > Tenacibaculum sp. XPcli2-G. The sequence goes on from NZ_JAMXSH010000004.1 coordinate 28,683, forward strand.
TATGCTTGCTTAAAAAGAGTTTATCTGCAATTTCTTGTGTAGTATATTCTTCTGCAATTAATTTAAGTACATCTTTCTCTCTAGCTGTTAACATTATTGACGTTTCCTTTTTTTTATTAAAAACATTTTCCATGTAAGCTTCTCGTACAGATTGTGAGAAGTATTTTTCACCACCAAGAATAGTTTGTACTGCTTTTAGTAGTTCAGATTGAGTTGCATTTTTAGATAAATATCCGTCTACATTATTTTTAATTAATGTATCTATCATTCCTGCATCTGTATGCATGCTAACGATTAACGTTTTGATGTCTGAACGTTCTTTTTTAATATAATCGTTCAAGGTAATACCGTCTATATCTGGCATAGAAATATCACTAATAACAATATCTATATGTTGATTCGGATTTGTTTTTATGTACTTTATTACATTTTCACCATTATTTGCTGTAAGCAAGATATTGTACACTTCTTCATTTTTAAAAATATTTACCAACCCATCTAAAAACATTTTATGGTCGTCAACTAAAATAATATTGTAAGTCATCATATATTAATTTAAAGGTACATTAATATCTATCACTGTTCCTCTACTTGGAAAAGAGTTAATTAAAATATTTCCCTTAACTGTTTTTAATCTGTCTTTTAAATTCTGAAATCCTAATCCATATTTTACTTTTTCTTGATCAAATCCAACACCATCATCTTCAAAAAGTAGTTGTATCGTGTTATTAAACAGAGAAAGCTGAATATCTATTTGTGTTGCCTTCGCATGTTTTAATGCATTGGTTAATAATTCTTGAATTATTTTATAAAGCTCTACTTTTAAATTCTCATTTATTTTATCTACCTCTTCCGTTGGATGGATTTGTAACGTTATTTGTTCTTTAGATAGCGCTTTTACATTATTTATATATTCTGTTATTATTGTTGTAAAAGCAGAATCTTTAAACTTTTTAGGCATTAAATTATGAGATAACTCTCTTACCTGATTATAGGTTTCATCTACTTGTTTAATTATACTTTCTTCCTCTAATTTACTCTTGTTTGATAGTTGTAACTTTATGGTTGCTAAATTTCCTCCAATACTATCGTGTAGCTCTCTGGCAATACGTTTTCTTTCATTATTCTGCCCTTCTAATGATGCTTTTACTAACTTTAATTCTTGGTCTTTAAGCAACGTAGTTATTTTTTGTTGGTTTACTTCTTCTAAAGTCTTATTAAGTTTACTTTGTGTTTGAAGCTTTTGATAGTACACATATAATAAAGCAAGTACAGGTATTAATACAAGAAGAAAGGCTATTAGTATGTATGCTTTCATTGTTTTTTGTCGCTCAATCTCTTGCTTTTGCTCCAGTGTTTTATACTGTACTTCAAGCTCATTTACTTGCTGTTTATTTTGACTTACTAAAATTTCATTATTAACACGATTTAATTGCGTCATTAAAGCATGTGCATTTTTATAATCTCCTGTTGAAGCATAGGCGTTTTGAAGTCCTAAAATAGCTCTTCTTTCTATCTCTAAATTTGCCCATTGTATGGAGTTTATATATACTGTAGATAGTATTTTTTTAGCATTTTCATAGTCTTTTTCTTTTAAATAAAGAATACCTAATGTATTTCCTGTCTTGGCATACAATGTAAAAAAACCTTTAGATAACGACTCATTAAAAACATAATAACAAACATCTAGAGCTTCTGTTATTTTACCTTCTTCTTTCAATACTTTTCCTAGCCACAAATCAGTTTCTAAAGCTTCTTTAACAAACCCCTCGGCCACGTAGTGTAATCTAGCTTTATTATAATTTTCTTTTGCTTTCTCATACTCTCTTTGAGTATAATAAATAAACCCTAGTTCATAAAAAGCATCGTGCTTTAATTTTTCGTTTGGAGCATTTTCAATGCATTCTTCTATAATTGCCTTTCCTTCCTCTTCTTTTCCTCTAACATACTTTACAGCTCCTAATCCTATTCTATTTTTAACAAATAATTCATCATCCGGTTTATTATTTGAGTGCTCTATTCCTTTAAAATACCATTTCAAAGCTTCATCAAAAAGTCCCTTTTCTAACTTTCCTTCAGCCACTATACTAGAAACCTTTGATAAATGATTTTCTTTATCTATCAATTTATTCTTAGTTGTTTCCGTATACAGTTTATTTCCATAGTATATAATGGAATCTAAATTTCCTTTTTCTCGATGAAACTCTATAAGATCAAATGTCGCATCATATTTAGCTTTGAAGTCTTTTGCCTTATTTATTTTTGAAAAAAGAGAATCATTAGGTATTGTGGGGTTTACACCAAAAGCCTTAAATCCTTGTACTCCCACCGACTGCGACATTCCTTCTAAAGCAAAAAACAAAAGAACTGTGATTATAACTTGTTTTGCAAATAACAACCTCATTTCTTTTTTTAAGTAACCTATTCTCATCTCAATTATTAAATCTTTTCTATAAACAATAAGAACCGCTAAAATTACATAACATTTTTATTTCTTAATTAACTATTAACAACTTTATTATATACTCTTCATTTCCAAAACAGAAGCAGTTTTTATAAAAAAAACAAAAATTATTTTTTATAGTTAGGAAACCTAACTATATTTGTATCAAAATTTAAAATCAATATAATTATGAGTAAATCTATTTTTTATCACGCAGGTTGCCCTGTTTGTGTAAGCGCAGAACAAGACATTATTAACTTAATTGGTTCTGATAATGTTGAAGTAGTTCATTTTGGAGAAGACAAAAGTCGAATTTTAGAAGCCGAAAATGCTGGTGTAAAATCTGTACCTGCTCTAGTTACTCCAACAGGAAATGTACTTCACATTAATTTTGGAGCTTCAATGGACGAAGTAAAAGGGTAATTTTTTCGCTCTACAAAGTTAGGATTCCTAATTTTGTAGAGCTTTTAATATTATAAATATATAATAAAATGAAAGCAGCTGTTTGGGATACCTACGTAACTAAAAAAGATAATACAATAATGCATTTTGATATTATTGTACCTTCTAGCAATAAAGACACTAACATAATTTTCAACTATGGTAAGGAATATTTAAAAACTAAAGGATTAGAAAACCTTGAACTATCTTCAAAAGAATGTGTATTTTGCCATATTGAAATACTCAAACCCGAATGGGAAGATGCTATACATAAAAAAGGGTATTTTATATACGAAATGGAAAACTGTAATTAATGAAATCTCCTTTTGACTTAAACCAGCAAAACACTAAAATTGAAAGTAAAATAGTTGTAGCTTTAGAACGAATTTCTGAAGCTTTTAGAGTACTTCTTTGGAGCGAAAGCAAGGAGAATTCTTTAAGCCCTATCCAAATTCAACTTCTAATCTTTTTACTGTTTCACTCAGAAGAAAAATGTAAAGTGAGTTATTTAGCTGAAGAGTTTAACATGACTAAAGCTACTGTTAGTGATAGTATTAGGGTTTTATTAAAAAAAGAATTAGTTCAAAAGTTTCATAACCCTAACGATACTAGAAGTTATATTATTGGTCTAACTGAACAAGGAAAACAAATAGCTGAGAAATCAGCTAACTTCACTTTCAATATTGAAAAACCTTTGAGTTCATTACCTGAAGATCAAAAAAAAGACATACTAACAGGACTCTTAAAAGTAATATACCAGCTTAATAAAGCAGGAGTTATAACTATTCAAAGAATGTGCTATACTTGCTCTTTTTACCAACATGAAAATAATGAGCATTTTTGTAAACTTTTACAATCTAAACTAGCCTCTAAAGAGTTAAGAATTGATTGTCCTGAACATGAATTTAAGAGTTAATACTTTAAAGCATCAACTCTATACTTCCTAAGGGTATGTTAAAAAGCTTATTTTATTGCATACAACATTTTATTTTTGACAAAAAAATACAAAATGGCTATACATAACTTGATTCTTCAATCGAAAGAAACAACTATAGAACTAGATAAAATTCATCTTAGCAATGAAAACAAAAATACGCTACATCAACTATTAAAAGAATTTAAACACGTTGCTGTTTTAGATAAATACAAACTGCCTGTTGATAATAAAATTTTATTATTCGGACATACTGGTTGTGGTAAAACTACCACCGCTAAAGCTATTGCCAAAAAGCTTGATAAAAAAATTATCATACTTAATTTGGGTAGCATTGTTTCTTCAAAACTAGGAGAAACAGCTAAAAACATTTCCGAAGTTTTTAAAAAAGCTACTAGAGAAAGCGCTGTTTTATTTTTAGATGAATTTGACTACATAGGTAAAGCTCGTGATTATGACAGCAAAGATTCTAGCGAGATGAAACGATTGGTAAATACTGTTATTCAACTTGTAGATCAACTTCCAAATGATGTTTTATTAATTGCTGCCACAAATCACTCTAGTGTTATTGACACTGCTCTTTTAAGACGTTTTCAATTAAAACTAAAATTCGAAGCACCTAGTGAATCGGATTTAGATAACTATTATGAGACTTTGCTGCAACAATTCCCGGAAGAGTTTAGAGAAGTAAATCGTATGTATGATATATCGTATGCAGAAGCTAAAGACATTACTCTTCGAGCTGTAAAAAATAAAATTATTGAAAAAGAAGAACTAAACAATCAATTAGTAAATGGATAATATTCAAAACAACCTTAGCGTTATTCATCAAAGAATACAATTTGCATGTAAAAAAGCAAATAGAAACCCAGAAGATGTTCGTTTATTGTTAGCTACAAAAACAGTAAATACTGATAAAATAAATTTTGCTTTAGAACAAGGTGAAACTCTTGTAGGTGAAAATAAAGTACAAGAATTAAAACAAAAATGTAATGCAATAAAACAACTGCAACCTGAAGTACATTTTATCGGTCATTTACAAAGTAACAAGATTAAAGAAGTTATAAAATGGGCTAGTTGTATTGAATCTATAGATCGCTTATCTGTCGCTCAAAAATTGCATCAACGCTTAACTTTTGAGGAAAAAGAAATTGATGTATACATACAAGTAAACACCTCTTTTGAAGAAAGTAAGTTTGGAGCCAAACCAGAAGAAACTATTGAATTAGTAAAAAAGATATCTGAATTCAAAAATATTCATATCAAAGGATTAATGACCATTGGTTTGCTAAGCTCGGAATCAGATGAAGTTCGAAAATGTTTCCAACTTTTAAAGCAACTTCAAGAAGAAATCAAAGCACTACAAATTCCTAATGTAGAAATGAATGAACTCTCTATGGGAATGAGTGGTGATTTAGAAATTGCTATAGAAGAGGGCGCTACTATTGTACGTGTTGGAACAGCTATTTTTGGAGAACGAATATACCCTGACAGCTATTACTGGAACGAAACAAAAAGTAACACTTAGTTTTTCTGTACTCTTTTTAGGTTTAACAAATCAATCGGATTAATTCCTAAACCGGTAACATTATTTTGTGTAAAGCGAATTACCTCATCGTAATATAACGGTACAATTGGTGCTTCTGCAATAATAATGCTATCCATTTTTTGATATAGTTTATAGCGTTTTTTCACATCTACTTCTTTGATAGATTGTTCATACAAAGTATCAAAAAAATCATTTTTAAAATGCGTATAGTTAGGCCCATTAGGAGTAAAATTTTTGCTGTAAAATAACGACACATAGTTTTCCGCATCGGGATAATCAGCAATCCAACTTGCTCTAAAAATAGGCAACTTTCCATTTGCTTTTCCTTGACGCAAGGTTGAAGGCGGAATCACATCTACTTTGGTAGCTACTCCTATTTTTTGTAATTCGCGTTGAATAAACTCGCACAAATCTAAATAATTGCTGTTCGTTGTAATGGCTATTTGTGGATTCTCATCTCCTGTCTCTTCTTTGTATTGTGCTACTAACCTCTTCGCTTCTTCAGGTTTGTATGAATATCCTTGTTGGTTATTGAATGAAGGCAATCCTTTCGGGATGAATCCACTTGTAGCAGGACTCCCAATTCCGTTTCTTAAGAACTTAATCATCTTCTCCCTATCAAAACCATAATTGATGGCTTGTCGTATCAATTTTGATTTTGTTGGATGTTTCTCTTCTCCATCTAAGTAAATTCCTAAATATTCTGTGTTTAAATACGCTCCTGTTTGCATATTGATTGTAAAAGCATATTTCTCTTTTAAAGTTCCATCAGTGTTTAAAATATCATCTTTATACGAAGCGTCCAAACTCTTCATAAAGTCGATATTTCCTTGAATAAATTGTAAAAACTCACTTTGTTTATCTGGTAAAAAAGTAACTGCTACTGCTTCTAAATATGGGAGAGACTTTCCGTTTTCATCCTTTTCAAAATAGAGTGGATTTTTTCTCAATACCAACTTAGTATTTTCAACCCAAAGTTTAAAATGAAAAGGTCCTGTTCCAATCGGATTTACTCTAAACTCATTCCCAAAATAATCAATAGCTTCTTTTGGTACAACCGAGCAATATTTCATAGCCAGCAGCCCTAAAAAAGGTGGAAAAGGTTGCTTTAAATTGATGGTAAAAACAGAATCGTTCTCTGCTTTGAATTTTTCTACATTTTGTAATACCCAACCTCCTGGAGACGCTACATTCTTATCAAGTAATCTATTAAAAGAATATTCAAAGTCTTGGGCTATTACATTTCTCGTAGAATCTTTTCCAAATAATTCATGCTTATGAAATAACACGTCATTTCTTAACTCAAACTGATAGGTTTTTCCATCTTCAGAAACTGTCCAGTTTTTTGCTATCGAAGGTTGTACTTGTAAACTATCATCCAATTCTACCAATCCATTATATAGTTGGTTGACTCCCCAAATATTTCGCTGATCTTTTGCAAAAGCAGGATCTAATGAAGTAATATTTGAGTGCTCATTATAACGAAAAACCCGGTTGTTTGTATATTTTGATTTCTTTTTAGTACAAGAAAAAAGAAACAATAAGGCTATTAAAACAACTAATTTATTTCTTTTTACGTTTATTTTTATAGTAGGTTTTATCTGCAATGTATATGGTTTTAGAAACTTCTGCAAAAACAACAGTTTTATCTTGGTTCGTTATTTTAATATCTTTTATTAAATTGATTTCCTGTTCATTTTTAACCTGCTTTTTTATTTGTTTTATTTCATCTTCAGAAAAAATAAAATCTACATAAGCGTCTTGCTTTACAGGTCTTTTAAATAATATTGTTGCAGCTTTATCCCAAACTACATAAGTATCTCCAAGAATATTTATTAACTGAATCATAAAAATAGGATCGGTTGCAGAAAATAAGCTCCCTCCAAAAATAGATCCTACGTAATTCTTATTCTTATAAGTAATAGGAATTTTTACTTGCGCTTTTAACAAATCTTCAGAAACATAATTTATTTTCCCAGTAGATCTTCTATACATGGGAGAAATATTGAATCCATACTTAAAAATAGTACTTTGTTTAAAAAACCTTTTTAAAAAATTAGAAATTGTTGCGTACATACCTATCCTTTTTCAAAACCATACTCTCGTTCTACTTTACATATACGTAGTTGATATTTTTTATACCACCTTTCTCTTCCTTTATTTCTAGCTTCAGTATGCTCTACATTATTTTTCCATTTTACAATAGCATCCAAACTTTCCCAATAAGAAACCGTAATGCCTACATTGCTTCTTGTCGACTCAACACCTAAATACCCATCTTGTTCTTTAGCTAAATTGTCCATTTTTTCAGCCATCTCATAATATCCTTCTGTATCATCTGAAAGAGTTGTCGTGAAAATTACTGCGTAATACGGAAGTTTTAAATTATCTACTATCATAAAATTAGTTCATATTTTGTTTCTGGTAGACCAATATCGTCACTTATAAATTTCTCTATCGCAACAAAGTTGAATCGTTCTAATATTTTAGCGGAAGCAACATTTTTATCCACCACACACCCTATAAGTTTTTTCATTCCTATGGATTTACAGTACTGTATTAATCCTTCACAAAGTTCAGTTGCAAAACCATTTCCCCAGTATCGTTCTATAAACCTATATCCTATTTCATCATTTCCTTCTTCATCTTTTACCAAAGCAACCGTGCCTACAAATTCATTGTCTGACTTACGTTCTATGGCATATATCCAAAAATCATTTTCTTTATTAGTGTATCGTGCTATAAGCTGTTCTAAATCCTCTTTACTTTCTTCTAAATCTTTAGGTTCCCCAGTGGCGTATTGCAATACTTTCGGATTGCTTTCTAGCTCATAAAAAGGTTCTATATCAACAACTTGAAGCTTTCGAATAAGTAATCTTTTCGTTTCAAAAATCATGAATATTATCGTACTTTTGCAAACCCAAAACTGCTTGAAGCAGTCGTAGATTAAATAAACTATACGAACTTCTAAAAAATTAAAGACTTGTACAAGGCTTTTGTTTTTTATTTAGGATAGAGAAAAGATGAATGTAGATAAGAAAGTAGCTTTTTACACCTTAGGTTGTAAATTAAATTTTTCAGAAACCTCAACCATTGCCAGAAACTTTGTTAATGAAGGGTTTGAGCGTGTTGAGTTTGAAGAGGAAGCAGATATATATGTGATTAATACTTGTTCGGTAACAGACAATGCTGATAAACGCTTTAAGAGTATTGTAAAATCTGCTTTAAAGAAAAATGAAGAAGCTTTTGTTATTGGTGTAGGATGTTATGCACAATTAAAGCCAGAAGAATTAGCTGCAGTTGATGGGGTAGATTTGGTACTGGGTGCTACGGAAAAGTTTAATGTAACTAGCTATATTAACGACTTAACCAAAAATGACATTGGTGAAGTACATTCTTGTGAAATTGAAGATGCCGATTTTTATGTAGGTTCGTATTCTATTGGAGATCGTACCCGTGCTTTTTTAAAAGTGCAAGATGGTTGTGACTACAAATGTACTTACTGTACGATACCGTTAGCACGTGGAATTTCTCGAAGTGATACGTTAGAAAATGTATTGAAAAATGCCAAAGAAATTTCTGAAAAAGGGATTAAAGAAATTGTTTTAACAGGAGTAAATATTGGTGACTACGGAAAAGGTGAATTCGGTAATAAAAAACACGAACATACCTTTTTAGAGTTGGTACAAGCTCTTGATAAAGTAGAAGGAATTAACCGTTTACGAATCTCTTCAATTGAACCTAACTTATTAAAAGATGAAACAATTGATTTTGTTTCCAACTCAAATACGTTTGTTCCTCATTTTCACATTCCTCTACAATCAGGAAGTGACACACTTTTAAAGAAAATGAAGCGTCGCTATTTACGTAAAGTATATACTGATAGAGTTGCAAAAATTAAGGAAGTAATGCCTAACGCTTGTATTGGTGTAGATGTTATTGTTGGGTTCCCTGGTGAAACAGATGAATTGTTTTTAGAAACCTATAACTATTTAGCTGATTTAGATATTTCTTACTTACACGTTTTCACGTATTCTGAAAGACCAAATACTGAAGCTGTTGAAATGGATGGTGTAGTTCCTAAAAAAGTACGTGCTAAACGAAGTAAAATGCTACGCGGATTATCTGTTAAAAAACGTAGAGCTTTTTATGAAAGTCAGTTAAGTAACACGTTAACTGTTTTATTTGAAAGTGAGAACAAAGAAGGGTATATCCACGGGTTTACAGAAAACTATGTAAAGGTTAAAGCTCCTTGGAATCCTGAATTAGTGAATACATTACATACAGTTACGTTAACAAAAATTGATGAAGATGGTTTAGTTCGTTTTGATTTTGTAGATACTGAAGTTATTGCTTAACTTGTCAACTAGTTCACTCAATCAAAAAAACTACCTATGAAGTATTTATTATACTCTTTTTTAGCCTTAGGAATCTCTTGTGGTATTCCTAAAAAAGGTTCTGAAACCAAATTAACAGAGCCAACTGAAAAAGTAATAATTGCTAAAGAAGAAGCTACTAAACCTATGGCTTCTCAAAATCAACTGATTGTTGTTCTTAAAAACGCTAAAAGTATTGATGATGTAAAATCACTTATAAAAAATAGCGGTTTAACTTGGAGTAAAATGGCTTATGAAACAGGTGCTTCAAAAATAGGTATTGTTGAAGTTCCAGAAGGGAAACGTGATTTTTGGATTGATAAATTACAAGAAAGTGGTGAGTTCAGATTGATTGATGCCAACACCGATGAAAAATTAACTAACATTATTTCCGAAGAAAAAAACAATCTTTTAAGAATTACTAAAACTCAATGTTTTGGTGACTGTCCAGTATATACTGTTTCCATTGATAAAGAAGGAAACGTTGTTTACAACGGAGTAGAATATGTACTTGTAAAAGGTATTCAGAAATTTACGCTTTCTGAAAAACAACTACAGGAGTTAAACGAAAAACTTACTAAAAAGGATTTTAAAAATTTTAAAGACGCTTATAACAATCCTAGAATACCTGATTTATCTAGCACTTACATAGTTCATGATGGAAAACAAATTTTAATTCGTTTATGGAAAGATATTCCTGATGAACTTATTGATATACATGAATATATAGATGGTATTTTATTAGACAAAAAGTTTATTGAATAATGCCTAAAACTCACTTATATTTTGTTCCTGGTTTAGCTGCCAATACCAAAATATTTGAGCGTATTTCTTTACCAGAAGAACATTTTGAATTACACTTTTTAGATTGGATGCTTCCAACATCTATCGATGAAAGTATTGAAGAATATGCCGAACGATTATGTGCTAAAATCCAACATAAAAACCCTATCTTAATTGGGGTCTCTTTTGGGGGAATTATCGTACAAGAGATGAGTAAAATTATTGATTGTAAAAAAATAATTATAATTTCTAGCGTTAAAAACAATAAAGAGTTTCCCAAACGTTTTAAATTAGTACAAGTAACAAAAGCCTATAAACTTTTCCCTTCAAAAGTTATTTCAAATATTGAAAGTTACGAACGCTACTTTTTTAATGATTATTTAAAAAAACGAGCTGAGTTATACAAAATATATTTATCCATAAGAGATAAAAAGTATTTGCAATGGGCTATATACAACGTATTACATTGGAAACAAAAAGAATCAATTCCTGGAATAATACATATTCATGGAAAAAAAGATGAAGTTTTTCCTATAAAATATATTAAAAATTCAATTGAAATTGAAAATGGAACACATGTAATGATTTTAAACAAAGCAAAAACTATTTCTGAAATACTAAAAAAGGAATGTTTTTTGATGGATTAATACCATTACACAACTTGACAAAAACTAAAAGAACAAATGAACAAATCAATCCGTTTCTTATCTATCTTAACTATAGTATTTGTTGGAATTTTATTCACCAATACTATAAGTAAATCAAACGAACCTACCATTAAAAATGTGGCAGAAAGCTATGAGGTTAAAGCTTTAAAACTACCTAACGATTTAAATTTAGCTGGAGAACGAGTTCCTATTGAAAAACCTGACATTAGAGAACGAATGGATCGCGAGCTTTTAGTAAACACCTATTGGCAATCTAATGGATTGTTACTAATAAAACGTGCTAATAAATACTTCCCTATTTTAGAACCTCTACTAGAAAAATATGGCTTACCTGACGATTTTAAATTTTTAGCTTTGGCTGAAAGTGGATTCATTGATGAAACATCACATGTAGGAGCAGCTGGTATGTGGCATTTTATGAAACAAACAGGAAGAGAATATGGATTAGAAATTAATAGTAATGTTGATGAACGTTACCATATTGAAAAATCTACTAAAGTAGCTGCTGAATATTTAAAGAAATCAAAAGAACGTTTCGGTTCCTGGACACTTGCAGCAGCAGCCTACAATGCAGGTAATTATGGTATTTCTAAAAGATTAGATGCTCAAGGTGTAACCAGTTATTATGATGCTTTATTACCAGATGAAACTGAGCGTTATGTGTTTAGAATTTTAGCCTTGAAAGAAATTATTTCAAACCCTAAGGAATACGGTTTTGTTTTTGACCAAGAAGATTTATATACACTACCAGAAACCTATACTGTTAAAGTAGATACTGCTATTAGTAATATTGCTTTATTTGCTAAAAAATTCGGAATTACCTACAAAGAGCTTAAGCTACATAACTCTTGGTTACGTGAAAACAAATTAAACAACCGTAGTAGAAAACTATACGAAATTAAAATCCCTGTTAAATAGTGAGAAAAGTACTTCCTTTTATATATTTATTCATAGGTATATTTATTTTAATTAATACATTTTCCATCTTTTTTCAAAAAAGAGAAGTGTATCGACTTTTATTCAGCTTTACAACCGAAAACCAATATATTTTTCTACTCTTTAGAGTATTATTTGCTTCTTGGTTTATAGTGGATGGCGTTAAAAAATTAAGAAAAAATCAGTAAATATTTATGGATAATTTTTTAATCGGAATAGGAAAACGAATTAAAGAAATTAGAAAAAAGCAACATATTACTATCAATACTTTAGCAACCAATGCACAAGTAAGTAATGGTCTAATTTCAAGAATAGAAAACGGAAGAACCATTCCATCTTTACCTGTTTTATTAGAAATTATAAGTGCTTTAGAAATAGATGCCAGTACTTTTTTTGAAGGAGTTGAGAAAAAAACTGGTTCAAAATATATTCATATTAAAAAAGAGGAACAGCAATTAATAGAAAAAGAAGTAGAAGCTGAAGGATTTACGTATTATCAAATTTTTGGTAAAAGTTTAAATGCCGTTGGTTTTGAAGCTGTTTTATTAACTGTATCTCCCAATTCTAAAAGAGAAAAGGTAATTACTGATGCCTGGGAGTTTAAATACATTATGAGTGGTGAATGCACATACCTTATCGATAATGTTGAAGTTACAGTTAAAGAAGGTGACTCTTTGTATTTTGACGGAAGACTTCCTCACGTACCTGTTAATCGTACTCAAACACCTTGTACCATGTTGGTACTATATTTTTATTCAGAAAATAATTAAGTAGGGTGCTCACACACCCTACTTATTTTAATCTTTTAATTTTTTAATCCAGGCCAAGTGCTATTGTTAACCTCTTTAGGATAACCTGACACTGCACTATCTGTTGATTTGTTATATTTAATGTATGTATTATCATCAAGGAAGAAATAACAATAAGTTACACCCCAATCTACAGCTGCTGTAATCTTTGTTGCGTAATCTCCTAACCCTGGCCAGCTTCCATTGGTAATAGCTACAGGGTACCCAGAATCTACAGAGTCATTTGTTATACTATATCTTATATAAGTTCCATCATTTAAAAAGAAATAAGCTCTACTATTATTCCTTTTAAAAGCTGCCACAATTTTATCCTTGTATGGTTCCAACCCAGGCCAATTTCCATTTGTTATGTTTGCTGGATATCCCGCATCTACAGAATCATTATTCATATCGTAACGTAAATACCTTCCATCTTTTAAGAAGAAATATCCTTTATGATTATGCCATTTAAAAGCTGCACTAATTAAATCTTTATACTCCCCTAACCCTGGCCAAGTACTGTTGTTTACCTCTTTTGGATAACCATCATCAGACTTATCTAACAGTTTGTCATAACGTATATAACTATTGTCACTTCTAAAAAAATAAGCTCTATTGTCTGCAAAATCATTCCAATCTAATCCTGCTATTATTTGAGAATTATTATAAGCCACAGAACCTGTTTGTCCATCAAGTAATAGGGTGTAATTAATACTTCCATTAGAATTGTTAGCATCGGTAAAATATCCTTGTGAAGCAGGTACCGTTGCTACGTATGCATTGTTTTTATAAACATCAACATTGTTAGATGCGTTAGAACTCCAATAAACTGTATTGGTATTTTGCATCATTACCTTCCTAGTACCCACATTCCCTACTAAAGAAGTACTATTTAATTGCCATTCTTTTTGAATCGGGATATTTAAGTGAGTTAAGATAGAAGGAACGATTGCTGTTTGTGCAACATGACCGTAAATTCCGCCAAAATCTTGATTTGGAACATTTGATACATGGGAATTAAATTCAGCGTTTCCTTCTTTATTCATTCCTACAAAAATTGTTTTTTCTTGCGTTGTTTGTCCTCCATGGTTAAATCCTCCAAAACCTCTTCCGTGATCTGTTACTACTAATATTAACCAATCTTCGTTCGTTCTTTTTTCTACCTCAGCTACAATTCTACCAAACTGCTCATCTGCTTTGGTTATAGCTTTATTATAAGCACTACCAAAACCTAAAGAATGCCCTACACCATCTACATCATCAAGATGCACAAAAACCACGTCTGAATTTTCATTATTAATTGCATGAATGGCTCCTGTGACCGAATTTTCATCTCCTCCACTTTTTGAGTGGTAATCAATATAATTCAGTTGCTCTCTAAAGAAATCATGAATAGGTCCCCAAGTAACAACACTAGCAGTTTTTAGCCCTGAATTTGATTCTTTAATTAATTGAAAAACACTTTTAGCTTTCGAAATATGAGAAGTATTGTTGTCTGTAACTCCGTGTTTGTTTACCCAAACACCTGTTAAAATAGTTGACCACCCCGGTCCACTACTTGTTTTTTGTTCAGAAGAAGTATTATCGATTCCTCCCGCATACCCTTTTACAATATTAAGCTTATCTAAATTTGGAGTGGAAGTTCCTGCAATTTTCTCAAACTGGATTCCATCAAAGCCTACAACAAGTACCTTCTTCTTTAAAGAAGATTTTGTTTGTCGTTCTAGTTTTCCTTCTTTTTTGGGTACCTCATCCAAGTTGTTCTCTTGACAGCTCGACAATGCGAACAATAAAATTAAAGCGCTTAGCTTTACTAAATAATTGGTTTTCATTTTAAAAAGTTTACTAATAGTTAATTTATTAATCAAAAATACATTATTAGTAAACTTTTGAAAGGCAGTTTTCGAGTCTTAATACAAAGATAAATTAGCTAACATTAAAGATATATTTAGCAAACATATCATTTACATTTTATTAAACTAACTCACTTAAAGACAACAAAATATAATCTGGATTTTGGACTTCTAACTGTTCTTTAGTTTGTGCTCCTGATAAAACACCGATGGTTACACCACAATTTGCATTTTTACCTTCCTCAATATCGATGGCTGAATCTCCTGCTTTTAAAACAAAACTAGCATCAGTTATATTAAATGTTTCCATTGCTTTTTGTATCATTTCTGGATGAGGACGTCCTTTTTCTACATCAGAGGCTGTTAATAACATATCGTAATGTATATTCTTGTCCCATGCTAATTTTTCTAACAGCTTGTCTGCTACTTGTCTGTTATAACCCGTATTTAAAACTACTATTATTCCTTTTTGTCTTAAATTAAGCAATACATTCTCTACGCCTTTTATAGGCTTTACTTCTAAGTTTTCATAAGCTTCATCTAACATTTTTTTGAACTCTTCAAATATTGCTTCAGAATGCCCCAGTTTAATTGGCATGAATTCAACTAAAACATCTTTAATAGCCTGATGTTTTTCTTTTCCTGCTCCTATTCTTAAAACGGTATTTAAATCAACTGCTACTCCGTGTGCATTTAATGCTTTGTGTAAAGTTTTATACACTACATTTTGCTCATCTACTGTTGTTCCTGCCAT
The DNA here is from genome assembly GCF_024124505.1 of Tenacibaculum sp. XPcli2-G. Classification (NCBI taxonomy): domain Bacteria; kingdom Pseudomonadati; phylum Bacteroidota; class Flavobacteriia; order Flavobacteriales; family Flavobacteriaceae; genus Tenacibaculum; species Tenacibaculum sp. XPcli2-G. The sequence goes on from NZ_JAMXSH010000004.1 coordinate 44,208, forward strand.
ATCAAAAACAACCATTTTAATATTTTCTAACATCTATTTACTTAAAATAATTTATTAATACTTTCTTTTGAAAAGCCTGCGCTACCTGTCATTCCTTTTCCTCCAATTCCTGTTACAATGTGTATATTTTCTCCTACCGAATGCTCGAAAAGGTCTTTGGTTTTACATTGGCTATAAAATCCTGCCCAACGATGTTGAATTTCATACGTTGGTAAATCGATAATTTTTTTAGCTTCTTGAATCATGAAGTTATCTATATCTTCATTCAAGTCAAATCCAAGATCGTCTATATTTTTTGCTGTTGCATATTCGTGTGAATCACCCAAAATAACAGAACCATCTGTCGCTTGCTTAAATAAAATATGTACTCCATATTTTTTCTCAAACGAATTCGGATCTTCTTTAGCTTTTATCACATTCCATGAAGCACACTCTTCAAAAGCTTCATACCTTCTAATAGTCAATCCTGTTAAAATAGATCCGTCTAATTGGTAATTCTTCTGTGGTTTCGTCTGCATCATTTGTAGCTTAGATACAATTAAATCACTTTCATTATATATTGACGGATACAATGTCTTAAAATCACTTCCGTTGCAGACGATTACTTTTGACGCCAATAATTCTTCGGAATTTGATGTTAACACTGATACACCACTGGTAACATTATTTGTAGCAATCACGTTAGTATTATAGTGTATTGTTACATTCAATTCTTTTTTCATGAACTCATGTAAACGAAGAATCATAACTCTAGGCTCCACAGTTACTTCTTCAGGAAAAAACAACCCTGCTTTACAGTAATCACTTCGCAAGCCAGCATATTTATCTAAACATTGTTCTTTGGTTAACAACTGTGACGTATAGCTATTATTTTTATTAATTTGATGCAATTCTTCTATTAACTGAACTTCTTCTTCGTTTGATGCGATATATACAGTTCCGTTTTGACGTATAGAAACATCAAACTGTTGTTGAATTTCTTTATAAATAGCTAAACTTTCTCTTCCATAGTTTTGCCATTTTTGATTCATCCCTGAAGGTACTACTTGTCCGAAATTACGAACGGTAGCTCCTTGTGGTTTGTTATCTTTTTCTAAAATAGCTACTGACAACCCTTTCTTTGCAGCATGATAGGCATGAAAAGTTCCTAAAACTCCCCCTCCAACAACAATAAGGTCATATTTATGATTCATATACTAATTGATTTATTTTTTGTTCTTTGTTTTTTTTAGCTTTAAAAAAGTAAAAGCTATATAGTGTTATAAGTATTCCTATAAATGCTAAAATGTAAAGTGCGTATGTAAAAAAGCTTAGCCATGAAATATCTCCTTTTCCGAAGTTTTTATATAATAGAATTAATATACTTCCTAAGTAACCAAAAGCATCAGCTATATAGATTAAGAATCCTACATTTCCGTTTATTTTAAAAGTAGCTATCATGCGGTCGAAAAATATTCCGTTGAAAGGCACATAGCAACTATACAGTCCTAAACCAGAAATAATCATCCATGTTAATGCTGAAATTTCGTTGTATTGAAATAAATAAGTACTAATAATCACTGCTAAGCACGATACAAACAACACATAATGATAGTATACAAATGCTTTGTAGTTTTTACTAATGCTTCCTATTACCCCTAAAATAATGAGTACAATAATGGCTATAGGAATTTCTGAAATACTATAAATTGAAGCGTCTTTGTATCCTAAAGAATCCCAGATTTCTCGGGCAAAGTTGTCTCTAAAATCTCTTAATGCTGTGAGTAGCATAAAAAAGAAAACGATAAGTATTAAAGGACCTGAAAATTCTTTGAATAACTTTTTTCTTCCAGCTGAATCTAAGGGTTTACGTACTACTTTAAGTCGTGTATCTTCTGCTGTTGGTTTGGGTAACTTTTCTAGTAACCAAGCAAAAAATATCAACGGAATTATAAAAAACAGTCCCGTTATAAAAGGCATCCAATATTCGTTAAATCCAAAACTATCCAACACTATTTTTCCAACTGATTTTACAGCTCCTGAAGAAACTATAAAACTCGAAGACAAGATTACTCCTAATAATTCTGTAGCTTTTCTTCCTTCTAAATAAGAAAACACAATTCCCCAAACCATGCCTAAGGGCAATCCATTTAAAAACAGGAATAAGATATTGTAGGGTGCGGGAGTTATAGCAAAACCTAACAAGCTTACTTCTGCAAATAGAATAAAGCTAACTAAAGCTAGCATTCTCTTCCTTGATTTCATTTCGGAAATGACTTTAATTCCTATAAACTTTGATAATGTATACCCTACTACTTGGGCTATTATCAAGAGAATTTTATAATCAATTCCCCAAAAACTTTCATCGGCAAAAGTGGCTACTGTAAATGGCTTTCGAAAAGCGTACATACAAAAGTACGTACCGAAAGCTGCTATAGAGGCTCTTGCTATAAATCTTATATTCATACTAACTTTTTTAATAATGCAAGCCCTCATAAAAATGAGAGCCCGCATTGCATTTATAAACAGAAAACAAGTTCATTACAGATTATACTTTACACCGATGCTTCCTTTTATACCGTAGAATTCTACTTGCTTAGGACGGTCCTCAGTTTTTCCATAATGATAGATTAAGGGATTGTTTAATAGGTTATTTACATCTGTAAAAATGGTCCAGTTTTTACCTATTTGATATGAGGCTGAAAAATCTAGTGTATTGTATTTTCCATAGTAAATATCATCAATGTCTCTTTCTCCAAACCCAATTGCATAGCTTCCTTTGTGGTTGTAGGCTAATCGTGTATTGAATCCTCCTTTTTCAAAGAATAACTGTGCATTAAATAAAGTGTTAGCTTGGTATGCAATAGATACTTTTCTTCCACTTGGTTTTGTCATTTCAGAATCCATAAATGTTGCATTTAACTGAGTTCCGAAGTATTGTAAGAATCCTGGTAAGAAGTCAAATCGTTTGTTAATCCCTAATTCTATACCACCAATCCAAGCGTCTGCTCCATTTACCGGTGTACTAAACTCTACTCCTGTATTTCCGTTGTAAGTACCCTGGTACGTATCGTTGAATACAGGATCGGTAATTGACTTATAGAAAATACCTGCATTTATTACTCCTACATTTTTAAAGTAGTACTCTCCTAATAAATCAAAGTTCCATGAGAATGTAGGATTTAAGTTTGGATTCCCTCCTTTAAACTCGTTATCAAATGAGATAAAGGTACCTCCAGGAGCAATATCTCCAAAGTTTGGTCTTGAGAAACTTCTTGTTGCAGCAAAACGAATGTTTAAATCAGTTTTTGGTGAGTATTTTACATGTAACATTGGTAATACTGCCCAATAGTCTTTTACATTTCTTACAGCATTTAATTGGCTTTGATCTGCATCCCAAACATATCCATTTACCTCTGTTTCTGTTTTGGTAGCTCGTAAACCTCCCAATACCGTAAATTGATCTGATAATTTTAAGGTTCCCATTCCGTAGAATGATAAATGAGTTTCATCTACATTAAAGTTTCTTCCTAAACCTCCACCGTTTTGTAAAATTTCTGAATCTCCTTCTAAAACAATTAGGTTGTTTTTATTGTTTTTCCAGAAGTTTACCATTCCTTGTTCTGATAATACTGGCCCAAAAGTAGACTGAATATTAGACCCCATTTCGTTTAAAAAATCAGCTCTCCCTGGTTGCTCTATGATATTTTGAGAGTAATCTGACAAATTAGGTGTTATTCCTGCGTTTACTTCATCCCAACCATAATACACGTCCTCAAACTTAGCTCTACGATCTTTATCTCTAAACTTAGTACCTACTTTTATTTTAAAGTTATCATTAAAAGTATGTTCATAGTTTAAAGACGCTACAATATTGTCACGCTCTTTAATTGATATTTTATACAACTCTAAATCTGCAAACGACATTTGAGACGCATCCATTTTAAATGAAGGATCGCTAAAGAAACCAAATAAAGCATCTGTATCGTTATAGTCTAACAATCCACCATCTGCTTTCCAATAAGCTCTATCGTCTCCAGCTCCACCATCTGCTTCCGGTCTATTCTGTAAATATTCAGGTTTCATTCCTACTCCATCTTGCTTAAACTTCACTACATAGTAGCTCTTGTCTTGCTCTGTTGGAATTCCGCCGTATCTAAACTCATTATTATAATTAGCAATACTCCAATCAAACTTACCATTACCTGTAATATGTCTCCCTCCAATTTCACCACCAATCATTTCAGTAATTAGTTCATTGTAAATATTTTGTAACTCAACTCTTGCTGTGTTTGTTCCCGAATCAAACTTATCAAAACGTACTCTATGCTTATAATGTGTTTCGGTATCTGACAATGTTCCGTACACTCCTCTAAAGTGCATTTTATGTTCTGGTGTAAAATTATACTCCATCGCTCCGTTTAACCCTTTGGTTATTCTTACACCGTTGTAATCTCTTAACTCCATTCTAAATACACCTTCATCTCCTTTTCTTCTTGCTTCAAAATTGTCCGTTCCCCAATTTCTATTCCAATATGAACCGTTAACAATAAATCCAAACTTTCCATCTTTACTTCTATCTCCATACGTTAATGAAGCATTGTAAATAGGCTCTCCAGATTTTTCATTATAACCACCACCAACATTTACGTTTAAAACTCTTTTTGCGGGTGCTGTTTGTGTAATAAAGTTTACTCCTCCACCAATACCATCAGCTTCCATATCTGGTGTGTATGCTTTTGCTGCTTGTACATATGAGATTAACTCTGATGGGAAAAAATCGAAAGCAGTAGCTCTTGAAGTTGTTTCTTCTTCTGCGGTAGGAATACGGTTTCCGTTAATTGTTGTAGAAGCCCAGAATGGCGGCAATCCACGAACTGATACAAAACGTCCTTCTCCTTGATCTCTTTCAATAGATAATCCTTGAATACGTTGTACCGTTTCCGCTGCATTTCTGTCTGGTAATTTCCCTATTCCATCTGCTGCAATTACATTCATTATACTCATTGATTTCTTTTGAATACTCAATGCTCTTGCTTCACTGTTTCTTCTTCCTGAAGAGGTAATAATTACTTCTTCTAAATTTTGGTTAGATGGTACTAACATAATTACACCTACATTTTTCTTTACATTCGTGTTAATTGAAACTCTTTTTGTTTCAAAACCTATGTAAGATATCTCTAAGGTAACTTCCCCCTTTTTGACATTAGACAACACAAAATTTCCATCAAAATCTGTGTTAACGCCTTTTGTTGTTCCCGACAACATAACACTAGCACCAGGCAAAGGATAATTTCCATCATTTACTATTCCAACAATAGTAGCCCCCTGACCTAAAGCTGCACTACATGTAAAAAGAACAAATAGTGAACTTAGTAAAAGTTTAAAATTATTCATTGGTTTATTATTTACAATTATTAAAATTAATATTGCAAATCACTATATTATTTTACTATTTGTAAACTTTTAAACATTAAGAAAACTTTTACGAATTGCTATTATAGCGTAACAGAATTGTTAACACCAAAGGTTTTAGTTTTAACTAAACGTAAATAACACTGTATTTCAATTAGTTAAAAACTAATTTAGGTATAGATAAAAACAAAAAACTCTCAACTAAGGTTGAGAGTTCTCTTGTTATACTTTTTTACTAGAAGTAAAAAAAGCTCATTCTAAAGAATGAGCTTTGTAATTTATTTACAACTTATTTTCTATTGAAAATCAGTGTTTAATTTTATGTAATCTAAGAATTCACGCTTGGTTTCTTTGTTTTTAAATGCTCCACCAAACTCAGCAGTTACTGTACTGCTTTCAATATCTTTAATTCCTCGTGAGTTAACGCATAAATGTTTAGCATCTATAACACAAGCAACATCTTGCGTTCCTAATGCTTCTTGCATAGCTTGTACTACTTGCATTGTTAAACGCTCTTGTACTTGCGGACGCTTAGCGTAATACTCTACAATACGATTCATCTTAGATAAACCGATTACTTTACCATTTGAAATATACGCCACATGTGCTCTACCAATAATTGGTAATAAATGATGCTCACATGTTGAATATACAATAATGTTTTTTTCAACTAACATTTCACCATACTTGTATGTATTGTCAAATGTTGATGCCTTTGGTTTGTTTTTTGGGTTTAAACCCATAAACAACTCATTTACGAAAGCTTTTGCAACTCTTTTAGGAGTACCTTGCATGCTATCGTCTGTTAAGTCCATTCCTAGAGTTTCAAGAATTTCTTTAACACTTTCTTGAATTCTTTCTATTTTTTCGTCGTCAGAAATATCGAAAGCATCTGCACGTAAAGGTGTTTTAGCCGACGTAGCAATGTGGTTCTCTCCTATTTCGTCAATTCTATCGTCATTCATTTTGTTGTTGTTCACTTCAAACATTTCTATCTAAAATTAGTAGGGCGCAAATTTACAACATTGTTGGTAATTTACTGCACTTTATTTATCAATTCGTCTAAAGAACAAGTAGTTTGCTCTCCTGTAGACATATTTTTAACAACAAGCGTACCGTTTTCAACAGTTGTAACTACAAACTCTATTTCTCTATTTGTAGCATACTTCCATTGCTTTTTTTGCTGGTTGTTACTGCTTGCCACATCTGGATACATTTCTGACTTAATATTGTTCTGTCTTAATGCTTTTATGGCTTTTATTTTATCTAAACTCTCGTTTTCGTCAAAGTTTAAGAACAATACTTTAGGTTTTGGCAATTCTACTGCTTCAAACAGTCCTAATTCTTCCATCACCAAGTAAATTCTATCCAATCCGAAAGATATTCCTACTCCAGAAACATCTTTTAAACCGAAAATACCTGTCAAGTCGTCATAACGACCTCCACCACCAATAGAACCCATTTTTACACCTTCAGGTGCTGCTACTTCATAAATAGCACCTGTGTAATAGTTTAATCCTCTAGCTAAGGTTACATCTAATTCTAAGCTTGCTGAATCTAGCCCAATACTTTCTACATTATCAACCACAGTTCTTAAATCGGCCACTCCTTGCAATCCTTCTTCCGACCCTTGTAACATAGCCTCTAAAGAAGCTAACTTATCTTGATTACTTCCTGAAAAGTTAAATAACGGATCCACTTTTTCAATGGCTTCAGCAGAAATTCCTTTCTCCAACATCTCCTTAACCACACCGTCTTTTCCTATTTTATCTAACTTATCTAAAGCCACTGTAAAATCAATCAATTTGTCTGATGCTCCAATTACCTCAGCTATTCCAGACAAGATTTTTCGGTTATTGATTTTGATAGTCGTACCATTTAATCCTAACTTACTAAAAACGGTATCATATAATTGAACGAATTCAACTTCTTGCCATAGTGAAGTACTTCCTACTACATCAGCATCACATTGATAAAACTCACGGAAACGTCCTTTTTGAGGTCTATCAGCTCTCCAAACTGGTTGAATTTGGTAACGTTTAAATGGAAATGTAATTTCGTTTTGGTGTTGTACTACGTAACGTGCAAACGGTACTGTTAAGTCGTAGCGCAATGCTTTTTCAGAAATTTTCGACGTAACTTTTTGACTGTTTTTATCTGCCAATAAGTTTTCATCTACTTTCTTTAAATAATCACCAGAATTCAAGATTTTAAAAATCAATCGATCCCCTTCTTCTCCATATTTTCCCATTAATGTAGAAGAGTTTTCAAAACTTGGCGTTTCAATAGGTTGAAATCCGAAATTTTCAAACGAATGTTTAATCGTATTAAAAATATAGTTTCTCTTTGCTACTTCCGTTGATGAAAAATCTCTTGTTCCTTTTGGGATTCCTGGTTTCATATTCTTTTAATTATCATTTATCAATTACCAGTAATCAGTTTATGATTGTTGTTAATTGACAATTGTTTATTGTTCTATTTAGCCTGCAAATATCCGAAAAAATATGAAGAAAAATGTTATTTAACTCTCGCTTTATTTTTACGTTTTAAACGATAAATTGTAGCATTTAACTCAAAGCCTAGGAGAAGAATAATTGCGTTTAACCACACAAAAAGCATTAAAATTAACAGGGTACCAATTGAACCGTATAGTTGGTTGTATTGCGCAAACTTTACTACATAAATTCCAAATAAGTAAAAAGTAAACATAGATACTACGGTAGTTAAAATAGCACCTGGTGAAAAGAATTTTACTTCTTTCCCTTGTTTGGTTCCGTATCTAAAAAGTAGCGATACAATGGTAAAAATCATTACTAAAAACAAGAAACCTCTTCCGTAGTAAAACAAATCTAAATCTCCTGTATTTAGCCATCCTATTTTATGGATTCTTGTTAGCGCTATTTGATAAAAAATAATCAATGTTACCGTTACAATTAAGAAGAAAGACATGAGTAATGATACCGCTAAGGAAACAAAATAAGCTCTAAAAACGCTTCTCATTTCTGTTACATGGTAAGAATATTCGAATCCACCAAATATCGCGTTTACACCATTTGTCATTAAAAAAATAGAGGCTAAAAAACCGAATGATAACAATCCTCCGTACTGATTGTTAATAATATCTTTTATCACAAAATCTACCGCTTCAAAGGTTTTTGGTGGTAACGCTTCTTGCATTAAAGAGAGTAGTCCGTCTTGGAACCCATCAATTGGAATGTATGGGATGAGTGTTAAAATGAATAATAAGAATGGAAAGATTGCCATAAAGAAACTAAAAGCAATACCTCCTGCCCTTGTTGTTAATGCTCCTTTTACAATACCGATAACATACATTTCGAGTACATCATACAAAGACATTCCTTCTAACCCCGGAATTTTAATTTTCTTTCCAAAGGCTACGAGCCAGTTTATTACTGGAATTTTCTCAAGGCTTTCTTCTATCTGTTTAGTCATTTTCTTTTTAGTTGCAAAGTGTTTCTAGTTTCAGAGATTCTAAGATGCAAAGTGTTTTTAGCTGCAAAGTATCATTAGTTCCTGAGGTTTAAAGATGCTAGTTTTTTTAGTTTCAAAGTTGAATAGTGTTACTATATCAAAGTTGCATAGTTTTTATCGTTTTTCCTTTAGCTTTCTTATTAAACTTGATAACATTCTTTCTATCTCTCTTGATTCTTCATAAAGCCTGTCAAAAGATTCTTTTGAAATATACGCTAAGTTTGAAGAAATTTCAAGTTGCGTTTGTAATTCAAACAACGAAGCTATTCCAATATTTAAAAACCGAATAAAATCTCCTAAACTTTGTCTTCCAAACCCTTCAGAAATATTACTTGGTACTGAAACTGCGCTTCTTCTCATTTGTGAAGTTAGTCCAAAAACTTCTTCCTTAGGAAAATTATTAGACATTTTATAAACCTCTGTTACAAAACCCATCGATTTTTGCCAAACCAATAAATCTCTGAATGTTTTTATACGTGTTTTCTCTTTCATTTTATACTTTTCTTTTTCACTTTGCTTCTATAACTCTTAGAAACTTTGCCTCTTTCTAACTTTACTTCTCAGCATCTTTGCTACTTCAATAACCCCAACCACATTACTCCACCACAATATCATATTTATATAACAATCCTACAATATTCTTATTGGAAAATTTAGCTTTTTTAATACTATTATTTTCAGGATCGATTGCAAAATTAGTGGCAGTTGTAAGATCTGCTTTTTCTAAATTCGTCTGATCAAAAATTGCTCCTTTTAAATCACAATCTTTAAAGATACCTCTACTTAAATCAGCTTCAACAAAATCTACTTCTTGCAAATTACAACTTATAAATTTTGTAGTAGGGATTTTTAATTGGTAAAAAGAAGATAAGTTTAATTGGCAGTTATGAAAGCTCATTTCTAGCAAAAAGTTGTTGCATTCGTTAAACTTTACCCCAACCATTTTACAATTTTCAAAAGTGCAATCTTTAAAAAAAGTGTGGTTTACCACTGTATTACTAAAGTTACAGTTGATAAACTCACACTCTAAAAATTCAATATTTGAAGCATGTACGTTCTCGAAATTGCAATTCTCGAACGTACAGCTGTCATATTCTCCTTTGTTGATTTTTGTTAGTGTAAAATCAACTTTTGTGAACGTTTCGTTGTCAAAGAAATCATTCATTTATTGTAATCCTCTCGCTTTTAACATTGGTTCAGCTTGTGGATCTCTTCCTGCGAAAACTTTATACATTTCTGCATAGTCCATTGTGTTTCCTTTCGATAAGATTTGTTCTCTAAACTTCTGACCGTTTTCTCTGGTTAACAATCCGTTGTTTTTAAACCAATCATAGGCATCGTGACTTAACATTTCTGTCCATAAATACGAGTAGTATCCTGCAGCGTATCCTCCACTAAAAATATGTGCGAAATAGGTTGAACGGTATCTTGGTGGTACCTCATCAATCTTTAACTTCATTTTAGCTAATGCCTCTTCTTCAAATTTAGCTACATCATCAATGTTTGTATCTGCTGATATGGTGTGCCATTGCATATCTAAATTAGAAGATGCTAAGTTTTCAATAATTGAATATCCTTGATTGAACGTTCCTGCATTCTTAATTTTTTGTAATAACGCATCTGGAATTACTTCTCCTGTTTTATAATGTAATGCGTAGTTATTTAATACCTCTGGATGAGTTGCCCAGTTTTCATTGAACTGCGATGGAAATTCTACAAAGTCTCTTGCAGTACTTGTTCCTGAAATTGATGCATATTTTTGATTTCCGAATAAACCGTGTAACGCATGTCCGAACTCATGGAAGGTAGTTTCTACATTATCAAAACTGATTAATGCTGGTTCTCCTTCTGCTGGTTTTGGGTAATTACAAACGTTGTAAATTACTGGTTTTTGTCCTCTTAATTTCGATTGCTTTACAAAAGCTCCCATCCACGCACCACCGCGCTTACTGTCTCTTGCAAAGAAGTCTCCGTAGAACAATCCTAACTTACTTCCGTCTTCTTCAAAGATTTCATACACTACCACATCTGGATGATAGGTAGGAATATCGGTACGCTTTTTAAAGGTGATTCCGTATAATTTTGTAGCCGCATAAAACACCCCTTTTTCTAATACGTTGGTTAACTCAAAATATGGTTTTACCTCGTCTTCGTTTAAGTTATATTTAGACTTACGTACTTTTTCAGCAAAATGATTCCAATCGTATGGTGCTAAAGTAAAATCGTTTCCTTCTTTGTTGATTTCTGCTTGAATTTCTTTCGTTTCAGCAGCTACTTTTGCTAACGACCCCGGAATTAATCCGTTGAACATTTCAAATACTTTATCTGGTGTAGCTGCCATCGTTCCTTGTAAACTCCAGCTTGCAAAGTTGTCAAAACCTAAGATTTGCGCTTTTTTAGCACGTAACGATGCCATTTTCTTTACCAAGTCGCTTGTGTTATACTCACCTGCATCAGTTCGGTGAATTGATTTTTCAAACAATTCTTTACGAACTTCTCTATTTTCTAAAGTTTGTAATAAAGGTTGTTGTGTAGTGTTAATCAGTTGGATTTCGTACTTACCGTCTTTCTCTAAACCTTTAATTGTTTCTTCTGAAAGTCCTTTTAACTGTTCTTCATCAGTAACCGTTAACCCTCCTTTTTTACTAGCGTCTAGTAACTTTTTTCCGAAGTCGTTAGATAAACTTGCTAATTCTGCATTGATTTCTTTTAACTCGTTTTTCTTTTCTTCAGATAAGTTAGCTCCTGCTTTTACAAACTTTTTATATTGTTCTTTTACCAAGTGTTTAGACTCCGCATCCAATTCTAGATTCTCTAAATTATCGTGTACCGCTTTTATTTTTTCAAACAACTTAGTGTTTAATAAAATTTCATCGTTGTGTTTAGAAAATTTAGGCGCTAATTCTTTTTGATTGTCTTTAATCGTATCGTTTGTATGTGCTCCTGCTAATGCATAAAAAACAGCCGTAGCATTATCTAACGTTTTACTACTTTCTTCAAGTGCAACAATGGTATTTTCAAATGTTGGCGCTTCTGTGTTTGCTATAATTTTAGCTATTTCTTCATTTTGAACTTCCATACCTTTTAAAATTGCAGGCATAAAGTGTTCGTTCTTTATTTTAGTAAAATCTGGTGCTCCAAAGTCTAAAGAACTTTTTACTAATAATGGATTTTCTACCATGTTTGAAGTGGTTTCTTTTTTAGTTTGCTCTGTTTTACACGACATAGCTACTACTAGCGTTGCTATGAGTAATAGTTGTTTTTTCATGAGTTTTGGTCTTTATTATTCAAACAAAGTGAACGTAATTACCTGTTAAGATTACTTCGTTTCACTCGTAATGACGATTCTTAATTAATCAACAGCTTTTAAGCTTAAATCCATATTGTATACCGAATGTGTTAAGGCTCCAGACGAAATAAAATCAACCCCACACTCTGCGTATTCTCTAATGGTTTTTTCATTGATTCCTCCAGAAGATTCTGTTAAACATTGCTCTCCTATCATGGCTACTGCCTTACGGGTATCTTCATAGTTAAAGTTGTCTATCAAAATTCTGTACACACCTTCGTTTTGTAAAATCTCTTCTATTTCTGCTAAGCTACGTGCTTCTACAATAATTTTAATATCCAATCCTTTTTCTGCTAAGTACTTTTTGGTTTTGGTAATAGCTTGAGTAATTCCGCCAGCAAAATCGATGTGATTGTCTTTAATCATTACCATATCGTATAAAGCAAATCGGTGATTTTCTCCGCCTCCTATTTTTACCGCCCACTTTTCTAATGCACGGATTCCTGGTGTAGTTTTACGAGTGTCTAACACCTTGGTTTTGGTTCCTTCTAACAAATTAGCAAAAAACTTAGTTTTGGTTGCAATAGCACTCATACGTTGCATTGCGTTTAGTACCAAACGTTCTGCCATTAAAATAGACTGTGATTTTCCTGATACATAAAAAACAATATCTCCGTATTTTACGGATGAGCCATCATTAATCAACGTTTCTACTTTTAAATCGGCATCTACATAGTTAAACACCATTTTAGCAAATTCTACTCCGGCTATTATTCCTTCGTCTTTTACTAATAGTTTTGCTTTTCCTGTTGCATCGGCAGGTATGCATGATAATGATGTATGGTCTCCATCTCCTATATCTTCTCTAATAGCATTTGCTATAATTAAATCTAACTCTTTATTAAATTGTTCTTGTGAAATCATAGTATTGAATTGTTGAGGTAAAAATACAATTATTTTTAGTTCTCTGTTTTGAGTTTACTGCTTATTGTTGTGTAATTTTTACCGTTTCTTTACTAACAAAATTCTAAACCTGTTACAGGTTGTTTTTCACTTTCTACTACTTTGTGTGTATGGTATGTGTTTGGTGTTTGTTTAGCATATTATCTTACACTTTTTACATCGTACATTTTGATGAAATTTTGTTAATTCGAGTGAATTTTACTATTGAAATGAGTAAAATTTGTATCGAGAAAAAGAATTATAACGCTTAAATTAGTTCTCGATACTACTTTTGTTTTTTTATAATTTTAAAACATACATTAACGTCTGCAAATTAAGTATCCCTTTCCAACAACACGTTAAAAAACTAACAATCAAGCATTAAAAATAAACACAAGAAAAAACCTTACTTTTATTCTTTTAATAAATAAAATTAAAATGACATTAAGAAAATTTATTTCACTTATACTGTTTGCTCTTTTGCTCTTTTCTTGTACCAGTAAAAAAAATAATGAAACTCCTAAACCTTTAAATGAATTAATTGTTTGCATAGAAAATTATTCTGATAATCAAATTGCATTAAGAAAAGAAGCTAGTTATCAAAACATTGATAAAAGTCTCTATACATCAAAAAAGAAGATAGACACTATTAATATAAAATTAGATAGCGGTGAATTTATTTATTTAAGTCATAAAAAAATTGTTCCAGATACTCTTTTTTTAGGTAAAGGTGATAGCCTAAAGATTAAAGCTTATGAAGACAGAATAGAATACACTCTTAACTCCTACAACCAAAATAACAAGCAATTTAGAGAAGTAACTCAAAAGCTGAGAAAAGACAAAACCTATCAAAGCTTCAAAAAACAAATAGACTCCTTAACTGATATCTTTTATTCTATAAACCACAATAAAAAGCCGATGATAGGTAATAATGATTATCAAAAATTTGTTAGCTATCCTGTAAAAGTAAACAGAGGTGTGTACCCTTCTAAACATGAAGAAGAAAAAATTCTTTTTAAACTATTGAACAAACTTTACCTATACAAAATTGATTTTTTTAAAAAAGAAGAGCTACCTAATGATTTAAAGGTACACTTAAACTTTAAATCATTGATAGAGTATAATAATAAACTATCGGTGTTTCATAGTTTTTTTAAGTCAAAAGCTGCTAAAGACAAACTCAATTCAACCATTTTTATAAACGACAGCCTTCTTTTAAACCCCTATTCCAAAACATTAATGCTTTCTTTCTTAAGAAAGAATGTAATTAAATCTAAACCTACCTATACTCGCTCAAGACAATACATTAACTATGTAGAGGCTTTTGATAATACTCCTTTGTATTTTAATGACTCACTTACAAAGTATGCTCGGTTTTTAAGTATTGAAGCTATGATTAATTTTGGAGAATCTTTTAATGTTACTAGATCAAAATTTAATGAATTTAAAAACCAATACCAAGATGATAGATTAAATACTATTCTGGAAGACAAGTATTTACTTGACATTGATATTTTTGATACTATTAAGAATGATGTAAAGCTTATAAATCATAATCAAGAAATAAGTTCTTTGAATGATTTAATAAAAAACAACAATGGTAATTACATATTTATCGATTTTTGGGCTAGTTGGTGTTTCCCATGTAGGGAATCTATGCCGGACTATCAAAAGGTGATACATAAATTTTCAAAAGAAAAAATCACTTTCCTTTACCTTTCTATTGACAAAAATAAAGACAGCTGGTTGAGCGCTGTAAAAACTGAAAATATGGAAAGTTATCAGCATAGTTATATGGTGCTAAATCAAGAGAGTGCAAACTTTTTAAAATCAATTAAATTGGTTAATATTCCAAGATATATACTTCTTGATAAACAAGGAAAAATCGTTCATGAAAATGCTCCTGGTCCTAAAGGTGATGAATTAACTGTTTTTTTGAATAAATACCTAAGTAAGTAATATTAAACCTAAACATATAAAAGTAAAAACCGAACATTTTAGTTCGGTTTTTTTAATAACTAAATATCAAAACCTTGCATGCATTATTCTTGAGGAAAAGAACTATAGCCTTTAAATTAGTTCTCAATAGTTCTACTGAGCGAAGTCGATGTATGATTTTCGTCCCTCAAAATCACTCGAACTGACAGTTTTCCATATTTCTGTCTCTAAAAGCATCAACTGGTTTGACACTCTTGATTTATTTTTTTGCTTTTACGACTGTTTTTTACTCCTTCTTGTTTGTTTTTTATATTTTGCTATCTAAATACTAACTGAATTTTAAAACTTACGTGTTGTAAAGATTAAGAAATCTTCTTTCAACTTATAACTACTCTTATATCATGGCTATAAACTATCCTTTTGGTCTTCCGTTAAAACATAATTTTGCTGAGTTTGTGCACTACAACGGTTTATTTCTTCCGCATGAAACCGATAGAATTTTGAATTTATGGAGTGAGAATCAAAAAATTAGGGCTACACTTAGCGGATCTGATACTTATGATGATGAGCTTAGAAAAAGCGATGTGATGTTTATTGAAAATACGCCTGAAAATGAATGGATTTACAACCGATTGGCAGGTTTGGCTATTCAGTGTAATAACGAACGGTATTGGTTTGACTTGTTGGGGTTTCATAACAATTTGCAATTGGCTAGCTATACTGAGGGTGACTTTTTTGATTGGCATTTGGATTTTGGTGCGGGTGAAATTTCTGATAGAAAACTGAGTATTTCCATGCAGTTATCTGACCCTGATGAGTATGAGGGTGGTGATTTACAGTTTATGCTGAATCAAAAAATTGTAAGTGCTCCTAGAGAAAAAGGTACCATCATTGTTTTTCCTTCTTTTATGATGCATCGTGTAACTCCTATTACTAAAGGGGTTCGTAAATCTATTGTGGGTTGGGTTGCAGGACCTCCGTACAGGTAGTGGTTAGTCTTTAGTTCTTAATTTTTAGTTTTTAGTTTTTAGTGCTTAGTTGTTAGTTCTTGAGAGTTAGCGATTTATTTCTATATAAAGTTCTTATGATATTACGGCAGTTGCCTTTGATAAAAAGGTCTATTCCGTGGTGTTAACGGAGCATGCCGTAATATCAGCGACCCGTGCCGTGGTGTCTGCGGAGCATGCCGTGATATCAGCGACCCGTGCCGTGGTGTCTGCGGAGCATGCCGTGATATTAGCGACCCGTGCCGTGGTGTCTGCGGAGCATGCCGTGATATCAGCAACCTTGACAACTACATCTAAAGTCGTTAGTGACAAATAACTCTACTTTTATTACTTAAATAATTGAGCTTATGGGATTCCGTAAGAATGTATGAACGCTTTGTATTAGGTTCGCAGGGATTGAATAAATAATAATAACTCGTTAATAACTTTACTTTTGACAAAGTACTGGTTTTAATATATTTGATAATATATAAAAATTGCTATCCTCTATTTATGATATCCCCTACTATTGTCGGGATAACAAAAGTAAATTGGTATATAACGAGTTGTGCATAATTAAATGAAATGCTAAATAAAATAAATTCTCATATCATTGCTTATTTTTGTTATCACATTGATAAAGTGTGTAGAAATGAACTAAATCAAGGAAATATAACTAGTGAACGAGATTACGTTTCAAATTTAGGCACACATTTAAGATTTCCATTTGGACCTTTTTTTCTAACAAGAATAGCTATTGCTAGAACGTTACCACAAAATCTGGAAACAACTTTTGGTTGTGATTCAATAATCATTTTTAAAAGAGGGAACAAGGTTAAGGTTGGACTTTTTGAGGCAAAATGGCCTCGTTATTTCTCGGTCGCAAATTACCCTTGGGACTCAAAAAATACTGCCGGAAATTCGCGATTCTCTAGTCAAATTACTCGACAGAGTAATTGGTCGAATTCAGGAGCTTATATATGGGAAATGTTTTTTAACGAAAGTGCCTCTGGGTATGTTAGCCCACCTTTTGATGATTTTGGGTCAAATTGCTTGCCTCATGCAGATGCTTTCAAATACATGAATGCCAACAAGACTTCTTTGTCCATTTTATGGAACAATCAAGATTTAATAAATTCCCTTCCAAACTCAATGAATTTCAGAAAAATTATTTACAATATTTTGAGATGTCGTTTTGGAGAGAAGTTCGATTTAATTAAAAATGAATTCACCATTTTTTCGAACGATAAGAAAACTAAAATTCAAGTACCAGTTATAACTTCCATTGAAAACATTGATAAGAGTCCTTATAATGAAATACTCAATTCGTTCATGGAGAAAACAGGATTATCTCACTATATATGTTTAGATATTGAAGAAATTGAAAAAGAAAACTATGCACAACACGGTATATAGCAAATAGGGCGTTTGGCTGATTATGAAAGTTCAGTGCTATCTTCAAACACCGCCAAATTGTTGATTTGGCTTTTAAAATGAATAAATTAAAAACAAACACAACGTTTTGGCTCAGTGCAAACTTGAAAGTTTATCGCTTTCTACTGCCTTACTTACCATATACTAAACGTTATTTAAAAAAACGAAATAGAAATGACATTTTTACTTATTATTTGCATTATAATTATTATTGTTTTACTCTCGAAAAACTCTAAAATAAAAAAAGAAAGAGATAAAAAGGAGAAAGAAAACTTAAACTTAAATCGAGAATTAGAAAAAGAAAAAAAAGACTTTTCAGTTTATAAAAATTCTACAGAATATTTAAAGAAATATGAGCCAATTAGAAACATTGAAGAAGAACTGAAAAGAGTTTCTATCGAAATTGAAGAAAAGATTGCAAAAACTGCGATTGAAATGGAAGAAGTTATTAAAACTTCAAAATCAGAAGCTAATGCAATAAGAAAAGAAGCTCGTGAAAAAGCTACTGAAACCAAAAATAGAGCTGAAACTATTTTAGAAAATGCCCATCAAATTGCAACGAAAATTGAAAATGAAGCTAATGCAAAAGCAGAAAATATAGCTGGAGAGGCTTGGGAAGCAAAAAATAACGCTGAACAGTATCAAAAAACTGTGAAAGCAATGAAAAACATTATAAAAGGATATGGAGACGAATACTTAATTCCCAATCATTCACTTTTAGACGATTTAGCAGAAGAATATAATCACAAAAAAGCAGGGCAGGAACTTGCGCAAGTTAGGACACTTATAAAATCTATGATTAAAAACAATGAAGTTGCAGATTGTGACTATGTTGAAACTCATAGAAAAACAACTGCAATTGAATTTGTTTTAGATGCATTTAATGGAAAAGTTGATACTATAATGTCTAAAGTTAAACACGACAACTATGGAAAGTTATTACAAGCTTTAAAAGATGCTTTCCGTCTAGTAAACCACAACGGTAAAGCTTTTAGAAATGCAAGAATTACGAATAGATATTTTGATGTCGTCTTAGAACAATTAAAACTTGCGGTTACTGTACACGAAATAAAGAAACGCGATTTGGAAGAGCAAAGAGCAATAAGAGAAGCTATTCGAGAAGAAGAAAAGGCAAGACGAGATTTTGAAAGAGCAAGAAAAGAAGCTGAAAAAGAGGAAAAAATGCTTGAAAAAGCAAGAAAGGAAATTGAAGCCAAATTATTAAAAGTTGCAGACGAAGACAGAGCAAAATTTGAGCAAGAACTAGAAAATATTAAGCAAAAACTATTAATTGCGGAGGAGAAAGGACAAAGAGCTATGTCAATGGCTCAACAAACAAAAAGAGGACACGTTTACATAATTTCCAATGTTGGTTCATTTGGAGAAAATGTTTTTAAAATTGGACTTACAAGAAGACTAGAACCTTTAGACAGAGTTAAAGAATTAGGAGATGCTTCTGTTCCTTTTACATTTGATGTTCACGCAATGATTCATTCAGAAGATGCGCCAAAATTAGAAAAAGAATTACACGAAACATTTAACTCGGAAAGAGTTAATAAAGTAAATTACAGAAAGGAATTTTTCTCAATTCCTATTAGCGAAATTAAGGCTAAAGTTGACTCATTTGAATTAGAAACACATTGGACAATGAAAGCAGAAGCTTTAGAATACAGAGAAAGTGTAGAAATGAAAAAAAGACAGTTAGAAAAAATAAATAACTAACCATATACATACACGTTAGGCATTATTGAATAAATGATAAAATATAAAGCGACAAAAAATAAAACAGATAAATTAAAGTGGTTGATTTATATTCTAATCGGATTAGGTTTATTAATTTTTATCATAAAATATTCTGACTGGCATATTATATCAAAAATATTGATTTCAATACCCTTAATAATCAATCTTTTATTTGATATTTTTTATTTCAAAAAAGTTGGATATATGGTTAATGAAATACATTTTGGTGATTCTGAAATTGAAATATTTGACCTCAAAAAAAATAAAAAGAGAATTTCTTATTCAAATTTGAAATATTCGATTAGAAAAAGAAAATTTGATAGGCACAAAACCGAGATTGAACTTAAAAGTAAGAACCTTTTAAGATTTAAAACTTTCGGCAGATTACACATCAAGAATTGGGATAATATTTTTGACATAGAAAATGAATTAGAGCAAAGAAAAGTTCCAAGAACTGAATGGAAACCTATGACCTTATGGGGAAAGTATTGGGGGATTTTTGTCGATTTATTTTTCTTAACAACTGGTGATGGAAACATTGGAATGACTGAATATCAAGAAAAATCTATAAAAGACGTAACTGAAAACCCAATAGATAAAGAAAAAAATGCCTAACAAGGTGTATAAAACATAGCTAATAAATACTTAACCAAAAGGTTTGTGTATATCAAAAAGTCCGCTACTATTCTTATATTAGGCCGTTGTAAAACATTTGAGAGAAACATTGAAACATATAATTTTAATAATGGGAATATTGTCTTTTTTTGGAGCGAATAGTCAGAATAATAAAAAGAAAACCTATAAAAATTTGACTTCGGAATTAAAAGAAATATATAGAAACGAACTAAAAAGAGATTCTGACAAAGAATTTAATTTAGAATTCATACGAACGACAAATTTAGAAAACGAAATCATAAATAAATATGGTTTTAATGGTATTAAACTTGTATTTGAATCAAAAAATAGCTCAAACTTTCACAAGCTTGGAAAATTACCAAAAGACTGCCCTTGGTCGAATTTAAACGACAAAACGAATACGGAATTCATTACTGAAAACTTTAAACCAATTTCTAAGAAAGTACCAAATTTGATTTCTTCTTTAAAAGAGAGGTGTAAATTCATTTTTGCAGAAAAAAAAGAAAATACTTGGCATTTACATTATTTACTTGATATGAAACTCTATGATGATAGGGATTACTACAGAGTATATACTGGAGGTGAATCTCTTTTAAATGCTGAACCAAATAAAAATCTAAAAACATATAATTGGAATATTCCGAATGACTTAAAAGCTTTTTATAAAATCCATAATGGATTTGGAGAAATCTACGAAGCTAATTATATAATGGCAAATGAGGATATTAAAGTTATGGCAGAAATGATGAATCCAATTTGCAAAGAACAAAATGTAAAGCCAGATGGTTATTCATTTAACGATTTACTTGAATTTTTCCCTGATGGTGCTGGTAATACACAATGCTTTTATAAAAACAATGGAAACTCAACAGTTGATTGGGATCATGAAGTTTGGGAAATATCGGGAGAAATTGATTTTTTTGAGTTTATAAACGAACGAATGTCGGAAATTGATGAAGAATAAAGAACGTTTTACAAAAATTTTTATAATTCATTACTAGACCTCACCTACATACAAAAAACCTCGCGGATTTTCTATTCGGTTTTTACTTGCTTAAAACATGTTACAAACAAATAGAGATCAGCAAACTACTGGAAATGAAGAGTAACTGAAAATTCTAAAGAGTAAGGAAACTTTTAAAAATGAAAAAACCGTAATAAATATATCTCCTGTTAGCAAAGAATCATTTCAGTCTGTATCAATAATATTATTCTTGTATTTGAATTTTAAATAGAATATCTACCTGTGTAACAAATATAAATAATTGCTTGTTTTATCTTATTTCTTAAAATCCTTTCAGTTTTTTAATTTTGTGTGCATTTGCTAAATTTAATAGCATCAAAACAAACAAAACCATTATAATCAATTAAATAATGAAACTCAAGAAAAAATATATAAGCTTTTTTTTAGTACTTTTTTTAATATCAATAAATTCTATAAGTGCTCAAAATTACATTGATTATTATGACAATGGAAGTAAAAAATCTGAAGGTTTTAAAAATAGTGAAGGGATAGCGTATGGTAACTGGACATATTATAGGAAAGACGGCTCTATAAATTCTATGATTAATTTTGATAAAAATGGAAACCCTAAAGGTACTTTTGTTCTTTATTATAAAAACGGACAAGTTCAAACTACATGTAGCTACTCTGGTAAGGGGTTTTACGAAATGGATGGAAACTACGAGAGTTACTATAAAAACGGGCAGTTACAATCTACTGGGGTTTACAAAGAAAATAAGCCCGTTGGAAATTGGATAAATTATTGGAGCAATGGCCAAATTAAATCAAAAGAAGAATATACTGAAAAAGGCATAATTCAAAAGAACACTGAATACTACAAAAATAGTCAGTTACGACTTGATGCTAAATATAATGATGTAGGTGATTTTGTTGGCAAATTAATTATATACTATAATAACGGAACTATATATCAAGAAAAGGAATTTGATGAAAGAGGAAATAAGATAGGTACACATACTAGTTTTTACCCTAATGGAAATATTATGGAAACTGGTAGCTATTTAGGTACTGATTATTTTACAAAAGCTGGAGTTTGGCGAACTTATTATAAGAATGAAAAATTGAAATCAAAAATTGAATACAACCAAGAAGGGAGCATCATAAAAAAAACACTTTATGATAAAGAAGGTAATAGAATACTAACGAAGTATTAACGTATTTTTTTGACAAAAAACATCTCCCTTTAGTCTTTAATTATAATCAAACGATAAAATTAAAGTTAGAGATTATTACTTTGAAAAAGGTGAATGGAACGTTGAACTTAACGGTGTATTAAAAAAGGTCAGTTCGGTTGGAGAAGGTAAAATCCAATATTTTAATTTTAGGCAATACTCTGGAAAACCTTTGTTTTATGAGGAAATTTTAATAATGATTTAGTTGCTGTTAATGTAGTACAAACAGATTAAATTTGTAGAAGAAATATGTATTATTAAACTAATTACGTAGTCGTCTACAAAATATGAGATTACTCCTATTTTTTTGATGTTATAAAACTTTTAATCTTCTAAAATCAACTTTTCTTTGGTTCAAAAACTTTAAGTCTATAAAGTATTCTTCAAATTCTTTTTTAAGAATGTTCCTTCCATCTTTACTCAAATACATATCTTCCATTTCCCTTTTTTTATAATATATATTAATAACGTTTTGTTCGTAAAGCTTCATTCTAACTTCAACTTCATTCATAAAAACTGATGTTTGCAGTTTTATATTTCTGTCTTTTAAAGAAATTGTTATTTGCGACCTAAACCTTTTACGAGTTTCAAACCTGTCGTGTTTGTTTTTATAATATTCAGGCGACCTTATAAATAATTCATCTAAAAAACTACTCTTTTTATCAAAGTAATCGTCTGGATTTTCTCTACATTCTTTTCCGTATATATCAATAGATATGGTTTCGTCGTAATAGAATCCTTCAATTCTAACATCTTCTGTAGATACTTTTATGTGTAAGTAATCTTTAAAGAGCGACTTGCTTGATCTGTTGTTATATCTGGTTGCATTATTATAGTTATCGGGACTCTTATGTGAAGATGTAAGGTAAATACCTTCAACTATTTTTCTTATAAATGTTACTAAGCTAAACTGCATTATTAATGGGGTTCTTTGATGTTTTAATTTTTACAACCTTTTCATGTAAATTAAGTTATTATTGATTTTAAAACTCATACATAGAAAAACGATTACTTACTTTGTTAATAAACTTTTTAAGAGTACTGTGAATTAACAAGTAGATAATTAACTTCATTAATTAGTTAATTTTAATAGGTACTTTAATTCTTTTTGTAGATAGTTTACTTTTTTTATCCTCGTTGTTAAAACTTAAGAACAAACTGTCTTTTACCAATATATTTTCAGTTAAATCTGGTAATTTGTTTTTAAAATCATTAAAAAAGTCGAGTACTATAGAATCACTTTTAAACTCTCTATTTCTATAAGAGTACAATATTTGGTCGGAATATTTCTTGTTTGTTATTAAATGTTTAGAATAAATAATGTATTTTTTCTTTGTACTAGGTGTTGTTTTTTTTCTACTGAAGTTCTTTTTCTTTTTTAATTTTCCATTTGCTTCTAACTCGTACAAAAATGTATGTGTACCACGTGAGTTCATATCTCATAAATATATTTATGAGATATGAACTCACGTGGTATTAGAAAACTTTTATTTTCAACTTCTAAATATATAGGAACACTAAAAGCCCAAATATCTTTCTGCTCTTTATCATACCAAACAATAACTTTATGTTTATTAGACACTTTACTTGTAACAGTAATTTCTTTAGTTGTTGTACATGAAACTAATAGAAGTGTGAGTATAATATTTAAATACTTTATTTTATTTAGAGAAAAAAATTGATTCAATAATTGTTTTAGTTTCACTCTATTTCGAATCCTTCTTTAATAAAAGTAGCACTTCCTCCTTCTTTAATTACATTATTTATTTTCATTTCATAAAAATCACATCCCCATTTTTTTGACAATGTGGTAAAATGAGGTCTTACTTTGTATTTAAAATCACTTAATATATAACGCTCTTTGTTTGGAAAAACCAAAACAACAGTATCTTTCAATCCAATCTCTTGGTATATAGTCACATCCCTTCTTAGTCTTATACTATCTGTAATTTTTTCCGGTACATATAGTTTTGAAATAAGTGGGTTTACTCCTCGTATTTCTAAAACAATATCAGAAATTTCATTATAAGAATATCCTAAAAAAATTAATGAAAGCTCTGTTATTTTTTGTTTTTGACTACATTCTTTCTCTATTTTAATGTAATTGTCTTTTTCTTTATTTGTTGATTCACATGTTGTAAAAAAAACGAGTAAAAAAACGAGGCATAAAACGTGAAATACTTTATTTAACTTTAATATATCCATAATAATTTTTTGCAAAATGTTCCCATGTAATTTGTGTTTTTAAGTAACGACTGTCAGAACCCCATGAGTAAACTTTAAAATCGTAGTTATTTATAATTCTCCCTTTAGAATCCCATGCTTGTATTTTACGAATTGTTTTTTCTAAAACTACCCAATGAAACTCTTGATAAGACGAAAATAAAGTATCTCCATCATCACTAATTAAATCGGAGTCTATCATTAACATTAACTTGTATCCTTTATTAATTTGTTTATTAATGTCATCTACTTTTTGTTCAGTTATCTTTATACTTATTCTTCTAGCAATTACAGAGGAATATACACCTTCTGTACTTACATCATTACAAGCTAACAGCTTTTCACTCAACTTCGTCATTATACTTGGCCAATTAATTGCAGAAGCATCTTGATTTATTTTCCCTGTATAACCAAAGCTACTTTCTTTATTTCTAGTTACAGCCATAGTTATCCAATCTACATCTGGAATATTGGGGTGGTCATTTGATAAAGGTTTAACATCATAAAGCTTATAAGAATCGCTGTTAGGTGAGACAACATATTTATTATATGTTGTCTCACCTATTCTATGTAACTCCTCTACTAAATTATAATATCCTTTAGGGTCTTTCTTTGCTAATAAATAAAATATACAAGCCATTCCACATAAAGAAGTTCCTCCTTGATCAATCCTCCAGGGTCTAACTTTCCTATCCTGTGCTTGAGTTAATACTCTTTTTCTATCAAACCACCTAAAGCGATAATGGTGAAATACTTCTAATTCAGCTTCATTTTCTTTACTTTCAATGTAAGCATAAAACGTAATTTTATTACCACAGTAATCTAAATCATTAGCCTTAAAGGTAGCTTTATCTCCTTTTGCATTTATACTCCCCTCTACAATTTCTCCTTTTGCATTGGTGTAATCATAAGACCATTTTATGGTGTTACTGTTTTTTGGTACTTTATCATTTTTATATTTAGTAACTTTTAAGATATACTCCTTTCCATGAATTAGTCCTTCTTTTTTATTTGCTCCTCCATTACTTGACCCCTCATCTAGATTTTCTATTTCAATTTTCTCTATAAAATACTTCTCTTTCTTTGGTTCTTTATTTTCCTGCGCTTTATAAGGCATATCTTCTATAGGCAGTATAAAACTTTCTTGCCAAGGTTTTATATAACGAGTAGTACTTTTTCTACGCCAGTCGGTACTATTATTAAAAAAACGATAGTCTTGCATTGCAGGTGATATGGTTAAGGTAACCTGCATACCTTTTTGATTATCAAAAGTTTCATAATAATTTACAAGCACACCATCTTGAAAGTTGTACTGAAATAGCTCTACTCCATCAAACTCGTCTTTGTAAAAAACTATTTTACCGTCTCTTAACTGATAAAGATTAAAAGGATGACGTATTTTTTTATTGCCTCTTCTATCTGATTTAATCCAATCAACAAAAGTATCATCGTACATTTCAGATTCAAAAGTTACTGAAATAGTTCCTCCTAATAAGGCTGAAGTAGGTTTACCATTCCAATCAGTAAGTCTGTTATAATTTAAGTTAGTAGTAAGCAATTCTCGTTCCTCACCACATATAAAAAGCTTTGCTTTTATGTTCATAGACGTATTTTTAGGGTGGTACAATTTTTTGAGTTAAAGATATAAAACATCTTCAAAATCACACATTTAATATATTGATTTTTAAGTTTTTTACTGTAAAACACTGTCTTTTAACAAGAACCAATTTTATTTGTACGCAGCTTGTACCTTTGCTCACTATTTTATGTACTTAAAAAGTCACTAAGTAGTACGTGTTTTTTTGCTCTTTTATTCGAGCAGTTACGTTTACTTATGAAAAGTGAGAGTGTGTGTAAGTTTAAATTGCCTCTTCATTAGAATTTTGTTTGTAAAAAATAGTTTTACGATATTTTTACTTGTAGTTTTTTTCTTCTTAAAGAAATAAGAGATGCCCACAGTAGTGTTAATGCAAAATCTTAAACAGTAATTCTTTTAAAATATCAGCATGAGTTTGGTTGGCTCCTACTCCTTTGCTTTTTACATCGGCATCACGTAGTAAAGCGATAATCTGCGATACTTTTCGCATCGGGTAGTTACGAGCAGCGTTTACATAGTCATCCACAAAATAAGGATTTACCCCTAAGTTTTTAGCAACCGAAGCTTTCGATTTGTCTTTTAATCCGTGGTACATTAATAACTGTGTAAAAAAGCTATTTAGTAAAGAAATGGTCATTACCAACGGATTGTTTTTTGGGTTCTGTGCAAAATAATTGATGATTCTGTTTGCTTTCACCACATCTCGCTGCCCTACTGCTTTACGCAACTCAAAATTGTTAAAGTCCTTAGAAATCCCAATATTTTCTTCAATATGCTTATCGGTAATAATGGTTTCCGCAGGCAATACTGAGGTTAGTTTATCTAATTCGTTGCTAATCTTGCTTAGGTCTGTTCCTAAAAACTCCACCAACATTTGCGAAGCTTTTGGTTCAATATTAAACTTTTTTCCGCCCAACACCTGACGAATCCAATCGGCTACTTGATTTTCATACAGTTTTTTACTCTCGTAAATGAGTCCGTTTTTAGCAATAGCTTTGTACGCTTTTTTACGTTTATCAAGCTTTTTGTATTTGTAGTTAAACACCAACACGGTAGTCGGTTGTGGGTTGGCAGCATACGACTCTATTTTATCTATCGAACGGCTTAAATCCTGCGCTTCTTTAACAATAATCACCTGCTTTTCTGCCATCATCGGAAATCGCTTTGCCGACGACACAATTTCCTCTATCGACACATCACGACCGTACATAACTACTTGATTGAATCCTTTTTCAGATTCATCTAACACATTATCTTCAATGTAATCTGAAATTTTATCGATGTAATACGGTTCTTCTCCCATTAAAAAATAAATGGGTTTGATGTTACCTCCTTTGATATCGGATATGATAGATTTAATTTCGTTCATGTGTCTTTCTTCTGCCTTCTTTTGATGTTGTTGTTTAAAATGTTGTAGCTAAGTATTCATTCCTTAATAACACTCTTGGTCATTTCGATGGAGCGATTTTATGAGCGACGAGAAATCTTAACAATAAGAGTTACTCCTGCGTTTAAGATCTCTCACATTCCGCGTTGCTTCAGTTCGAGATGACAATAATGTTTTGTCACAGCAAACAACTAAGAAATAACTTATAATTTTCTTACTTTTGGTCTATGCAAAAGCTCAACCTTCCTAGCTATACATTCAAGCTCAAAAGTAACGAAAATAAGACGCTTATTTTTGATAATTTGAGAAAAAAATACATGGTCTTAACTCCCGAGGAATGGGTGCGTCAGCATTTTGTGCAATGGTTGATTCAAGAGAGAAACTATCCTGTTTCATTGATTGCTATTGAAAAACAATTGGTTATCAACAACCTTAAAAAACGTACCGATATTGTGGTTTTTGCTTCAGACGGTCATCCGAATATTATTGTGGAATGTAAAGCGCCACATATAAAAATTACCCAAGATACATTTGATCAAATTGCACGTTATAACTTAAAACTCGATGCTGATTACCTCATCGTAACCAACGGACTGCAACATTTTTTTTGTATGCTTGATAAAGAGAACGAAACTTATGTGTTTTTAAGGGATATTCCTGAATACAAATAAATCTATGAAAACAGATTTTACCCCTCAATTCATAAGCATTATTGAAAATGACGCTTGGATGCTACGTATTCTTGAAATCGTTCGTAACCTACATCTTCCTGATTGTTGGATTGGTGCCGGTTTTGTTAGAAACAAAATTTGGGACTATAAACACAATAATAAAAGAACTTCTTTAAACGATGTTGATGTTATTTACTTTGATAAAAGCGACATTACTAAGACTCGTGAATTAGCTCTTGAAGAACAGCTCAAAGCTATTAACTCTTCTGTTAACTGGTCGGTAAAAAATCAAGCTAGAATGCATGTTCGAAACGGTCATTCACCTTATAAAAATTGTTACGAAGCCATTTCTTACTGGCCTGAAACAGCTACTTCGATTGCTATTCAGTTAAACTCTGATAATCAAATTGAATATATTGCTCCGTATGGTTTAAATGATGTATTCAACCTTGTTGTACGACCTACTCCTAATTTTGATTTGATAACGTATCGTAATAGGGTTACAAACAAAGGATGGAAAGATACTTGGGATAAGTTGATTATTGAAAAGTAAGAAGAACTCTCCTCGTGAGACTCAACTTCGTTAATTCCTCCTTTTTTCATCACTTCTAATAACGGTTTCCTATTTTATTAAACAATTACTCACTATATAAACCTCCAACACACAATACGTGTTACCTTGTTTCCTTGATGCATAGGAATTACTTTGAATTCTTTAACTCCTAATTTTTTACCTGAGTTTTGTAAACTTTCTACGTTTTCTTTTTTAGACACTAAACTTGTAAACCATTTACTTACTTTTGGAAATTTAGAACTCTCATATAAATAGGTATGTAAAAAAGCTTTCTCTCCACCTATATACCATAATTCATTAGAGTTTCCTGCAAAGTTACGTACCGCATTGTTCCCTAAGTTTCTCGATTTTCTTCGGTTAGCTCCTCTCGCCTCTTCAGCCGATTTATAAAATGGTGGATTACAAATCGTTACCGTAAATGCATCACCCTCTTCTATAATTCCTTCTAAGATATGTTCTTCTTTAAACTGTTGTCTTAACTCAACCTTATCCGTAAAACCATTATCATCTATAATATCTTGAGCATAATCTAGTGAATCTAAATCGATATCAGTAGCTACAAAATTCCAATCGTATACTACAGTTCCCAACAAAGGATAAATACAACTTGCCCCTGTACCAATATCTAACACCGTTACGTTTTCTTCACCTGCAACTAAATCAGCTAAATGATGAATATAATCTACTCTTCCAGGTATTGGTGGACATAAATTCTCATCAGAGAAATTCCAATGTTTAATGTTATAATGAGCTGCTAATAATGCCTTATTAAACTCTTTTACTGCTTTTGGATCAGAAAAATCAATAGTGTCTTTCTCAAATTTCTCAATGATAAATTCAGAAAGTTTCGGATACTTTTCTACTAATAGCGTGAAGTCGTACCCTTGGTTGTGTATATTTTTAGGATGTAATCCTTTTTTTGTGCTCATTAAAGTGTAATAAGGGTAAACTCTAGTTGTAACGGGTGTAAATTTTCTTTTAGAATTGTAATAAAATCTGCTCCATACTCTAAATAGAACTCTGAAAAATTACGTTGTCGCTCTTCTAAACTTTGATTAGGTAATAATTCATTTTGCAAAGCTACGATTCTTTCAACCATTTCTTTTTGACGTCGTTTTTCTGCTCGCAACCATCTTTTTTCAAGGTTTTCTAACCCTTTAACCTGCTTTCTTTCTTGTGCATTTACAGCTCCTACAAAAGAAACATCGGTCTTTTTAGCTAGCTTACGTAAATCATCAAATTGTTGTTGTAAAAACTGTTTTTGCTTGGTAAAATCTACCTTAGTATCGCCGTTAGCCAAAACTTTTCTTGCTAGTAAGTCGTCTTGTTTTAAAAATAATTCTTCTTCTGAAACGTTTAGTTTTTCTAACTTACCTAGTTGTTTTTCTGAAAGTATTTGAACTGAGTTTCTTAATAACAAAATAGGAAACGGAACATTTACTTTATCAAAATATGCCTTTAGCTCTAACCAGTAAGCTAACTCTCCACCTCCACCAATATAGCATAAGTTGGGTAAAATTACCTCTTGATATAGTGGGCGCATAATTACGTTTGGCGAAAAACATTCTGGCTGACTATGTAAATGATCTAAGATTTCATCCTTTGTCCAAGAAATATCTGTATTATTTACTTTGTAAATTCCGTTTTCAAAAACAATACGTTCACGAATCCTATCAGTAATATAAAATAAGTTTATCTCACGTGGATTTACTTGTATTTTATATGATTGTTCTAGTTCTGTAATTGTTTTCGATACTTCATTATAAGAAGTTTCGTGTAACAAATCGTACTCTACATAAGGTATTAACGCTCTTTTTAATTCTCTTTCGTCAGCATCTAAAATTACCAAACCATATTTTCCAAAAAGTTTATCGGCTACATATCTGGTTGCACCTGCTAATGTTTTGTGCTGTAAATATCCTTTTTCAAAAAGTTCTTTTATTTGAATAGCATTTTTTGAACCTCCTAAATGTTCAGCAAATACTTCAAAAACATCTTGTAACCCCTCGGTTGTAAAACGTCCTACAGGTCCTTTTTGGTCAGAATTCCACTGTACTTTTTTCCCTTTAAAGTTAAAGAAGTTAATTTCTTCAAAATCGTGGTCTTCTGTTGCCATCCAATATACAGGCACAAAATTCTCATTAGGAAATTGCATTGACAAATGCTCGCACATGTTTATGGTTGATATAATTTTATACAGAAAATATAACGGTCCCGTAAACAAATTCAGCTGATGCCCTGTTGTTATGGTAAACGTATTCTCTTTTAGTAAACTTTCTATATTTTTTTGTGTTTCAAAAGATAAATCAATGTCTTTGTATTGTTTTCTTAATACTTCAACTAACCTTTTCCTTTGAGTATTTGAAATAGGGTTTTCTTTCTTTTCTTCTAGTTGCTTTTCAAAGTTTCGTAAACTCGGATAACGGTTATAAAAAGGTTGAATCTTTTCATCAGCCTTTAAATAGTCCTCCATTGTTTTAGAAAAGAATCCTGTGTTTTTATAAGGGATATTGGTTATGTTCATTACTTATTGGCTCTTTGAAATAATGTGTAAACATACGGACGTTCTCCTCCGTACGGATTTACAAATGTGTGATTAAAACTATTGACTAAAACAAAATCGTTTCCTAATTTTTCTTGTAGCATTTCCGTATTGTAACGTTGTAATTGCAGTCCACAACATTTTTCTGCTCCGTCTAAAGCAAAAACAGCAATAATTACGAATCCATTTACTTTTACAAGCTTCTTTAACAGGTTAAAATAGGCGTTTTGTTCTTCTTCTTTTAAAAAAAAATGTAGTACTGCTCTATCGTTCCAAACATCAACTTCTTCAAGATCTTGTAGTTGGGTTGAAGCCACTAAATTATCAGCTATAAAGTTAACTTTTGATGCACTTTCTCCTAATCGATTTTTTACATCGGTTAGTGCTTTTTCAGATAAATCATTTGCTATTAAGCCTGAATATCCATCGGCCACTAATTCATCAATTAACATAGACGAACCAACACCAACGTTTAAGATTTTAGCGTCTTTTGGTACGTTAGATTCCTTTAATAATTCAATAGTTTCTTTCGAACTTTCTTCGAACCACCCTAGTTTTTCAGTTGGATTTTTTACATAGGCTGCATTCCAGTGTTCTTTATAGTTAATTTCTCCCGGAATGTTACACTCACTCTCTTTTGTAGTCATAGTTCAAAAATAGGAAAATTTAATCCTTTGTCGAAAACTTACCACACTTCTAACAGATTTTTAACTACATTCTTTTTTAAACCATCTATTTAGGTATTTTTACAGTTAGTAAATTACAATTATGCAGTTTAAACATCCTGAGATTTTATATTTCTTAGCTTTTTTACTCATTCCTATTTTGGTACACTTGTTCCAACTACAGCGATTTGTAAAAGTTCCGTTTACCAATGTAGCTTTTTTACAAAAGTTAGTGTTACAAACACGTAAAAGTTCTCGTATAAAAAAATGGCTGATTTTAGCTACTCGTTTACTGCTACTCACTGCCCTTATTTTTGCTTTTGCTCAGCCATATTTTAGTAACCACAAAGCAAATGAAGAACAACATTTCTTTATGTATCTTGATAATTCTTTAAGTACTAGCGCTGTTGGAGAAAAAGGTAATTTACTGCAAATTGCTACTCAAGAAATTATTGAAAACTCAACAGAAAAAACTAAGTATTCTTTACTTACAAACAACCATTTTTACGCAAATAAAACAGTTTCTGAACTAAAAGAAGAGCTGTTAAAAACAACTAATACTGCTAAAAACAGAAACCTTGCTGATGTTTTTTTAAAAATGACTAGTGAGCATAAGTCTATAGCTTCTTCTTCCAAAAACATTGTGATTTCTGATTTTCAAAACATTAAAAAAGAGGAAATTGACAACGCTCCTAAAAATACTTCTTTTGTAAAGTTAGTACCTGAACAAAAAAGCAACATTTCTATTGATAGTGTTTTTGTAGATGATAATGGAGGTTCTAATTTCAACGTACATATTGTTGTTAGAAATCAAGGAAATGCTAAAAATGACATTCCTATTGCCATTTACAATAATGACAAGTTATTGAATAAACAAACCTTTAGTATTGAGGAAAACAAGACTACGGAAGTTACTTTTTCTGTTGTAAAAACTCCAATGTTTTTAGGTAGAGTTGCTATTAATTTTAACGACACTTATGGGTTTGATAATTCGTTTTATTTTACCATTAATGCTAACGAAAAAATTAATGTATTAGCAATTGGAGAATCAAATAACTTCTTACAACGGATTTATACCAAAGAAGAATTTAACTTTACTTCTTCTACGCTACAAAATGCCAACTATAATTTGATAGATAAGCAACATCTTATTGTATTAAATGAGTTGGAAAGTATTCCTGAAACACTTCTGAATAGTTTAGAAAATTATACTAAAAAAGGTGGAAATCTTGTTATAATTCCCAATAAAGAGTCAGTACTTTCTTCTTATAACAACTTTTTCGGGAAGCTAAATACAGGAAGATTACTTTCTAAAAAGAATGATAGTTTAAAGGTTACTTCGATTAATTATAATCATCCTCTTTTAAAAAATGTTTTCGAAAAGAAGGTAGCTAATTTCCAATATCCGTTTGTGAAAACTTCTTTTAATTCAGAATTTAAGAATGCTAGTAACATTATTTCTTTTGAAAACAAACAAGGCTTTATTAAACAGATTAATCTACCAAATGCTTCTATGTATTGGCTAGCAGGTTCTCTAAATAAAGACAATAGTAACTTTACGAACTCACCTTTAATTGTGCCTGTTTTTTATAACATCGGAAAACAAAGTTTACAACTTTCTGAATTGTATTATACCATAGACAAACAAAATACTATTGATATTGATAAACAGCTAGGTAAAGATGAAGTTTTAAGTATTGTTTGTAGCAAAGGTCCTTTTATTCCTTTGCAACAAACTTTTCAAAATAAAACACGTATTACAACTAAAGATCAACCTTTAGTTGCCGGCTTTTATCAAATACAACAAGGAAATAATGTGCTTAGAAATGTTGCTTTTAATTATAACAAAAGTGAAAGTGCCTTAGATTTTTTAACATTTTCTGAAGCTAATGATATGACTATATCTACTTCAGTTAAAAACACCTTGGAAAATATTAATGATGAAAACAAAATTCAATGGCTTTGGAAATGGTTTTTGGGCTTAGCTATTGTATCTTTGCTTTTAGAAATTTTGATTTTAAAATTCTTTAAACCATGACAACGCTGCTTAAATCGGCAACAATAATAGATGCTTCTAGTCCTTACCACCAACAAACTAAAGATATTTTAATTACCGACGGTATTATTACCAAAATAGACAACAACATTGCTGATGAAGAAACTTATCAAGTTGTAGAGCTTGAAAATCTTCATGTATCTCCGGGTTGGTTTGATACGAGTGTTTCTTTTGGAGAGCCGGGTTATGAAGAGCGAGAAACCTTGCAACATGGTGTTCAAGTAGCGGCTAAAAGTGGGTTTACTCATGTAGCGATCAATCCAAACACACACCCTACAGTTGATAATAAATCGGCTGTTGAGTTTTTGATTAATAAAGTAAACGGAGCTGCAACTAGCATTCATCCTATTGGAGCCTTAACACAGCAAAGTAAAGGTGTTGAAATGTCTGAAATGTACGACATGCAACAATCAGGTGCTATTGCTTTTGGTGATTATAACAAACCCGTTAGCAATGATAATTTGTTAAAGATAGCATTGTTATATGCTCAAAATTTTGACGGATTGGTACTAAGCTTTCCTAAAAACAATTTAATTGCTGGTGAAGGTGTTGCTAACGAAGGTAAAAATAGTACGCTTTTAGGATTGAAAGGAATTCCTGCACTTGCAGAAGAAATTCAAATTTCTCGCGATTTATTTTTGTTAGAATATACAGGAGGTAAATTACACATTCCTACTATCTCAACTGCTAAGTCTGTTCAACTTATAAAAGAAGCAAAAGAAAAAGGCTTAGATGTAACGTGTAGTGTTGCTGTACATAATTTAGTTTTGACAGATGATGAACTACATGGCTTTGAAGCTAATAAAAAAGTAAATCCTCCCCTACGTACAGAAGAAGATAAAAAAGCTCTAATACAAGCTTTAAAAGAAGGAATTATTGATATAATTACATCAGACCATAATCCTATAGACATTGAACATAAAAAAGTAGAGTTTTCTACTGCAAAAGACGGTACTATTGGTTTAGAAAGTGCTTTTGGAGCGCTAAATACTGTATTAGATTTAGAAACTATCATCAACTGTTTATCTAACAATCCTAGAAAACGTTTTAATGTTGAATTAGCTTCCATAAAAGAAGATGAAAAAGCTAGTTTGTCTGTTTTTACCCCTGATGGAGCATATACTTTCTCAGAGCAAAACATTGTTTCTACCTCAAAAAACAGTATCTTTCTAGGGAAAAAACTAGAAGGAAAAGTTTATGGTATTTACAATAATAGTCAACTAATTTTAAACTCATAGAATCATGGAAAATCTAACAGTAAACGAAGGAAAAACTGAAGCAATTATTAGCCACTTCACAATTATAGGACTTATCATAGCTTTCGTTTTAAACATGAACAAAAAAAATGCTTTTGCTAGTTTTTACATTAGGCAAATGCTAGGGCTAAATATATTGTATATGGTGAATATGTGGATTGTTTATAAATATTTAGGAAATACAATAGGTTGGGCTGTAGGAGTACTATTATTTGTACTTTGGTTAATTAGCCTTTTAGCAGTTTTAAAAGGAGAAAAAAAGCTTGTACCAGTTGTTGGAGAACAATTTCAAAACCTATTTAAAGGAATTTAATACATGAGTTTACAACATATTGTAAGAGAGCCTAAAACCTCTAACGCTAACCCTCCCTTATTAATTTTATTACACGGATATGGTAGCAACGAACAAGATTTATTTTCATTTGCAGAAGAATTACCAGACGATTTATTAATTGTAAGTGCTAGAGCTCCTCACGATATGGGTTATGGTGGTTATGCTTGGTATGCTATAAATTTTGATTCAGTTAACGGTAAATTTTCTGATTTAAAACAAGCAGCTGAATCAGTTGATAAGATTGCTTCTTTTATAGACGAAATCAAACAGAAATACAATACCAACCCTGATAAAACATTTTTATTAGGATTTAGCCAAGGAGCTATTTTAAGTTATGCGCTAAGTTTTAAATACCCTAACAAAGTACAACATGTAGTTGCTTTAAGCGGTTATATTAACGAAGAGTTATTACCTACTGAAATAGACAACTCTATTACAACAGATTATTATATTTCTCACGGAACTGTAGATCAAGTCCTTCCTATAGATTGGGCACGTAAAGCTCCTATTATACTGAAAGACTTAAAGTTAAAAAATGAATATTCAGAATACCCCGTAGGTCACGGAGTTGCTCCTCAAAACTTCTATAGTTTTAAAAACTGGATCGTGGAAAGACTATAAATTTTAACAGTTAAATTGATTAAAATTAAATATTTTTGCAATCTAAAAAAATAGCATGAGCAACATATTCAATCAAGATATATTATACTACTGGAGTGCTCCTTTCTTCATTTCAGTAATTTTAATTGAAATGTACTTTAGTTATAGAGCTAAAGCTAAAAACTACGATTTTAAAGACACAGCTACTAATGTTTACTTTGCTTTAGTTAACTTTAGCTTAGATTTACTAATGAAGGTTGTTTCTTTTGCCATTATGGGGTTTTGTTATCAATACAGAATTATCGACTGGGAAGGTAACATGTCATGGGCATATTGGTTATTAGCTTTTATTGGTCAAGACTTTTTGTACTACATACACCATTATGTAGATCATCATTCACGATTTTTCTGGGCTGTACACGTAACACATCACAACTCTGAATTTTACAACATTTCAACTGGTTTTAGATCTCCAGTTTTACAGCCTTTGTTTAGGTATATGTTCTTTTTACCGTTAGCTTTTCTAGGTGTTATGCCCTTGCATATTATGTTTGCATATGCCATGAATCAAAACTACGGAACATTATGTCATACTAATTTTATTAAAAGTAAATTAGGTTGGTGGGGATACATTTTTGTTACTCCATCTCACCATAGAGTCCATCATGCCTCTAATACTAAGTATTTAGATAAAAATATGGGAATGGTATTGATTATTTGGGATCGTATTTTTGGAACTTTTCAAGCTGAAGAGGATGAAACTGAATATGAAAAATTACGTTATGGTTTGACCAAACCATTAGAAGACAAGGGACCTATTAACATTATCTTCCATGAATGGAAAGAAATTTTTAACGACTTCTTTAAACGAAAAAAGAGTTTACCTTTTACAACACGACTAAAATACGTGTTTATGCCTCCAGGATGGAGTCATGATGGTAGCACTAAAACAAGTAGAGAATTACAAAAAGAACTTGCCTCCGCTACAGAAGTAATAAAACCTACAGAAGAATTTAGGGTAAGTCCACAAAAAATAAAAGTCGAGTAAATACTCGACTTTTTTCTTTTATTAAATAGATATACCATTATTTTAATATCTGATTTGCGTGTTCCTTTGTTTTTACTTTCGTAATTACATCTTCAATTACTCCTTTCTCATCAATTACAAAAGTAGTACGGTGAATTCCATCATATTCTCTTCCCATAAACTTTTTAGGTCCCCAAACACCAAAAGCGTTGATTACATCTTTACTTTCGTCTGCTAATAAAGGAAAAGGTAATTCATTTTTATTGATAAAGTTTTGCTGACGTCTTGCTGAGTCTGCACTCACCCCTAAAACATCATAGCCTTTTGCTAAAAACGTTTTGTAATTATCACGTAAGTCACAAGCTTCAGCTGTACAACCAGGTGTGCTTGCTTTCGGATAAAAGAACAATACTAGTTTTTTCCCTGTATAATCAGAAAGCTTTACAGTATTTCCTTTTTCGTCTACCGATTCAAAATTTGGTGCCTTATCTCCTATTTTTAATGTTGTCATATTGTTTTGCTTCAAAGTTATTACGTCAAAGTTACAAAGTTGATTTTGATTATCCATAAAACATACGAAGCTTCTTTGTACCTTTGATTTTTTCAAATTTTATAAAGCAATGACGAAAGCAGAAAAAGTCCAGTTTGTTATAGATACTTTAGAAGAATTATATCCTGAAACTCCCATCCCTTTAGACCATAAAGACCCCTACACCTTGTTGATTGCTGTATTGATGTCTGCTCAAAGCACCGATGCACGTGTAAACATCATTACTCCTTTATTATTTGAAAGAGCTGATAATCCGTACGACATGGTAAAGCTTACTGTTGATGAAATTAGAGAGATTATCAAACCAGTTGGCTTGTCTCCTATGAAATCAAAAGGAATTCACGGTTTATCGAAAATTTTAATTGAAAAACATAATGGTGAAGTTCCTGTTGATATGGATGCCTTGGAGGAATTACCAGCTGTAGGGCATAAAACTGCTAGTGTGGTAATGTCGCAAGCTTTTGATATTCCTGCTTTTCCTGTAGATACCCATATTCATAGATTGATGTATCGTTGGAATTTATCTAACGGAAAAAGTGTTGCACAAACTGAAAAAGATGCAAAACGTTTATTCCCTAAAGAATTATGGAATAAATTACACTTACAAATTATTTATTATGGACGTGAATATTCTCCTGCTCGAGGTTGGAAGCTAGAAAATGATATTATCACTAAGACAGTTGGAAGAAAATCGGTAATAGACGATTATAATAAAAAGAAAGCATAAAAAAAGCCCCAACCTTGTTGAAGC
The DNA here is from genome assembly GCF_024124505.1 of Tenacibaculum sp. XPcli2-G. Classification (NCBI taxonomy): domain Bacteria; kingdom Pseudomonadati; phylum Bacteroidota; class Flavobacteriia; order Flavobacteriales; family Flavobacteriaceae; genus Tenacibaculum; species Tenacibaculum sp. XPcli2-G. The sequence continues at coordinate 82,491 of NZ_JAMXSH010000004.1, forward strand.
TTTTCCCACTCTTAATTCAAATTCAATTCAATGAGATAGTTTGATTTTGTTTTAACTACTGTTAACGATTTGGAAAAATTAATCAAATATTGAACTGTTTCTTGTTTAGGTTCCATTTTAAAGTCAGGAGACTTCTTAGAGTAAACTTGCATCATATATTCCCTTATTAATACTTATTATCAATGATTTAACGATGCTTTTTTTTAAATATTGTTTAACTAACTAAGATAATTTTATTTTTTTCAATTATTTTTCTCAAATTAATTAAAGCATAACGCATCCTACCAAGTGCTGTATTTATACTAACGCCAGTATTCTCTGATATTTCATTGAAACTCATATCGTTATAAATACGCATTTTTAAAACCTCTTTTTGTTCTTCGGGCAACTCTTCAACTAATTCTTTAACATCATTTAATATTTGTTCTTTTATTATTTTTCCTTCTGCATTCAAAGTTCCATCACTTAATACCGAAAAAATATCAAACTCTTCTGTATTATTAAACGTAGGCATGCGATTGTTTTTTCTAAAAAAATCAATAATTAAATTATGAGCAATACGCATTACCCATGGTAAAAATTTACCTTCTTCGTTATAATTTCCTTTTTTTAGCGTTCTTATAACCTTTATAAAGGTGTCTTGAAAAATATCTTCTGTAGTATCTCTATTTTGTACTTTACTATAAATAAAGCTATAAAGTCGTTGTTGGTGGCGTTTAATCAATAATTCTATGGCATATTCATTACCATTTATATAGTTCTTTACTAATACACTATCATCTACAATGTGCTGCATAATAATTACTTTTTTTTAAGAGCAACTAACTAGTACTCTTTTTGTTAGGGGATATTAAGTTATAAAAGTAATTATTTTACTATAAGCTATTATTTATTGATTAATAATGAGTTACAAATATTAAATTTTTTATTAATAAATACAAAAAATGTCTTAAAAATTTACCATAAATAGTAAAACTACTCTAAAAATAGCACGAATAATTCATCTATATTACTTTACTTATCACTTAAACTATTTATATTTATAGTAAGTTTAACCATAAATTACCCCCGAAACTATGAACAATAATATAAACTCACCTGAGTTAATCATTTATCCACCTGGAGAACTAATTCTAAAAGTTCAAGAAAAAAACATTTTAGCTACTGGTCATATTACCTTTGAAAATAATTTTAAACAACCTTTACCTTCTTTAGTAGAAGCTAAATTTAACGCTACAAAAACAGCCATAAACGTTAAGGTTTTATTTTTTGTAGACTCACAAGAAAAACTATCATTTGTAAATGTTCATCAACTATTCTCTATTAGCAACTTTGGTAATTGTAAATTACAGTTATTTTTATCTTGTAGCCAAGAACAAGCTAAGATTTTAAGAGACTACCCAAGCCCAAATGAATATAGAGCTTATACTGTAAATTTTACTACAAATAGTACTAGTGATTTTCCTTCTCATATTAGCTTAAGCGACATAAAGGTTATTCAAGCTTTTATTTGGAATATCGACCCTAAAACTTCTAGAGGAACTGAAACAACGGTGCAAACAACTGACTAACTAGTTAATAAATTTACATATGAAATGTAACAAAACGTTTTTGTTTATAACGTTGTTGTTTTTGTACTCTTTTATTTTTCCTCAGGAAAAGAATAAGGATCAATTTTACTTTTTCAAAAAGGAAATTAATAAGCTTGGATTAAGAGAAAATAATTTTATTAAGTCTTCCCATTTCTTTTTAAAAAAAGAATGGGATTCTGTTCTTGTTTTCTCTTCTAAAGCTTTATTATTTAACAAACAACAAAATGTTAATAACTATATCCATTATATGCGTGGATATAGTTTTATGAAGAAAAAAATATATAAAGAAAGCTTAAAAGAATATGAAAAAGTAACTACTAACTTCCCTTTTTATTATAAAATAATACGAAACTTAGGTGGCATTGCTTTAGAAAAAGGCTCTTATAAAGAAGCTATTTCTTACTTTGAACAACTAAATAATATAACAGACTCTAATATAATTAACTACAATAAAAGTTCTGTTATTCACGATATTGGTATTGCTTATTTTCATCTTTCAGATTATGAAAAAGCCACTTCTTTACTTTTAAAAAGTACTCAACTACAAGAGAAAAACAAAGATACTTTGCGTTTAATTGGTTCATATATGGATCTTGCCAATGTATATTACACACAGTACAAAGACAATATAGCCATACCTTATTTTGAAAAAGCTTATGAATTATCAAATAAAGTTTCTGATTTTGAGATAAAAAGGAAAGCTGCTTTAAATATGTCTGTAGTTGAAGAAAACCGAAAGAACTTTGCCAAATCCTTAGCATACAGAAAAGAATTTGAAAAATGGAAAGATTCACTTACCAATCAACAAAAAATATGGTCGGTTGCTCAGTTTGAAAAAAAGTTAGCTATTAATCAAAAGCAAAAAGAAATTGATTTATTGGCTTCTCAAAATAAATTAAAAGAGAGTCAGAGAAACAACTTGTTAATTTCATCTTTTCTTCTACTTTTTTTACTAATTATCAGCGTTTACTTTTATATCCAAAAAAACAAAAATCATCAAATAATTACACGTCAAAAAGAAGAATTAAATCTTTTAAATATAACAAAAGACAAATTGTTTTCTATTGTGAGTCATGACTTACGCTCTTCTGTAGATTTAATAAAAAGAACCAATATCAATCTTTTCAAAAAAATCACTCCTTTAAAAGATTCTCTTTTAAGTAATATTGTTCTTTCTAATATCACTACTGCCAATACTACTTACAACCTTCTTGAAAACTTGCTAAACTGGGCTACATTACAAACAAAGCAATTGTATTTTCATCAAGAATCTGTCGACTTACATTCTATTGTAAAACAAGTAGAATATAATTTCATTCCTCTTTTTAAAAGTAAAAATATCTCATTTCAAAATCAAATTCCTACAGCTACTTTTATTTTTGCTGACATTGACTCTCTAAAAATAATCATTAGAAATTTATTAGACAATGCTATTAAGTTTTCTCATAATAACGGAATAATATCAGTACACTCAAAAGAAGTGGATAATCTTATTCAATTTACTATTAAAGACAATGGTATTGGAATGAATAAAACAATAGTAAATAACCTACTCAAAGAAACTTCTTTACTAAACAAAAAAAGGAATCAACAAGAAATTGGCACTGGGTTAGGAATACAATTATGCAAAACGTTAGCTCAAAAAAACAACGCTACATTTACTATTAAAAGTACTGAAGGTAAAGGAACTCAAGTATTATTACGTTTTAAAAAACCATAATAAATGGATAGAATAAACATTTTAATTATTGAAGACGATCAAGAAATTGCTTCTGAATTAAACACTATGTTAACTCAAAAAGAATTTAATGTAGTAGGAATTGCTAGTACATACAGAGAAGCTATTTCTCTATTTTACAAATTAGCGGTAGATTTAGTAATTATCGATATCTTTTTAAGAGAAAACCCTGAGGGAATTACTTTTGCCGAAACCATATCTACAATTCCTAACTCTTTGAAGCCTTTTGTTTTTTTAACCTCTTCTAAAGATCGACAAATTTTTGAACGTGCCAAACTCACCAAGCCTTTTCGCTTTTTACTAAAACCTTTTAATGAATTAGAACTACTATACAGCATTGAAATGGCTATCGAAAAATTTTACAATCAGTCTAATGTTTACGCTAGTAATGATCAAGATACAGTAATAAGTAATCAGTATTTATTCATTAAAAAAAGAGGTGTTTTAAAAAAAGTAGATATCTCTACCATTATTTATATTGAAGTAGAAAACAGGTATTGTAACATTGTTGCTGAACAAGAAAAATTTGTAATTCAAATATCGTTGAGTAAGGTTAACTGCTACCTTGACGATAAACTTTTTAAACAAGTTCATCGAAAGTATATTGTAAACACAGAAGCTATTGAAGAAATAACTACCTCAAAAAACTCTTTACTTCTAAAAAACCAACATCTTGTATATTATAGTGATAAATACAAAGACCTTATCAATAATTTTTCCATTTTAAAATAACAACTATTCTTACTGTTTCTAAAAACACATAATACCCTTTTCTACTTCTTTCTATACCCATTTATTCTCTATTCACTACATAAAATTACTCCCCCACAACATTTATCTTATCTACAAGCCTTTTAACAAGTAGTTTTATATCAGATAACAAAAAATAGCGCTATCAGATGTTTTCTACAATAATCAAGTAGAGTTCAGAGACTACTATAAAAACGAGGCGTCACCCCGAAAAGCCATATGAGTAGGTAACTAAACTTTAAATATTAAAATTATGAGTAATCAAGTATTAACAACAGATTTTTTAGAAATAAAATCTTCATCTGTAATTTCAGGAAATATCAATTGTTCAAGTGCAGCTCCTGCTATTGCATCTGATCCTAGAAGCGCCATTTTTATAGCACTAACTAATCCTAGTTATGATTCTATTAAATACGCTATTTATAATAACCAAACAGGCCATGTAATAGCTTCTGGTAGCTTATCAAAAGGAAATTCCCGTTCGGTTATAGTTCCCGCACAAGACGTCCCTAATATTGTAAGAATTCAAAATCAAAGTCCTTGTGATACAAGTGGTATTACACCAATTTTATCATTTTCAGCTTCTATTCAAAGATAGACTATTAAGTTATCATATTAGAACAATAAGAGACTACCAAATGAGGTAGTCTTTTTTGTTTAAAATACATTCTTGATTTATTGAATCTATTTCACAACATATAATTACTCATTCACAACATTCAACTCATTACCTGGCTAGTTTAAAAGTAATTTCACATCAGAAAACAACTATAGCGCTATCTAAGTTTTCAAATTAACCAAACGTAGAGTTCAGAAACTACTATAAAAACGAGGCGCCCCCGAAAAGCCATATGAGTAGGGACTAACTATAAACTTATATTAAAATGAACAAAAGAATTATATTAAAATTAGAACAAGACGGAAAAGACTTTGGGTATGTTAAATTAAAAAAAGACATCTTCTATAGTAATGGATCAAAAGAAGAAGCTGTAGTTTTTGAACTAGAAAACTACAAAAAATCATCTGACTCCTTTTATTACAAAGTTGCCGATACAAAAGACAGCTATATGGACGTAAAAGCAGCTACCTCTAGAGTACAAGTGGTTAAGCCATTCTTATCTGTAAGTTCATCTAGTATTTGCGCATGGACATTAAAAAACGGTATCTTAAGAATGGTATTAGCTAGTAAAGAAACAGGAAAAGCTTTATCTACTAGTGAAGATGCGGAGTCAACAGCTCTATATGCGAATCTTTTTGACGGAAAACCTTTTACGGTTATAGAAGAGAACCCTAAAGAGGCTTCTAATAAAGCTAATCCTGCATTAGCACATGTTATCATCTAAAAAATCTTAAACTATGTGTACTAGAGTATTCAACAATTACAATAAAAAATATTTAACTACAGCCAGAAATATGGACTGGGCAACCCAAATGCCAACTACTATTTTTGCTTTTAAAGTAGATTCTAATGAGGATATCATAAAATCAGGAACAACACCTGAAAATGAACATTCTTTAACCTGGACTCCAAGATATAATAGTATTGTTACCATGGTAGGTACGGAAGCTCCATTTGGTGCATCTGACGGAATAAATTCTGAAGGGCTTGTTGCAAATCTTTTATATGATAGTAACGCTACATATCATAGAGCAGATGGAAGTTCTTGTAAAAAATTGGATGTATTAAGATGGGTACAATTTGTATTGGATACTTGTTGTTCTGTTTCTGAAGTAATTGCTAAGTTTAGCAAAGAAGCCGAAACTCAAATTCAGTTAATTGGAGGAAAAGTTCCTGGTTCTACTAAAGAGGCTTCACTGCATTTATCGGTATCTGATATACTTGGGAAATCTGCTATTATCGAAATTCATAACGGAGAATTTATCATTTACAATAATAAAAATTTCAGGGTTATGACCAACGAACCATCATATGCAAAACAAATTGAATTAAACCAATTCTGGAGATGGCAATGGAACAATGAAAATAATTTTCCAAGTAATACTTTACCTGGAGGACCTTTTCCATCTGATAGATTTGCTCGAGCTTCTTATTATCTAAATCATTTATATGAAGCTACAAGTACAGCAGATTCATTAACCCAATCTCAATCTGTAGTAATGAATGCTTCTGTACCTGTTAATTTCAAATCAACTTTAAACAACTATCCAAACATCGCACAAACTTTATGGACATCTATTTCAAGTCATAATGAACGTACATATTATTTCACAAATGCTAGAACAATGAGTAGTATTGAAGTTGATTTAAAACAAATGGATTTATTCCCTTCAAATGTTTCTAAATTAGTAGTCGTTTCAGAGAGAGACAATATATTTATTAACCATGAGCTAACTGGCTTACAAAATGAAAACTTTAAAGAAACGATTGATCCATTTGTATCAGAAACTATACTTGTTTAGTTTTTTTATTCAAATCATAAAAGTTAAAAGGATTAGAGCTCTTTTTCTGTTTAAAAATGAACTTCTTCTTGTTTTATTTCTAACATAGAAAATTGTATTTTTATCGCTTATTTTTTGAGTATATGAAGACTGATATATCAACTGTTAATCCTAAAGAAAATATTATAATAAAAGGAGCTAAACTGCACAATTTGAAAAACATTGATGTAGTTATTCCTCGTAATAAATTAGTAGTTATTACTGGACTTTCTGGTTCAGGTAAATCTTCTCTAGCTTTTGATACTTTGTATGCTGAAGGACAACGCCGTTATGTAGAAAGTTTAAGTTCATATGCTCGTCAGTTTTTAGGAAAACTACACAAACCCAAAGTTGATTACATTAAAGGAATTGCTCCTGCCATTGCTATTGAGCAAAAAGTTAACGCTACTAATCCACGTTCAACAGTTGGTACATCTACAGAGATATACGATTATATTAAATTATTATTTGCTCGTATTGGTAAAACCTTCTCTCCTATTTCGGGTAATGAAGTAAAAAAACATACAGTTTCTGATGTTATCAATCATGTAAAAAATTTTGAGGAACGTTCAAAGTTATTATTACTTGCTCCTATACATATTAATAAAGACAGAGATATAAAAACTGTTTTACAAGTACTAACACAGCAAGGATATGCTCGTTTAAAATATCAAGATACCGTATACAGAATTGATGAGTTTCCTGTAAAAGATTTTAAGGGAAATGAATTACAATTAGTTGTTGATAGAATTGTTGTAAAAGACGAAGAAGACTTTTACAACCGTTTGGGAGATGCTGTACAAACGGCTTTTTTTGAGGGAAAAGGTATTTGCTATATCGAAAACCTATCAGATAATAGTACTGTTGAATTCAGTAATAAATTTGAATTAGACGGAATTTCATTCTTAGAGCCTAACACTCATTTATTTAGTTTTAATAACCCATACGGAGCTTGTCCAACCTGTGAAGGTTATGGAGATGTAATTGGTATTGATGAAGATTTAGTAATTCCTAACACAGGATTATCTATCTACGAAGATGCTATTTTCCCTTTTAAAACAGATAGTTACAAAAAATATAAAAATGATTTAATTCTAAATGCTTCAGCATTCGGGATTTCTATTCATAAACCATGGTTTGAACTTACTAATGAACAAAAAGACTTGGTTTGGAATGGAACAAAAAAATTTAAAGGGATTAATCATTTATTCAAAAAATTAGAAGAGAAAAGCTATAAAATCCAAAACCGTGTAATGCTTTCTCGTTACCGCGGAAAAACAAAATGTACCGAATGTAATGGAAAACGTTTACGCAAAGAAGCCAACTACGTTCAGGTATACGGTAAAACTATTGATGAATTAGTAACCCTACCTCTAGATGAGTTAGCGGTATTCTTCAATAATATTGAATTAAACAAATACGAAGAAAAAATTGGTAAACGTTTACTTACCGAAATTAACAATCGTCTCCAGTTTTTAACAAATGTTGGTTTAAGCTATCTAACATTAAACAGAACATCTAATACGTTATCTGGTGGAGAAAGTCAACGAATTAATTTAGCTACTTCGCTAGGAAGTTCATTAGTAGGTTCTATGTATATTTTAGATGAACCAAGTATTGGATTACACCCAAAGGACACGGAAAGGCTCATTGGCGTGTTAAAAAACCTACGTGATTTAGGTAACACCGTAATTGTAGTTGAGCATGATGAAGACATTATGAAAGAGGCCGATTATATTATTGATATTGGCCCAGAAGCAGGAACTTATGGTGGAAATGTTGTTGCCGAAGGAACTTTTAAAGATATCTTACAATCTGAGTCTCTTACAGCTAAATATTTATCTGAAGAGTTAAAAATTGAGATCCCTACAAGTAGAAGAACATCAAAAAATTCTATTGATATTATTGGGGCTCGTGAAAATAACTTAAAAAACATTGATGTTTCTTTTCCGCTTAACAATTTAACCGTTATTACAGGAGTTTCTGGTAGTGGTAAAAGTACCTTAGTTAAAAAAATCCTATATCCTGCTATGCAGAAGAAACTGGTTGGATATGGTGAAAAATTAGGACAACACACTGATGTTACGGGTAGCTTTGACTCGTTAAAGCATGTAGAGTTTATCGATCAAAATCCTATTGGCCGTTCTTCACGTTCTAACCCTGTAACGTATATAAAAGCGTATGATGATATTCGTAAGCTACTTTCGTCTCAAAAACTATCTAAAATAAGAAACTACCAACCTAAACATTTTTCTTTTAATGTAGATGGTGGTCGTTGTGAAGTTTGTAAAGGTGAAGGAGAAGTTACTATAGAAATGCAATTTATGGCTGATGTACATTTAGAGTGTGAAACCTGTGGTGGTAAACGCTTTAAAAAAGAAGTACTGGAAGTAACTTTTGAAGGAAAATCAATTGATGATATTTTAAATATGACTATTGATGATGCTGTTGCTTTTTTTACAGAACACAAACAAACCAAAATAGCTAAAAAATTAAAACCTTTACAAGATGTTGGATTAGGGTATGTACAGTTAGGACAATCATCTTCTACCCTTTCTGGTGGTGAAGCACAGCGTATAAAACTAGCTTCTTTTTTAGTAAAAGGAAATACTAAAGACAAAGCTTTATTTATTTTTGATGAACCTACTACTGGATTACACTTTCATGATATTAAAAAGTTATTAGCTTCTTTTAATGCGTTAATTGAAAGAGGACACTCAATTATTGTTATTGAACACAATATTGAATTGATTAAATGCGCTGATTATATTATTGATCTTGGTTTAGAGGGTGGAAAAAAAGGTGGAAACTTAATCTTTGCAGGCACCCCTGAAGAATTAGCTAAAAATAAAGAATCATACACCTCTAAGTATTTGGCTGAAAAACTCATTAACTAAACCTTTTTAACTAGAAAAGCCACCCAACCTTTCGGTTAGATAGCCTTTCACAACAAAAATTAACAAAATTTAATAAATAAATCTTTACTTTAATAAGCTATATACAAACTCAGGATAACCTCTTTCTCCTGCATCATTTGTTAATGCTAAAAACTTTAACTTATATAAATTTCCATCAGTATCTTCTATTACATAAAAAACATTGTCTTTACGAGAAGGTAAAGAACTAGGACCTCCTCCTGCCCTCCAACTACTACCGATAGCTGTTTGAGTATTACCAAAATTTTCTACTTTTACATCTGTTAAGGTAAAATCATTATATGTATAACTTTCTTCTTCTGTATCTATCATATATCCTTTAACATTTGATTTTATATTATTTACTACAAAATCTGGAAATACATACGGACCATATCCAGGTAATAAGTTTGTAAAAATTGTAAAGTTTAAGTCCCAGTTTTCTTTCATGGGCTCAACATTAACTTTAGCTTCTGTATTAAAGCTAAAGAATGTAAAGTGATATCCTTCCGTTTTCGTTATTACAATTTCTTTATGCGTAGTAGCATCTAAATCTGCATACTGTAAAACATAAGCATCTCCTTCTTTTAAAACTCTAATTTTTTTCCAACCTCTTTCATCTCCATTTGCAGAGTAGCTACCTGTAGCTGGTTTATCTGTTGCTACTTCATAACCAAGATTTACTAAATATACTTTATTATTTGCCTCTGTTACTTCAATTTCAGCAATTGCCGTTTTTGTTATATCACCACTAGGATGATCAACAAAAGGGGCACTTTCATCAGTATATGTATTCGTTCTTACTAAAGGCTGTAAATCTTTTACTTCTTGGGTTGAAGAGCTAACCGCATCTATATCTGTTGTAGATAATTTAGCAGCCGCCATAGATATTGAACCATTAATAACAACTCTAAACTCACTTCCAGAATAAAATCCTAAATCCCAAGAGTCTCTCTTTATCTCTGTTGTTGTATTCGTACTTAAGTCAATATATACTTGGTTTGGTTGATTAGGCCCACCTACTTCTGGGCTTACTTCTGCTCCTTCTATTACCACTTTTATTGGTTCAGATGGTAAATCATTATCACTTCCACAACTAATGAAAGAGTACATAGTTGTTAATAATATGAGTGTGAAAAATTTGTTTTTCATTGTTATTAATTTTAAAATTTAATATTATATAATAGTTTTAAATAGTATGAACGACCATAGCCTAACAATAGAGAATTATTGTTTGTTGAATGTGCGCCTGTTGTAGCTGCGTTACTTACATTAACACTGGTAACATCAAATAAATTTCTGGCTCCTATTGTAGCTTGTAGTTTTTTGTTTAAAAATGATTTTTGCACAGAAGCATCCAACCAATTATAAGCTTGCGTAGTTGTTTTTGTGAAAGTTGAGTTTTTATTTTCATCTGTACCTGAAGCTATATAATTTTGTTGTTCTCCGTTATGCTTTAATAATAAAGTTATTATTGTATCCCATTTTTTTATTTTATAGCTAGCACTCGTAGTTAATTGAAAGGAATACAAAAAGTCATTTTGTGCATTTATTTCATTGTTAGCTACCTGAGCTATTCCTTGTAAATTAGCTCCTAAATTAAAAGACCAGTTATTTGCTTTTATTGTATTTCTTGAAGAGACCCCCCATAGTTTATAAGCATCAACGTTTATGTATTGATATTGTAGAGGTGACGAATTAACAATTGCTAAATCTATTTTATCTTCCAGATTTAAATAGTCTATTTTTAAACTATTTAACAATGCTATATTAGAATCGTCAAACCAACTTCTTTTCTTTAAATTAATTGAAGCAGAATATCCACTTTCTGGATTTAAATTTTCATTTCCTCTTACGTCATGATTAGAGTCAACAAAATAATAATATAGCTCTTGAAAACTTGGAGTTCTATACGAAGTACCTATATTACCTCTAAGTTCAAATCCATTTTTAAATAAATAACGAGCACTTAAAGAGCTTTGTAATTTAGAATGAAATAAAGAATTGTATTCATACCTTAAGCCAGGACGAACCATTAAGGCATCTGAAAATTTTACTTCAGAAGAACCAAATAAAGCATAATTACCCTGAGTACGTGTTTTATCTTGTTGAGTAACCTCACCAGAGGCCTGCGTATCGAATCCTTCTATATAACGAGCTTCATAACCTAACTGAAAATTATGACGATTACTTTTTATAAAGTTTGAAATAGTACCTTTTGAAAAGAAAACATTGCTTGATTGATATACTTTATCTTCCTCATTTGTTTTATTTCCAGATAAAATAAAATAAGTAAACTTATTTAAACGTCGTTTTTGTGTTTGATAAGAAGCTGAGAAGGAATAAGGGCTCCCCGATGCTAAAACCCCATTCAAATTAATATTATTTACAAATCTCTCTGTTTTGAAAACACGATCTAACGCAAACGGATTACTAGTTTGTGAGTCTACATCAATATTGTCATCAACTTTTGGATTGTAAAAGTTTACATTATCATTATAATAATTAAATTTATAACTCAAGTTAAGTTGATCTTTTTTATAATTCAAAAAACCAGTGGCATTTATCTGCTCTTTCGGCAACCAACTATACCCCCTTAGTAAATCATTCTTATAATAATCTCTTCCTTTTCTATCATCTAAAAAACCTGTAAAATCTGTTCTATTAAAACTCACTCTACCAAACCAGTTTTCAGAAAAATTATGAGCCAAATTAACACTCTGTATATGTTTACCCTCATTAAATAAAGCATACTCATTACTTACAGTTTCTTCTTGTATTGCTGCTTGAATGTTCCATTTATTTTGAGATGATTTTTTTGTTATAATATTAATTACTCCCGATACCGAATTAGCTCCGTACTCAACTCCCATCGCTCCTTCAACCAATTCTATACGCTCAACATCATCTAAATTTATTTGAGTTAAATCAATGTTATTTCCAATTCCGTTATCACTAACTAACGGAACGTTATCTATCAAAATATTAAAGTATTGAGAATCTAAACCAAACATTGAAATAGTTGATTTACCTGACTGAGAATTTGGTATAACTGTTAAGTTTAGTTTAAAGTTTAATACATCCGCTAAATTATTAGCTGCTTGACTTTCTATTTGTTTTTTATCTATGATAGTTACATTGTATACCGATTTCTTAATCGATTTAGGATTATACTGCCCTGTTACAACAACCTCTTCCAATTTATTATAATGAGTACTATCACGTCTTACCTCTTCTTTTTCTTGAGAAAAGACTTGACATGCTAAAAGCATCAATAAAAAAACCACTTTGTTATTTAGAAACATTCTTAATAATTTTCTGCAAATATATTCTTTATTTTTAATCAATCTAAATAAAAGTTATATTTTTGTCAAAAAATAAATTCAAACAAAACTCACGATGAAAAAAATACTTTTAGGTGGTTTATTAATACTATCTGCACTTACAATTAACGCTCAAAACAAGAAGAAAAAAGATAGAGCAGCTATAAAAAAAATGTGTGGTTGTTATGAAGTTACTTTCAACTTTGCTGAAACATTTAACTTTAGTAAAGACTCTCTATACAAACCTTCCAAAACAAAAACAGATAAAGCTTTAGAGTGGGCAGGTTTAATTGTTGACGAAAATGATAAAATTTCAATTCAACACTTACTACAGGTAGGAAATCCTGCAAATCCTCATATTGTAAAACATTGGAGACAAGATTGGTTGTACGAAAACACTGATTTTTATATGTTCAATGGAAATAACAATTGGCTTTATAAAAACAAACCAAAATCAGAAGTAAAAAAACAGTGGACACAAAAAGTATATCAAGTAGACGATAGTCCACGATACGAAGGCTCTGGTACTTGGGTACATGTAGACGGAAAAAGTTACTGGGAAAATACTACAGATGCACCCTTACCAAGAAGAGAATATACCAAAAGAAGCGATTATAATGTAACTGAAAGAGGTAACCGTCATGAAATCACAAACTATGGTTGGTTACACGATCAAGATAACAAAAAAATCATAAGAGAAGAAGGTAAAAAAGATATTGTTATAGCTCATGAAAAAGGGTACAACACCTACGTAAAAGTAGATGATAATAAATGTAAAGCTGCTCAAGACTGGTGGAAAAAAAACAGTGTGAAATGGCAAAAAGTTAGATCTAAATGGGATGAAGTTTATGGAAGAAACACTAACCTCTCTTTAGAAACTAAAGTAAACAACAAACCTTTATACAAGCATTTATTCTCCGAAAAAGTATCTGAAGAACAACAAATAAATGAAACAATAGAATCTTTTGTAAAAAAATAAAAGCGTTTCAAAGCATTTTATAGTTATACCTAAACGAAAAATTAAATATTTTAAAACAAATCTCTCAAAGAGGAAAAAAAATGAGAATTATTGCAACCGTACTACTTTTATGTAGTTGTATTCAAACAATGTATAGTCAAGCAACCCTACAAGGAGTTGTAAAATCAGAAAACAATGAAACTATTCCTTATGCGAATGTATTTATTAAAGGAACTAAATTAGGAGCCGAAACCAATGAAAATGGTCGTTTTACTATAACAAATGTTCCAAACTCTAATCATAAGCTTATTGTAAGCGCTGTAGGATTCAATCAATCATCACAAAAAATAGTGGTAAAAGGAGACATTAAAAATTTAGTTTTTATTTTAAAATCAGACACTCAACTTGATGAAGTTGAACTTTTTGGAGCAAGAGATAAAAGAGCTGAAAAACTAGAAACACTTACTAGACTACCTTTAGCTCCTAATGAGCAATTACAAAGTATTTCAGTCTTATCACATAAACTTATCGATCAACAAAACGCTTTAACTCTAAGCGATGTTACCAAAAACGTAGCCGGTGTATATACCTTTGCCACCTACGGAAACACCAAAGAAAGTATGTCTTTAAGAGGTTTTAGAGGAATTCCTTTATTAAAAAATGGAGTTCGTATAAACTCAGATTTTAGAGGAACTGGAATTATTACCGATATGGCTGGTGTTGACAACATTCAAGTATTGAAAGGAATATCTGCTATTAGCCAAGGTTTAGGTGGTGATTTAGGTTCTGCTGGTGGTGTTATTAATGTAGTGACTAAAACTCCTAAATTTTACACAGGTGGAGAAGTTACTTTTAGAGCAGGTAGTTTCGGGAAATTACGTCCTACTTTTGACGTTTATGGACCTATTGATACCAATAAAAAACATGCCTTTAGAATTGCTGGTTCTTATGACAAAGCAGACAGTTTTAGAGACCATGTTGGTTCTGAACGTTTTTATGTGAACCCATCATACGCTTGGAGACCAGATGAGAAAACTACCATTACATTAGAAATGGATTACATGCATGATAGTAGAACTCCTGATCAAGGAACTCTTAACTTAGGAACTTATGATGTAAACAACATTTATAAATTACCTAACAATAACTTTATGGGATATGATTCTGATAATGTTACTACCAAAAACCTAACCTATGCCATTAGAGCAGATAGAAAACTAACTGATAAAATAAGCATAAAAGCAGGATATTTTGTTTCTGATTTAGATATAGATACTGAAACTTCTTACGCTTTTCAAGGAGACCCTAGAAATGGTTTACCTGTTTTACCAGACAACCAACGTTATAGAGAGTATTATGCTTCTGGAAGAAAAGATAATAATAGTGTATTACAATTAGATTTGGTAGGAAAAGATATAGAAACAGGCTTTTTAAAACATACTTTTCAAATTGGTGCAGACTTTAGAACTTCTGAATTTGATAATATAGCCTATGCTACACAATATGCTTCTAACAATAAATACGCAGATATTATAGATGTGTTACAGCCTATAGATAATACACTTCCTAACGGAGTTAACATTACACGAAACCCTGCAAGAGATTCAGGATCTAGAACAGAGTCATATGGAATTACGGTACAAGATAAAATAAGCCTCACAGACTGGGCAGATATTTTCTTAGGATTACGTTATACCACTATGAAAAGAACTAGAGGTAGCTTTATAGGTAGACCTTTAGATGAATCTAAAAGTGATGATGCCTTTAATCCGTTATTAGGGTTTAATTTAAAGCCTAATGAAAATATTATCATTTTTGGTTCATATGCTAGCAGCTCAGATCCTAGAACTTCTTTTTATACGGATGTTGACGGTAACGAATTAGGTACAGAACGTTGGGATCAAATAGAAACAGGGATAAAATCTACTTGGTTTAATAATGCTTTACGTTTTAATGTTACTACATTTTATACCTCAAGTAAAAATTTAAACTTACCTGTTTATGACAATGCTGGTAATAGTTTAGGTTATTATACACAAGGAGGTGATGATGTGAGAAATGGTGTAGAAGTAGAATTAATAGGTCGTATCCTTCCTAATTTAGAAGTTATAGGAGGATATTCTTATTTAGATGCTAAATACAAGGATCATGCATCATATTACTATAACTCAAGACCTATTAACACTCCAAAACATACGGCAAATTTTTGGGCACGTTATGCATTTAAAAAATCTTTAAATGGTTTATCTATCGGTGCCGGGGCTTATTACTTAGGAGAACGTCCGCACAATGTGTGGTCTAGAAACTATACGCATACAGGGGTTACTCCTGATACAAAACCATTCGATTTAAAATCGTACACTACAGTTAATGTACAGGCTTCTTACAAATTTAATGAGAAATTAAGTATTGATGTATTTGGAAATAATATCTTTGACGAAATAGGCTACAACGCCTACCGTACAAGTTATATTAACAGAATAGAGCCTGCTAGTTTTGGTTCAACATTACGTTATAAATTTTAATTTATTATGAAAAAACAACATATAATATTTGCCTTTGTACTTTTTATGAGTACAATTCAAGCGCAAACAAAAAATATATTTTTTGAAAGATCTTTTTGGCAAGAAAAACCTACTATTCAACTCGTTGAAGAAAAAATAAAAGAAGGAAATAGCGCAACAGCATTAAACCCAAATGGGTTTGATGCTGTTACCTACGCTATCTTAGCCAGTGCTCCAAATAAAGTAATCAAACATTTACTTACTAAAAAAGGAAATGATGTTAACAAGATAACACACGATAAAAGAACTTATGTTTTTTGGGCTGCCTATAAAAACAATGTTGAAATTATGAAGCATTTGATAGCCAATAATGCTCGTATGGATTTAAAAGACTCTCATCAATTATCTCCGTTAACTTTTGCGGCGAATGCAGGGCAAACAAATAAAGAAATTTATGAACTTTGTATTCAAAACGGAATTGATATAAAAACAGATGTTGACGAGCACGGGGCTAATGCTTTATTATTAGTACTACCAAGCTTAAAAGATTTATCGTTTGTGGACTACCTTACTTCAAAAGGGTTGAGCGTACATAATGTTGACAAAGATGGTAATGGTGCTTTTAACTACGCTGCTAAAAAAGGTAATAAAGAAATTTTAACTCTTTTAATAAAAAAAGGATTGCCTTATAAAAACCTAAATAAAAAAGGAGGTAATGCTATGTTATTAGCTACTCAAGGTTCTCGTAGCGGTTATAATTCTTTGGAGTTTTTTAAATATTTAGAAAGTTTAGGTATCAAACCAAACATAACTAATAATGATGGAAAAACACCGCTTCATAATTTAGCTCGTGGTAACAAAGATTTAAATACCTTTAACTACTTCCTTGATAAAGGTGTAAATGCTAATCAAATTGACGATAACGGTAACACTCCTTTAATTATCGCAGCTAGTAGAAACTCTTTAGAAATTGTTCAGTTATTATCAGAAAAAACAAAGAATATTAATCACACTAATAAAAAAGGACATTCAGCACTTACGTATGCTGTTGAATACAACTCAGAAGCTGTGGTAGATTATTTAGTAAAAAACGAGGCTGATATTCAAATAAAAGATGATAAAGGAAACTCTTTAGCTTATTATTTAGTTAAAAGTTATCATCCTAAAAAAGTGAACGATTTTAATGAAAAAATGAGTCTTTTAGCCAATAACGGATTAAACTTAACACAACTTCAAGCCAATAAAAATACATTGTTTCATATTGCTGTAGAAAAAAACAACATCGATTTACTTAAAAAAATCAACACTTTAAAAATTGATGTGAATGCAAAAAACAATGAAGGTTTAACCCCACTACATTTAGCTGTTATGCAAGCTAATAATACTGATGTAATTAAATATTTATTAAGCATTGGAGCTAAAAAATCAATTACTACTGATTTTGATGAAACGGTACACGATTTAGCTAAGGAAAATGAAATTTTAAACAGGAAAAATATAGATATTAACTTTTTAAAATAAACTTATGTACCAAGTCGTGTGTAAATACAATTACACACGATTTGGTATTAAAATAAATCAATAAAAAATGAAAAAAATCATAGCTCTTTTTATTACTGTATTCACAATAATGGCTTTTAACATAAATGATAGTGCCACATATAAATGTATGATTCAGATGAAAAATTATACTGGTGAAGGTGCATATATTGCTATTTCATTATTAAACCCTAATGGAAAATACGAACAAACATTATACGTTCAAGGTGATGATGAAGAGTGGTACTCTGACATTACCGAGTGGTGGAAATTCCAAGGTAAGGTTCGTACAGATATTGACGCTATCACAGGAGCAACAATTAGTGGAGGTAACAGAGCGATTACCGTATTAAAAATTGACAACGATAAAATTGATAAAGGATATAAAATCAGATTTGAATCGGCTGTAGAAGATCAAGAATACTACAAAGACGATGTAGAGTTTGAATTAACTACCAACAACCTTAAAGGTAAATTTGAAGGAAATGGATTTATTCGTTACATCCGTTTAATGCCTCAGTAATTTTATCAATAGAAATAGCTAACAAAAATGACCACTTCTATATGGAGATATAGCCACTTAACATTGGCTATATCTTCTTTTCTTTTTTTACTTGTTGCTTCATTAACAGGTATTATTTTAGCTTTTGAACCTATTTCAAAACAGCTTTCAGACTATAATATTTCTAACACAAAAGAAATTACACTTGCTCAAACAATTTCTGTACTGCAAAAACAATATGACGAAGTAATTTCTATCACTATTGATGAGAATGATTTTGTATCAGCCTCGGTAGTTACCAAAGAAGGAAAAAGTGACACATTTTATGTAAACCCAAACACAGGTGAAAAATTAGGTGATATCGAAAAAAAGAAACCAATTTTTCAGTTTGCCACGAGCTTACACAGATCTTTATTTTTGAAGTCTACAGGAAGATTTATTGTTGGCTTTATTTCTTTTTTACTTTGCTTAATTGCTATCACAGGACTCATTCTAATTACTAAACGACAAGGAGGCTTTAAAAAGCTTTTTTCTAAAATTGTAAAGGAGAATTTTGAACAGTATTACCACATTATTATTGGTCGTTACACACTTGTTCCTATCATTATCATCACACTAACAGGTGTATATTTATCGTTAGATAGGTTTTCTGTTTTACCTGTGGAAAAAATTAATCACTCTTATGATTTTTCTTTAGCTTCTTCAAAAGAAAAAATAACACTTCTTGAATTTCCAGTATTTAAAAACACTACTTTGAATGAAGTAAAAAGTGTTGAGTTCCCTTTTTCTGAAGACGAAGAAGATTACTTTTTTGTGAAACTAAATGATAGTGAAGTACTAATTCATCAATATACAGGGAATATAATCAGTAAAGAAAACCTTTCGTTAACTAGCATACTTCTAAACTGGAGTTTGTTATTACATACAGGAAACGGAACAATCATTTGGTCAATAGTATTATTACTTTCTTCAATATCTATCCTGTTTTTTATCTATTCAGGGTTTGCAATGACCGTCAAAAGAGCGCAAAAAAGCTCACTTCCTAAAAATAAAACTAATAAAGACAATGCAGAAATTATCATATTAGTAGGCTCAGAAACAAACAACACCTACCCTTTTGCTTCCTCTTTACACAATGCTTTAATCAAAAAAAGCATCCCAGTTTTTATCGATATCTTAAACAATTACACTTCGTACAAAAATGCGAAACATCTAATTATATTAACTTCAACTTACGGAGAAGGTGAAGCTCCTTCTAACGCTTCTAAATTTTTACAACTATTTCAACAAACAGCTATTCAAAATAAGATTAACTATTCAATAGTTGGTTTTGGCTCCAGAGCATATCCTCATTTTTGTCAATTTGCTATTGATATAAATAGTAAACTACAACAACTCCCAGAGTTTACACCTCTGTTACCTGTTTATAAAATTAACAACCAGTCTTTTCAAGATTTTAAAACTTGGGGACATTTATGGAGTAAAAAAACTAACATACAGTTTGAACTAACACAAGAGGTAAAAAAGCATAAAAAACAACAAACTTTCACCACAGTTTCTAAAACTGATCTAAACAACGACGATTCTTTTTTAATCCGTTTACAGCCAACTAAAAAAATTCGTTTTAACTCTGGTGACTTGTTAGCTATAACTCCTAAAGAAGACAATATTGAACGTTTATATTCTGTTGGAAAAATAGATAATGACATCATACTAAGTATTAAAAAACATGACCTTGGAGTGTGCTCTAACTTACTTTATCAACTAGAGGAAAACGAAATAATTCAAGCAAGCATTCAACAAAATAAAGACTTCTATTTTCCTAAAAGGAAGAAAGAAGTAGTCTTAATTGCTAACGGAACAGGTATCGCTCCTTTTTTAGGAATGCTGCAACATAAAAACGGCACAAAAGCGCATCTATTCTGGGGTGGTAGAACTAAAGAGTCGCTAAGAATGTACGCTCCTTTGTTAAAAAACATAGAGAAAGATAACATTCATATTGCTTATTCTCAAGAAAAAGAAAAAGAATATGTGCAAGATTTATTACTAAAAAAAGAAACTATAATTACTACTGTTTTACAAAACGGAGGAACTATTATGATTTGTGGTTCAATCAAAATGCTAAAAGGCGTTGAGAAGGTATTAGAACAAATAACTTCAACTAAACTAAACACATCTTTAGACTACTTTAAAAAGAAGAATCAAATTAAAACAGATTGTTATTAATAGATAAAAAAACAGCTTTTCTGTTAGAATACAATCAAGATATTTAGATTACCCAATTATCAGGTTACTACTGGATAATTGGGTATATGTTTTCTACATTTAATTGCCTTTCCTATAAAAATCAACGAATTCTAATTTATCTACTACGAATTCTAATTTACTCCAAATCTACCTGTACTTCTGTGGTAATTTTGATCATATAAAAACAACAATTATGTGGTCAAACAACAATTATTTATCAGTATTAAAAATGTATTTAGAGAAATACACAAGTTTAAAATTACAAATAAACACAAGCGGATTAATCGCTTCTGTTGAAAAACAAGAAAACGGTCAGTGGATTAACGACCGAAACCTTCCTAACATCTTAAACAAACTATCAACTAGTATAAATTTAGGAAAGGATGTAACCATCATTTTACAACAATAACAGTAACTATATTAACCTTAAAACAAAAAACTATGAAACAAAACATTTTAAAAGTAGGTACAGTAATGGGATTACTACTACTAATCGGAGTATTTTCTAGTTGTGATAACACAAAAAATGACAACAAAAATCAAGAACAGGGAAACATTGCTACCACAGAGGAAACTATTGAAAAACTAGCTGTGGAATACAGAAAACCCATAGTATTTATTACAGGGAATGATAAAGGAAACAGCCATTTTTACGATAGTGCCAGAGTATATTTCAAAGAAAAAAACTACGAAATAATTAATGGCAAATATTCAGTAGAAGAAATTATTTCTTGGATGAACAACAATACTACTGAAAATCCTTACGGAGAAGTTCATATCGTAAATAACAACAACCCTTTTAGAGCAATGAACTTAGAAACTGTAGTTAATGGAGATAAAGTAACTGCTGAAACGTTACAAAAAACAATTACTAAAGGTGCATTACCTTCTGTAAAAAGTGAAGCTATTACTGATGACACTAGAATTATTTTTCATACCAATCAATTGGCAGAAAACACTGATTTAATAAACACTTTAAAAAGTGCTTTTATAACTGAAAATAAAATTCCTCAAGTAGTTGCATCACCATACTACAATGTTTTTGGAGGAGAGTTTTCTAACCATTATTTAGCTCAACCGTACTATGTATTTTATCCAACAGCAAACTCTCCTGGTAAAGTAGATTTATCAAAAGAAATCGCTAAAAAATATCCAGAAGAAAAAGAAATTGCTTGGTACGACGCTTTAAACAATGAAAGAGAGCGTTATGTGGGAGAGCCTTATACTATTCAGTATACCATTCCTGTAAATCTAGAGTTAGATTACCATAACTCTGATAACGAAATTCCTCACTTTGTAATGCAAGAAGAAATTATGGATTTTATTGCAAGCGAAGAAGCTTTAATGAAAGAAGTTGAAAAAACAAATATTCCTGTAGAGAAATTTAGATGGACCTATACTGTAAAAAACAGTCAGTTAATTATAAAAGGGAAATCTTCTGCTCTATGTGTTTTAAAACCTTTAACGAAACCTTATGGAGAGTTAGAACATGTAAAACCAGATACTAATAATAAGCGTTTATACGCTATGAAATAACTAATAATTGTTGAACAAACGTCATTACGAACCTAGGAAAACCTCATAATAAAAGTAATTACTTCAACCTCCTTCCCTTCGTAATGACGTTTTATTTAAGTACTTTTGTTATGATGAAAACCCAATATCATATTACAAAAACAGCTATGAGAAACAATTTTGTATTGAGTACTCAAAAACACTCAGTACAAAATTTTGTTTTTTTACTACTTTGCTGTTTTATCTGTGGTCTGATAAATGTTTCTGCCCAAAACCAACCTTTAAAAACCTATACAAAAAATAATGGTTTACCTAGTCTACATATAAATAGTGGCGCTCAAGATAAAACTGGTTATGTATGGTTAGCTTCTAACAACGGACTAATTCAATTTAACGGAAATGAGTTTACTACTTTTACTACAAAAAACGGACTTATTTCCAACAACGTTAATATCATTTCTTCAAAAGGAAATACTCTTTTTATAGGTACTGACAAAGGTTTAAGTATAAAAAAACATCATGGATTTACTAATTTTGAAGGCAACAATGTTAACTGTATTTTAACCGTTAAAAACCATACTTTTTTAGGTACTAATAAAGGGATTGTTAGAGTTCGTGAAAACTATCTCTCTCCTCTTCGTACCAACTTTCAAATTGATTTAAATCAGATTAACGATATGTTATTTGATGGAAAATTTTACTGGATAGCTACTAATAAATCTTTGTGGAAGCTTGATAAGCTTATCAATCCTAAAGTTTTAAAAAGAATTGATGTAAATAATTACACTTCTCTTTTAATTAACGAAAAAACGATAATTGCTACCACTTATAACAAAGGGCTTAAATTCATTAAAAATAACGAAGTAGAAACACAAAGCATCACTGCACAAAATGTTATTGAAATTAAAAAAATTAATAATCAATTTTGGATTATCTCTGAGGATAATGGTATTGAAGTACTAGATGCTAATTTTAATTTCGTTAAAAATATTAATAAATATAACAGCTTAACTACCAATAAAATTACCAGTACCTTTCAAGACAACGAAAATAACACTTGGGTTTCTACAAAAGATAAAGGAGTTTACTTTATTAAAAGTGACAAACCAATACAAAAAAAGCCTTCCATTTCTTTTGAAAATATTGAGGTAGTTTTTACTCCTATAGATAGCATTAACATCAATAACTACGCTAA
This sequence comes from Tenacibaculum sp. XPcli2-G, assembly GCF_024124505.1. Classification (NCBI taxonomy): domain Bacteria; kingdom Pseudomonadati; phylum Bacteroidota; class Flavobacteriia; order Flavobacteriales; family Flavobacteriaceae; genus Tenacibaculum; species Tenacibaculum sp. XPcli2-G. The sequence goes on from NZ_JAMXSH010000004.1 coordinate 105,708, forward strand.
AACTCTAAAACTCCCTGCAGATAAAAACCATATCTCTTTTTATTACAAAACAATAAATATTAGTAACTCTAATAAATTGGAGTATCGCTATACGCTCAACAATCAAACCAGTCCTTGGAGTACTAAAAGCGCTATTGACTTAGCTTATCTTTCTCCAGGAAATTATACTTTTTCAGCTCAATCAAGAATTGGAAAAGTAGAAAGCCCTCCTATTGAGTTTAATTTTTATATTGATACTCCTATCTATAAAAAAAGTTGGTTTATTTGGTCTACCATTGGAGTAGCCAGCATAATTTTAACACTCATTGTTTGGTCATATATCAGAAGAATTCAAGCTAAAAATAAAGCTAAAGTTGCAAAGTTAGAACTGGAAAATCATTTGATATCTCTAGAGCAAAAAGCCTTACAACTTCAAATGAATCCGCATTTTATTTTTAATGTTTTAAATGGAATTAAGGCATTGGGTAACTCAGGGAAATCAGTTGAATTAAATACAACCATTAGTAAATTTGCTACACTTTTACGTGGTGTTTTACACAATTCTAGACAAGAAGAAATTAGCTTAGCTGAAGAAATTACCACACTAAAAAATTATATTGAGCTAGAACAGCAAATAAACTCAAATACCTTTGAATATTCAATAACCACAAATCTTTCTATTGAACCTGAAGAAATTCTAATTCCACCAATGCTAATACAACCTTTTGTTGAAAACAGTATAAAACACGGAATCTCTTCTGTTGAAAATGGAAAAATTAGGATCAGTTTTTCAATAAAAAATGATCTTTTACATTCTGAAATAATAGATAACGGTATTGGTATTCATCAATCAAAAGAACTTAAAAAAGTTAGCTCACATAAATCCGTAGCTTTAAAAGTTACGCAAGAACGAATTCGAAACCTCTCAAAAAAGGGAGCTTTTTCCATTATTGAATTATATAATGAAGGAAAAGTAACAGGAACTAAGGTACTATTTGAAATTCCTTTAAAAACTGATTTTTAAAACATGAAAAAACTTTCTGCAATTTTAGTAGACGATATGTCAACAGCTTTAGAAATGTTACAAAACGATCTCATTCAATTTCATCCAGAAATTGAAATTATTGGTACTGCTAAAAGTGTGGTTGAAGCTTCAAAAGTTTTACGAAAGCAACAACCAGATATTTTATTTTTAGATATTATGCTGGGAGACGGTACTGGTTTTGATGTTTTAGAAATTCATCCAAACCTATCCTCAAAAATTATTTTTGTTACTGCAAGCGACGAGTATGCCATTAAAGCTTTTAAATTTGCTGCTATTGATTATGTATTAAAACCATATTCAAACGAAGATTTAGCAAGCGCAATTAATAAAGCAAAAAATCAAATTAAACCCGATAAAGAACAGCTAACAGTACTACAACAATCCATTTCAAAACCAAATCAACGTCCTAAAAAGATCTCATTAAACACTTCTGACAAAATTATGGTGGTAAATTTAGACGATATTGTTCGTTGTCAGTCCGATAATAATTACACAGAGTTTTTTATGAATGATGGACAAAAAATATTAGTTGGAAAAACCTTAAAGCACTTTGCTGACATGTTGAAGGAATACGATTTTTTACGAGTTCACCAAAGTCATCTAATTAATATTCAATTCATTAAGGAATTCATAAAATCTGATGGAGGATATTTAGTTTTAAAAAACAAAACAACTGTTCCTGTTTCAGTTCGTAAAAAAAATGAAGTCATTAATGTTTTAGAAAGAATGTAGCCCTTATTTTTTTATGGTTTTTTAACACTTTTGTTAAAGTTTTATTAAAATTTTATTTACCTTAGTGTTTATAAACTATAAAAATATGGTTGCATTTAAGCCGAAAAAAGGTAGGTTATTAATTGCTGAACCAGCAATTTTAAATGATAGCTCTTTTAAAAGAACTATTGTATTACTTACTGAACATAATGAAAAAAGCTCTGTGGGTTTTATTTTAAACAGACCTTTAGACTATGTACTTAGCGATTTAGTTTCTGAAATAGACTGTGACTTTACAGTCTACCAAGGTGGACCTGTAGAACAGGATAATTTATATTTTATCCACAAAGCTCCACATTTACTACCTAACAGTATTGAGGTCGCAAACGGTATTTATTGGGGAGGAAATTTTGACCTGTTAAAAGAGTTATTAAATAATAAACAATTAAAATCTACTGATATTCGTTTCTTTTTAGGTTATTCTGGTTGGGGAGCAAACCAATTGGAAGAGGAACTATTAATGAACTCTTGGTTTATAGCAGAGAATGACTATGAAAATATTTTAACTGCGAACGATAGAGACTTTTGGAAAAACAAGTTACTACAAAGAGGAGGCAAATATAAAATTTGGGCTAACGCTCCTAGTGACATTCAAATGAACTAACCTTAGCTAGTTACTATGGCTAGTTTTAAGCTACTTTTAATTTTATTAGTTATCACTGTTGAAAACTCTTTTTTACGATAATTGGTAACTGGCTGAATTCCTACAATAGCATTGGTTATAAAAACCTCGTCTGCTTTTTGAATCTCAAAAGGAGAAATAGTTGTTTCATCTATTGTGTATTCTCCGTGTTTCTCAATAATTTCAATTACTTTTTTTCTAATAATTCCTTTGATACAGCCTTCAGTTAAGGCAGGAGTTTTTATTGTGTTTCCTTTTACTACAAAGATGTTTCCATTAATAGTTTCAACGACTCCCTTACGCTCATTTAGTAAAATACAGTTATCTAAATCGTTTTCTTCTGCAAAAACGGCTGCTAATGTATTTAACATTCTATTTGTTGTTTTTATTGTTGAAAGCAATCCTGAATAGTTATAAAAATCTTTAAAAACATCCATTCTATAAGTCTCTTTCTCTACATTTTCTATTGGAGCTCCTTCAATAATATAATCTATTTCATTTGTAACGGGTGCATATAAGCCACCATCTTTTCTAAAAACAGTTAATCGTACCCTATAAGTAGAAAATTCAGGTAATTGTTTTGTTACTTTAAGGATTTCTTCTTGTAAAAACTCAAGGGTAAACCTCATAGGTATCTTCATACGAAGCATTCTCATTGATGCCATTAATCTAAAGTAGTGATCTTCTACAAAAACAACTTTACCATTTAATACTTTAATTGTTTCAAAAATAGCATCGCCATACTTAAAAGCCCTATTCTTTGTTGAAATTTGCACTTCGTTATCAGAAACCAAAGTTCCATTAAAGTTTACCATTTCCTAAAATTTTAATTGCAAACTTACAATTTAGGTAAATATTAGCCATAAAAAACTCGACAAAATTGCCGAGTTTTTTTAAATACTTATTAATTATAATATGTTAAGCTCCTATTGTATGTTTTAACTCTTCTATTTGGTTTTGCCAAAGCATTTTTGCTTCCTCTACATCATCTTCATCATCTGCAAAATCTGTAACAATTACAGCAACATCTTTTGTTAATGGGTCTACTTGAATTCTGAATTCAAAATAACTATCATCACCCTCACTTTCAGTCCATTTAAACTTAATACGTTCATCTGCTTTTTTTGTTATTATTTTTGCTTCTTCTTCAGAATCATCCCAAATAAAGGTAATCAGTTTTCCTCGTGAATTAACTCTATCTGCAAACCACTCTTCTAATCCTGCTGGTGTTGCGAAGTATTGATATAACATACTTGGAGATGCATGAATAGGAAACTCTAATTCAAATTTAACTTTGCTCATTTATTTTTTTGTTTGAGTGCCAATATAGATAATTATTTTTTAAAAAAAAATTTAAATGTTTGTTGCTTAAAACCAAAAAGTAATTATATTTGCACCCGCAATCAGGCGAGGTAGCTCAGTTGGTTAGAGCGCAGGATTCATAACCCTGAGGTCGGCAGTTCAAATCTGCTCCTCGCTACAAAACCCAAATCTTTTGATTTGGGTTTTTTTGTATTTATACTTTACTGTACATTTTAAAATGAACACCTACCTTTTGCACCTTAAACTTCTCACCTATAATTACGAAATCTAAATTTTCATAAAACCCTACTGCTTCTTCTCTTGCATTACACCACAGAACGTCTATGCTTTTAGTTTTTAAAATGCTTTTTGCCTCTTCTAGTAGTAACTTTCCTGCCCCCATACCTCTAACTTCTGGCAAAGTAGCCATTCCTCTTAATTGATATTGCAATCCTTTAATAGCTTCTGTTTTATTTTGAATAAAAGAAGCTACACCTACCAACTTAGTTTTGTAAAAAGCTCCTAAATGAAATGTACTTCCATACTCATCTTCTTTAAACTTATAAGGTAAATCTATATTATTACGCAAAACCGTTAATCTAATATTATAAGTTTCTTGAGCTGATATATTTTTTATTTTTATCATCTAAAATTTCTTTAATCCAAAAATACAGAATGAATATAAAATTTAACCTCATTAGTAAAGAAGATATTCTTATTATCCTTCCTCTTTTACATAAAGTTAACACCACAACACCACATGATATTTTAAAAAACAGAGTGATAGAAATGGTAGCATACCCTAACTACGAATGTATAGGTGTTTATGACAACAACAAGCTTATAGGTATTTGCGGGCTTTGGTATAGTACTAGGCACTATATTGGTAAAAGTGTAGAGCCAGATCATGTAGTTATACATGAAACTTATAGAGGTAAAAGTGTTGGAAAACAGCTTTTCAAGTGGATATATAATTACACTAAATCTAAAGGGTGCGAGGCAGTTGAATTAAACACGTACACTGCTAATAGGAAGTCTCATAAATTTTATTACAACGAAGGTTTTGAAATCTATGGTTTCCATTTTTTAAAAGTTTTACGAGATGATAAAAACTTTTATTAAAGCTACAAAAATTACAATTTCTTATTTTTTAAAAGTATTATTCTTTTTATTCTATTATTCATTAAATTCTAAATATCTTTGTAATACTTAAGAGACGTCTTAAGTTCTTTTTCATAGCAATTTTCCCACTCAATATTTTGAGTGGGTTCTTTTTTATAATTTATACTACAATTTTATTTTTCTCTATTTTTAATAATTTTGCTCACATGTATAAAGTTTTCATAGATACATTATTCTTAATATTCTCTTTCTTTTTTATCAGAAAAGGTTCAAGTTTTCTTATAAATAGATCAAGAAACTTCCATAAAAAATATAAAACAACTCTAGCTGATAAAGACAAATTATTTAATTTTTTCCAATTCTTTTTCTATATCCTTTCATGGGGCACTATTATTTTAATCTTTATTATTTGGGTCAAGTTTCTTTATTCTTAATAATCTATAAATTTTAAACACAGTATAATCGATATTCTATTTATTACTTATTAACCCTCAACATGAACTATCTTTTATTTTAAAAGATAGTTCACTTAAAAGTTTGAGTATAAAAACAAAAAGAGGCTACATGTAGCCTCTTTTTGTCAAAAAAAAATGAAATATATTATGCTGTTGCAGCTAACTTAATTCTAGATTTGTATTCTGTAGGAGTGCAATTGTATTTTTGTTTAAATATCTTACAAAAGTAACTTCTACTAGAAAATCCTACAGAATAAACTATTTGTGATATGTTTAAATCACTATTTTTTATTAATTCTTCTGATTTTTTTACTCTTTCTGTCCTTATAAAATCATTCACAGTTGTATTATGCATTAATTTAAATCCTTCTTGAAGCTTTGAGGAAGTTACTCCTGTTTTTTTACATAAATCTTCTATAGTAGTTGCTCTTTCTGGATAATTTTTTATGTACGTAGAAATTTCTTTTATCTCTTGCATTTCTCTTAACGTTAAACTCCCTGTAGGTTGTTTAGAATTCTTCAAATCTCTTTTGTACTGTTGTATTTCTAGAGCTAAAACCATATGTACTATACCTTCAATTAGTAAACTACGCATTACCCCATCTTCTTTTATCTTCGTTACTTGCTCTATTTTTTCTGCTATTTTTAAATTATGAGAACTAATAAAAACATTATTTTCTTTTTTATTTTTCACAAAAGTTTCAAACAACTCTTGATGAACTGTATTTTTTTTAACTGAAGCTGTTAATTCGTAAGCTGTTATAAGAGTAACAATTACATTTGTTTCTTTTTTAAAGTAAATGGTATTTTTAGACGATGTTATGTTTGACATAAAACCTATCTGAAACGGCTCTAATGTTGTTTTTTTGTTTTTCTTAGTAAACTGATGCGCTATTTTACCTTTACTACAATAAGCTATATTTACTGCTTTACTAATACTTGTATTTATATTTAGGGCTATATCTTCATTAAAAGTAACATTAAACTCTAAATATGAAATGTTATTTTTTAGTAAAACACCTCTCACTTCACCATAACCAATTTCATTATCAAAGGTTAAGCAATGCTCTTTGAAACATTTTTTATATGAAGCTGATAATTGCTCTTTTAATTGACCAAACGTTTTTACTATTGAACTGCTATTTATGTGAAGTGTTTTCATGTCTACTCTTTTTAGGTTAATAAATTAGTTTTTCTTTATTCTAACATTTTTTCTTTTTTGGTGTTTTTGCTTGTGAAGCTAAGTTTTGTAAATATTCTGTTTTAGCTACTATCTTACCTACTTTAGCATTTAACCCTTGCTTATCATATACTCTAGTCTTCATTATATTTCGTTATTAATTACATTACAAAAATGCAACCAATACACGCATTCTTCGTTACATAATTTTTGCTTTGTTTTATATAATTTTTAGAAACAATTAAAACACGTGTAATTATTGATGTTTAGATTGTTTTTAACAAAAAAAGATCTCTATGTAGAGATCTTTTTTTATCATTATTTATAATTTATTATCGTTTACAGTTTGCACTCCACGACTTCCCATCTTTGGCCATCTTTATATTTAAAGAACTTTCATCTATTACAATAAGACTAGCCTCATCCCAATCTAACTCAAACTTATTTTCACCTTTTTCTATTTCTAAACCACTAATTGATGGTATGTCGTCAGAAAAAATAAAATTGTATGTATCTCCTGTTTTAGCTACTGTAACACTTCCATTTTCTGCCGAAATTGAGTTTTCTCCATTATCATAAGAAACACTTCCTTCATATGTACCTACAAATAAATCATTATCTTTTGGATCATCACTTTCACTACATGCTGTAACTGTTAATAAAACTACTCCTAAAATGCTTAATAATTTGATTAAATTCTTCATGTTTTTCTTGTTTTTAAATTATACTACAAAGATGCAGTGTATCTAAAAACCGTGTGTTATATAATTTTTACTTTGTGTTATATAATCTTTAGAATTCATTAAAAACTTAAACTATGCTGGTAAATATATTGTAAACACAGCACCACTACCCTTTATTCCTGTAGCTTGAATATACCCTTGATGTTTTAATACAATTTTTTTACAAATAGCTAATCCTATACCTGTTCCAGAATATTCATGCTTTAGATGTAAACGTTGGAACATTTCAAAGATTTTATCTCTCATATTATTGTCAAAACCTATACCATTATCTATTACTTTAATTAAATAATATGCTTGATGATTTTTTACGAAAGGCTCATCAATATCAATAGCTTCAATTTTTTTAGAAGTTATGGTTACTTTTAGATCCTTTTCTTTATTACGATACTTAATTGCATTAGATATTAAATTGTTAAATAACTGATTTAACTGAAACTCTATCCCTTTTACAGCAGGCAATTCTGTATACTCTAAAACAGCATTAGCTTCTTCTATAGTTAATGACAAGTCATCTATTACATCTTGTAGTACATTATTTAAATTTACTAATGACAAATCGTCTTCTTTTCTATTTATTCTAGAAAAAGACAATAAATTATTTATTAATGTACGCATTCTTAAACTAGCGCTATTAGCCCTTTCAATATACTGTTTGTTTTTTTCTGATAACTCATCATCATTTGTGAGCCTTGACAGGTACATTTGTACTTTTCTTAATGGTTCTTGTAAATCATGACTTGCAATACGATTAAAAGATTCTAACTCTACGTTTTGATGTACTAATTCAGCATTTTTTTGTTGCAACTGCAATTCTGTTTCTACCTGTTTAGTTACATCTTGAATTATCCCAATCATCGTTATTTTGTTGTCATGTTCATTAAATGCTCCGTTTGTATACAAATGTTTTATTACATTTTCTTTCGTTATTACTCTAAAAATAAATTCAACCGCCTGCTCTTTTTGATAAGCTTCGTTTATATTCTTATCATAAAGCTCTAAATCATCTGGATGTACAAACTCCCTAAACTTTACAGAAGAAGAAGCGAACTCTTGTGGTTTATATCCTAAAATCCTATAAACATTATCTGACAAAATAGTATGGTCTACTTTCATAAACCATATATAACTCCCCATCTCAGCTATTTTCTCTGCTTCTTTTAATAAATCATTACTTAATTTTAATTCATGATTTAATTTAGATAAGTCTTTCTCATATTTTCTTGATTTTGATATATCTGATATAATCACTTTTATATCATCTTGAGAAGGGAAAAAACGTCTTAAATATGTTATTTTTTCTTCATCTACATCAATTTCAGAAACTTCTTCTATTGATTTCTGTAAGGAAAAGGAATCTATTAATTTTTGTAATTCTCCTGATACTTTTAACTCAGGATAAACTTCAGTAACTAGCCTACCCAACAGTTCTTTACTATTGTAACCATATATTTCTTTCGCACTACTTGCATATTCAATTTTAAAGTCTATTACCTCTTTATTATTATCATAAACAGGAGTATAAACTCTAACTATATCAGTAGAAGCATTTAAAATACTTTTTAAAAGTGAGTTTGTTTTAAAGTACAACTTACGACTCACAAACAATCTATATAAAGAAAATAATAATAAAAGCAATGCAAAAGCAGACGATATAACCATCATTCTAATAACTGATTCATTCTTCTCTTCACGATAAGTTACTAGTTTAGAAATATCTTCTTTCTGTTGTTCTAAAATATGTTTTTTTATAGAGTCTATTTTATGTAAAGAAGAGTTTATTCCTAAAATTTTCTTCTTTTTTATACTATTTCTTAAAGAACTAAAGGTAGTATCTAACTCTACTAAATTACCAAATAGTTTATTTTGTTCTTCCGCTATTTTATTAATACGCTCTAACTGTTTAGGCTTATTTCTAAAATCAAATAACAAACCTTGAATACTTATATATATATCGTTATTTATAGTATACCATTTATCTGGGTCTAATTTTCTTCTTAAAATAGCCGCTTCTAAATGCTCGGTTTGCATTAATTTATATTTTTTTGAAAGCTCCTCTAGCTTTATATATTCATCATAATTAATTTTTGAAGAGTCTGTAGCATTTTGAAAGTCTTGAAAAAAAACATAAGACACTATAAAGACTACAAGTAACATACCTATAGCTATAGATGAAGTAACAACATAAGCTTTATTTGATTGAGTAAAACTATTTTCAAACATAGCTAAATTCTTAATAAAAAGTTATCTTTATTTAAATTTGAAGTTTGGTACTGCCAATTAATTTGCAGCACTTTTTTTATAACTTTCTTTAATTCTTTAAAAGATGTAGGTTTGTTTATGTATATATTAGCTCCATTAACAAACGCCTCTTCAATATCTTCTTCTGAAGAAGATGTTGAGTATATAGCTACTATTATACTTTGTAATTTTGGAGTTTTACGAATATCTATTAAGCATTCCATACCATTTTTAATAGGCATATTCAAGTCTAAAAAAATTAAATTTGGAAGCTCTTTACAATCATTACACAAATAACTCATTAAATCTTGTCCATGGTTAAATGTTTTTAGCTCTGAGGCAATATTTATCTCCTCAATAGCATCTTCAAAAAACATACGATCATCTATATCATCGTCTGTTAAAATAATTTTTAATTTATCTTTAGCCATAATTAACTAATACCTGATTATTGGTTACGTTTTTCCACTATACGTTTAAAAGTAGAAGTGGTAAGTCCAGTTACTTTTTTAAACTGCCCTGACAAATGAGCGACACTACTATAGTTTAATCTATAGGCTATTTCAGTTAATGTTAAATTACTATTTAACAATAATTCTTTAACTACATCTACTTTTCTTAAAATTATGTAGTTTTCTATTGAGGTGTGGTTTGATTCAGAAAACAAGTTAGATAAATAAGCATACGAATAATTTAACTTATCAGACAAATAATCAGAAGCATTCATCCTTGCTGCTGCTTCATCTTTCAACATCTCATCAATAATTATTTTTATTCGCTGAACAACATCTAACTTTTCATCGTTAGTAATATCTATTTTAAAAGGAGCTAATAATTCTTTTATTTTTTCTTTTTCATTTAAAGAAAGTTCCTTTTCAAAAACTACTTCTTGAGAGCTTGTTACATAAAAGGGCAAGCTTAACTCTTTTAAATGATACGTTAAAAAAGATTTTAAAGCTGTGTTAGCATCAAATTTTAAATAAATTTTCATGTCAATTTACATTATTAAATACTACTCTTCCCTCCAAACAATCAAAAGTAGTTTTTTTTAAACTTTTACAAAGCCTCTTAAATGATTATTTTACTTTTTATTTTTTAATGTAAAGTTAAAATGAACTTAAAAAACAATTTAAATTAATAAAGTATCTACTAAAAAACACTTAACATAATATTATATAAGCTCTTTTTTTTTCTTTTTGAGTTAAAAAAAAACTATACTTTCCTCAACTTTGTACATAATAATTTTATAAAGATTAGACAGATGAAAAAAAATGATTTAGTAGATAAAAATGCTATTGAAAGAATTCAGTCTATCCTAATAAACACCCCAACATGCATGTTAATTAGTTCGTTAAGTAAACCAAACCCTTCGATTTGCCCTATGACTGTTAAAACAATTGACAATGATGGAGCTTTGTGGTTTTTATCAGATAAAGAATCTGAACACTATAAAAACATTGAAAAAGATAATGACTTACTCTTAACTTTTACTAACAACACAGACAAACAATATTTATCAATCAGAGGTAAGGGCATTCATTACGAATCAAAAGGAATTATAGATAAGTTACTCTCACAACAAGACTTAAAAAATAACAACCTTCACACCATTATTATCCTTAAAGTTATTATAAACAGTGCATACTACTGGGATGTAAATTTGAAAAAATCTGTAACCATTTAAAAAGTTTTTATAATTATCACAAATAAAAAAAGCAGTTCGTTGTGAACTGCTTTTTTAGGATGGATTATTTGTAAAATGTATATTAACTATTTAATTCATCAGCTAATTTATCAAAAGCATTCTCTACATCATCATAAGCTTTCTCAAACCCTTTTTTCACATCATCCCAAGTATCTTCAGAACTATTCTTTAATTTTTCCATGCTTGCTTTAAGTTTTGTTCTTTTATTTTTTAAAGAAGCTAACAATTCTTGACGCTCTTTCTTTACACTTTCACTTGCATCATTATAACTATCACTTACATTTTTCTCTAATTTATCAATCTCAGCATCTAATTTATCTATTCCTTTGTTAATTGATTTTGTTACCTCACTTTTCTTTTCAAAAGTATAATCACCTAGGTCAGAAAAACTCTCTTCAATTTCATCTATTCCTTCTTCTACGCTCGCTTCCACTTCATCCATTTTTTCTTTTACCTGTTCTTTTTTTTCTTTTTTGTTTTCACAAGAAACCATTACAACTGCTGTTAATAATGTTGCTAAAATTAATTTTGATATTTTCATAATTATTCAGTTTAAATTTATACCTACTCTCTTAAAGGGTTTTCGGCTTACTCCCTAAAATTATTTTCTAATTATCTAACACATTCATCATATCAGTTTTTTCTTTAATTCTCAAAGCTTTATCTGCATTAACAACAATAGGAACCTGTAACAAACTAGGTTTGCTATTTATTAATTTCAACCAGTCTGTCTCATCAAAGCTCGTTACATCTCCTACATTCTCAGCATTTGAGTGCTTAGGTGAAAACAACTCTCCTAATGTTACATTTAACATAGCAGCTATTTCTAACCATATTGTATCTGAAATTTTTTCTTTACAAATATTTATAATCTGTAGCTTTTTATCTACGGCAGAAGCATAAGCTAACATTTCTTTACTAAAACTGGATTCACAGGAGTAAATAAATAATAATTGCCTTTTATGTTTTGCTAACACAGTCATTAATTTAGTTTATTAATTTATTACAAAATTAGTTTCATATGGTTTTATAAATTAACTTAAATAGATTAATATTTAACTCATATAAGTTAATCTTGTTCTTTTTGATTCTATACTTTTGAATGTAACTTTAATACTCATACACTATGAATAACAATTCTAAACATGAAATAAATAAAATTGAATATTATAAAAACAAAGGATACACTGCTAGTTATCATCTTATTAATAATAAATTAATTGACGTAGATACTAAAAAAGAATATACCGTTAAAGACGTTACTATTGATGAAGAGTATAGGTATGAAGGTTATTCTAACCCTGCTGATTTAAGTATTCTTTATATATTAACAATGCACGACGGAACAAAAGGCACTATTTTAGCTGCTTATGGCCCAAGTGCTAATATTGAATTAACTTCTTTTTTAAATAAGTGTTCTTCTAAAAAAAATACTTAACTCATTATCTGACACTTATAAAAAGTGTGCTTTTTTTTCATTTTTTTTTACAAAAAAGTCTTTGTAAATAACAAAAGCAGTATTATATTTGCAACCGCTTTACTGCGGGAGTAGCTCAGTTGGTAGAGCGTCAGCCTTCCAAGCTGAATGTCGCCAGTTCGAACCTGGTCTCCCGCTCAAATTTTTACATAATTGTAAGAAATTACAAAAAGTCTTTACCGCGGGAGTAGCTCAGTTGGTAGAGCGTCAGCCTTCCAAGCTGAATGTCGCCAGTTCGAACCTGGTCTCCCGCTCAAATTTTACATAATTGTAAGAAATTACAAAAGTCTTTACCGCGGGAGTAGCTCAGTTGGTAGAGCGTCAGCCTTCCAAGCTGAATGTCGCCAGTTCGAACCTGGTCTCCCGCTCAAAAAAAACCGAAACTAATGTTTCGGTTTTTTTTATTTATTTAGCTTATCTTCAAATAAAAACAATCCTAGAATAATTACTCCCATAATACCAACCATTATTGTATGATTTGTTATCACACCTGGTCGCAACACTAATGTTATCAAATATCCACCAATAGCACCTCCTAAATGAGCGGAATGACCGATATTACCTACTTGGTTTTTCATTCCGTAAATAGAATACAATAAATATCCTACACCAAAAACATATCCTGGAATTGGTATTGGTATTGGCAACATAACCAACTCCATACTTGGATATAACATTATAGAAGAAAATATTACTCCAGACACAGCTCCTGATGCACCAACCGCACTATAATAAGGCGTTTTTTTATGTTGATACAACGAATACATACTTCCCGATATTAAACTTACAAAATAGATTAAAATAAAATTGAATGTACCAAAACTTGAGTCAACTACTTTTCCAAATAAATACAAAGCATACATATTAAATCCTAAATGCAACCAATCTACATGCAAAAAACCTGAAGTTAACATTCGTATTTTCTCTCCCCCTAATATTCTTTGAACTTGAAATTTATAACGATCAAAAAAAGCTGCATCACTAAATCCTTTTAAAGATACCAACACATTAGCTACAATTAGTATAATAATAATTTGACTCATAATTTATATATATCCACAAACATAAACAAAAGTTAACAAAACAAATCATTCAGTAATTAATACGATATTTGTCAAAAATATCATTTAATGAAACTATTCTTATTTATTATTGTTTATCCACTAGTATGGATGCTATCAATTTTCCCCATGAGATTATTATATATAATTTCTGACTTTTTCCGTCTTATTATATTCAACCTTATTGGATACCGTAAAAAAGTGGTTGTAGAAAATCTAAAAAAAGCTTTTCCAGATAAAAGCGACAAGGAAATAAAAAACATTGCAAGAAAGTTTTACAAACACTTTGTCGATTTAATTTTTGAAAGCATTAAGTCTTTTACCATTAGTAAAAAAGAAATACATAAACGCTACAAATACAAAAACCCTGAACTAGTAAACAAACTAACTAAAGAAGGTAAAAGCATTGCTTTAGTAGGAGCACATCAAGCTAACTGGGAATGGTCTTTTGGACTTCCTTTAGTTTTGGACGGAGAAGTTTTTGGTGCCTATACAAGGCTTGCCAACAAATACTTTGAAAAAGCTGTAAAAACTTCAAGAACTAAATTCGGAATTATTGGTTTAAAAACTTCTGAAACTGTCAAAGGAATTCACAAAAATTACATAAATAACACACAAGGAATATACATATTATTAAGCGATCAATCTCCTCAAATACACAAAACTCATTATTGGGCTAAATTCTTAGGTATTAAGGTTCCAGTACATACTGGAGCTGAAATACTTTCAAAAAAATATAACTTTGCTGTAGTCAACTATGTTGCAAAAAAAGTTAAGAGAGGTTATTTTGAAGTTGAATTTGAACTGATAACAGAAAATCCAAAAGATTTCGAAAACTATCAAATAACAGACAAGTATTTAGAAATTACCGAAAAAAATATCAAAGCACAACCAGAGTTTTATTTATGGACACACAAACGCTTTAAACATAAAGACAAATACGCGCAATGGCTAGAAAACAGAAAAGCTTCTCAATAAACTGAGAGGCTTTTTTATTCAACACTAATTTTAAAAGTAAATTTAAAACACAAAAAAACCTTCTCAAATTGAGAAGGTTTTTGGGTGAAAGACCGGGTTCGAACCGGCGACCTCCGGAACCACAATCCGGCGCTCTAACCAGCTGAGCTACAATCACCATGTAACTTGCGGGTGCAAATATACATTCTTTTTACATTGTGGCAAAACTTTTTTTTAAATTAATTTACTTAAATTTTCTACTGCCACGTAACGTTCTGATGTAAAGCCTTCTGCAAAATCAACTCCTATTAATCTACCCAAATCTCTTGCCCTATACTCTATACTATCGGTAAAGTTTTTACTAGTTATAGGCGTTTCTGGCTCATTACTTTTCGGATCAAAAAACTGTGATGAATACGCCATAACTGAACTTATTTTTTTGTCCATAAAACCAGTAACATCTACCACAAAGTCAGGTTCAATATTTTTCCATTGTATATAGTGATAAACTTGTTTCGGTCTCCATTTTTCTTGTTGAGCTCCATCTAACTCAGTTACTATTTTAAGTAAACCACTTAAAAAACAAGCATCAGACACTAACTGACTTCCTTTAGAATGATCAATATGGCGATCATCAATAGCATTACACAACACTATTTCTGGTTGATACTTACGTATCATTTTTATAACCTCTAGTTGATGTTCTTTATCATTTTTAAAAAAACCATCTGCAAAACCTAGGTTTTCTCGTATTGATACTCCTAAAATATCAGCGGCTATTGATGCTTCTTTATCACGCAATTCGGCAGAACCTCTTGTTCCTAACTCTCCACGAGTTAAATCAACTATCCCAACTTTTTTTCCTTCTGAAATTTCTTTAGATAAGGTCGCTGCACATCCTAATTCAACATCGTCAGGGTGCGCTCCAAAAGCTAATATATCTAGTTTCATTTATTGTATTGTTTTATATAGTACTTCCTTTAAAATAATTATAGCTAATTTACTAAATGAAGTTTACACTTTAACTGTTTTCCATTTTCCTTTTTTAAACATCCAAATACCAACAACAGCTATTAAAATTTCTGCTAAAGTTATTGCTAAAAAGACTCCTATAGGACCAAAATCTAACGTAATAGCCATTATGTATGCAAACGGTAATTGAAATAACCAGAAGCACACAAAGTTGATATAGGTTGGTGTTTTGGTATCTCCTGAACCATTAAAAGATTGAATTACAACCATTCCATAAGCATATGCTATGTATCCAGCTGCCATAATTTGCAAACACAAAGCTCCATTTTCAACAACTTCAGTCTTTTCAGAAAACCATCCTAAAAAAGTTGGAGCAAAGAATATATAAATCAATGAGACTGCTCCCATAAAAATTGCACAATATTTACTCGTTATCCAAACAGACTTCTCTGCTCTCTCAGGTTGTTCTGCTCCTAAATTTTGACCTACCAATGTTGCTGCTGCATTACTCATTCCCCAAGCAGGCATCAAGGTAAACATCATTATTCGAATGGCAATTGTATATCCTGCTAGCACTTCACTACCAAATTCGGACATAATTCGCATTAAAAATACCCAACTTGAAGTTCCGATAATAAACTGCCCTATTCCTCCTAATGATACTTTTATTAAGTTTATCATTACAGGAACTCTAACCACTAAATCTTTAAACGCTATTTTTATTTTACCTGCTCCAAAAAACAATACTCCTAATTGCGCTATAACTGCCGTCCCTCTTCCAATCGTTGTTGCAATAGCCGCTCCCTCTACTCCATATGCAGGTATTGGACCTAACCCAAAAATAAAAATAGGATCAAGTATAATATTTAATCCGTTTGATAAAATCAACGTCCACATTGCAATGGATGCATTTCCCGCTCCTCTAAAAACAGCATTGATTAAAAACAATAACATTACTGTTATGTTTCCACCCAATAATACACGAGTATATCCGTAACCTTCAGCAATTAAATCAGGCTCGCCTCCCATAAGTGCTAATATTTCCTTCGGATATACAATTCCAACAATACTAATAAGGATAGAAATAAAAACTCCTAAAAATATAACTTGCACTGCTGTTTGATTTACTCCTTCTAAATCCTTCTCCCCTGTTCTTCTAGCGACTAAAGCTGTTGCTGCCATACTTAACCCTATGGCTACAGCATACACTAACGTAAGTACAGACTCTGTTAACCCTACAGTAGCTACAGCATTTACGCTTACTCTAGATACATAAATAATATCTACCAAGGCAAAAATAGATTCCATCAGCATTTCCAAAATCATCGGAATTGCTAATACAAAAATTGCTTTACCAATACTTCCTGTCGTAAAATCTTGCTGTCTTCCTAAAACAGCATCTTTAAAAAGTGAGAATATAGTTTGTTTTGATGTTTGATTGTTTTCAGTCATTATAAAGTTTTATTAATACATAAAATTGTCTTAAAAGAAATAAGACATAACTATTTGTTGCTCAAGCAACACAACTATTTGAGGTGACTTATACAATCATAATGGTACAAATATGCGAAAATAATTTTAATTAATTTCAATATCTTCGTGCTATGATTAAGGTTGCCATTATAGGAGGCGGTAATGTAGCTACACATTTAGCCAATGCTTTTAGTAAAACAAACGAAGTATCGTTAGTACAAATGTATGCTCGAAATATAGAGCAAATAGAGCATTTAAAAGAAGTTACTCCTATTACAAATAGTATAGAACTTTTAACAGAAGCCGATGTGTATATCATTGCGGTTTCTGATGATGCTATTGGTGATGTTTCTCGTAAAATTGAACAAAAAAACGGCTTAGTTGTACACACTTCTGGTAGTGTAGCTATGCAATCGTTACAAAACAGTGGACGCAAGGGTATTTTTTATCTATTACAAAGTTTTTCTAAAGACAAAGATGTAAACTTTGATGAAATTCCTTTTTGTTTAGAAGCTGAAAACGAAGAAGATTTGCAGTTATTAGAGACCCTTGCTAAATCTATTGGAAAAAAGGTATATCGAATCAACTCGGAGCAACGTAAACGATTACATGTTGCTGCCGTTTTTGTAAACAATTTCACTAATCACATGTATAAAATTGGCGCTGATATTTGCAACGAATATCAAGTTCCTTTTGAAGTATTACTACCTCTAATTCGGGAAACAGCTCAAAAAATAACCGAATTGAGTCCTAAGGCAGCACAAACAGGTCCTGCCAAAAGAAATGACCAAAAAACTATTCAAAACCATTTAGCATTATTAAATGCTGAACAACAAGAAATTTATAAACTTATTACAAAATCAATCCAACAAAATGGAAAAGAGTTATAAAGAATACTTACCTCAAATAGATACCTTTATTTTTGATGTAGACGGAGTATTAACTAACGGAATCGTAACCGTTTTTCCTGACGGACAGCTTGTACGTCAAATGAATATTAAAGATGGATACGCCTTAAAAGCAGCTGTAAAAGCTGGTTATAAGGTTTGTATTATCTCTGGTGGAAAAAACGAAGGAGTGCGTACACGTTTAGAAGGCTTAGGTATTACCGATATTTATTTAGGAGCTCATGATAAGATTCAACAGTTTAATGAATTGGTTAAAAAATACAAACTAAACCCAGAAAATATAGTATACATGGGAGATGACATCCCTGATTACCCTGTAATGAAACTCGTTGGTATGCCCTCTTGCCCTAACGATGCTGCTCGTGAAATACAACAAATTTCAAGATACATTTCTGATAAAACTGGAGGTAATGGTTGTGCTAGAGATATTATAGAACAAGTATTACGTGTACAAGGAAAATGGGATAGTAACTTTGATGCACAATACGATTAATTAATTGGAATACTTTTTGAGAATTAAAATACTATTAAAACTTTTAAATTATGAAAAAAATATTTTTTGCTTTATTATTTACATCCGTTAGCTTATCGATGAGCGCACAAACTATTTTCGGAAAATGGGAAAATCGTGACGAAGAAACTAATAAAGTTGATTCAGTAATAGAAGTATATGAAAAAGATGGAAAGGCTTACGCTAAAATTATTGAGATTACAGACAAAAATCGTCAAGAAGCTGTTTGTGATAAGTGTAGTGGAAAGCGTAAAAACAATCCTATTTTAGGAATGAATATTTTAACAGGTCTAAAAAAAGATGGTGATGAATGGAGTGGTGGAAAAATTTTAGATCCTAAAAACGGAAAAGAATATAAATGTTATATTAAACTTGAAAACGACAACAAGTTAAAGATTAGAGGCTACATAGGTTTTGCTGCCTTTGGTAGAACCGCTTACTGGTACCGAAAAAACTAAGTCTTAAAAGCATTCAAAAGCATCATTTTTTTATGATGCTTTTTTTATAAAAAAATAAAAGACTTTAGTGTCTTTTATAAAGAAAACTAATATCTTTGTAACATATTATTTTATATGTTTTCAAAATCTTGTGAATACGGTTTAAGAGCAACTATTTTTGTTGCAGAACAATCTAGCTTAGATAATAAAGTTGGTGTAAAAACTATTGCTGCCGCTATTGATTCTCCTGAAGCTTTCACAGGGAAAATATTACAAATTTTAACAAAAAATAATATCATTGATTCTATTAAAGGTCCTTATGGCGGATTTGTAATTAATAAAGCTGACCTTAAAAAAATTCGCTTAAGCGATGTGGTTCGTGTATTAGATGGTGATAGTATTTATACGGGTTGCGGATTGGGTTTAAAACAATGCGACGATAGCTCTCCCTGCCCTCTTCACTTTAAATTTGTAGAGATTAGAGATAACTTGAGAAAAATGTTAGAAGGAAACACCCTACATGATGTATTATACACCAACGACAAGAAAAATACTTTTTGGCTAAAACGAGAATAAAAAAATTTAGAACAATAAAAGACAAAAAGATCTTTTTATAATTTATAAACATTAAATAAAAACAAAATGAAGATAAATAACAACTCAATAGTAGCAGACATAGTTGCAAATAACTATAAAACAGCTACAATTTTTAAACTATACGGAATTGATTTTTGCTGCAACGGTAACAGAACTATTCAAGAGGTTGCTAAAAAAAAGAACATTGCTCCTGATATATTAATCAATAAACTAACTCGCATTGATAAAGGTTCTAAATCTACTAACGATTATCAAAGCTGGTCCTTAGATTTTTTGTGTGATTATATCTACCAAAATCACCATACCTATGTGGAAAAACAAATTCCTGAAATTTTAGAATATTTAACCAAACTAGCTAAAGTACATGGTAACAACCATCCTGAGCTACACGAGGTTTTGCAACTCTTTAAAGAAAGTGCAGGAGAACTTACTACCCATATGAAAAAAGAGGAACTTATTTTATTTCCTTTTATAAAAAAGTTAGTTGAAGCGAGTAACTCAAATACTCCCTTTTCTCCTCCTCCATTTGGTACGGTAGAAAACCCTATAAATATGATGCATACTGAACATGATAATGAAGGTAGTAGATTTAGAACAATTGCAAAACTTACCAATAATTACACTCCGCCTGAAGACGCTTGTAACACTTACAAAGTTGCTTTAGCAATGCTACAAGAGTTTGAAGAAGACTTACACAAACACATTCACTTAGAAAACAATATTCTATTTAAAAAAGCAATCAAATTAGAAAATCAATTAAATTAAATAACTAATAATGAGAAAAATTTGGACTGGATTTATTGCAGTAGTGGTATTATCATTTATTGCATTAATATGGGTAGGTACAGAAATTTATCAAACCCAACCCCCTATACCTGAAACAGTAAAAGTTAACGGAAGTAATGAAACTATATACACTAAAAAAGACATACAAGATGGACAAAATGTTTGGGAATCTATCGGAGGAATGGAAGTCGGCTCTATTTGGGGGCACGGAAGTTATGTAGCTCCAGACTGGACAGCTGATTGGATACACAAAGAAGCAGTTTACTTATTAAACTACTGGGCTAAAAAAGACTTTAACACCAACTATGATGCTTTAGATGAAGAAAACAAAGCTGCCTTAAAAGCTCGTTTGGTAAAAGATATTAGAACCAACACTTTTAATGAAAAAGACCAATCAATAACAATTTCTAAAGAGCGAAAAGAAGCCATTGAAGCAAACTCAGCGTATTATGCAAACATTTTTTCAAAAGGTCATGAAAAATATGCCATTCCAGAAGGAGCTTTAACAGATACTGATAAACTAGCAAAGCTTAATGCCTTTTTATTCTGGACTTCTTGGGCTGCCAGTACAGAAAGACCCAATCAAGACTATACCTATACTTCTAACTGGCCTCACGAACCGTTGATTAATAACACAATTACTCCCGATTCTCAACTATGGTCAGGATTCTCAATAATTTTATTGTTATTATTTATAGGAGTATTAACCTATTACTATATTCGAAATCATGAAAAAGGAGAAGCGGTAACAAACCCAAGCAATGATCCCTTATTAGACTTAAAATTAGTTAGATCTCAAAAAGCAGTATTAAAGTACTTTTTAGTCATTTCACTTCTTATTGTATTACAAGTTGTTTTGGGTATTGTTACTGTACATTATACGGTAGAAGGTCAAGCTTTCTTTGGCTTTAATTTATCAGAATATCTTCCGTATTCAATCTCTAGAACCTGGCATACACAACTTGCTGTATTTTGGATTGCCGCTACATGGTTAGCAACAGGATTATTCTTAGCTCCAATTATTAGTGGTAAAGAAATGAAGTACCAAGTTTTTGGAATTAATTTCTTGTTTATAGCCTTATTAATTATTGTTTTGGGTTCTATGTTGGGAGAATGGTTAGGTGTGCACCAATTTTTGGATTTAACTACTAACTTCTTCTTTGGTCACCAAGGATATGAATACATGGATTTAGGTAGATTCTGGCAAATATTCTTAGGTATTGGTTTAATATTATGGGTAGTTATGGTTGGTAGACACGTACTGTATGGTATCCGTAAAAAAGACGACTCAAAACATTTGCTTTCTATCCTATTAATAGCTGTAGTTGCTATTGGTATGTTCTTTTTCTCAGGATTAATGTATGGAGAAAACAGTTCTCTCCCTGTAATTAATTATTGGAGATGGTGGCTCGTACATCTATGGGTAGAAGGATTCTTTGAGGTATTTGCTACGGTGATTATTGCCTATATTTTCTCTCGTATGAAAATTATTTCTACCAAAACAGCAGGAAAAACAGCGATAGCCTCAGCTACCATTTTCTTAGCAGGTGGTATCATTGGTACCTTACATCACTTATATTATTCAGGAACTCCAGTACAAGCCATTGCCTTAGGAGCTACGTTTAGTGCTTTAGAAGTGGTTCCATTAACCTTAATGGGCTTTGAAATTAGAGAAAACTGGAATTTATTGAAAAAGAATGCTTGGATTCAACGTTACAAATGGCCTATCTTTTTCTTTATTGCTGTTGCCTTTTGGAACATGGTAGGTGCTGGTGTTTTCGGGTTCTTAATCAACCCTCCTATTGCTCTATATTACATTCAAGGATTAAACACAACTGCTGTACACGCACATACTGCTCTATTTGGAGTATATGGGATGTTAGGTATGGGCTTTATTTTAATCTGCCTACGCTTGTATTCAAACATTGCTTGGAACGAAAAGCTCGTAAAAAATGCATTTTGGTTTTTAAATGGTGGATTAGTTTTAATGGTTGTGTTAAGCTTACTACCTGTTGGTATAATTCAAGCTTACACTTCTATTACCAAAGGATATTCTTTTGCCAGAGATCCTGAATTATTATACAATCCAACAGTACAAACTTTAAAATGGATGCGAATGATAGGAGATATTGTATTCTCTTTAGGTATTGTATGTTTCTGCTGGTTTGTGGTAAGAACAACGATTAATGCAATAAAACAAAAATCGTAACCCCTCTTTATTTTTATAAAAAGTCTGTGTAGACCCCATCTATACAGACTTTTTTTATTATCCTATTTTTAGCGAGGTCATACTTAAAGAACCCGCTAATAGTTTATCATTAAAAAGCTGAATTTCTTCATTTTTTTGTTGCAATCCTAAACTATAAATTAACGGTAAATAATGATCTGGTGTTGGTATTGCAAGCTGAAAAGCTTTTGACTGTTTTGTATAATCAATCAAAGGTTGATAATTTCCTTCTAATAAATATGTGTTAACCGTTTCTCTTGCTTCAATAGCCCAATCATATCCGTAATTATCCTTATCAAAATTTTTCCAGTCAACCATTCGTAAATTATGAACAATGTTTCCACTACCAATAATCAATACACCTTTCTGTCTTAACGATGTTAGCTGTTTGGCTAATTCAAAATGATAGTTAGCATTTTTGGTATAATCAATACTCAATTGAATTACGGGTATATCAGCCTTCGGAAATAAATGTTTTAATACGGTCCAAGCACCATGGTCTAACCCCCAATGCTCATCTAATTCTACAAAATTAGGATGTAACAATTGTTTGGTTTCTTTTGCTAGTTCAGGACTTCCGATTGCTGGATATTGCTGTTCAAATAACTCTTGAGGAAAACCACTAAAATCATGAATTGTTTTAGGCTTTTCCATTGCTGTTACTTTTGTTCCTTTGGTAAACCAATGTGCCGAAACACAAATGATTGCCTTTGGCTTTGGAAGTGTTTTTGAAACATGTTGAAAACCTCTCGTAAACTCGTTTTCTTCAATCGCGTTCATAGGGCTACCATGTCCTAAAAACAATACTGGCATTGTTTGAGAAACAGGTAAACTATCTGATAACTTTTTTAAACCTCTTAATGTTCCCATACTCAAATTTACTGATGCTAACCCTAATAACTGTAAAAACGTCGTTCGTTTCATAAGGGATTCTTGTTTAACTCTATTTAAAAAACATACCCCAAACATTGGTTTGAGGTATACATACAATCTTAGTTGGGTTTTAAAAAACCAAATCAACCACCAAATCAAACTCGTCGTAAATTGCTTTATCTTTTAAACCATCAAAAAAGCTTGTAGAACCGTATTTTACATCATACTTTGCTCTATCTACTTTTAACGATGCTGTTGCTTTTTCTCCATATACAGAAATTTGAAAAGTAACAGGATTTGTTTTATTCTTAATTGTTAGGTCAGCTGTTACTTCGTACGAATTCTTTCCTTTAGCTTTCACCTTAGTAAAAACTAATTTTGCTGTTGGATGATTATTCACACCAAAAAAATCGTCTGATTTTAAATGCCCTTCTAACTTTTTTTGGTACTCTCCAGATAAATCTGTCACAGCTATAGAAGTCATATCTATTGTAAACTCCCCTCCTACTAACTTCTCTTTTTCAAAGTTTAATACTCCTGATTGTAAACTAACCGTTCCTTCGTGAGAACCTGTTACTTTATAACCTTTCCATACCACTTTACTTTCTTTGGTATTTACTTTTTTTACTTCTTTTATAATGGTAGTAAACGATAGTGTTGCAAATGCAATGAATACGAACACTAAAGGATTTTTTAAATTTTTCATTGTTTATGGTTTTTATAATTATAAGATTAAATCTGCGTATTGTTTAGAATTTACTTTTATATCTTCAAACTTCGGATTATCATTAGCTCCGTAAAACACGTGTAATGGCAACATTTCTAATCCGCAATACTGAAATGAAACAGTCACTGATTTTAATAACTCTTCTAAAGACACAAAACTGTTATAGGTTTCTTCAGTACCTCCTGTAGATACTGATAAACGGATTTTTTTTCCTTTTAACTTATCTCCTTCAGGTCCAAAAGCCCAACCATACGTTAATACCTCATCCATCCACTTTTTAAATAAAAATGGCGTGTTGAACCAATGCAACGGAAATTGAATAATAATACTATCATAATTCAATAATAACTCTTGCTCTTTTGCTACATCAATATTTAAATCTGGATACTCTTTATATAATTGATGAATGGATACTTTATCCTCATGCTGTTGTAGCTCATCTATCCAAGTTTTGTTAACTCTTGACTCCTCAATATTTGGGTGTGTTACAATTACTAAGTGTTTCATTCTTTTATGTTTACTTATTTTTATATCACAAAAGTATGTATATTTGCTATACAAAAGTAACTACTATACTTTAGTATACCAGTATACAAAAGTATACCAAACCCAAAAAAACATGGAAGCAGTTGTTCAAATGGAAGAGCTAAAAAGATGCTCTGTTCAATATGTATTAGCATTAAGAGACACTTTAAATGTAATAAGCGGAAAGTGGAAACTATCTATCATTGGTAGCTTGTTATATGGTAAAATGCGCTTTAAAGAATTGCAACGAAATATTGGAAAAATTTCTCCAAGGATGTTATCTAAAGAATTGAAAGATTTGGAAGCTAACGGAATTATTAAGCGTACTATTTACGATACCACTCCTGTTACGGTTGAATATGAATTAACAGAATCTGGAATGCGATTACATACTGCTTTAGATGTGATGGTTAAATGGGGAATTGAGCATAGAGAATTAACTTTAAAGTAAGTTGACACTTCTTTATTATTCCACCCAACATTACATAACGTCATTACGAACGAAATGCTGCAAAGTGACGTAATCTCATGAATAAGAGCAACTCATAACTTTGAGACCTCTCACATCTGTTCGAGGCGATAATAATCAACAAACAGATTGCTTCGTCATACCTCCTCTCAATAACGATAGTTTAAAAACAGGTTACTTCCTCCCTACTCTTTATTATTACAATAAAAAACACTTCGGAAATCCACATTTTTTTCTGCATATATCACCTTTTAAATCATTATTCCAACAAGTAATTTTGCATATATAAAATCATGAATTATGGAAGAAGTAGTTTTTAAAGCCTTATTAACTGATACTAAATTTAATAGAATAGATAATTTTATTCAAGAAGTAATTAACACTAACAAAAATAACGGAGCTACCTACGAGTCAGTAAGAGAGTCTATTATAAAATTGGTTTTATACCGATTTATTAAAATAGACACTAACGCTTCTAACGACTGTATTCTACGAGAGAATAATTTTTATCAAGCTCGTGAACTTGGTAGTGTGAGTTCCTGGTTAGAAAAAAGACGTACTTACGAGTATTCTTAATAAAGTTACTTACACACACTAAAGTCAAATTGGATAACAACCTAATCCAGTAAATCAAAAACGGTCATTTCGAACGGATACTGAGCGAAGTCGAAGTGGAAAGTGACGTAATCCATTTAATGTGAGCTAATCACAAACATACACTTTTATTTTGTCTTGATACAAAACGAAACAAAAAATCAAGACTTATTTTTCCTTTTTTGAATTCTACGTTGTATTCCGTATTCGAATCCAGACCATAAACTCTTTGGATTCTCTTATACTCCATAACCTTGAATTCTAGCAAAATAAAAATAGGTCGGTTTTTACTCATAAGCCTTCTTTACTTTACAATGACAATAATAAAACGTCATTACGAACGGACACTGAGTCTTTCGACTATCGCTCAAGATAAACTATGATCGAAGTGGAAAGTGATGTAATCTCATGAATTAGGAGTTACTCATAACTTTAAGATTTCTCGCTATCGCTCGAAATGACGGGAAACAAAAAAAAGATTGCTTCGTCATACCTCCTCGCAATGACGATAATAAAACGTCCTCAGGAAGCAAGCCAAAAATTACATCTAACTGTCACTTCGAGTGAAATTCATAAAACATAATAAAAAGGAATTTTGTATCGAGAAGTATTTGGTAGTAACAAGGTTCTCGATACTATTTTGTTTCACTTGGTTACACAAAATCACTCGAACTGACATTTAAAACGTTATTACGAACAAACACTGAGCACAATTAAAGCGGAAAGTGACGTAATCTCATAACTTTAAGACCTCTTAACTTACTTCGTAAGCTATCTTCGAGGTGACTGAAACCAAGAAAAAGATTTCTCAGTCGTAACCTCCTTCGAAATGACCGTTATCAAGAAACTCCCCTCCTTTTGTTATTGCTTGTAAAAAACTCTTACGTCTTCTGCTTGTAATTTTAATAAGTCGTCTTTCACTCTAACTCTTATTAAATGCATTCCTTTTGAAAGGTTTTCAGATATTTTAAGCCTCCATAGGTGTTTACTTTTTGTAGTTGGTTTGGGCATTTTAGATAGTTTTTGTCCTTTATACCTTCCTAATTCTTGAAGTAAATAAAATCTTTTTAACTCTGGTGCTACTCCTTGATAATACTCCATAGATTGCCATGTTGTACCATCAAAAGAAAGCTCAACTTTTGTAGATTCTCCTCCTGCAAACACATTCGCATATACATAAGGTTCATTTAAAATGTTCATTTCTGTATCCCATTCTTTGTTCTCTGGAACCCAAATATGCATTTGCTTTTCTATAGGTGCTCCAGAAACCTTATAACTAAGGTGATAATCCTTATCTTCTGTTTCTAAGAACCAATATCCTTTTGGGGTACCATCATACATCATCGCAAATGGAACTCCATGAATATCGTGCGCTCCTTGCCACCAAGCACCACAAACCGCTCCTCCTACTAACTGATGAACTGCTGGTTTCTGATTTCTTTGAAAGTAGCTATGGTATTGTGTATGTGTATGCCCCGCAGCAATCAATACTTTGTCAAAAGGATTCATTAATGATATGAATTCTTCCTTATTACTTGTATACTCCAAAGGGATATGCGTAAAAACTTTTATCGAGTTATACTTGGTTGCAAACTTCTTAGTAATGTGAGACACAAATGTTAATTGATCTTCATCAAACTTACCTATATACTCACGATTATTTATTGGGAAATTGTTGTTGAGCACCAAAAACAGGTTGTTTCCGTATTCAAAAGCATAGTACGAAGGTCCAAACGAAGCTTCGTAAGTTTTGTCTCTATTAGAAAGTTCTTGTTCTCCAAAGTTTAAATCGTGATTCCCTATTACATAAAACACAGGTACTCCAACCAACCCTAATGATTCTGATAGAGGTTTAAATATGTTAAGATTATCAAACGAAAGATCTCCTAATGGAATTATTAAGTCTGGTTTGTTTTTTACTAATTCTTCTGTTACTAACTTATTAACATGATGAATATCATCAATTACATCTGATTGAGGATCTCCTAACAACGCTATTTTCACCTTGTCTTTTTCCTTATTAATATATAACGGAAAATCAAATGATTTTTTATTGGTTAACTCTTGAAATAGATAGTAAAACTTCAAATTATTTTGTGGGGTACGTGGTGAAACGTACCCCTTTGGTTTGATAATAAATAGTGGATTATTCTCTAAAGTCTTTATTTTATAAATCCCTTTAGTATTTGTTACTACAACATCTTTTCCATTGCTTACAAGTATCCCTTTAAGGACTTTATCTCCTTTGTCATAAATTCCATTTTGATTCTTATCATGATAAACTCTTCCTGAAATTTTAGGCGATTGCCCTAAAGCTACTTGCACCATAAACACTAATAAACCGAAAAAAAATCTTGATCTATTCATTAGTTTTTACCTTTAAGATTTCTAGAACCTTCCCTAAAAGATCGCTATTTTCATAAACCCCTTGTAGTTTATCTGATTGTGGACCGTATGCAAACAAAGGCACCATTGCTCCTGTATGATCGTGAGTTGTAAAGTCTCCTTCAATCATATGGTTTTCTACATTTCCTTGTGGAATAGAAAACCCTGAAGTTTCATGATCTGCTGTAACAATTACTAAGGTATTTTTATTAGCATCTGCAAATTTTATCGCTTCAGTTACCGCCTTGTCAAAATCAATTCCTTCTGCTATAATTCCATGGGTATCGTTAAAATGTCCATAACTATCTATTTGAGCTCCTTCTACCATTAATAAAAATGGTTCTTTTTTCGACTTTAAAAAAGACAAACTACGTTGAGTTGCTTTTGCTAAAAAATTACCTCTTCCTTGCTTGATTCCTGGCATGCCTCCTTCTGCTGTAAAAACTCCTACTTTTTCTTCATCGTTAGCAATTTCTTCAATAGTATTTTTAATACTGAAGGGCATCGTTTGTTTATTTAAGAAGTGTTTTTCTCCACCACCTATAAACAATGAAATCTCACTTTTTTCAAGATCTGTAGCTATTTGTTGCATATGCGATCTATCTTTTTGATGTGCATAAAAAGCCGAAGGTGTTGCTCCTGTAATTTCATCAGTAGTAATTAAGCCAATATTATAATTGTGTTCTACTAATAACTCACTGATGTTTTTTACTGGTTTGCCATCTGGTCCTACACCAATTGCTCTATTGTATGTTTTGGTTCCTGTTGCTATAGCTGTACCTCCTGCAGCAGAATCTGTTGTAAAATCGTCTGAAGATTGTGTTTTTAAAAACCCAACACTTCTTAATTGAGTTAATGTTAAATCTCCACCATTTGCTAAAGCTGCTGCTGAAATTTGAGATACTCCATTTCCATCACCAATTAATAAGATGATATTTTCTACTTTTTTGTTTTTTTGATCGTAGGCGAATGTAGGTTTGTAAACTTCTGATTTTTCTTTATTGAAGCTCACTCTTTTTGATAAGCTTTTTAGGTATTTAGTAGCTTCAAAAGGTTGATCGGTATTTATAAAATCAACTTTTAAATCTGTAAAAACTTTCCAAGCTGACTCTGAATCTGGTGCTCCCCAAAAACGAAAAGGCTTGTTTAAATTGTGTGCTGTTTCAATTACTTTTTTTACTCTTTTAAGATCATCTGCAACCATTCTTCCTTTTCCATTCCATACAGAATAGTTTTTATAATCAACACTAATTAACCCAACCTTATTCCAAGCTTCTTGGTTTAAAATCTTAGTTAATTTTTGATGGTCGAATTGTATATAATCCGGATAGTCTACATAATCTTTGACCTGTGGTTTTCCACCTGAAATAACAAACTGTATATTTTCATTTTTAGTTAAATCAGGATACTTCTTTAATATTTTTACTAAATGATTTAACGTACTGTAAGGTTCTGATTTTACATCTATTAACAACTGTATTTTGTGTGTAAGTTGAAGATCATTCTTTAAAGCAGTTCTTAAAGGATCTAAATAAAGCGACTCTATAGTGTGTTTGCTGATAATCTCAGCTGTTTCGTGTGCTACAAATAGGGTATTATCTTTGAATATTACATCTATTTCTAAAGAATGAACTCCCGCTGCATAGGCTTTCCAAAAAGGAACAGATTGTTTATAATCGTTGTGAGAATGTACTTTATAAGTAGGGTTTGAGGTTTGTGCTTGTATAGCTCCTACCCCTAGTATTAGGTATAAAAATATCTTTTGAATAAATTTCATTTTATGCATTTATAAAAAAGATGCCGCCTCAACGACATCTTTTCGTTAAACTTAAATTAAACTAAAAAAATGACTAAAATTACCATCCTATGTTTTGCTTAATTCCTGAAGAAATAATTGCTTCATTAGGAATTGGCCATACATGCATATAACTAGGGTCGAAATTTCTTGCTTGCCACACTTGTTCAACAGTGTAGTCTGAATCTGGGTTTGATCTATCTGTGTGAATTCTACCATATAAAGGTTTACTATATACTTCAGCAGCATCTCCCCAACGTACTAAATCGTAGTGTCTGTTAGCAAACTCACCAGCAAACTCAACTCGTCTTTCGTGCTTTATATCTTCTAATGTAGCATTGGTAACTGGAGCTAATCCTGCTCTTTCTCTTACGCTGTTTAAATCAGCATCTCCGTTTCCTCCTTGTTGTATTAATGCTTCCGACTTCATTAATAAAATCTCTGCATAACGCAGTATTGGAGTATTATATAGTGTTGTTGGTGAGTTACCGTTGGAATTTATATACGTTCCTACTGGATTTTCAAATGTATACTCATACATGTATTTGTTGAACTGAAACCCTGATAGTGAGTTTTCTGATTGGTATCTTTTTGTTTCTCCAAAAAATTCAAACTCGTCTCCAAATTTTAAGATGGTTACTTCTCTTCTTGCATCGTTAGGTTCAAATTCGTTATACAAGCTTTCTGTTGGTGTATAATATCCCCAACCGTTATATTGCCCCCAGCCTTTATTTTCTAACATTACACCTGGTAAAATACTTCCGCCTTCAACACCTGAATTAGCAGACCAAATATATTCACTCGTCCAGTTATTAAGATGACTGTGTAACAATCTGAAATCTTTTTTAGGGTTATCTGTATCAATAAGTGCTCTACCCGATCCTGAATTTGTTACTGCATCACAATAGGTTACCACATCAGCATATTTAGAACTGTCGTATTGTGCCCAATACAAATAGGTTTTTGCAATATATGCTAAGGCTGCATCTTTATGTGCGCGTCCGTAATCACCTTCTCCCATTTCTGTAAAAAGAGGCAATAAGTTTGCCGCTTTTTTTAGGTCTTCAACAACAAATTCATAATTTTCTATGACGCTTTGTGGTCGTTTATAACTTCCTGCTTCATTGTTCATATTATCTTCGGTAACAATAGGGATACCTCCATTTTTATCATTATCTCCATAGGTATGTGCTAACCAGAAATAATGAAACCCCCTCATAAAGTAAGCTTCGCCTAACAAACGATTTTTAGTTGACTGACTAATATTCATTAGTGGAACGTTTAAAATAACATCGTTCGCTCTCCTTATTATCTTATAACTTTGAGGGTACATCCAAGAGGTATATCCTTCATCTCCAGTTATATTAAAATTTTTCACATTATCTGCTGTAGCATTTAGTCGCCCTGTTACCATATCATCTGATGCATTAATGTACCAAAAGAATCCTCTTCCAAACATATCATCATCTTTCATATAATAATATAAACTGTTTACTGCTTCCAAAGCATCTTGTTCTGTTTTCCAAAAGTTTTCATATGAAGTACTTCCTAATGGATCTAGATTTGTAAAGTCATCTGAACAGGAAACAAATCCTACTTGAATACTTACGATGTATGCAATTAGTTTTATATATGTATTTTTCATCTTCTTGTTTTTATTTTTTATAATGACAATGATATTCCTACAGAGATAGTTCTTGCTGAAGGATATCTACCTACATCTAATCCTTTACCTCCTACTTCAGGATCCATTCCACTATAATTTGTGATTGTAAATAAATTTTCTCCTGAAACATAAACTCTTAATGATGATTGACTTAATACAGAACTCATTTTACTTGTTGGTACAGTATACCCAAGAGTTACGTTTTTAAGTCGTAAGTAAGAAGCGTCTTCTAAATACCAACTAGATGTAGTTCCATAAGTTTGATTATTATCTTGTGTTGATAATCTTGGAATATTTGTGTTTGTATTTTCAGGAGTCCAAGCGTTTAATACACCATTATCTAAATTATATCCTTGTTGAGAAGCATTGAAAGCTGTAAACTTATATGCATTAAATACTTTAACACCTCCTACTCCTTGGAAGTTCATATTTAAATCAAATCCTTTATAATCTAAATTTAATCCTAAGTTATAGGTTACTTCTGATAAATAACTATCCATAAAAACACGGTCGTTATTATCTATTTTACCATCGTTGTTAGTGTCTTGAAACTTAAAATCTCCCGGTACTGCGTTGGGCTGTATTAATTGCCCATCTTTACTATGTGCATTGATTTCTTCTTGTGATTGGAAAATTCCTAAGTAAGGCACTAAGTAAGTTGAGTATAATTCTTTTCCTACTACAGATCTGTATGGGTATAATGTGCTTCTAACATTATCTGAGTGCGCTATATAATCAATTCCACTACTGTTATACCCATTAAGGTTCTTTAATTCATTATCAAGAAAACTAGCGTTTGCACTAATACTATAATTTAAGTCTCCTACATAATCTTTATACGAAACTGCAAATTCATATCCTGTGTTTTTAACTTCTCCTCCATTTACATCAGCAGCCGACGTTCCTTGGTGAATATCTTCTAGTCCAGGAATAATCATTCCTTTTGTGGTTTTCTCAAAATAATCGGCAACAATAGAAAGTCGGCTGTTGAATAAATTCATATCAATTCCAAAGTCTAAAGATTCTGAAATTTCCCATTTAAGGTTAGGGTTTGATTGTCTTCCTACATACGTACCTTTATCGTCTAAAGAACCATCTGCTCCTAAAATAACATTTGTGGTGTTTAAAGGAACATCAAAAGAGTAATACCCTACAGAGTTTATATTTCCTATTTGTCCCCAAGATGCTCTTACTTTTAAATTATTAATAGTTTCAATATTAAAGAAATCTTCTCCTGATATTTTCCATGCTGCTGAAGCTGATGGAAAATAATCTGCCTGATTTTCTTTAGCTAAACGTGAGGTTTCATCTCTACGAATACTTCCTGATAAGAAATACTTACCTTTATAGTTATATAGCACCCTTCCTATTGCAGAAGTTAAAGCATCCTCGTACACATCTGTCTCTGGAGTTCTAATTACTGATGCATTAGACATGAATTGATTGAAAGGTTCTTCACTACTAAATCCTTCTCCTTGCTGGAAATAGTATTCGTAATCGGTAAACTGTGACGAGTAAACAGCGGTAAGATCTAAATTATGATTTCCAAAACTCTTTTTATAGCTTAATTGATTATCCCATACCCAACGCTTAGTATCTGAGTAACTCTGATATAAATAATTGTTTAAATTCGTTCTTCCTAACTCAGGAATTTTTGGAGAAAACTTTTTATATTTCGTATCCGTAGTACTATAGCTATAACTCGTTTTAAACTTTAATTCGTCCGTAATGTCGTAGTTAAGGTATACGTTAGCGTTTAAGTAATTAACAGGATTACTAATATCTGGACGTAACAACAAGGCTACAGGATTATATACGTCTCCGTAAGCTCCTGCATAATTTGATAAATTTTCTGGTACTACTCCACTAAAATTTCCGTTTGCATCACGTATTGGTGCTGATGACGGCATGTATAATGCATTTACAATACTACCTGAGTAAGAACTTGTTGAGTTTGTACCTACTGCTTCACTTCTTGAATAATACACATTTTCACCTATAGTAATATTATCTGTAAGGTGTATGTCTGTTTTTACTCTAAAAGAAAAACGTTCTGAATAGGTATTTAGTAATAATCCTTCTTTTTTATGATAACCAAAAGAGGTCATATAATTCATCTTATCAGTAGCACCACTTATATTCATATTGGTATTGTACATAGCTCCTGATCTAAAAATAGCATCCATCCAGTTAGTACGTGTTACTTGACCCCATGGATTTTGTTCTGCATCGTGAGCAGACTGTCTTGGAGCACCTGCATTATCTGCCGCCATATTGTATACATCTGCTTGTTGCTTTGCATTTAAAGGCGTAGGTAATTTAGCTGCTGATTGCACACCGCTATAAAAGTCAAAACTAATTCTTGGTTTTCCTTTTTTCCCTTTTTTAGTTTCAATTACAATAACACCAGAAGCTGCTTGTGCTCCGTATATTGCAGCAGCTGCTGCATCTTTTAAAATAGATACCGATGCGATGTCATTAGGATTAATTGCTGGCCCGTAATACGGTACACCATCTACAACTGTAAGAGGTTCTTCATTCGCAAAAGAACCGTACCCTCTAATTACTACTTTACCGTCTTCAGATGGATCTCCTCCTTGTTGTAAAACAGTTACACCAGATACACTTCCTTGTAAAAAATCATTTAACGTAGATACTGGCCTACTAGACATAGATTCTATGTTTTCTACTGTTGAAATTGCTGAAGTAAGATCTCCTTTTTTTGCACTACCATAACCAATTAGTACTACCTCATCTAAAACGCTCGACTCTTCATTAAGTGCTATTGAAAACTCTTGGCTTCCCGAAAAAGGAAGTTCTAGTGTTTGAAACCCTATAAAAGAAACTACTAAGGTTCCTTGATCTTTATTTACACTTAGCGTAAACTTACCATCAAAATCGGTAGCTGCTCCATTCTTACTTTGCTCTTTAATAAGAACAGTTGCTCCGGGAATGGGTTCTCCGTCTGTTTTAGACACAACGGTACCTTTTAAAATAGTTTGTGCTACCGTTCCGGAGACTACCCCGAAACATAATAACAATATAAATAAATAGTGTTTTTTCATTTGATAATTTAGGTTTTGATTCTGAGACGAATCTATTTCAAGATGCTTTTTAAAGAGGGTCAAATGGTTTCAAAAAGGAGTACTTATATTTCAAAAAGCCTCATAAAAACACCTTAATTCTTACACTTTTGTTTCAGTAACCTTCTGCTAACATTAGCCTAATCTGAAGCTAACTTTTATGCTACTACTTTTTGTTCTTTGTAAGCTTTAGGACTCATATTAAAATGCTTTTTAAATTGCCTGCTAAAATATTTTGGATTGGCAAAACCGCACTCAAAACTAATTTCTGAAATGTTTAATACATTTTGACCTAATAGGTGTTGTGCTTTTTGAAGTCTTAGGTTAATTAACACTTCTGAAGGAGATTGTTTGAGTATTTCTTTAAAAACACGGTAGCATTTTACTTTAGATATTTCTAATTTTTCTTGAAGACTTTCAATATTAAAAGTATGATCGTGCAAGCATTCATGCATATAAGTAAGTGCCTTTTTTACTAGCTTTTCGTTTGGTGATAGTAATTGCTCGTCTTTATGATTCTCAATCCAACCGATGTGATTTTTTGTTTCAAACAGTTTTTTTCTACTACTTAGTAAGTTGGTTAGCTTTGCTTGTAAAAAAGTTTTACTTACTGGAAGTTGAATGGTAACATCTATTCCTAATTTAGTAATTTCTTCCATTTGAAAGTATCCAATTTCTTCTGATAGGTATAATATAGGACAGTTAGATAGTTTTATATTTTCTTTACGGTTTTCTAAGAACTGCACTACTTTATTTGTAAGTTTTACATCATAAAATACTATAGTATCTACATTGAGACTTGAAAGTGCTGAAAATAATTTATCTACATTGTTTTCAAATATTAAATGATAAGTTTCTTCTCCCAATAATGATTGTAATATCCCATAGTTCATTTCACTAGTCAATACCAACACTTTGTGCTTGCCTTGTGGGAGCTCATTTATCATCCCTATATGATTCCACTGTATCATTGAGGCTTTTTCTGAGGTTGCTTTGTGAAAGGGTACTTCTACTTTTATTGAAATAATTCCTTCTTCAGAATTATTTATATCCAACTTTCCATTTAATTCTAATAGTAAATCTTTCGCTGCTTTAAAATAAGGACTATAGCGTTGTAAACTTTTTATATTATTAACTAAAATACCACTATCAGAATTTACTTTTAGTATTAGTTTGTTTTCTTTTTCGATATAGGTTATTTGTATGTTACTACCTTGATTACTATACTTTATAAAGTCATTGAAAATATATTTATAAAAAAGTTTAAAACGAAGTAAATCAATAGTTATCCACTTGTCTTCTACTTGGGTTTGATAGCTAAGATTTATTCCTGATTGTAGTAATTTTCGTTCTAAATTTTGGGTTAAATGATGTAAGAATGTATTGATTTTTATTACCGATTTTTCTGTAGTGTTTATTCGGT
Source organism: Tenacibaculum sp. XPcli2-G (assembly GCF_024124505.1). Lineage (NCBI taxonomy): Bacteria > Pseudomonadati > Bacteroidota > Flavobacteriia > Flavobacteriales > Flavobacteriaceae > Tenacibaculum > Tenacibaculum sp. XPcli2-G. The sequence continues at coordinate 141,819 of NZ_JAMXSH010000004.1, forward strand.
TTACTTGTTCTAAAAAATCCCACTCCGTTAATACATCTATCATGGTTTTCGCTTGACTAACTAATTTTGTTTGTATTTCATTTGGAATGTTATTTTGCTGACTATATTGTAGCATTTGCATTAATGGCTTTTTAAACTCTGCCAATACAAACGTTTTAAATTTATCTATTTCAAAATCTTCGTTTTTTAATTTGTGATGTAAAGCCAGTACTTCTTCTTTTTGTTTGATAATTTTTCGGTTTTGATCTTCGAGCTTTACATTAGCTTTTATTAAGTCTTTCTTCTGCTTATTAATTATAGCTGTTCGTTCATTAATTTTTTGTTTAAGTTTTTCTTGGTAAATTTTATCTTTACGAACTTTATACCCTAAACCTAAAATGAGTATAATTACCCCTCCTGATGCTAAACTCCATGCAAACCAAGAGGTTTTATAAAAGGGTGGGGCTATTACTATTTTTATAGAAAATATATTTGTTTTAGAAGCACTTAAACTATTTTTCACTTCTAAAACATATTCTCCAGGTGGTATTTTCTTATATAAAATAGGGGTTGTTCTATACACTCTCCAATCTTTATCAAAGCCTTTCAACTTATATAAAATTAAATTTTCATGATTTTTTCGGTAGGATACAGGAGTTATACCTAGGCTGATATTATTTTCTGAAAATGTTTTTTCTACTACACTATTATTATTTTCTACCCCATCTATTTCTACAACTAATTGAGGGAGATTCTTATTAAACTCTATTAATTCAGGAGCGAAGTAATTAACTCCATTAATACCACCAAAATACAACACCCCCTTGTTATCTTTATAATAAGCTCCTTCTGAAAACTCTGGAGCTTGCCATCCTTCTTCTGGATGTAAGACATTTACTTTATAGTTTTTTCTATTTATTGAAGCAAGACCTTTAGTTGTACTCACCCATATGTGTTTTCCTTTAAGAATTACACTGTAAACCATATGGCTTGGTAAGTTTTCTTTCTCTGAAATAGTTTTTACTACTCCTTTTTTACGATCAAAAACTGTTACTCCCCCCAAAGTTGCTATCCAATACAACCCTGTTTCTTCATCTTTATCAATACTATATGCACTATTACCTGTTAAACCATTTTCTGTAGTAAGGTGATGTTTTTCTCCATTATTCCTATTAAATAGGATCATTCCATTATTTTCTGTTGCTAAAGCCAGTTCTTCACCATTAACAAAAACGTCTCGAATATGATATGCTTTTAAAAACTCGCTTCCTTCAACATTTTCAAACTTATTTTTTTTTGTGTTGAACACTGCAATTCCTCCCCAACAAGCAAACCAAATTCTACCATCATTAGTTTCTGTCATTGCATAAATCCTATTTGCTGGTAGTAAAGGATTCTCTTTTGCTGCGTAATAAGACACTTTTGTTTTATTTATGTGAATTAGTCCTGCATAAGTACCAACCCAAATAGAACCGTCTGTAGCTGTATATAAACTACGTATTCTTTCCCAATCTTTATTTTCTTTTGCTTTCTCTAATCGTTTTTTAATAAAACATTTGTCTGATTTACTATAGTTATATAATCCTTTGGTATAATAACCTAACCAAAGATTATTATCGTTGTCCATTGTTATAGCTCTTACAGTTTCATTAGGCAAATGCCTATATTCTACAGGATGGGGAGCAATAGTGTTTATATGTTCAGACCCAACGTAAGCCATACTTAATCCTCCATCTTTATGACCTAACCAGATGTTACCAAAGCTGTCTTCATAAATTTTTTCAATTTCATTTCCTGTAAAACTGTAAGGGTTATATAAATCGTAGGTATAGTGCTCTATTTTTGTTTCGTGAATATCTACCTGATTATTTCTTATTACATAAAGCCCACTTTTTCTTGTTGCATACCATATATTTCCTTTTCTGTCTTGATAAGATTCATTAATAATTACTTCAGGAAACTTGTTAAGTAATAATTGATCATTAATTAGTTGTTTGTTTGTTTTTACTTGTGTTTCGTTTACCTTCAGGAAACTCATTCCATCAAACTCTAAATATTGTCCGCTTTTAGTTTCTACTACAAGGTTATTTTTCTTTGATAGCTTTAGGTTTACAGGCGTTTCAGAAAAATAAAAGTTTTGGAAGGCTGATTGATTTACGAATCTACTTACGGTATTATTATCTGTTAAACACCAAATTGTTTTAAATCCATCTATTTGCAGACTATAAATTACATTTCCTGCAAGAGAAGTTGAGTCGTTATTTATATGTTTAAAAACTTTAAAATCTTTACCATCATAACGATTAAGTCCATCCCAAGTGGCAATCCATAGTCGTCCTTTAACATCACTTATAATATCATTTACTGAGTTATTGGAGAGTCCATCTTTTGTAGTTAATGTTTTAAATTTTAACGATTGACTAAGACTTGTAGTAACAATTAAAAAAAAGAAAAAAAACAACCTCATACCAAACAATTTCATCTTTTATAACCGACAAAACTACTTTAGAGAAAACACAGATTAACCATAGCAAAATTAAGTTTTGATTACCTAAATGTTAATATTCCAACCTTCCATATAACTAAGGTTTATTAACTAATTATAAATTATATTAATACTAAATTTTAGCCCTTTTTTATATAAATATAAAAAAGGGAAAGCCTTACTTATTTTACGGTTTTTAAAAAGTTTAAAGAGTACTAATATCCTATTTTTAAGAAATTTAAAACAACTAATTATGTTACAACACATTTCAACCTTAGGATTGACATTAACAAAAAAAGAACAAAAACTTGTTCTAGGTGGTGCATTACCAACATGTAGAGTGTGCTTTGATTATTGTAAATCTCAAAACTTTCAGACTAAAGAAGAGTTTAGTGCTTGTTTTTATGATTGCAAACAAGAGCTTTGTTAAATTTTAAAAGCGGACGAAAGTCCGCTTTTCTTTTATCTACATCTTTTTAAAATACTTTTCTTATAAGTTTTTTATGTACTCGTAAGGTAGTACTAAATTTGATAATTGTATTAGTGGTAACTGAGCTTCGGTTACTTCAGAGAATACTGACAAGTCAAATGAAAAATAGGCTTCTGTTGTTGTTGGTTTTTTATCTTCATACCATTTTTCTAGTGCTTTTGCTAACTGACATACAAAAGGTGTATCAAAAGTAATTTCTTCTGAACATCCCTCAGTCGGTATTGTATAGTCTTCTGGAATTTTAAAAGAAAAAGGTGTGTATAATAACACTGGTAATTGAACTGGTGGTAAATCACTTTTAGCTGTTTCTTGTAAATAGTAATTCCAATAACTTGTTACCTTAATTGTTTGTTGATGTAATTGATCGTACGTAAAGAATGTTTTAAAGAATGTTGCCAAATGTTCTGACAAAGACATACTGCTTCCATTCTCATCTAAGATTTTAGCTATATTAATTTTAGTATTATTACTTAACAACGGTATTAGTTTATTAGAAAATCTAATTAAAGGAGTTCTGTAAATAAACTTAGGATTTGTAGGGTTGTCTTCCACCAATCCTTCATTTCTAATTACTGCAATTCCTGCCCATGTATTTTGGAACTGTAATACATTTAGTCCGTTTACCTCAACTGTTCTATTTGGTATTTCAAAAGAACAAGGATATCCTAAATACTCCTTTACCTTGGCTTTAGGGTCTTTTACGTACCAATACGAATTTTCAATTGGTGCTCCAGATTCATCCGTTGCTTGTACTCTTGTATAATTATTTATGTTAATTAATGGAGCACTAGGAATCTCCGCCAGCTTAAATTCATTCATAAACAACTGCTTGTCTATTTCAGACATATCTTGAGGAAGCACTATACTTAATACCAAACGCTTACACTCTTCACCTCCTTGGCAATCACAAGTAGTAGTAAAATGTGGATCTTCTTTTTGTTGTATGATAAAATTATAAGCACTTGTAGTTTCTGTATCCCCCACTTGAGAAGCTTTATAAAGCATTGCTTTTTTATTATGTTCATCCCAAGCTAATGATAAATTATTAGTTAACTGCACCATAGCTTGCATTGCATAAAATGCTTTGTCAAGATTTGGATCAGTCTCATCAGATGTAGGAGATATTAGGGTTAAATATTTAGTCATATCATTTAATACTGATGACCATACATTTACCATTTGAGCCATATCGTTGAATAAATTTCGTGTACTACTACGTTTAGCTTGTAGGTTATTATACTGACTATCAAAAGTATTAAACCTAACATCAGAATAAATTTGGTCTTGTGCTGCTTGATCTTCAGAATAAGTGTACGTGAAATTCCATTCTGAAGCTTTCTCTAGAACTTCTTTCGTTGTATCACCTACTACTGACACTGCTTTACCTTCTTGAGTTGTTAACGTTGGTGGTTTTGGATAATTACGAAGAACTATAGGAATATCTACAGTACCTAAAGACTGCTGTAATGGAGATTTATCAAAATCAGGTTCTACTGTTTCAGCTAAATTAACAGGCACTATAAATGTTAACCATTTTGATGCTTGATATCCTTTTACATCTGGCACATCTGTAATATCAAATTCAACATGAGTAATTTGATAATCCATTCCTAGAGGCACTGTCGTAAACTCTTTTGTGTTTTTAGTAGAAAAGATAAAAGATATATCAGATGTTTTTTCTCCATCTTCGTAATCTAACTGTATTTTGGCATTAGAAATTGAATACAGTTTACTATCTCCTTCTGTATTATTAATAATACTTGGTGTACCGTACAAACGAGGAGCTATCTGATTTTGACCTTCTCTTGCTATTCCTGATTCGGCAGTAACTTCCATTTGTACCACTGCATTAACAGAATAAGTATTTCCTAACTGAATAAGTAGTTGTTGTTTAAACTTTTCTTGAGCATTTAATTTTCTTGTTTCATTTACTTCTGGTGCTGTAAGAATTGGCTCTACCTTAGTTGAAATAGTTTCTGCCAGTAATGATTTAGCTTTGGTTATGGCTTCAAGGTAAGATGTAGCATCACTATTTAAAGATTTTAAAAACTCTTTTTCTTCTTCAGATTTTAATTCGTCTACCAAAAATGCTGGCACTGCATATTCTGAACTTAAGAAAAGGTCAATTGCATCTAAACATTGTTTTCCCCAAATATCCATATCTACATCCGTAAAGTTCTTTACTGTACCTTTTTCACAATCTAGCCCTTTACCTGTTACATAAGAACATATTGGAACATCCTTTTTAGATACTAAGCTAGTGGAAATTGGTAAAGGCGCATAAAAAGATGCATTTAATAAACTATAAGTATAGATCTGTATCTTATATGTGGTAAACTCTTCTTGGGTAAGAACTCCTTGTAACGCTTCATCAAAACTAGCTTTACTCATATATATAGTTCCTACTAACGGAGTAATCTTATCTACTACAGAACTAGGAACTCCTAGATTTGATAGTTTAGAAATTGAATCGTTTGTAAGTTCATAAGAACCTGCTGGCTCAACATTCCAATAAATACCATTGCCTGGTTTTAGTCCCATTCTTACAATGTAAATAGCTTCATTTTTCTGACTTCCAACCAACTCTTTATCTATACCTGTAGCTATTTTAAGTACGTATTCATTTTCTTGATAGAATGTTTTTTCAAAATTGACCGCAAATTTTGTTAATGAATGATTTTGAACTTTCTCACCTGTACTATTTTCTTGTTCAAGATTAGGAACATAAGTATTTGGCTGAACAACTGTATTGGTTGAAGTAACCGATGAACTATCTTTAAAATCGTTGTTAACAAAAGAAAGATCTCTTTCCATACGTAATGCTACTGTTAACTCAAAAATAGAAGCTGTTTCCAAGTTTTCTATTGCAACTGGTTGTTTTATTGAACTCATTGTTGGAGCTGTAGGAACCGATTGACAGTAAGCAATAGCATATAAATAAGCGTAAATTTCTTTTACAAAATTATTGATTGGTGCTAAGTCTACATCAGTTTCAATTCCTGGTAGCAATGAAGTGCTTAATGAAAGTGTAACCGTATTTTGATCTTCTACATAAGGATTAAATTGATTAATTTGATAGTATATGTTGGTATATACAGCTAAATCGTGTAATGCATTTTTTTGATACTCTGGTGCATCTGGATTATTAGGGTCAGATACGCAAGGTTTACCATCTGTATTTAGGTATCGTGTAACATCAAAAGAGAAATTTAATAACAATTCTCGGTCTGTATCATTTTCTAAGGTTACATCATAAGTGATAAACAAACTTGGCCATTGCGAGAACCCTTTTAATTCATCAAGGTATCCTACTTGCACTGGTGGATTATTAAGAGGTGATTTTGTATTCAACTCTGGATTACTAAACGGTGTTACCGTTTCATTACCGTAATAATCAACCCAATCAAAATGTATTTGTAATGTGTTACCTATACCTCTATATGGATTGTCTTCTTTTTGAGGGAATCCTACCGGGTAAGAATTATTAGGGTTATCAACCGCATACTGTGCTATAGGAATTACTTGATTATAAGTCCAAAGTGAATTAGTATTCTCCTCGTTTTGATCTTTATCATTCGATGGACCTGAAGGTAAGCCTACAATACTTTTGTTAAAATATCTGTTAGCAACTACTTGGTAGCTTAATAAATTGTATAAGTTATTCAAATAGGTTTCTGCATATCCAGCATCACTTGGATTATCTGGAGGAGTTCCCGGATTTGTTCTACTTAACTCAAAACCTGCTGTACCTTGTTGTATTGATGATACTTTATGAACTACCTGATCAACTATAGCAAATGTTGTATTGACATTAAAAACAGCTGCATCTTTAATTATAAAAGATAATGTATCAACATCAATAAAATAATAATTAGCAATGCTCTGCATCGTATTACCTGGTGTACCTTCTCCTGTTGTTATTTTATAAGTAACTGTAGGTATTTCTACCAATTGCCACACAGGTAAACTATCCCAATTGTCAATACTTGGATTAAGGCTCTTAACATCATCTGGATTTACATTAAAATATTCTGCTATGGCTGTTAAGTTATTAGACGGTGTATCTGATGAAAGACCAACCTCATATTGCAATCCGTCCAATACAATTGGTTTTGCTGAGGTATTAAGTTTCACATCTGTTTCATTAAGGTTAGCGAGCTCGCTAATTAATATATTGTATTGATATGAAATGCTTTGTAGCGTTTCATTTGCTGAAGTCGTTGTATAGCTTAAATCTTTTTGGGCTTTAGATTCTGCATAAACGATAGAAGACGATGTATCAATTTTGTCTCCCGTTATAGCACAGTTCATAAAATCTTTAAGAATATTATTATATGAATTGCTATAAGTAACCAATAATGATATTGTTCCATTTCCTGAACTATCAAAAATAGTATCAGGGAAACCAGTATTTCCTTCAATTTCGTTGTATAATAAATAGTATCCTCCAGATCTTGTAATACTACACTCCCATAACAGTTTTACAAAATCGTATAATGAATTTAAAACTCCATTAGGCTTTTCAGCTTCTTCTATTTCAAGACTTTTTTGTAATGATTTTAATTGTACTGGATTTGTTTCTGTTGATAAATTAGATTGAACTATAAATGTTTTCATATTTAGATTTCCAACAGAAAGTAATCCATCACTTCCTTCATACAACCACTGTATATCCTCAATTACTCCTTGATTATTAGAAGAAGAATTAGGGTCTAAAACTCTTAATAATCTTTCTAAAACCTGTGTTCCTGATTCATTCGCTCCTATTAACTCATAAGTAAATGCACTTGTACCCGGAGCAGTATCGTCAGCCTGCTTTTTAATGTCTATTTCTAAAAGTGTAGACCATCCATAATACTCAGAGTTTTTATAATCCATTGCTCCAGTTGTGGCATTATACGTTCCTATTTGAATATCCATAGCTGAGCCAGCTCTTTTAGGTATGGCTATCTGTTGTAAAAGACCTGATGGAAAATTCCAAATTAGTGGAGATATTTCAGTTTGTCCTCCTAAACTACCATAAGGAAGGTTTACCTCTCCTGAGGTACTCCATTGCGTAACTGTTTGAAATGTATATTGAACAGGAATTAAACTATAAGGCTTCATAGCTGCCAGGTTTAAAATATCTGGCTCAATACCTGTTTGTTGAGCATAAGTAACCACAGTAGCTATTTGTGATATGTCTTCTGGGGTTAACTGTATTGGTAGTGTCGCTTTTTTAGGATCTCCTGAAGGAACTTCTCCGTTAAATTGCAACCAATTTAATGTAGTGTTGATTAAATTAATCGTAAACCCTTCTTTAACGTCACTTGGTATTTCAAATTGTTGTCCTGTTAATCTATATAATGCACAATCATCACCTGTACATGGAGAGTTTGCATTGAGTGTTAAACCTGGTAAGGTAGTTGGCAACCTCATTCCATGAAGTTGATATCTCGACACCATACCTGATAACTGTGTATATGATTGTTTTGCTTTGAAATAATCTAATATACTTTGTACATCTAAGCATCTTAATTCTGGTATGTTTGCTGTACTGTAATTATCAGAATCATAAAATAAATTATTGATTTGTTGGTTATGATAACTTGTTCCTAAAACCTCAGAGGTTGTGTTATACTTTTGAGCTATTTTACCTAAGGTTTCTGCATCATCTGGATTACTAAAAGTAGCAGTTGTATGAACGAAAGGTTGAATTAATAATACCCCTAATGGTTGTACTTGCAATGATTGAACTTCTGCATCATCAGCAAGATTATTTACTGTTACTGTATTATCAGGAGTACTTAGTTTTTTTGCTATACCTGTTAAAGTATCTCCAGGTACAATTTCATAAGTAATATTATCATAAACAAATGAATTACCTGATATAAATAGTCCTGGAACAGATTGGTTTTGTAGTAATAAGTCTGAAACTGAAATATTATTAAATATAGTACTAGCTATATTAGTAAAGGTATCTTCACTTTTTGCTGTATAATTTGCAGCAGCAATAATCAAGTTTGCTTCCGTAGTTAAAAGTGTATTTTTCTGAAAGCTTGAATCATTCGCTAAATCTGCTACGGTAGTTTGCAATCCTGTAGCTACCTCGTTAATAGTATCAGTTGCTTTTACCGTATAAGTCTTGGCATCATACATAATTTCTTGAACCTGTAATAATCCTGGGATAGCTGCATTTTGTGTAATCAGTAATGCTGTTTCTAGGGCGTATTTAGCTCCGATAGAAACAAAATTGTCACCATCAAGAATAGTGTACATTACTCCAGTAATTTGAATATCAATTCCACCATGTAAAGGATGAGATTGATTGGCCTTAGAAAGGTTACTTACCTCAACAGCATTGGTTGTTCCATCAGAAGTGCTTATACTATTAGCCCAGTTTGCCATGGCATTTAGACTGTTACCTTTAGATAATGGATATGTGTAATTTTTTAATGCATCTTCTGCGTACCCTATAAGTTGTTTTCCTATAAGTACAAAGTAGTCTTCAAATACAAATGTTGATAAAGAATGTTCTACTGAGGTGCTTTTTTTCAGGGCTGCGTTCGTGTTTTCTTCAGATACTTTTACAGCTAATTCATTAAACCACTTTTTAACTTCAGATAAATACGCATCTGTTGCCATATTATATGTGCTAAAATCAACATCAACTCCTGCATCTGGAACAGATAATTCTAAATCGAAAAACATTGGGAATACGGCTGCTGTTTCAGGTTTTGAACTTTCTGTAACGTTTTGAATGTTCACTGCTTCAAATGTATCTTCAAGGAATGATAATAGTTTATTTGTAGGAATTGGTAATGGCGTATCTTCATTTGACAACAGAGCTAGTAATAACTGTAAATCGGCCGCAGAAACTGCTAATTCGTCTGCCGTAGCTCTCGTACTTTCTGTAGCTGTTTCATCTGCATAGTTTTGTATTAACCATCTAAAAAAGTCTTGACTTAAATATTCAAACGATGAAGTAACTGTACTATCTGGGTTTTCTGCATCAGGAGCATCAATCCAAAGTGAAGTGACATACTGAGCTGTTTGACTCTTTAAATCCCCATTTTCTGATCCAGCAACAGTTAAATGTGGAATAAAATAGATATTTAGTGTAGGTGACTTCTCTTCTGTACTTACCATTAATTTAGAGCTGTAATGCATGTCTTTGATCGGTAACTCCGATAATTGGCTTGATTTTGCTGCATATACCAAAGCTCTGTCATCAACAGAATCTGAAAGTTGTCTGTTCCATGGAGCCATACTTGTTTGATCTGTACCAATGGTAAGATCTGTTCGTATTTCTGCCTTGAAGCTAAAGTTAATTTTAATAGAGAATAATCCTAAATTTATTTTTGCTGAAACTTGTACATCTACTGAAGCTACAATAGCCAGAGGCATTTTGTTATAAGCTTCTAAAGTTGCTTGTGCATATACTTTTACTGTTATATTTACAGATGCCGAAATAATTCCAAAATCTAAAGAACCATATAATTTACCAATTAACCCAAGAGTTCCTTGTAACCAATAGTAATAAGAAGTTTCGACTTCTGTCTTATTATTCTCTTGAAGAGTTCCTTGATATGGATGATATGTAGCAATTACCCCTTCTAAAATACCAAAAATTGTAATGCTAAATCCAGCTTTTAATACTCCGTAATTAATACTATAACCAACACCTACCTGTAAACCTATTCCAAAAACAATTACTGGATTAAAATTACCATAATTAGTTTGTGGTACTTTTTTGGTAGTAGCACTGCTCAGTTTTCCGAAGTAAAAACCTCCTGATCCCATTGCTGGAATTCCTGGTGGTACAATAGCCTGTAAGGTAAAAGATCTTGAAAAGTCAAGTTTATACGGAAATCCTATATCTACCATAAAATCACCATTAGTATAAATGGCTAATGCAATAGAAGGAAGTGTAATATTAACTGCTCCGAACTGCAAATATCTCAAGGCGTCTGGTAGTGTAAGTGCTATTTGGTATACTCCTACTCCATCTGAGATTTTTTTATACATAATCTCAAAATCTAAGCCTGCAAAAATTTTAGCTTTATCACCTGCCATGGCAATTCGTAAACCATATAAGTTAGGGTCATTGAATACGGCTTGCATTTCTAATGTCCAAACTGGTTTTTCTTTGGTACCAACATTAAGGATTCCAAAATCGGTACCTATTAACCAATTGGAGTTTTCATTAAATGAAAGTAACGAGTTTCCTGAACCAGGACCAATAGGTACTTTGCCTTTTTCTGGAGTTTCAAATGCTTTTTCCATAGCATCTGTAACTTCTTTTATTGATTGGTATTGAGCTGCATTATTTAGCTCAACATGTTGCCCCATAGCTAATAAACGTAGCTCAAAATATTGCGTTCCTTGTCCAGGAACCTCTGGCATATTTTTTACATCTTGTCCTTTTTCTTTATTAAAGACATTACTGTCGTTAACAGCTGGTACTACTGAACTACCATCAAATGCTATTTGAACACCTTGTGCATTTTTTGTTAGCTTAATACCATTGATTGTTATGAATATTAAATCAAGACTTTTTGGTAATTTATAATCTACTACTACCTCCTTAGTATCTAAATTATAAGTAACCTTAAATCCATCTAAACTTATTTTATTGAGAATATCCCAAGGAGCATCTAATTCAAAGTTAGGATCGAATAGCATTTTCATAAATGAGGTAAGTAACGATCCTACACTCCAATTTTTAATCTCAAAAATGATCGTTCTACTTTCTCCTGCAACATTATATTTCGCTATAAATCCTTCCCATTCAATCATTAATAATTGGTCATCACCATCAAAATTATAACCAATTTTAACTTCAGCATTAAAGTATTCAAGTAAAACACTTCCCATTACACCGCCAGAATATTGCTTTCCTGCTGCTTTGGTTTCATCATATTTTAAGGCTAACGCCGCTGCAATATCAATTTTCTGATTAATAATAGGGAAAGTAAACTTCCACTCCACACTCGTTTTAACTTCATAAGAGCCTTTTTCTGCTCCATTTGGAATATCTGCGGTTAAATCAAAACTAGTAATTGACAAATCTGCTGGTAAAAAACTAGTAGGCAACTCAAAGCCCACTTTTTTAAACAAACCGTCCATCAATTGTCCTAAGTTTAACTTGTCACCTGCAGGCATGTTTATACTTAAATCCCACCCTCCATCTTCTGTTGAAGAATTATAATTTACTGCTGATTGTAATCTTAAATCTCCTATAGAGAAAAGACCACTAATAGCAGCTGTATATACATTTGAACCTGTTCCTGTTACTGGAGAAGTAGAGGTAAGTTGTAATGCTGCATCAGTTAATGATATATTGGTAATAAGGTTCATTTCAATATCTCCTGATGCAAAAAATGCATAGTATTTACTATTGATATCCATATCAATACCAAACCCTGTAAATACTACACTTACCAAACTTTCTGGTATTTTTATAAAACCGCCTGTTATGGCTGCTAATAAATCATTAATTGAAACGGTTCCATCAAAAGCTGCTGATAAAGTAAGATCAGAAGTAATTTCTACATCAAAACCTCCTTTGAATATGGTTGGAAAAAAATTTACTCTTGATGTGAAAAAAATACTCTGAGCATTGATTGTTCCTGGTCCTAATATCCACCAATTTACATCAAACTCTTCAACCGAAAAATTATCAAAGAGGTTCCATGTACCAACTGACCCCACTTGTGCTGAAACACTATTTATTTGTACCCCATTAGTAAAGTTTAAGGAAGTTGTAAACCCTTTGAATGCAATACTATTTAAATACTGTTGCAATGTTGGAGGAATATTACTAAACCAATTATTACCAGCCATTAATGAGAACATATTTAATGGCGTAAGTGGTTTTTGAGGATCTGACGATATTGCAATATCAAAAGCTGATGATTTTGGAGCAACTGAAGTAGTGAAATCCATTTGAATATCTGTCCCAAGATGCAACTGTAATTGAAAAAATAAAGAAGGTGTTTGACTTATTTCTGTTGTTGATTCTGAATCTTCTTCTAAAACATCCTCTACAGATTCTATCTTGAAACCTACAGCAGGGTTACTTACTTCTAAAAACAAAAGAGATACAGGAGTAGCATTTATAGGTACAATAAGATTCATATCTGGATATAAATACTCCTTATTATCTACTTTTGATGGATCTAACATCCCTGTTAAAGGAAGTTTTGTACTTACCGACCATGATGTTAAAAAATCAACAACATCAGCTAACCAATCTGTAAGAGTTATCATAGCAGAGAAATTCTGCCCTTCAACTAAAGGGATGTCTGAATTTTGCCATTTAAAATTATCCTTTTGTTCTGTACTAAACATAAAAGATGGTGAAGTATAAGGTAACCCATCAAAAACACCTCCTGTCATATATTCCCAACTAGTCTTAAAAGTCCAATCACTTAATGCGATTTGTATAGTAAACTGAGCTTCTCCTTTCTCATCAACAACAACCTTTAAAATAACATCTGTATTAGTTTTTTCTACATTTAAAATGTTTGCTTTAGCATTACTTATGGTCAATGTATTCCCTGCTGGATCTGGAATAGATGTTTCTGACGTATCTATCAATAAAAAAGTTCCTTCAGCTAACTGATATCCTTTAGACAATAACTCATCTAAGTTTTCTGGAGGTGTTAATTGAGAAGCAGAAAAAGTAGCAGCATTAATAGTGATATTTCCATTATTAGCAGCTGCCTGATCTCTAAAAGTGGTTGTTAAATTATAAAGACTCATAATACGAGGTGTATATATTGTTATATATCTATAATTAAAGGAAGATGATCGCTGGTACTTCTTATATGACCATAATTTGACCATCCTTTAAACTGGCTAAGGCCTCCAATAGTTCCAGGTGCTATCCCTCCATTTCCTCCCGGACCATTAGGAGGAAGAGGTAACGCTACAGGTAATCCAGCATTTGGTGCTCCAATTGGTATTTGACTCATATTTGTAGCATATACATAATGACCTGCAGGAGCTCCTCCAGGAGTTGGCATCACCCTATTATAAGGGCTTCCAGTAACCCTATTAATTATGGTTATGTTTGCTGCGGGTCCCCCTGCTGCAGCTCCATATCGAGTTAAAATATTGTCAATACTATCATAGCCTTGAAAATTAGGATTACTTCCAACGTATTCATATCCAGGATATCCATTCGTAAACCAAGGTTTTGCTTTATTACTAGTTTTTATATGTGTAAAAACATACCCTTTACCTGGCCATCCGTTATTAGCTGTTGGATTTATGGCTCTAGTATATCCTGCACCTGCAGGTAAAAAACTAATGAGGTTATTATAGGCTATAGGCTCAAAGTAAGCATTGAAAATATTAACATTAAAATCTCCTACAATAATTCCTACTTCGTCTGCATTTAGATCATTTGTTATTTCTCTTACGTTGGAAAGCTGATTTGTACCATTTGCTGCTGCTACATTATTAGGAGGTGCATGATATGACAATAATTTTATAGTTCTATTATTAGCTGCCTCCCAAAATGTTGTTAAATATGGTGGTCGATTTCCAACTCCAGGAAATTGTAATCTATTCGGAGGCATTGCATTATCTGTAAAAAGCCATTGCCCTGCTAACCTATTAGAATTTATTCCTGCATTGATATTACCTCCAGGAACAGCTACTGCAGGTAAACAATTGTTCCAAGGAGCTGCGTAGGTCGCTAGATTTGGCGCTCCAATATTAGCTATAGAATCTGACGAATTTCCTCCACCTTGCCAACCCCACGGACCACTAAAATTAAGATTAGCACTGTTATAGTAGACAGATATTCCTTCTGAAACACCTCCTACACCAAGAATCAGAGGAGGCACTAGCATCCAGTTTACCCCAAGTGCAGCTCTAATTCTATTTAATAAATCCAAAGCTCCTTGGCTACCTCCTGCTGTCACAAGAGTTCCTTCAGCTCCTCCTCCAGTAGAAGTCTCTACTATTACCAGAATATCTGGAGGATGGGCGACAATAGTATCCATAATATATTGTCTTCTATTTACAGATGCTGCTTGACCTGACAAAGAGCTTCCACGTTGCCTTTTTCTACTTGGGTTATTTATTTTATTAATACCAAACTGCTGTATATTCCAATAGAGTACTCTTGCCATAGCTTAAGGTTTTGTTTTGTTATATGCTGCATACCATCCTAAACTTTTGGCAGTAGCTCCTGGGTTTGGGTTACCAAAAAGTAAAAAATTGGTACTTCCTCCTGGTGGTAGTTTGAGAATTCCTAAAAACTTCAATGCTATTTTACTCAATGTCATTAAATATGATTGTTGAGCTTCTACATATTCTAATTTTAAAGTATCAATAGATAATTTTAAAACTCCTTGTAGACTAAGAAGTTTAGCATTACTGCTGGTTCCTGGGAGTTTTATTCCTACAAATGCGTTATAGGAAGTATCGGTCGCTTTATTCCCTGGGCTCCATGCAATCAGTAAACTAGCATTAAAATCTAATGACGCCGCTAATTCACCGGGAGTTCCCATATTTAAGGTCATTTCTAGTCCATACCAATTTTCTGAAAGCCCAGTAGTATTGATTCCTGGCAAACTTAAATTAAGATATCCTAAACTAGAAGGTTTGGTATCCTTATCTCCACTAACAAGGTTATTGATTTGTAGTGCAAAGTTAGGGTATAAACTTAGCTGTCTAGTTGTACTAAGATCTGAGTTAAATACTATTTTTGAAGCATCAAAAGCATAATCTACTACTGTTGGTGTACTGATATCAAAAGCCATATCAATATATAAGTTGCTATAACTTAAACCATCTATGATGTCTGTATCTTTACCATCACCATTACCAAAAGAAAAAGCATCCATAACAATTGTTTTTTCTTCAGTTTCATTTGTTTCAGGAGTGGTTGTTTGCATTACTGCATAGTTTAAATACCCCCACATAGCAAAACTAGATTCTATATAAGTTGCTTTTGGATCGGTTGTTAATGTATTAAACTGAATTTTGGTAATTTCTACATTTTTAAGAAGGTTGCTATCAAAATAAAATAAGTTATCATCCATATTTTCAAACACATACACTGGTGTACCATCATGATCTTGATATGTACCATCAAGCACTACTGTATTTAGAGTTTTAGAACCGTATTTATTATTCGTTCCTATAACGGTATCAGAAAATAAATTGTTCATCGTTAATTGCACCTTGCTTTGGAAGAACTTGATTGCTGTATTTTCAAAAAGTACCTGTAATTGAAGTACCTTAAAATCATAAGTAGCTCCCGCTAAAGGAGGTACAGGCTTATTAGTATTTAACCCTTGTAATAATTGTTGCTGATAAGCTGTGTCTAGATAATTAATGAGTCCGAATAGAGAACTCTTTTTTTGCATTTGAATTTCACCGTCAGCATTTACTTTATTGACTTCTATTCCAAAATGATGTGCATTAAATCTAGTCAAGTCAATACCAGAGATCAATCCTTTTAATTGTTGAGGAAACTCTTGTAAATCAATATCCGCTTTGAGTACCAATATTCCGTTCCAATCTTTATTGTTTATAATATTATGGAACTTTTCATACAGAATTGCCTGATTACTTTCTGGGTGTTCTAAACCATATTGATAAGCTTTTTCAGCATCTTCTATATAACTCTGTATCCATGATGAAATAGCTATTAACTGTTGATAAGCATTGGCTGGATCTTCAACTCCTTCTGTATTGAAAGTATTGGGTTGCGTCCAAGTTTTTGGATCTTTAACTCTATCTAATAAAGTCCCTTTACAAAATTTAAAAATAACTACGTTATTATAATCAGCATAAGTATTTGTTGTTCCTACATTAATATCAAATGGCCAATCTTCAATTGACATTTTGTTATTAAAAATTGCTTCTGCTGTAGTTTGTCCTCCTTGTTCTCCACTTTTAGAAAATAATGCTCCCAAATGATTGTTTTGAGTTGCTACTAAAAACTGTTGATTGGTTAAAAAAGCACTCTGTAATGTAGTGGATAGATTTACAAAGCTCATCTGGTACTGGGCTGGGTCAGTTGGTGTCTGGTTTTCAGGATACAAATATTCAGGTGTAGCCCCCTGATGAATATCATTTTGCCCTAAGTTGAGTAAACTCCAAGCTCCATTATTATTTACATTTGCTATTAATCCTTGCGGAGTTGTAGAACTTGTATAACTACCATCTACGTTACTCAAAAGTCTTTTTCTCTTGTTTGCACTTTTTGATGCCCTTTGCGTAGTTAATTGTGCTGCAATAAGTGTTTTTCGTTCTTTACTAAGTACTTCAGATTCAAAACTAGCTAAATTATCGTTTCCTGGTTTTTGAGAATCTGCTTCTACTGCCAAGTATGGAACAATAGGAACATAAAAATTTTGTTGAGGCATATCTACACTAGGTTCATAAAAGCCTAGTAAATTAGATTTACCCGTAATAACTTGGCTTACTCCATGATCTTTAGCAAATAAAGAAGCGCCTTCAGGCTGAGAAACATATTGTATATTCTCAGCTACATCAGATATAATATTACACCATCCTGTTAAATATTTATTTTCTAAAGTTGGATTATTGGTTCCTGGATTTACCAGTGAAAGTTCTTGTGCAGGAAAATTTGGAGCGTAAGCTGGTTGTTTACTTTTAAATCGCAATACATCTCCTACAGGAGTTCCATCTTTAATGGAATAAGGTGTAAAAGAGATAGTTTCTGTTCCTGACAACCCTGGTAGAAAGTCAAATTGTCCATTTTCATCTACTTGATCTGATTCTGGGTCTAGAAAAAAATCGCCCTCAGGTTGTAAGTAAAATCGCTCTGTTTCATTAATATCTCTGGGAGAAATAAGTAACAAGGAACTATTAGGTAATGGAGTTAATTTGTTAGACGGATTCGTGTTTTCAATTAAATTAACTTTTGGCCATAAAGTAATAGAGTGCCCTGTATTTATTGAAAAAAAGCTAGGTAAATAGCAAGGTGTCGATTTTCCTGAAGTACTATTAAAAATGCTTCCTGTAAACGCAAAATAGGTATTTAACCCTTTTTTATTTCCTATATCTAAAGGATCAATAGCCGCTTGGGTCATTGCATACTCTACATCAGATTGAGGTTTAAAAATAGGATAACTATATTTTTCAATACTCTTGTCTGTTGGTTCTGTATGGTAATAACAAGTTTCTGAATAAAAGGCCTTAAAATCACTTTCTAAATTAAATCCTATTGGAAAACTAAATGCACCACAATTATATTGAGTAAATGCTATAGATATGTCTTTATTAAGCAACGTATCACTTCCAAATTCTTTACTGTTAAAAGATATATTGGGACTGTTTAAATCGTAACTTAATTGTATTTGTGTAGCTGCACCTTCTGGAATGAAAGATACTTCTGTATTATTTCTAATTGATAATGTTGCAAAACCATTTCCCATAGTGTAATTAAAAGTTTGGCTAACCTTAATTACATTCTGAGAGTTCACATAAAAATTAATTGCAATAACATTTTCATTGGTTGGTTTTGAATTTACATCTAACAACCAAGCAGTGGTAATATTATTTAAAAAGTTTTCTCTATACTTTTGTAAATAAGCTCTTACTTCGTTTATATATTTAGTAATATTTTCAGCATCAGGAGCATTTTCAGCAAAAAGAAAATAAACAGAAAGTTTTTTTGCTTTTGATAAAGTAAGTGTAGATTCTTTATAGGTAGAATCTTCTGGTAGTACTATGGCAGACCATTCATTAAGTTCTGGTGTTACGTTAATATACAATAACGGATCTCCAGAATTCACATTACTAAATAAAGTACCCTCAGTATCTTGTAGAGTTGAACCCATAGCATTAGAATAATATGTGTGTAAAATAACTTGGTAGTGCAATAAAGTATGAGTATCAAAACTGAGGAATTGAAAACACCCCTTAAAAAAGCATCGTGATACACTATAAACTAATCATCCTTAGGACATAAAATAGATACAATTACTATTACATCGTAAGGTGATAAATTGGATACAATCAGTTGACTCCCTTTAAAATCAGCGACAGCTATAAGCTGCTGTCTAATCTTTAAAATATGAATACCATTAAACGAGGTACTGTCATTAAATTTTACATTATTAGTATCTCCTGTGTTAACAACAGTAGCTTGCTGAGCTTTACTAATATTATTAATATAACAAATACATTGAGACCCGTTATTGGTATCTAATACAGCATATTCATTCTTTAAAAGCACAATTGTATCCAGTTTGGATTTTGTAATACTTTGAGAAAATGCTGCATTACTCGCTAATACAAAAAAAGCAAGGATTGTACATACTATATACAATCCTTTTTTTTTATTAACCTTGTGTAGTTTGTGCCTGAATTTCTGCAGTTGCATCATTCTGAGCATTAGTAATATTAGAAACGGTTACTTGCGAACCTGCAAAATCTCCATTACACACCACACTATAAGATGGTGAATTTGGCGGAATATTAAATAATCCATTAGCTGGTTTCGTAGCTCCATTATCATAACAAGTAACACCTGTAGGTGCACCTGCTATTGTAAATGTTAGTGTATTAGCTCTACTAGAATTTGTAATAGTAAGAGTAGATTGTGAACCATTCGCTGTATTCCAAGTTGCGAATTGACCTGAATCTATAGCTGCTGAACCTTGTTGGTTAATTACTGGGTTTTGTGTTGCAGTAGTTGCCATAATTTAAAAGTTTAATTAGTTAGTGGTAACGAAGTTAAACTCTTATTTCTCTTTTTCATTTAAAAAAACTATGAGCGTAATAATACAAAGTATTAATGACTATAATTTTGATACAAGTGTTTTTTACCTATCCATACAAAAAACACAACACACTGAAATAAAGGTGATTAAAATAAAAAATCTTATAATAATTTAAAAACTCATTTTATTATATAAAGTATGAGAATACCTTACTTATTTTATGGTTTTTTACATAGTTTCCTTCTATTAACTTTTTATTTTTAGATTCTAAAAACTGGAAATATGATTAAAAACATTTTGAACTTAGGTTCTATCTTAAACAAAAATGAACAACAATTTATCAATGGAGGCGGTGATGATCCTGTAAAAGATTTATGCATTCCCGCCCCTAAAGAAGCTACTACTTGTCTGATGCCTATTAATGATGAGTGCTGTGGTTTATGGGCTTAAAACTAAAAGCTATAAAAACTGTTTTTGAACAGTTTTTATAGCTTTCTAAAATTAAGCTTTAGATAAAAAGTCTTCTTAAATTTAAAAAAATCTTGGTTTTTTATAAGTATCTTCTCTTAATTTAAAATCGAATAATAGTAAAAACTCGTGCGACCCTGAACTAAATTCTCCTAAGTTAGATATAGTATGATCATACGCATAACCTATTTGTAGATTTTTCTTTATTTTAAAATTAACTATTCCACTCCATGAATCATCTAACCTATGAGATACTCCAAATTCCACTTTATTATTCCACAA
Source organism: Tenacibaculum sp. XPcli2-G (assembly GCF_024124505.1). NCBI lineage: Bacteria > Pseudomonadati > Bacteroidota > Flavobacteriia > Flavobacteriales > Flavobacteriaceae > Tenacibaculum > Tenacibaculum sp. XPcli2-G. Next base: position 162,220 of record NZ_JAMXSH010000004.1, read on the forward strand.
TAGATTTAATGATAAGTCCAATGACAAAGGTGTCGAATCTGCGTACTTAACTAATGTTGATGGTTTTAACTGAAAGTTATTCTTTAAATCCACCACATACCCTGCTGTTAAAAAACTGTGCATCTTTTCGGATGCTTTGGTTATTTTTCCATTAGACCTTTCAAAATGCAATGTTTCTAGTAAATTAGGTATAGAAATTCCTACATAAAATTTTTCTTGGTAATAAAACGCTCCCACTCCAAAATTTGGATGTGTTTTATTACTGTTCTGATTAAACTTAGGGTCATTAGATTCTACTTGATTTAACGTTAACAGTCCTATTTGTTGAAAAGTTGCTCCTCCTTTTAACCCAAAAGCTAACTTGGCTTTTTCTGATGTGTTTATAGTAAAAGAAAAATCGGCATAAGCATGTGTTTCACTTACGGGACCTATTTTATCATGAAGTAAAGATAACCCCAACCCTACTTTTCTACTTACAGAACTATGTACAAATCCACTAAATGTCTTTGGAGCTCCACTAACACCTATCCATTGTGACCGTGCCAATAGCCCTAAACTTATTCCTTCTTTACTGCCTGCATAGGCAGGATTAATAACTGCCATATTATAAATATATTGAGTGTATTGAGGATCTTGCTGAGCTAAACCTTTACTACTTATGTTTATTAATAAAATGAGTAGTATTACATATGCTTTCTTTTTCATATAGCTACTTATTTAAATACAGCCAACCTTGGTAAGGCTTTGTTTTTCCGTCATTAAAATCTATTACATACCAATAAGTTGCAGCTGGCATGACTTCTGTATCTCCAGTTAATGTTAATTTACCTTGTGACTTTCCATTCCACCAAACTGGATTCAACTCATTATTATTGCTATAATTATATACTACATTTCCATACCTATTGTATATTTTCATCTTAAATTTAGGGTATTTCTCTGCTAAATCGGGGATTACAAATTCATCATTAACTCCATCACCATCTGGAGAGAAAGAATTTGAAACAGAAAAGTCTATAACAGGGTCAATAGTTCCTCTTTTCTTTTCACATGCTAATGTAAAAACACCATAACCAGAAACTTTAGCAGTTATACTTTTACTAGAAACATCTATACTAATACCTTCTCTTTCCTTTATCCACTCTTCTCCATTCCACCGTACTATTATTATTTTACTTGGGTCTGAGTAAATATCTTCTGGCGTGGTCACATCACTCCATGTTAGAGTTAATGCTACCAACTCGTTGTTTGATTTATTTTGAACTTCCCAGAACTCATTCATATCTATTAAACCAATATCTTCTTCTTTTTTATCGAAATTAATGTTTGCCTTTTCCCAATTAAAACAGACATAAAATTTTGTAGTTGGATCTGAAGGAGCAGAAATAGTTACCGTTCTTGGTATAAAAGTTTTTGACTTATAGTCTCCTACAGGAAAAGTAAAACTTTCGTTTCCTATTTTTTGTGCTTTATTATTCACATAGCTTTTATTACTTATCCCCATGTTCGTTGCTCCATTTAAATAAGTAACTATCCCATTTTCTTCAACTTTCAAAATACCGTTTTCAAAAAATGTAGTTCCTACTATTTCTATTTCTTTACCTAAATTAAAAACTAATCCCTCTAATTCATTATTGAATTCTACAAACATAAAACTAGAGGTTCCTCTACCTGAAATAGCTTGATTTTCATTACCTACAAAACTTGTAAACCCAGTTATTTTGTTATTAGAAAACTTAAACTTTCCATTATTTGTAAAGTTTTTAAACAAGTACAAATCACCATCATTTGTAATTGCTCCATAATCATTTATAAGTACATCTTCATGAATACTTACCAATGTATTTTCAGAAACATAAAGAGATCCAATACTTGTTACTTGAGCTTTAACAGCCATAACAAAGCACATAATTATTGATGATATTATTTTTTCTTTCATAATTATCAACTTATTATAAAGAAGTACTATCAATTTTATACCAATAGTAATTGGTTCCATCAAAACCACATTGTATTGTTATAGAAGAGTTAATTCCTAACAAGGATATACCTAATGAACTTAATCCAGACCCTTTTATAGAGCCACCTCCTATTATATTTAAATTTAAAGCTACTGAAAGTCCTATTAATAAGCCATTACCTGCTCTGTTTACAATCACCAATTTATTTCCTAGGTTACTACTATTGGGAGTTGGTATTGTTATATCTTCACCTAACCCGAGATTTAGTAATCCTGTTTGTTCAATAATTACTGTACCATCTGAATTAGTAATAGTTGTGGTGCTGGTAGGGTTCTTAACAACTCTTATACTATTTAATCTTGCTAAGTAAGAATTAATGTTTGCAATATTTGTTTGATTTGTTGTTGCTAAAGTATTATTTCCTGCTACATTTCCTGCTAAAGAAGAAGCTCCTATATCTACAGTTCCTCCGTTTACTAAACTAATGGTATTCCCACTTAAACTTAAATCTTGCGTGTCTGAATTTACAACACTCCATGTTATTCCATCACTAGTTTTATATAATATTCCTGAAGCTGTATCCGTATAAACTTGACCAGCAACACCTGTAACTGTTCCATTAGGGTTTCCCACCCCTGATAAAGTAGTATCCTGTCCTGCAGCTCCTGTATCTCCTTTTAATGAAGTGATAAAGTCAGCTTCAGTTCCACTGTTTCCAGCGTCTAACCAAACTTGATAGGCTGATTTTCCGTCTACTCCGTTGGTTCCATTCGTTCCCGCAGCTCCTGTATCTCCTTTTAATGAAGTAATAAAGTCGGCTTCAGTTCCACTGTTTCCAGCATCTAACCAAACTTGATAGGCGGATTTCCCGTCTGCCCCATTGGTTCCATTCGTTCCTCCGGCTCCAGTATCTCCTTTTAAAGAAAGGATAAAGTCAGCTTCAGTTCCACTGTTTCCAGCATCCAACCAAACTTGATACGCGGATTTCCCGTCTACTCCATTCGTTCCCGCAGCTCCGGTATCTCCTTTTAATGAAGTAATAAAGTCGGCTTCAGTTCCACTGTTTCCAGCATCTAACCAAACTTGATAGGCTGATTTTCCGTCTGTCCCATTGGTTCCATTCGTTCCCGCGGCTCCTGTATCTCCTTTTAATGAAGTGATAAAATCGGCTTCAGTTCCACTGTTTCCTGCATCTAACCAAACTTGATACGCAGATTTTCCGTCTACTCCGTTGGTTCCATTCGTTCCCGCAGCTCCAGTGTCTCCTTTTAATGAAGTGATAAAATCGGCTTCGGTACCACTGTTTCCAGCATCCAACCAAACTTGATAGGCTGATTTTCCGTCTACTCCGTTGGTTCCATTCGTTCCCGCAGCTCCAGTGTCTCCTTTTAATGAAGTGATAAAGTCGGCTTCAGTTCCACTGTTTCCAGCATCTAACCAAACTTGATAGGCTGATTTTCCGTCTACTCCATTCGTTCCATTCGTTCCTGCGGCTCCTGTATCTCCTTTTAAAGAAAGGATAAAGTCAGCTTCAGTTCCACTGTTTCCAGCGTCTAACCAAACTTGATACGCAGATTTTCCGTCTACTCCATTCGTTCCATTCGTTCCTGCGGCTCCTGTATCTCCTTTTAAAGAAAGGATAAAGTCAGCTTCAGTTCCACTGTTTCCAGCATCTAACCAAACTTGATACGCAGATTTTCCGTCTACTCCATTCGTTCCCGCAGCTCCAGTGTCTCCTTTTAATGAAGTGATAAAGTCGGCTTCGGTGCCACTGTTTCCAGCATCTAACCAAACTTGATAGGCGGATTTTCCGTCTACTCCATTCGTTCCTGCAGCTCCGGTATCTCCTTTTAATGAAGTGATAAAGTCAGCTTCGGTGCCACTGTTTCCAGCGTCTAACCAAACTTGATAGGCGGATTTTCCGTCTGTCCCATTGGTTCCTGCAGCTCCAGTGTCTCCTTTTAATGAAGTAATAAAGTCGGCTTCAGTACCACTGTTTCCAGCGTCTAACCAAACTTGATACGCAGATTTTCCGTCTACTCCATTCGTTCCTGCAGCTCCGGTATCTCCTTTTAATGAAGTGATAAAGTCAGCTTCGGTGCCACTGTTTCCAGCATCCAACCAAACTTGATAGGCAGATTTTCCGTCTGCCCCATTGGTTCCATTCGTTCCCGCAGCTCCTGTATCTCCTTTTAATGAAGTGATAAAGTCAGCTTCAGTTCCACTGTTTCCAGCGTCTAACCAAACTTGATAGGCAGATTTTCCGTCTGATCCATTGGTTCCATTCGTTCCCGCAGCTCCGGTATCTCCTTTTAAAGAGAGGATAAAGTCGGCTTCAGTTCCACTGTTTCCAGCATCCAACCAAACTTGATACGCAGATTTCCCGTCTGCCCCATTGGTTCCATTCGTTCCCGCAGCTCCAGTATCTCCTTTTAAAGAGAGGATAAAGTCGGCTTCAGTTCCACTGTTTCCAGCGTCTAACCAAACTTGATAGGCGGATTTTCCGTCTACTCCATTCGTTCCCGCAGCTCCAGTGTCTCCTTTTAATGATGTGATAAAGTCAGCTTCGGTACCACTGTTTCCAGCATCCAACCAAACTTGATACGCAGATTTCCCGTCTGCCCCATTGGTTCCATTCGCTCCCGCAGCTCCAGTGTCTCCTTTTAATGAAGTGATAAAGTCGGCTTCAGTTCCACTGTTTCCAGCATCTAACCAAACTTGATACGCAGATTTCCCGTCTGCCCCATTGGTTCCATTCGTTCCCGCAGCTCCAGTGTCTCCTTTTAATGAAGTGATAAAGTCAGCTTCGGTACCACTGTTTCCAGCATCCAACCAAACTTGATACGCAGATTTCCCGTCTACTCCATTCGTTCCATTCGTTCCCGCAGCTCCAGTGTCTCCTTTTAATGAAGTGATAAAGTCGGCTTCAGTTCCACTGTTTCCAGCGTCTAACCAAACTTGATAGGCGGATTTTCCGTCTACTCCATTCGTTCCCGCAGCTCCAGTGTCTCCTTTTAATGAAGTGATAAAGTCGGCTTCGGTACCACTGTTTCCAGCATCTAACCAAACTTGATACGCAGATTTCCCGTCTACTCCATTCGTTCCCGCAGCTCCAGTGTCTCCTTTTAATGAAGTGATAAAGTCGGCTTCGGTACCACTGTTTCCAGCGTCTAACCAAACTTGATACGCAGATTTCCCGTCTACCCCATTGGTTCCATTCGTTCCCGCAGCTCCAGTGTCTCCTTTTAATGAAGTGATAAAGTCAGCTTCGGTGCCACTGTTTCCTGCATCTAACCAAACTTGATACGCAGATTTTCCGTCTACTCCGTTCGTTCCATTCGTTCCCGCAGCTCCGGTATCTCCTTTTAATGAAGTGATAAAGTCGGCTTCAGTTCCACTGTTTCCAGCGTCTAACCAAACTTCATAGGCTGATTTCCCGTCTGCCCCATTGGTTCCATTCATTCCCGCAGCTCCAGTGTCTCCTTTTAATGAAGTGATAAAGTCAGCTTCGGTGCCACTGTTTGCAGCATCCAACCAAACTTGATACGCAGATTTCCCGTCTGCCCCATTGGTTCCATTCATTCCCGAAGCTCCAGTGTCTCCTTTTAATGAAGTGATAAAGTCGACTTCGGTACCACTGTTTCCAGCATCCAACCAAACTTGATACGCAGATTTCCCGTCTGTCCCATTGGTTCCATTCGTTCCCGAAGCTCCAGTGTCTCCTTTTAATGAAGTGATAAAGTCAGCTTCGGTGCCACTGTTTCCAGCATCTAACCAAACTTGATACGCAGATTTTCCGTCTACTCCGTTCGTTCCATTCGTTCCCGCAGCTCCAGTGTCTCCTTTTAATGAAGTGATAAAGTCGGCTTCAGTTCCACTGTTTCCAGCGTCTAACCAAACTTCATAGGCTGATTTCCCGTCTACTCCATTCGTTCCCGCAGCTCCGGTATCTCCTTTTAATGAAGTGATAAAGTCAGCTTCAGTTCCACTGTTTCCTGCATCCAACCAAACTTGATACGCAGATTTCCCGTCTGGTCCTGACGATGCAACTGAACTCCATAAACTACCATCAGAGCTATAAACATCTCCGGAATTAATATCTACATATAAAACTCCTGTAGCAGGATCTACAGAGTTATTAATAGGTGATCCTATACCAGTTAATAACTCATTCTCTTGCAAAAGAGATGATAAATCGACTGATTTAGAACTTGCATTTTCCAACTCAAGAGTAAGAATATTAGAACTATTTAAGAAGAATTTTTCTATTTGTTGATTATCTACTTGTGTAGTAATCAGGTTTGAGACCGTGGTTATATCTACTAATTGTTCCCATAGCACTCCATTCCAATAATAAAATCCTTTTCCAGAATTTTTATTAGTGTTATAAACTAATAAACTTTCTTTAATTGTATTATTATTTACTGGTAATGATGTACTTAAATCATTAATATTTAATCTAGGTATTAATAAGCCTCTGGAATCTGATTTAATATCTAACTGAGCAGATAGACTAGGTGTTAAGGTTCCAATGCCTACTTGAGCAATAGTAGCTGTGCTTAAAACTAAAAGTACGAGGGTAGCTAATTTTTTCATTATTTACTTTGTTTGGGTGGGACTTCTTGATTATCATGTATAATATTTTATTAAATTGACTTTATTTTTTCTTAAGTATGATTAAATGCTTTTACTAGCACTGTATTAATAGGTAAAAGGTGACACCTGTAAAAAAACACTTAAAGTAAACTGATTTACAATACTCTAACCTCTTACAATTTAATAAAAAAAAATAATTTAGGTAAATATTACTTTTACTCTTTTTAATTATCAGGTAAATTTCCCTTAAGAAATAACTCTTTTGAATAAAGAAATAATTGAACTTTTAAGTAGTTTGATAATTATAAAATGGAAATATTAAACAACAAAAAAGCCTTACTAAAACTAGTAAGGCTTATTGTGATCGCGACAGGATTCGAACCTGTGACTATATTACTAGTATTTACAGTACTTACAGGGTCATTTCATTTTTCCTCTACCTTTAATTACACCTTAAAGATTATCTTAAGTTATTATAATTTGGTCTTTATAAGTAAACTTAATAATCACTTCCATTAAAATATCTCCATTATAAGATAAAAAAACACCTCTTTTGATTTCTATACCTAGAAAGAAATGTTTTTCAAGTTTTTTATATCTGTAAACAACATATTCTATGTTATTTCTTATGATGGTCTTTTCGTATTCTAAATCAAATTCATATTCTTCATATTGACTACCTATAACAAATCGAAATAAATTAATTTGACTCATAATAACCACCAAATTAAATAACTCTACCTAAATAAAGCTTTAACTGAAAAATGTGTTACATCGTTTGGGTTCTCAGCATTAAAGTTTCTCTTTACATCTTCCAAATAATCGCTTCTAATCATAGTAAAATTAATTGATGAAATATTATATAGTTTGAGCTGTTGTATTTCTTTTACAGATAAATGATAAATAGCCGTACTTTGTTTATCTGAATAGCCTTTTATATTTCTATCAATACATCTAATGGTCTTTCCATTTTCTAGTCTTATTAAAATATTCCCTTTAAAAAGAGTGTTAGAATCATAAACATAATTGTCACTATCATCATACTTAACATATAAAATACCTTCATTGCCTTTTCTAGCTATTGTTACTTCTAATTTTTTGTCATTATGTATTCCTTTCCCACTTGGTCCAAATGGAATACTATTCATTCTAAAATTAAATGTTCTTGTTGCCTTATATGACTTTTCATTTACATATACTTTACCTTGCTTATTTATCTCTTTTTCTATTCTTAAATCTAATTTACTTTCAAGTTCGTTTAAAAATATTTCTGAGTAAGATTTATCTAATGGTTTTGATACATTTAAAATTGGTTTAGAATTTATACTAAAGCATTTTTTAAAATTTAAAAAATACTTTTCTAACTCTTTCTTCTCTGGAGCATTAAAGTGTACTTTATACAGCACATCTTTTTCATTAAAATTACCTTGTTCTAACAGATATACCCATTTATGATATACTTTTATTTCTCCAAAGTATTTTTCATTTTTAGAAGTATAATTATCAATTAACAAAGCATTTCTACCATCAATTTTAATGAACTCTTTTTGTATCCCTTTACTCTCTTTATCTTCTTTAAAGCTATTCAGAAGAAAAGAGTAAAACTCAAATTGTCTTTTAATTATTTCTTCTTTTGATAAATGTGTTTTTTCATATGATAAAGGAACTACTATGACATCATAATTATCATGAAGATTTCGAAAAACACCTTTTTCTTTTTTATCAAAAAAAGCTAAAACATTAGTTTTTTCATTACATACCTTATAATGCTTTTTATATATGTTTCTTGGAATGTTATTCAAATAATCCAAAGGGCTTTTCTCTTCTTGAGCTTTTACATGAACCGTTATCATCATGATTAGAGTTATAAATAAGTTATTTTTCATTTCATTTTGATTTTAAATATTTAAAACAAACATAATTAATTATCATATATGATAACCAAAAAAGCTAATTAATTATCATTTTTGATAACATCGGAAAAAGATATAATGACAGATAAAGAAAAATTACAGCTGGCTGTTGGTAAGCGAATTAAAGAAATTAGAGAATCAAAAAATATAGCTCAACAAGATTTGGCTGGTGCTTGTAATTTTGAAAAATCTAATATGGCAAGATTAGAGGCTGGCAAAACAAACCCAACATTATATACACTTCAAAAAATTGCTGAAAATTTAGATGTAAAGCTTTCCTTTTTAGTTGACGTTGATTAGTAATAAAGTTTTAGCTATTAATACCTATCTGAATCTTTTTGAACTTTTATATTAATTAACTTTTTAACTCTTTTTAGGTGAGATTACATGAGTCCATTATCTGCAAAACTGTAATAATCATCTTTTGTTACTATTATATGGTCTAATATTTTCACATCTAATAATTTACTAGCATTTATTATTTTGGTGGTAATGCTTTTATCAGGATTACTGGGATTTAAATTCCCTGAAGGGTGATTGTGGGCTAGTATAATTCCATGAGTATTACTTTTTAATGCTACTGAAAATAACAATTTAACATCGACTATTGAACTTGTTGTTCCTCCTTTGGATAAAGGATAAATACCTAATACTTGATTATTTCTGTTAAGTAATAAAACTTTAAATTCTTCTTGAAGTTCTATTGTGTTCTTGTTCCAGCAAGCCAATAAAATATCAAAGGAAGCTTTACTGTTTGTTATTCTAAGTTTTTCTGTGTTATTGGTAATGTATGATACTTTTACTTCTGCTATATTCATAATTGTAATAAATTTGTAAAACCACCAGAACAAATAATATATCCATTATCTAAGTTCTTAGAAAAAAATCTCAGATTACTATAATTTATTTTTCTGGTGGTAAGAGATAATTTTACCAGTTCTGTCCATTCCCTATAGAAAGAATAGACAGACTTGGTAAAAATATTACATACTTGGTTCTAAAATCCCATTCTGTAAGAAGATGTTATTAGCTTTGAATGTTTCTTGAGGAATATGCTCTACTTCTTCTGGTGGTAAGAATACATAAGTATGAGTTAACTCAATAATCTCTCCTGTATCTTTAATAGTGTACTCATAAGGCTCACAGTCTTGCTTCTTGATGCTTCCATCCATTTGAGTGCCAATTAAACCTTTACAGATAGCTTCATCAAATGTTGAAGGTACATAAGCCTTTTTTGCTGTAGCGTAGAAGTTCCCTGTAGATTTTGACCTAATCATTTCAATACCTCCTTGTACTTCTAAAACATAAAATGTAGTTCCATCTTCTTTTTGTCGTTCCTTGTAGTTGATAATTGTTACCATTCTTTTTAATTTTAAGTTGAACTTTCCCTTTGTGAATAAATAAACAGACAAGCAGAAAAACACAGCTGTCAACTTGTGTTTATTATATGAGCTTGAAAATTTTAGTGTATATATAAAGGGAGGGGGGAGTTTTTCTCCCTAGGAATGGGTGGGGGTGTAATATAGGGTAGTTTAAGCGTTTATTATTGTTGAAAAATATTTATATTTAGAAAAAAATTTTATGAGTCCCCCTCCATTCAATTTTACTTTCCATAAGTTAAATGAAAACTCTTTTATGTATATGGTAAACATAGAAGAGATATCTGATGATTTAAAGAATTATATTGATAAAAAGTTAGTATCAATCTGTTATCCAAACTCAGGATTTGATTTAGCTACTATAAAAAAAGCACTTCTTAAGTTTCTAAAAAGTAAGAATACAAAAAAAGGAAAAGCGAGTACTATCACTATAGGGTATATTGCAGAGTTTTTCAATCATCTTTTTTTAGGCAATAACGGTTATATACAAGAGTTTAGTTTTTTTAATTTAGAAGAAAATTCGATGAAGAAAGGGTTTGATGGAGTTTACTCTTATAACAGTGAATACTGGCTAATGGAAAGCAAGTCGTCTAAAAAAGATGAGATGACACATGACAAAAACTTTAGCATAGCTTATAATGATTTAAAAGGTAAAATATCTGGAAAAGCTAAGAATAACCCGTGGTTAAATGCATACTCACATATAAGAGCTATTAATTCTTCAAATAAAACATTAATTAAGAAAATTGAAAGCTTATCAAGTAGTTATATTAATGAAAAATATGATTTAATTAAAAACTTCAATATAATTCCATGTTCTACAATCATTTTAGAGGATAAATGGTCTGAAATAAACGTAAAAGAAACTATTAAAAAATTTGAAGAAGTTGTTTTAAAAAAGGAATACAAAGAATTAGTTGTGATATGTTTAAATAAAAAATCATTAACTCATTTCAAAAATTATCTTGAAAGCTAAATAGCATATGTTTAAAGAAAATAAATCAACCTTTACAAGAATATTCGAAAATGTAAATTTTAAAAAAGTATTAAGAAAGTTAACTATTGAAGAAGAATTGAATGAAGAAGAAAAAGTGTTAATCCTTTCAAGTGCTTTGGTGTTTTTAGAACAATATGTAAAAGATAAAAGATATATAACTTATTTGGATTTTGCATATTATTTAATCCTCAAATATTCAATAACATATAAGGATTATAGACCTTTATATGATTTCTCTATTAATATGGGGTTTTATCCAATATCTAAAGTAATATCAAAAAATAAATTAATTTCAATAAATAGTTTAAACACATTCCTTGTTGACTATAATATTAAAAGCTACTTTAATGGAGAGTATTATGAAACAATTCAACAAAAAAGAGAGAAAAGTACTTTCTTGAAAAACACTTCACAAGAAAAAGCCTTTATAGCTCCAACTTCTTTTGGTAAGAGTTCATTAATTATAGACTATATTAAATTATTTTCAAATAAGAAAATAGCTATTATAGTACCAACAAAATCTCTTTTATCCCAGACTTATAAAATGGTAAGAGATGCCGAATTAAATTATAAAATTTTGATTCATGATGAAATGTATGATAAGCAAAAATCCTTTATAGCCGTTTTTACTCAAGAAAGAGCTTTGAGATTATTATCCAAAAATGAAGGTTTATATTTTGATATCATTATCATAGATGAAGCGCATAATATGCTTGAAAATGATTCAAGAAGTATTTTACTTTCACGATTAATTTTAAAAAACAAGAAAATAAACCCAAAGACAAAGATAGTCTACTTAACTCCTTTAATTAAAGATATTGAAGCTGTTAAAGTAGATAATAAACAAAGTATTTCATCAAACATTATTCCATTTAATGTAAAAGAACCTGAAATTTTTGAATATAAAAAAAATGGAGATGTAATTAAACATAATAGGTTTTTTATAAGAAAAAGTAGTAATGAAAAACAGGGATTTAAAGGGTATAAAATTTCTCATTCAAAAAACTATTTTGAATATGTTAAAAAAAATTCAAAGAAGAAAAACTTTCTTTATAATAATAGACCTATTGGCATAGAAAAATTGGCTTTGAATTTATCTTTTGAACTTACAGAAGAAACAAATAAAGAAATTGAAAAAGTAGTAACTATTCTAAAAAAAGAAGTTCATAAGGATTTTTATGGAATACAAACACTGAAAAAAGGAATTGTATATATTCATGGAAAACTCCCAGATTTATTAAAAGAATATTTGGAATATAAATTTAAATTAATTGATAAATTAAATTACATAGTAGCTAATAATGTTATTCTAGAAGGAATTAACTTACCTATAGATACTTTATATATATTCTCTACATATCGATTAAATGGGAAACATTTAACTAACCTAATAGGTCGAGTAAATAGATTAAATAACGTTTTCAAAGGAGATAATAATAATCTTAATATGTTACTTCCAAAAATTCACTTTATAAATAATGAAGAATATAATAAGAATAATGACATGTTTAATAAAATTCTAACCTTAAGAAGTAGAGTTTATAAAGATGAAATTAAGAATCCAATCCTTGAAAATTTTGATATAAAAACCATTAAAGATTCTGATAAGGAAAAACAAAAATTAAAAAGAGAAAAAATAAAAGAGCAACAAAAAAATGAAAACTTTCTGTATGAAAAGCCAAAAGATTTATTTGATAAGCTAAAACAATATTTTATTGAATATGGAATTGATGAGAATTACAAAGACCTTAATAAAATAGTAAAAGATGTGAAGGCTTTTTTTGATAGTAAAACCTACACTAAAAAAGGCTGGAAGAGTAATAGAATATTAGAAAAGGTAAAAGAAATTTTCATAGGTGATTTAGACAATATTAAGGATTTCGAATTTAAAAGAATTGGAAATGAAGCAGCAATAAACTATTACACAAATTTTATTGAAGTTAATAGAAAAAAACCATTGAATGAGAATATAATAAATTTATACAACCATTTTAAAGATAGAGCTAAATCAGATGATGAAAAGAAGAGAAAGTTCTATTTTGGGACTGCATATGGAGAAGAACCTTATGTATCTGGAGAATACACAAACCCTAGATTCAACACCTATATAGACGTAAAAAAAGTAAAAGAAGACAAAAGGCTAATAAATTTAGCTATTATTAAGTTAAAAATGGAAGAAGACTTTATCAGCTTTACTTTAAATAAATTCATCATTTTTTTATATGATTTCAATTTAATCACACAGGAAGAGTATCATGAATATGTTTATGGTACCACAGACATAAAAAAAATTGCTATGACAAAGTTTGGTCTAAATATTAGTTTAATAACACGTCTAGAAGAAGATAAACAAATCAAGAACCTTGAAATGGATGATAATAATAATCTTAGAGCAAATAAGAAGTTTAGAAAATATTTGAATAAGCTTAATGACTTTCATCGATTTGAAATTGAAAGATTCTTGAATTAAAAAAATAATACAAATATGATATCTATTAATATTTTAGGATTAAAAAATTACAGAATTTTTGATGATAAAGATGGTATCTTAGAAGAATTGTCAAATATAAATATATTAACTGGTGCAAATAATTCAGGAAAAAGTTCAATTATAAAATTTTTTCAACTACTTAAAAATAGTCAAGGTAAATTTCCTTTTGAACTTGACTTAACTGAACAACAACATCTATTAGGTGATTTCAAAAACATCCTTAATAACAAAAATAATGATAGTATTGTTATTTCTCTTCCTTTTCAATTTTTAGGTCTTAAAAATTTATATGTTAATTTAACACATAGATTAGACTCAATAAATACTTATAAAACAGTATTAAGAAAAATCGAAATTTTAGATAGAGTAGAAAACGAAATAATATTTTCTTTTTCCTACAGGAAAGCTACTGATGACGAGATAAAAATATATAATGACGAATATGATAAGAAATTAGAAAAGTATAAACAAAGAAAATTAGAAAACAAATCAGAGAAAAAATCAGAACCTTCATTTTTAGATTACTATAATAGTGATTTAAACTTTATTTCTCCTCTCTTTCACAGCCCTCTAGAAGGATATCTCGAATGGAAAATGAAACCATTCTTATTGAAGAATTATTTATCTCAGTTATTTGATTTTTACAAGTGGTATCAAGAGAATAAGAACAAATATAAAGATATTATAAGCACTCTTGATAATAAATCTTTCATAAATGATGAAATATATTTCATACCATCTTTATTTCTGAAGTCTATAAAAGAACAGGTAATTAATATCGATAAATGGAAAAAATTCAATAGTAATATTGATGATAATATTTTAGAAGGAAAAATGGAGATAAGTTTAGATGATTTTCAGGAAGATTATCCCTATCCTCGACCAAAAGAAGAAGATATTCTTTATTATAAATCATTAGAAATTATAGAGAAGAGATTAGTATGGAATGATGAAAATGAAAGCAAAAAATATTCAGTTATTAAAGATGCTTTTGAAAATAGTTGGAATATATTAAAAGAAAACATATCTCAAATAAATTATTTATCCAACATAAAAGAAACAAACTCAAGAATTTATAATTATACATCAAACACACCTTTCATTAAGGTCTTAAACGATTATTATTTATTAGCTGAAAAATCTTCTTTTTTTCCTTTCTTAAATAAGTATTTAAATAAATTTAATATTGGAAAATCAATAGAGGTCAAACTACATCATAAATATCAACTGATGAGTGTGAATGTTATAAAAAACAATGATACAAAACAAGAATTAGTTGATTTTGGATATGGTATTAAACAACTGATTCTTATTTTAATACAAATAAAGGTTTTAAGTGAGCGAAATAAATCATATCATCTAGAATTTGATGAATATGGAGATGAAAAAGAAGCATATACTTTTAGACCAAGTATTTTACTCATAGAAGAGCCTGAAACTAATCTTCATCCTAAATGGCAATCTTTATTAGCTGAAATGTTCATAGAAGCTAATAATAAATTTAATATTCAATTTATTATTGAAACTCATAGTGAATATTTAATTAGAAAAATGCAAAATTTAGTAGCAGATGGTCAAATTGAGGGAAAAGAAATCAAAATTTTCTATTTAAGAAATTATGAAACAATAAAAAAAAATAAAAAGCAGCTAGATGTTGTTCCTATTGAAGATGATGGAAGTATTGATTTTAAAATATTTGATGAAGGTTTTTTTGATGAGAATGATATCTTAGAGTTAAGTCTTTTGAATATCCAGAGGAATAATTTTTTAACGGATTTTGAAGAGTTAAAGATAAAAAGCGAGGAAGATTCTGACACTATATCAGAACTTGAAGGTAGAATAGATGACTTTACAAAGAAAAATGATATTTCAGAATACAGGAAAAACATTGAAAATAAGTTCGGAACAACTAACTTGGATGACTTAAGTTTAAAGTATTTAACATCTGGACAATTTTTATTAAATACAATACCAGATACAGCTGACTTTTCACCTGTAATCATTCAATATGGAAGAGCTATTGAAAACACATTAAAGACTGTTTTTTCAACTATTATTAGCCCTAATGGATGGATGCTAGGAAACATGCAAGGTTCCCTTGAAGAAATTTTTCAGATGAATACAGGTATGGTTAGATGCAGTAATCAACAATTGCCTTTATTAAGAAGTGAGTTGATAAATTATTTTGATGATTTTAACAATTTAAAAATAAGTCTATTAAATAATATAAGAGAGGTAAGAAATATGTCAGGACATTCAGGGCAAACCAAAAATAAATCAGAAGCACTAAGTTATATTAGTGAAGTTGAGAGCTTTTTAAATACTTGGATAAATGAGATGAAGTAATTTATTTAAGAAGAATTACCAAAATAAGTTAATATTCAAGATACATTTCTAATAGAAATATTGATATTAGAAAAGAGATTACAAATTCAAAAATAAAAACTTGAAAAACGTAACATTTGAATAAAACCTATTTTGATACAAAAAAACAAAACCCAATCTTTAGTTAAAGAGATTGGGGTTTCATCAACTTAAAAACCAATGATAAGAACTACCATTGATAGCTTTAGAGATAGAATTTGTAAAATCAAAAGCGTTTACATTTTTATCTCTAAAGCTATCAATGTAGCTACTCTTATTAGCCGAAGTGAATAAGTTGTATAAATTCCATAGGTTAATATTACCGTTTTCATTTTTACAAAATCTTTCATCTTGGTAAAAGTCTTTTGCAATGGTAGAAATTTGTCCATCATTTAGTTGTAATGGTGGTATTCGCAATTTTTCGTCTTTGGATAAAAATTGATGCAATTTAGCTCTACCAATAAGTTGAGTAAATTGAGTTTCAGTAAGATATTTATTTGTTAAATCCTACATAGATTTTAGATGTTTTTCAATTTTATAAGATTGAATTAAGTCTTGTATCTTTTCTTTTAATTCTATGTAATTAGATACACGTATTTCACTTTTAAATCCATCAGTAGAAACACATAGATTACAACATACCATATTTTGAAAACCAATAAATACTTGGAACTTTTCAAATGACTTCTTACTGTACAAATTCTCTCTGTTATAGGCTCTAACTCCTCCTACCACCAGAGAAATTAAATTACCATTAACGTTATCTTTAATTGTAAGAATCCTCATTATAAAAGCCATTCTTTCAAAGTACTGAGTTTTTTCATAATCAAATAATTCCTTAGCAGGTTTGTGTATAGCTTCTGGAACTCTTCCTTTTATTTGATGGCTTACTCTTATTTCAGGTAAGTCAATGTTACGCTGAGGGTAAATGTTATTGATACAATCTTGTGTGATTTCTATAAACTCTTGATGACTTATAGTTCTTTCATTATCCTTTGCAAATACAGGGATAATACAATCATTTTTTAAAAAGGAAAGGCTAACCCCTTTAGTGTTAGCCTCTATAAACGGATTTTGTTTAAATCCTTCTTTTATTGTCTATTGTGGTAAAATAATTGAACTACTTATTGGCAGCTCTTTTTCCACAGTAATATTATTCAAGAGTTGATTATTACCCTTATATACTGGTATTAATTCCATTGTGTAAAAAATTAATTTTATTGTGTAATTAGTTCTATAATTACTTAAAAAAAGTGATGATTTTCTCAGTAATTGTAGTGTCTAACCCAATGTCAGGATTAGTTTGAAAAAAGAATTGCTCTTGGTGAGAAAAGAACTCATTTTCATCATCAATAATAACATATTTAATAGGTGTTTTAAAGTGCTTTTGATTGTCTTTTATCCAATTTTGAATTTCAACACCTCTCAAGTTTGGAGTATCAGGTTCAAAAATTGATAAATCCTCTGTTTTACCAAATATTTTACCTGTAAAACCAATAGACTTAAATAAGTCTTGTAGATTTTGTAAACTCCTTAATATTCTCCACGAAGAAGATATAACTACTTTAGTTTCTGTTTCATTTACAATTTTATTTAAGTATTCAACACAAGCAGGGTCAAAAAAACGCTTAACAGTGATTTCTAAAATTTTACAGTTCTCAGAACTATGCCATTGCCTACTATTAAGCACGCCATCTATGTCTAAAAACAGAATATTCATATCAATTTAAGTAATTATTGACAGCTCCATTTGTACTAAAATTGTTATGATTAACTAATTTCTCCAACTCTAATTTCTTTTTCTGATACTGTTCTTTATATATATTTTGAGAACTTGGATTATTATTATAAAGTTTCATCAACTCATCTACTGTAATGCATTTCTTTATTCTGGTGGTTATTTCATTTTTTAAAGGTTCATTACACCAATCTAAAATTCTTTTACCTGTAGCCGAATTAATTATAAATTCAGGTTTTCCTGAAAACAATTCAGTCCTATCTTTAATAACATCAGATAAATGTTTACTATTAATACTGAAAACAGTAGTAAATTCATATTCTATACCTGCTCTTTGTATTGCTTTAACTCCCTTTTTTTTAGGTATAAATTTTCCATCTTTATAATCTAAAATATAGTTTTGTTTAGTTCTCATTGTAGCTATAATATGAACAGGAGATTGTAATATTTTATCAACAAATGCTTTTTGTCTAGGGGTTATTTTATTCCAATTAGTAAATGAGTTCCCTCCTAATTTAGAATGATAATCCAATAGGAAGTCCCAGCAATGACTTATGCTATCAATGATAATAACTTCCATACCACCAGAAAGACAAATATCTATAGCTTTGATATATTGTTCTGGACTGAATGGTTGTTCAAGTGTCAATACATTATAATTTCCAATATGAGAGTATAAATCAGCACTTCCATTTTCTGTATCTATTATTGCTACTTTTTGAAGATTATTATTCGTAAGCCCTTTTGCTAATAAAAGTGCTGACATTGTCTTCCCTGCTCCAGCAAAGCCTTGTAAAGCCATTTTAATTTTGGCTTTTTTTCTTTGTGATTGCCTTAATTTCATAATATTTATTTTTTTGGTGGTATAAAAAAACACCTCAATATTTTGAGGTGCTGTTTGAATTTTACCAATCTTGTCTAATCTCTATAGAATAAATAGACAGAACCGGTAATAATTTAATACTCTGTAATAGTATTAAATTATTTAAAGTATTTGTTTTACCAATTGTGTCTATTCTATATAGATGGGAAAGACATAATGGGTAATTATTTTAAGATTCAAAATCTAAATCATTAGGAGTTATTATCTCTCCAAAAGGACTATTTATACTAGTATTATTTGATTTTTCTTTTTCAGAGTCAGTTTTTTCTTCATCTAATTCATATTCTTCTCCAATGGATTCTTCTTGTAATAAAACTTCTAATAAATTATTATTTTCTGGAAGAAATAGTTCTTCCTGAACTACATCATTCATATCATAAAAAGGATTTAAATCTTCATTATATAAAAAATTAATATAGTTATCTTTTACATCTACAAATCCATCAATGAAATAATACCTTTTACTATTTTTCCTCTTTGCTTTTTGCTTATCAAATTCTACAAATAAATCACACAACTTTTTATAAACGGTATTTTCATCAGGAGTCTCTTGTCCTCTTAGAAGACTAAAAGATTTATTCTTTACAAATGTATCTTGTTCATTAATTTTTGAAAATACAGTAATAGCTAAAGAATAAATTCTAGGAGATAAGAAAACCTCTTCATTTAATGATGCAGGCATATAGTAGTCTCCTTTTATTTCAATTTTATTGCTCTCTATAAAATCAAAGAAACTTTGCTTTAAATCGTAAAAAACCTTATAAACATTTACTAACTCATTATCATTTTTGTCATATCTTATACTAGCTTCTATACAATCATTGAAATAATTAACATCATTATATTCATTAATGTTTTTCAATAATCTACCAATGTATTTCATTAAAGCTGCTTGAATAAATAGATTATCAACTCCTATCTGCTTATTATTATAACTTATCGAATATCCCTGTAATAATCTTCTCAAAAATTTCAAGTTCTCATAACCTGATTTAAGAGAAAATGAAGTCATGTTCATTCCAAAAGGAGTAGATAAAATTTCTTCAAACAATTCACTTAATCTAGAAGATATATTGTCTTTATTTAAATCCAATGGTTTCCTATCTAAAATAATCTCTTTCAATTTTGCGTTTTGAAATTGGTCATTAAACAATGCCCAAAATAGATAGGGTATTATTTTTTTTCCTGCAGAATACTCGCTGGTATAAAAAAACTTGTCTGAATACTTTAGCAAAAACTCTTCATAAGTAGGGTAATTCAACTTAATTCCAATATGATTCTGTGATATACCTCCAAAACCTATTCTTTTATCATACTCTTTAAATGATTCTATAAAATCTATTTTATTTTGATGCTTTTCTTTTAATGAAACATATAGTGATTTGAATTTATTTACCCTATCCTCAAATCTATTAAAAGGAGAAACTTTGGCTTCTTCTATTATTTCCAAATCTTTAATATTTTCTATATAATCTCCTTCCAATAGAACACTTGGAATTGAAGAAAAAATATAAATATCCCCTTTCTTTCTCATTCTAGCAATTGATTGAATTAAGGCAATATAACCATCTGTAAACACTCCATACATACCAAGCCCTTCAATCATAGAATAAGGAGGTAATAGAACAATAAAAACTCCACTATTAATATTTACTCCAGTAGAAAAATTAGTACCAACATGAGAATCATGATACTCATCAAACTCATAGTCTGTTTCAGATGTACATAATTTCAAATCTCTAAAAAATCTTTTGAAAATTGGTTGATAAGTTTTTCTAATAGCTTTAGCGAGATTTTTAGAATAAGATAAAATATTTATAGCTCTGTCTCGATGTAAATTCTCTAAAATAATTTTTTCAAGATTTAAGAACTTTTCAATATTAACTGAGTTATAAGACTCATTGCTCAACATAAGTGTTATATCTGACCTTTTTTCTTCAACCTTTGTTCTATCTGCTTCTAATATTTGTATATTTCTATCTGTTAGTAATGAAAAATACTTTGATAACTGTGTTGTTGATTCTGTAAATGTTGCACTAGCTAAAAAAACTTTATGAAGCCTATCTTCCCAGTTAAATAAATTGAATATTTTATCTCGTTGAAAATTATGTATACTAGCATGAATTTCATCAATAAATAAAACTACTTTTTTATTATCATCAATACATCTTTTATATAATAAATCAAGGTATTGTTGTTTAAATTGGCTTTGCAAAACATAACTATCCCCTGGATTTCTTAAAAAGGCATTGACTGTTAATACATGTAAATCTTTTTTAACAACTTCATTTACCTTTAACTCTCTTGGTGTAAATATTTCAAAATCTCTATAATTGAATCTATTATCTTCTAAATTAGAAAACTCATCATAATATTTTTCGATAAGTGATTTAAAAGGAACTAAAATTATAGCTACATATCCATTTTCAATATACTTATTAATCAACCTATTAAATGTTGTTGATTTACCTTGACCTACACCAAAATTAAATAAAACGGTTTCTGATTTATTAAAGTTATCGCTATTATTAATAAAAAAATCTGATACTCCATCACTTACAAATCCTTTTCTATCTGGTTTTATAACTTTTGATTTGACATTATAACCTAATTCATAATCATTAATAGTAATCTTTTTGTACCCTATAACTTTCTCTTCTATTTCAGGTATCAGAACATTATCACACATATTAAAAACTTTTTCTTATAAAAACGTAAATATATTTAGAAATAGATATAAATACTATTCAAGTTTACCCTTCAAAACAGTTATTTGTTCACTAACTCTAGTTCTCATTACTTTAGCATAATGTTCTTGAGTTATCTGTAACCTAGAATGTCCTAAAAGTTCAGAAACTACTTCCATTGAAACCCCATTATTTAGTAAAACAGTAGTAGCAAATGTTTTCCTTCCAACATGGTGGATTAGCCTTTTATCTATCCCTAAAATATCTGCTATTTCTTTTAGATAAGAATTAAATCGTTGATTTGAAATTTTAGGAAAATTGAAGTTATATTTTAAAAGGATTTTTTCTGCTTTGGGTAATATAGGCACTGAAATTTTAGAGTTAGTTTTTTGTCTATACATTTCAATCCATTTGTTATTATCAAAACCTATTTTAATATGCTTTTTAGTTAAAGTTGTCATCTCCTGATATGCTAACCCTGTATAACAACAAAAAACAAATAAATCCTTAACCTGCTGTAATCTATTTTGATTAAAAGTATACTTTTCTAACTTACTCAATTCTTTCTGATTGAGGTAAACTAGTCTAATTTTTACTTTTGGTGGTTTATACAATATGAAAGGATTTACCTGTAAGTAGTTCTCAGCTATCGCAAATGCTATAATTTTCTTCAATCTCTGTAAACTTCTATTTATTGTGGCTTGACTTAAACTAAGTTCTGTTTTAAAATAATATTCCAAATCCTTTATAAATTTTAAATCGAGTTTATTAAGCTTTATATCATTCCTTTTATATTTAAACTTTATAAATTTTTCAACCTTTCTCTTATTCTCTACATATCTATTCCAAGAAACCTCTTTAAAATCAATTCCTATAAGTTTTTTAGTTTGTTCATTGTGTATATCATATAACTCTAATAAGGTCTTCTCTACCCTAGTATTCTCTCCTTTATATTGACTATAAATATCATCTACGCTAAAATCATTTTGTTGAAGCTGTAATAATAAAAAAGCCTCATTAATCTTCTGATTAATAAAGCTCAATTGTGTATTTACAATTTTATAGTTCTCTGCTTTATTTAAAAGCTTCTGTTTTTTACTATCCCAGTAATTGGGGTTTATAAATAATCCTGTAGAGAAATCTTTTCTCTGTTTATTATAAGTTATCCTACATCGCATAGGAGTATCTCCTCTTTTATTAATCTTATTTCTTTGAATAAGAAAGAGTATATGTATTGTACTAATATTCATCGTTTTATTTTTTGAAAATGGGTACCTCAGAAAATAAAGTGGGTACCTTAATGTATACCTCAAAAGGGCTATAAAAGGATACTATTGATAAAGATGAAGATGTATGTAAAAGTATTGAAACACTCCTGCAAGTACTATAAAACCTACAGAAACAAAAAAGCCTTACTAAAACTAGTAAGGCTTATTGTGATCGCGACAGGATTCGAACCTGTGACCGTCTGCTTAGAAGGCAGATGCTCTATCCAGCTGAGCTACGCGACCATTGTTTGTCGGGGTGGCAGGATTCGAACCTGCGACCTCCTGCTCCCAAAGCAGGCGCGATGACCGGGCTACGCTACACCCCGATTAGTGTCATCTACAACTTTTTGCGGAGAGACCGGGATTCGAACCCGGGCATCCCGAAGGATGACAGCTTAGCAGGCTGCTGCATTACCACTCTGCCACCTCTCCTTAATTCTTGTCGAAACGTGAATTAAAAATTGCGAGTGCAAATGTATAACTATATATACGTTTCTACAAATTTTTTCACTAAAAAAATTACCTATTCTGGATACTCAACACGTAAGTGATAGATATTCATTAACTTATTCTTTATAATTTTTTTAATTTTTTCTATCTCTCTAAAAGTAATATCTGAATTTATGAACTGATTATCGTTTTTTTGCTTGTCTATAATCCTATCAATTAATACATCTATCGATTGTGCTGTCGGATTTTTTAAACTTTTAGAAGCAGCTTCTGCTGCATCACACATCATTAAAATAGCTGTTTCTTTTGAAAACGGAATTGGACCTTGGTATTGAAACTTCTGAATATTAACATCTGGATTATTTTCTTGTTCTTGTTTATAAAAGTAATAGGTAACGCTTGTTCCATGGTGTGTACGAATAAAGTCTATAATTCTATCCGGTAGTTTATATTTTTTTGCTATTTCTATTCCGTTAATTACATGATCTAAAATAATACGTGCACTATCTACTGGTAATAAATCATTATGTGGATTAACTCCCGTGGATTGATTTTCGGTAAAATACATTGGTTTTACCATTTTACCAATATCATGATACAAAGCTCCTGTTCTTACTAACATAGAGTTCGCTCCTATTTCATTCGCTGCTGCTTCAGCTAAATTAGCCACCTGCATTGAATGTTGGAACGTTCCTGGAGCTTTTTCATTTAAATCTCTTAATAGTTTTGAATTTGTATTAGAAAGCTCTAATAATGTTACATCAGAAACCAATCCGAAAAGCTTTTCATAAAAATAGATAAAAAACACTGCTAAGAACGACAACAATCCATTTGCTGCAAATAACCCAAAGTACATCCAATTTATCTTATCTGCATTCCCTTCTTTTAGAATAGAAAAGGCAAAATAAGTAACCATGTAAATTAGCGTAATTTGTCCAATAGACATAAATAAACTTGCTCTTTTATACAGTTCAGAAACCGTTAATATAGTTACAATCCCTGCAATAATGTGTAAGTAAATAAACTCAAAACTATTGGGTACAATAAATCCTAACAACAATACGGTAAGTACATGAGTAAATAAACCTAATCTGGCATCAAAAAAAGCTTTTAGTACAATTGGTAAAATACTTAACGGAACTACGTACAAATAACCAGAATTGTATTTTACCACCATAGTTTGTACAAAAATCATTAAAAAGATATTGAAGAAAATAAAGGTTACTTTATTGTTATCATTAAAAGTCTCAAACCTATATCTTTCTAAAAATAATAATAACATTAACAATGCCAAGGCTACTAAAATTGTGTATCCGAATACAATCCAATAATAATTAGATTTTGTCCAAATTCTAGAGCTTGACGCTACTTCATACGACTTTAAGACATTATATTTCCTTCCTTCAACAATGTCTCCTTTTAAAATAATTAATTCTCCTTTTGAAACCTTTCCTTTAGCATAAGAAATACCTTGAAAACGTTCATTTAACTCCTTTTCACTGTATTTATAATCATAGGTTACGTTAGGGCGCAAATTATTTGACAAATAGTTTATTAACAGGCGTTGTTTATAGTACTGAAGTCCCTCTGTATTTGTTCTTAAAAAGCTTAAAATATCTTTTGATTGTACTAACCTTGAAAACAGAACATCATCAATGGAATTTCCTTTACGTAAAACTATCACATCTTCTCTATCTGCTTTATCAATGCTTGCGTCATCTAAAAAACCATATACGTAAATTTTATTTATAAGCTTCTCTCCTTCTCTAATTAAGTCTCTAATTACGTTTGTTGATAATGAGTCAATACTCTTAACTTGGTTCGTAAATGAATGAGTTACCTCTTCTTTAATCGATGTATCAACTACAAAATATTTTTTTGAACTATTTTTAAGTTCGTTTTTTTCCTCTTCTATTTCTTCTGTAGTTTTTTGAATAGCAAAATCAAAAGGAGCATATAAATTGTCATATTGCCAAGGTTTTCCTTGTCTAAAATCGTACTTAAACTGTCCACCTTTAGGAAATAAATATACTATAGCAATTACCGTGATCAAAAACAATAATGCTTTGTAAATTACAGTATTATTTTTGTACAGTTTGTTAATTAAGTCGTTCATTTTTGATCTTTATAAAATGTAAATATAACCTTTCTCTATTATTTGAGTACTTGGCATAAAATGGTTATTTTCGCAAAACAAATCTTAATACAATTCACCCAATACATGAAATTAATAGCAGAAAATAATTATTAAGCGCTTAACAGCTTTGTTATTTTAGTCACTTTTGGTTATTGGGATAAATAAAAAATTAACAAATAGTAGCACATGAAAGAAGTAGTAATAGTATCGGTTGCAAGAACTCCAATTGGTAGTTTTTTAGGAACATTATCAACTACCCCTGCACCTAAATTAGGTGCTATAGCCATTAAAGGAGCTTTAGATAAAATTAACCTAAAACCAGAAATGGTTGAAGAAGTTTTTATGGGTAATGTTGTTTCGGCAGGTTTAGGACAAGCTCCAGCTCGTCAAGCGGCAATCTTTGCAGGAATACCAGATACTGTGCCTTGTACTACTGTAAATAAAGTTTGTTCGTCAGGAATGAAGTCTATAATGTTAGCTGCACAAACTATCGCTTTAGGTGATGCCGAAATAGTTGTAGCTGGAGGTATGGAAAACATGAGTATGATTCCTCATTACCAACACGCCAGAACAGGTTCAAAATTTGGACCTATTAAAATGGAAGATGGAATGCAGAAAGATGGATTAGTGGATGCTTACGAACAAGTAGCTATGGGAGTTTGTGCTGATGAATGTGCTGTTGAATATAAATTTTCAAGAGAGGATCAAGATGCTTTTGCAGTTGAATCATATAACCGTTCTGCTAAAGCGTGGAGCGAAGGAAAATTTGCAGATGAGGTTGTTCCTGTTGAAATACCTCAACGTCGTGGTGAGCCTATTATCTTTTCTGAAGATGAAGAATACAAGAATGTAAAAATGGAAAAAATACCTGCTTTACGTCCTGCATTTACAAAAGAAGGTACAGTAACTGCTGCTAATGCTTCCACAATTAATGATGGAGGAGCTGCTTTAGTATTAATGTCTGCAGATAAAGCTGCTGAATTAGGCTTAACTCCATTAGCTAAAATTAAAGGATATGCTGATGCTGCTCATGAACCAAAATGGTTTACAACTGCTCCTGCAAAAGCATTACCTAAAGCTTTAGCTAAAGCTGGAGTTTCTATTGATGATGTTGATTATTTTGAGTTAAACGAAGCTTTTTCTGTAGTTGGTTTAGCAAATATGAAAATCTTAGGATTATCTACTGATAAAGTAAATGTTAATGGTGGTGCCGTTTCATTAGGACACCCATTAGGCGTTTCAGGAGCTAGAATTATTATTGCTTTAACTTCAATATTAAAACAAAATAACGCTAAAATTGGTGCTGCCGGTATTTGTAACGGTGGTGGTGGTGCTAGTGCAATGGTTATTGAAAGAGTATAATTTTTTTAAAAGCCCCAACCAGTAGATGTCTTTCGGAATTTGTAATTTAAGTATTGTACCTCTTCGATCAGAGCCTTCTGATGCTTCAGAAATGGTAAATCAAGTTGTTTTTGGTGAGCACTTTGAAGTTTTAGAAAAAACTAAAAAATGGAGTAAAATACGGTTAGCTTTTGATGGTTATCAAGGATATGTTGACAATAAACAATATGAAGAAATTTCAGTAGAGGTACACAGTCTTTTATTAAAAGAAAAAAAACACTATGCCGGTGAATTAATTGATTTTATTACTGATAATAATAGTAATTTAACTACTATTCCTATGGGAGCTCGACTTCCTTTATTTAAAGACAATAAAATTAACATTAATAATTCCTCATTTTTATATGAGGGCAAAGTATGCAATAGTAAACTAGCAAAATCAGCAATTGTAGAAACCGCTTTCTTATTCTTAAATGTTCCTTATTTATGGGGAGGTAAATCGCCTTTTGGCATTGATTGTTCTGGGTTTACTCAAACAGTATATAAATTATGTGGATACAACCTTCTACGTGATGCAAAGGAACAAGCAACTCAAGGTGAAGTTTTGAGTTTTATTGAGGAAAGTGAGCCTGGTGATTTAGCTTTTTTTGATAATGAAGAAGGTATTATTACCCATGTTGGGATTATTATGAATGATTACAACATTATACACGCTCATGGAAAAGTTCGTATTGACAAGTTGGATCATAGCGGTATTTATAATATTGATACACATCAACACACACACAAACTTAGAGTAATTAAGCGTTTAGTTGAATAAATAGTTTTACAGATTACCTTATAAATTAGTTATAAAAAAAACCGAAATTCTAAAATTTCGGTTTTTTTTATAACTAATTTTTCTACTACTATTGCATTGATTTATATAAGTCTCTATATTCAGCCGCTTTATTACTCATTTCTAACACCTCATATAAATTCATTAAAGTTTTTACAGTATCTACATTTCTATTTAAACTATCTGCTTTTTCTAAAAATGGGATTGCTTCCTTATAAACTTCTTTTTGTTTAGCTGCTAACTCATCATATTTTTTAAAATTTGATAAGTTTTTATTCATTTCTTCTACAATAGCTTTTTCTTTATCTAAAACTACTACTGCTAAATTCATATAAGCATCTGCATAATCAGGTTTTAACTCAACTGCCTTCGTGTAATACTTCTTCGCATCATCCATTCTACCTTCATTGAAATTTACAACACCTAAATTATAATATAATGTTGGGTTTTCAGGGTCTAAAGCTACAGCTTCATTCATCAATTCTCCAAACTTATCCATTTTACCCATTTCAACATATAGTTGAGCTTCGTTTAAAATTAAATTTAAATCTTTTGGATTAGAAGCACGAGCATCTTTAAAAGCTGCAATAGCCTCATCTGTTTTTCCTTGCTCTTTTAAAATTAAAGCTACATTTTTAACAATTGTTGCTGATTTTGAATCTGAAGATTTTACGTCTGGTTTTACATAGTTTCCTGTTTTTACCATTAAGTCTCTTCTTGCCTTGTCATTTCCAAAACTTTCAACTTTTCCTGTAGTTTTATCTGTAGCTACATATTGCTTTTCAATACCTGTGTAACCTATTTTTTGTAATTCTCTATAGTACTCAATCGCTTTATCATAATCTTTAGCTTGGGTAGCAGCAACTGCAGCATTATAAGCAAAAGATGTATCTGTAGGACTTAACACATATGTCAAATAGAAGTCTTCAGCTGCATTTTTATAATCCTTTTTATTATTATATAAATCAACCGCTTTTTTAGAAACTTCTTGAATCATCTGATTTAAGATAGGCTTAGCTTCATCTGTATACTTGTTTTCTTTCATTGCTATTAAAGCATTGAAAGCTTCACCAGCATTCTTGTAATCTTTTTTTGCAGCTAATGCTTTACCTTTTAATAAATAAAATTTAGATTTATATTTATCTTCTCCGTTCATCATTAAAGATCCTTCAATAGCATTTAAAGTATTTAATGCTGTTGTAAAATCTTGTTTTTTTATAGCTTTCTCAGCAGCTTTAAGTTCTGATTTTTGAGCAAATGCCCCTAACGACATTAATCCTAAAGAAAGGGCTAAGATTTGTTTTTTCATTTTTGTTATGATTTATTTATTGTTGTTCTTGACTATCATTTGTTTCATTTTCAATTTCCATGCCATCTTCTTCTTCATCTTTTTCATGCATTACTTTTGCTACAGCAGCAATATCATCATTATCTTTAATGTTAATCAGTTTAACTCCTTGAGTTGCTCTACCCATAACACGTAAATCTTCCACTGCCATTCTAATTGTTAGTCCTGATTTGTTGATAATCATTAAGTCGTTTGAATCATCTACATTCTTGATAGCGACTAAATTACCAGTTTTTTCTGATATATTCAACGTTTTAACTCCTTTACCTCCACGATTCGTTATACGGTAATCTTCTAATTTAGAACGCTTTCCATATCCTTTTTCTGAAACAACTAAGATATTACTTTCCATATCATTAACAGCAACCATACCAATTACCTCATCATTTTCATGCGATAATGTAATACCACGAACTCCCGAAGCTGTTCTTCCCATTGGACGTGTTTTAGCTTCTTCAAAACGAATTGCTTTCCCCGATTTAAGTGCTAGCATTACTTGGCTATCTCCAGTAGTTAACTTCGCCTCTAGTAACTCATCACCTTCTTTAATAGTTATTGCGTTAATACCATTAGCTCTTGGACGAGAATATTGTTCTAAAGGCGTCTTCTTAACCTGACCTCGTTTTGTTGCCATAATAACATAATGATTATTGATATAATCTTCATCTTTTAAATCACCTGTTACTAAGAACGCTTTTACCTTATCGTCTTGCTCGATATTTATTAAGTTTTGAATTGCTCTACCTTTGGTATTCTTTCCTCCTTCTGGAACTTCATATACACGCATCCAGAATACTTTTCCTTTTTGGGTAAAGAACAACATATATTGATGGTTAGTACCTACAAATAAATGTTCTAAGAAATCTTCATTACGAGTAGTTGCTCCTTTTTGTCCACGCCCTCCTCTATTCTGAACCTTGTATTCATCTAAATTTGTACGCTTTACGTAACCTGCATGAGAAATAGTAACAACAACTTTAGAGTTAGGAATCATATCTTCGATTCGCATATCTCCTCCTGCATACTCAATTACAGAACGACGATCATCACCATATTTTTCTTTGATATATAATAGTTCGTCTTTGATTATTTGATAACGTCTCGGCTCATTTGCAAGAATATCTTTTAAATCGGCAATAGTCTTAATAATTTCATCATACTCTGCTCGTAACTTATCTTGTTCTAGTCCTGTTAACTGACGTAAACGCATTTCAACAATAGCACGTGCTTGAATTTCTGTTAATTCAAAACGCTCTATCAATTTTTCACGTGCTTCATCTGCGTTAGAAGAACCTCTAATAATAGAAATTACCTCATCAATATTATCAGAAGCAATAATTAACCCTTCTAAAATATGTGCACGTGCTTCTGCTTTCTTTAATTCAAACTCAGTTCTACGAACAATTACTTCATGTCTATGCTCTACAAAATAATGGATTAACTCTTTTAAGTTTAACTGTTCAGGACGCCCTTTAACTAAAGCTATATTATTTACACTAAATGATGTTTGTAATTGTGTGTATTTAAATAGTTTATTTAAAACGATATTAGGAATTGCATCTCGCTTTAATATATAAACAATACGCATTCCTTTACGGTCAGATTCATCACGAATGCTTGCAATACCTTCCAGTTTCTTTTCATTAACCAAGTCAGCAGTTTTCTTAATCATTTCTGCTTTGTTAACTTGGTAAGGAATTTCAGTAACAACTATACATTCACGTCCCTTAACTTCTTCAATAGTTGCTTTAGCACGCATTACAATACGTCCACGACCTGTATGGAAAGCATCTCTTACTCCATCGTAACCATAAATAATCCCTCCTGTTGGAAAATCTGGCGCTTTGATGTGTTGCATCAACTCATCAATTTCAATGTCGCGATTATCAATATATGCTACAGTACCGTTAATAACTTCTGTTAAGTTATGCGGTGCCATGTTTGTTGCCATTCCTACTGCAATACCAGAAGCTCCATTTACTAATAAGTTAGGAATACGTGTAGGAAGTACTGTTGGTTCTTGTAACGTATCATCAAAGTTTAATTTATGATCTACAGTATCTTTTTCTATATCAGATAACATCTCTTCTGATATTTTCTGCATGCGCACCTCTGTATAACGCATTGCTGCAGGGCTATCACCATCAACAGAACCGAAGTTTCCTTGCCCATCAACCATCATATAACGTACACTCCAATCTTGAGCCATACGTACCATAGAATCGTAAACCGAGGTGTCTCCGTGTGGGTGATATTTACCTAATACCTCTCCTACAACTCTTGCAGATTTTTTATATGCTCCTGTGGATTTAATTCCTAATTCATGCATACCAAACAAAACTCTTCTATGCACTGGTTTTAAACCATCTCTTACATCTGGTAACGCTCTCGATACTATCACCGACATTGAATAATCGATGTATGCTGACTTCATTTGCTCTTCAATGTTGATAGGAATCAACTTTTCGCCATCTGTCATATATTTTCTTTTAAAATATTAGTATTTATTTTCGTCAAAAAAGTGAATTTTACACTTGATAAAACCCACTTTTTAAAATGCTTTCTAGTTCTCCGCATTTTCTAAAACATTGCAAGATACTATAACCCTCAGTTTTACACAAAAAATATACTAACTGTTTTACGTTTATTTATTAACAATTTTATATGTTATATTAAACAATAATTTCTTAATTTACTCGTCAGAATGTCAGTTAAAAACTATTGGCATCTTTTTTGTAATTTTTAAGAAAAAAACTTACTAACTTTACAGAGATAGAAAATAAATATATGGACGATAATTTTTCACCACAGGTTAGAGATGTAATTACTTTCAGTAAAGAAGAAGCCTTAAGACTAGGTCATGACTTTATTGGAACAGAACATCTTTTGTTGGGTTTGATTAGAAAAGGTGATGGAAAAGCCATTGAAATATTAACAACTTTTGATGTTGATTTAGATTTAGTGCGTAATAAACTAGAAAAACTAAATCCGACAACCCCATCTTTTTCAAGCCCTCAAAGAAAGAGTTTACACCTTACCAGACAAGCAGAAAAAGCTATAAAAACAACCTTTTTAGAAGCTAAACTATACCAAAGCAATGCAATAGATACTGCACATTTGTTACTATGTATTTTGCGTAACGAAAATGACCCTACTACTAAATTACTTCAAAAGTATGATGTAGACTATGAGCAGGCTAAAAACTTGTACAAAGAACTACACGTAGATGATGACTCGTTTATTTCTCCTATAGGGGAAACACCTTCTGATGATGAATTTGCTGACGAAAAATCAAACCCTTACGGGCAACAACCTCAAAAAGGAAAGCAAGTTAAAAAATCTAAAACTCCAGTTTTAGATAACTTTGGGCGTGATTTAACAGCCTTAGCTGTTTCAGGAAAGTTAGATCCTGTTGTAGGTCGTTTAAAAGAAATTGAGCGTGTTTCTCAGATTTTAAGTAGACGAAAAAAGAATAACCCAATGCTTATTGGAGAGCCAGGTGTTGGTAAATCTGCTATTGCAGAAGGATTAGCTTTACGTATTGTAGATAGAAAAGTATCACGAATTCTATTCGACAAACGCATCGTTTCTCTTGACTTAGCTAGCTTAGTTGCTGGTACAAAATACAGAGGTCAGTTTGAAGAACGCATGAAAGCTTTAATGAATGAGCTTGAAAAGAACGATGATATTATTCTTTTTATTGATGAAATTCACACCATCGTAGGTGCTGGTGGAGCTACTGGTTCGTTAGATGCTTCTAATATGTTAAAACCTGCTTTAGCCAGAGGAGAAATTCAATGTATTGGTGCAACTACTTTAGATGAATACAGAACAAATATTGAAAAAGACGGTGCTTTAGAGCGTCGTTTTCAAAAAGTAATTGTAGATCCTACTACCGTAGAAGAAACCATACAAATTTTACACAATATCAAAGGTAAATACGAATCGCATCATCATGTTTCTTTTACTGATGAAGCTATTGAAGCCTGTGTAAAATTAACCAACCGTTATATGACTGATCGCTTTTTACCAGATAAAGCTATTGATGCTTTAGATGAAGCTGGATCGAGAATTCATATTACAAACATTGTAGTTCCGCAACAAATTTTAGAATTAGAAGCGAAACTAGAAGAAATTAGAGGACGCAAAACTAAAGCGGTAAGCGGACAAAAGTACGAAGAAGCTGCAAAGCTTCGTGATGACGAAAAAAATATAGAAACAGCTTTAGAGTCTGCACAACAGCAATGGGAAGAAGATTCTAAACTACATAGAGAAACTGTTACTGAAGATAATGTAGCTGAAGTAGTATCGATGATGACAGGAATTCCTGTAAATCGTGTTGCCGAAGCAGAAAGTAGTCGTTTAGCAGAATTACCTCAATTAATAAAAGGTAAAGTAATTGGTCAAGATGAAGCTGTTACCAAAGTAGTAAAAGCTATACAGCGTAACCGTGTTGGGTTAAAAGACCCTAACAAACCAATTGGTTCTTTTATCTTTCTAGGTTCAACGGGTGTAGGTAAAACACAGTTAGCAAAAGTATTAGCTCGTGAGTTATTTGACTCTGACGATTCTTTAATTAGAATTGATATGAGTGAGTACATGGAGAAGTTTGCTATTTCTCGTTTAATAGGTGCGCCCCCAGGATATGTTGGTTACGAAGAAGGTGGACAATTAACTGAAAAAGTACGTCGTAAACCTTATTCTGTAATCTTATTAGATGAGATTGAGAAAGCACACCCTGATGTATTTAATATGCTGCTACAAGTCTTAGATGACGGGCATATAACTGATAGTTTAGGTCGAAAAATAGATTTTAGAAACACCATTATTATCATGACTTCAAATATTGGAGTTCGTAAACTAAAAGATTTTGGTGGTGGTGTTGGTTTCGGAACTTCTTCTAAAAAAGAACAAGAAGACGCCCATGCCAAAAGTATTATTGAAGGTGCTTTAAAGAAATCTTTTGCTCCAGAATTTTTAAATCGTATTGATGATATTGTAATTTTTAACTCTCTTGAACGTGAAAACATTCATAAAATTATTGATATTGAATTAGATAAATTACTAAAACGTATTGATGATTTAGGTTATAAGCTTACATTAAGCGATAAGGCTAAAGATTATATTGCTGATAAAGGTTTTGATAAACAATACGGAGCTCGTCCATTAAAAAGAGCCATTCAGAAGTATATTGAAGATGCACTAGCTGAAGAAATTGTTAACTCTAAACTAGATGAAGGTGACGCTATCTTTATGGATTTAAATGAACCTGAGCAAAAACTCATTATTAAAATAGAAAAAGGTGAAAAACCTACTGAAACTCGTACTGAAATAGACGAGGATTAATAAAACAAAAATCCCGAGTAAAAAATACTCGGGATTTTTTTATCTCCTACCTTAGCAATACTATCGTAGTGTTTATAGTTATAAGATTGAAATAATTTTTGATTCATAGCAATCACTTATCCTTATCTTTGTAAACCTAACAAACTATAATAAAAATACTATGACCCTCACTATTAAAAACATGGTTTGCAATCGCTGTATCCTTGTCATTCAAAATGAATTAGACAAATTAGGTCTGGGTGTAAAAAGCATTAAATTAGGTGAGGTTATACTAGAAAAAGAACTTACTTCAGATGAAAAAGAAAGTCTGGACAAGGTTTTACTTGATTTAGGCTTCGAGATTATTGATGATAAAAAAAGGCGCATTATTGAAAAGATAAAAAACTTAATCATCAATTTGGTACACCATCAAGACAGTGAAGCAAAAATCAATCTATCTGAACTATTAAGCAACGAACTACATCACGATTATAATTACTTGTCCAATCTTTTTTCTGAAGTAGAAGGTACTACTATTGAAAAGTATTTTATTGCTCAAAAAATAGAAAAGGTAAAAGAGCTATTGGTATACGACGAATTGTCGTTGAGTGAAATTGCTTTCCGTTTGCACTATTCAAGCGTAGCATATTTAAGCAATCAGTTTAAAAAAGTTACAGGGTTAACGCCGAGTCACTTTAAAAAAATCCGTAAAGACAGAAGAAAACCATTAGACGAGGTGTAAATCTTATAAATCAATTCCAAAATTCCACAATAAATTTTCTCTAACTTAATGCCAACTTTGTATTGTACAATTAATACAGTAAAAAAATGGCAACAAATAACAATAAAGATATCATTTACCTACCCTTAGAAGGTGTAGAAAGTGAACACTGTGCTTTAATCGTTGAAAAAGGCTTAGCACATGTTGAAGGAATTGAAACCCATAAAGTAGAACTAAACAACCAAAGAGCTGCTATTACAGTTACCAACGAAGAAGTTCTTGCAAATGCCGTTACCGCTATAAAAGATTTGGGCTACGGTGTAACCACTGTTAAAAAAGTATTTCCAGTATTGGGTATGACTTGTGCCTCTTGTGCAGGAAGTGCTGAAAGTATTGTTAGCTACGAACCTGGTGTAGTAAATGCTTCGGTAAATTTTGCTAGTGGAAATTTAACGATAGAATATCTTCCAAACATGACCAATGCTACAAAACTGCAAAAAGCAGTACAAGGTGCGGGTTATGATTTACTAATTGAAGACGAAACCAAACAACAAGAAACCCTCGAAGCTATTCATGAAAAGAAGTTCAAGCAACTAAAAACCAAAACCATGTGGTCGGTACTCCTTTCGTTACCTGTAGTTGTTATTGGTATGTTTTTTATGAACATGCCTTACGCCAACCCTATTATGTGGGCCTTCTCTACCCCTGTGTTATTATGGTTTGGTAAAGACTTTTTTATCAATGCATGGAAACAAGCCAAACATCGTTCTGCAAATATGGATACCCTAGTAGCCTTAAGTACAGGTATAGCGTATATATTTAGTGTATTCAACATGTTATTTCCGAAGTTTTGGGAATCTAGAGGATTAGAAGCACATGTATATTTTGAGGCAGCTGCGGTTATTATTGCATTTATTCTGTTAGGAAAACTATTAGAAGAAAAAGCCAAAGGAAACACCTCATCTGCCATTAAAAAATTGATGGGCTTACAACCTAAAACTGTGGTTGTGATACAACCTGACGGAACGGAAAAGCAAACCCCTATTGAAAATGTGAACGTAAATGATACAATTCTTGTTAAACCAGGAGAAAAAATTGCGGTAGATGGTATGGTTACTACAGGAAACTCGTATGTAGATGAAAGCATGTTAAATGGTGAACCTGTTCCGGTACTAAAAGAAGAAAATGAAAAAGTATTTGCGGGAACCATTAATCAGAAAGGAAGTTTCCAATTCAAAGCTGTTAAGGTTGGAAAAGAAACCATGCTGGCTCAAATTATTAAAATGGTACAAGATGCACAAGGTAGTAAAGCTCCTGTACAAAAATTGGTTGATAAAATTGCAGGTATTTTCGTACCTGTAGTAATGAGTATTGCTGTTATTACATTTATTATATGGTTTATTTTAGGTGGTGATAACGGAGTGGTTCAAGGATTATTAGCAGCCATCACCGTATTGGTTATTGCATGTCCTTGTGCTCTAGGTCTGGCTACACCTACCGCTATTATGGTCGGCGTTGGTAAAGGTGCCGAAAAAGGTATTTTAATTAAAGATGCTGAAAGCCTTGAGTCTGCTAAAAAAGTAAACGCTATTATTTTAGATAAAACAGGAACTATTACCGAAGGAAAGCCAGAAGTTACTGGTATATCTTGGTTACAGAATAACGATACTGCTAAGAACATACTTTTAAGTATAGAGAAAAAATCTGAACATCCATTAGCAGAAGCTGTTGTAAAGTTTTTAGGAGATACTGCCACTACCCAACTAACAAATTTCGACAGTATTACGGGCAAAGGTGCTAAGGCTGATTATAATGGAGAAACCTTTTTTGTGGGTAATAAAAAGTTATTGGCTGAAAATAAGGTTACCATAGCGGACGAACTTTTAAAACAGGCAGACGAATGGAGCAAACAAGCTAAAACCGTTATTTGGTTTGCTAATAGCAAAGAGGCACTTTCTGTACTTGCTATTTCAGACAAAATAAAAGAAACCTCAGTACAAGCTATTAAGGAACTACAAGCTATGGATATTGAATTATACATGCTTACAGGTGATAACGAAGCTACCGCAAAATCTATTGCAGAAGAAACAGGTATTCAACATTACAAAGCTGAAGTATTACCACAACACAAAGCTGATTTTGTAAAAGAGTTACAGCAACAAGGAAAAACCGTTGCTATGGTGGGTGATGGTATTAACGACAGTACTGCCCTAGCTACTGCTGATGTAAGTATTGCCATGGGAAAAGGTAGTGATATTGCGATGGATGTTGCTAAAATGACCATTATATCATCTGACCTAAGTAAAATTCCGCAGGCTATAAAACTATCAAAACAAACGGTGGCTACCATTAAACAAAACCTATTTTGGGCATTTATTTATAACCTTATTGGTATACCTATTGCAGCTGGTATTTTATATCCATTTAATGGTTTCTTATTAAACCCTATGATTGCCGGTGCAGCTATGGCTATGAGTAGTGTTAGTGTGGTTAGCAATAGCTTACGATTAAAATGGAAAAAGTAACAAGTGTTTCGGCACTAGCAAGTGTCGGAACGTTTTAAACCTCACTTAATAAATCTGTAAATCTCACAAATCAATCTTAAAATTGTACAACAACAAACAGTCCCGTTGTGCTGAAATTTGCGGTATTCAATAACAAATAAATTTTTAATATAATGGAAAATAATAAAGAGTTAAAATTCAAAACAAACCTTAACTGCGGAGGGTGTGTATCAAAAGTACAAGCTGATTTAGACAATGCTGAAGGTATTTGCCATTGGAATGTAGATACTAATTTTGATGATAAAGTTCTTACCATAAGTTCTAAAGGAATTACTGCGGATGAAGTAATTGCTATCGTAAAAAGTAAAGGTTTTAAAGCAGAACCTTTAGTATAAAAAGCAAGTACACAATTCTCACTTACGGTACAAATTGAAACAAACAAGAACACCTGTGCTTTTGTAAACTGTTAAGTTAACTATTTATAAAACTTTACATTTAAATACACTCCAAAGAGGAGTGTATTTGTTTTTTAAAAAGACTTCTTTATACTTCACGGCACCTAACAAACATTTTTCTACACAATACGAATATTTTACCTTTTTACTTGTTTGAAGTTGCTCCCCTTAGGCAGTGAATGACACTCCCCTTAGGCAGTGAGTGGTGACCCGATTAGGCTTGGGGTGTCGACCCGATTAGGCTTGGGGTGTCGACCCGATTAGGCTTGGGGTGTCGACCCGATTAGGCTTGGGGTGTCGACCCGATTAGGCTTGGGGTGTCGACCCGATTAGGCTTGGGGTGTCGACCCGATAAAAAAGTTACACTTTTTTATCTTACTTTTTTTATATTTGAGAGTGTTAATAAAATTGCTAAAAGTTCCGTATACCCTACCGTAAAAGGAATATATAAGTAATTTTATTACGTATATAAACTAGTTGTGCTTCATACCTGAAAAATGGAACTTCAAGAAATATATAGAATTAAAAAGGGTCAAGTGATCTCGGAAAATATAACTATTCCGTTCTTTTTTGGTATAGTTTATTCAGATGATGGATTTATTAGACTTGATCTATATGTAAATGAGGAATATGACTTAAAAGCTTTGACGAATGATAGTTCTAGAGAGTATTGGCAATCTAACTATAACCTAACTTGTATTACAGAGGAAAATAATATTCTAATAATAGATAATCTAAGATTTTCTCAAAACAATCCACATCTTTCGAGAATTAAAATGGTAAGTTATGGAAAAATGGAGCATATAAAGGATAAGAAAAAAGGATTTGAAGAAAGTGATTTCAAACCATTGATTAAATATCTTGTTTTAGAAGGATTAAAAATTGAATTTTCGGATTTCACAGAAGAAATTAGAGAAAGAGGTGGACAAAAAATTGAGGATTTTAACAATTTAAAAAGAGACCATTCCACAACTAATTTAGTTCATAAAAGATTTCCATATAGCCAAACTTACTATAAGTTATCAGAAGATAGCGATGATATCATAGTTGAGTTTACTGAAGAGAATAGTAATAGATTAACTTATGAATTATTTTTAGAAATTAAGCATTCTTACATTTCAGCTCTCTCTTTCATCAATGGAGCTGAAGTCAGAATAAGAAAAGAATGTTATGGTTCTTATTATACGATTGGAAAGATAGACGCGGAAAAAGTAGTAACATATTCTTTTAAAAAAATTGACAACAGACGATACAACAGCTATATTCCTATAAATGACCCTTTCCATAGAGGAGAAAATGTTTTAGGTAAATTTCTAATGTTCAACTTTGACAAATTCATAAAATGGTGTGAAAAAATAGATATAAAATCAATTATCTTTTATCTTAATAATTCAGAGCAAACTAAAAGTCTTGAAGAGAAAGTATTTATTCAAATTATTGCATTTGAAAGACTAACAACTATGTATGTTGAGTTTCTTGGAGATAAAGAGGAATTTTTACCAAATAAAACTGATTATAACCCAATAAAAAAAGAACTTAATAAAATCATAGACTTGAATAAAGATAAATTCGGCAACGCATATAATACTGTGAAAAGTAAGATTGGAAATTTAAACCAGATTAAAAGACATTCAACAACAGACAAAATGTATAGAATCATCAACGATTTTAATATTCCTATAACGCCAAAAATAGAAAAGCTAATAGATGTTGTTAGACATAAAACAGTTCACAGAGGAGATATTGGAGAAGGTCAAGAAGGTATTACTACTTTTTATTTATTAGACGAATTAATCAGAGAGATTATTTTAAGAATGGTTGAATATAAGGGAAAACGAAAAAGTAGAATATTACTAAATGAATAAGTACGAAAGCACAACACCGTGTATAATTAATTACGGCTGTATTTCCTCACCGGAAATTCAATCTTATTAATTATCTTTCCGCAACATCGGAAAATGACTCGCGTCCTTTTCCCGCAAAAAATCATACACAAATACGTTGCCACCAATTAAAACCAACGACAGAAAAAGAATTAAACTGAATGAATAAACAACCAAAACCAGACTCAAAAAAATACACGGACTTAATATCCGAAATACAAAAAGGACAGATTAAGATTCCGAAATTTCAACGAGATTTTGTTTGGAGCATTGATAAAACAGCCAAACTATTAGACAGTATTTTAAAAGGCTATCCAATTGGAACTTTTATACTTTGGGAAACAAATGAACGACTTAATGACATTAAGAATATCGGAAACCTTGAATTGCCACCAATTCCAGATGATATTAAAGTTCAATACGTTTTGGACGGACAACAAAGAATTACGTCATTGTATGCCGCATTTTTAGGTGCTTCAATCCAAAAAGAGGGCGAAAAAAAGATTACAAACTACGGTTCTATTTTTGTTGATTTAGAGGGCGACGTTGATAACAATGATGAACAAATCATAGTTTCAGAGCAACCTGAAAGTACATTCATAACTTTGAATGAAGTTCTTAATTTCAACGATAATTTACTTGAAATAAAAAAGCGTTTTTCAGATGAGCAATTCAAAAAAATTCATCAATATTCTCAAACGTTTTCAACATACGACTTTTCAACAGTTGTACTTCGCAAAGAGGATATAGATTCTGCAATTGAAGTTTTTACTCGAATAAATACAGGCGGACAAACACTTACGTTGTTTGAAATTATGTCTGCAAAAACATACGATGAAGAACAGAAGTTTGATATGCAGGCAAAGTTCCAAAAACTACTCAAAGAACTTGAAGTAAGTAAATACGACACCATTTCGAGTACCGTTATACTTAACGTCTTAAGTTTGATTTTAAGCAAAAACAAGGAGTGTAAGAGAAAAGTAGTTTTACAACTGGACAAACAAAGCATTATAGACACTTGGGATGATGTTATTTCGGCATTAAAAGAGAGTATTGATTATTTCCGTTCTGTTTACAGAATTCCTGTTTCCACTCTTTTACCTTATGATGCTCTTTTAGTTCCCTTCAGTTACTTCTTTTATTTCCAAAAAGAGAAACCTAAAGGAAAACAAATTAAGTACTTGGAAGAATTCTTTTGGCGTATTTCGCTATCATATAGATATTCAAGTTCAACCGAATCTAAACTTGCGCAAGACATCAAGAGAATTGACCAAATTCTTCAAGAGCAAAGACCAAATTATGATGAAATAAAAGTCTTCTTAAACTCACCAAAGGACTTAATAGATACAGGATTTAGTGCAGGTAATAGTTATTGTAAAGCTGTTCTTTGTCTTTTAGCTTACTTCGAGCCCAAAGACTTTAGTGATAATGGAAAAGTCATTCTTGACAATTCTTGGCTCAAAATGGCTAACAGTAAGAACTATCATCATTTCTTCCCGAAATCTTATCTGCGAAAACGAGGCATTGGTAATGAAAACAGTATTGTTAACATTACTTTAGTCGGAGCGGATTTAAACAAAAGAAAAATTAGAGCAAAAGCACCTTCAATCTACATTCAAGATTTTATAGACGAGAACGAAGGTTTGAGCAAATCCATAAAATCCCACTTGATTGACAACATAGACGAATTTGGTATTTACAGCGATGATTACTCTGTGTTTTTAGAAAAAAGAGCTAATTCGATTTTCAAAGCCCTAAAAAACCGTATCGAGCTTAAAAATGAAATGCCAGTAGAGGATACTGAATTAAAAGAATTAATCTTAATTGGCGAAAACGAAAGATTGGAATTGAAATCAACTTTGCGATATGATATGCGAGAAAACACAGTCAATAAAAAATTGGAGTTTGTAATTGCAAAAACCATTTCAGCTTTTTTAAATACTGATGGAGGTATTTTAATCATTGGCGTTGACGATGATGGAAATGCTTTGGGAATTGACAAAGACTGTGAAACTCTTTCAAAGAAAGACATTGACGGGTTTGAATTGCATTTAAGAAATATTATATCAAAATATTTGGGTTCAAGCTTCGAGAAATATTTGAAAGTTAGCTTTCCGACTATTGACGAAAAGACAATTTGTAAAATTCAAATTCTAAAAAGCGGAAAACCAGTCTTTGCGACTTTTGAGGGAAAAGAAAATTTTTATGTACGGATTGGGAATTCGTCAGTTCCGAAAAACAGAGCGGAACAAAGCGAGTATGAAAGACTACATTGGAATTAAATAACTGGTGGCAACAATGGCTATAAACAATTGCTTTTACTGGCTTATCCTGAAAATTCCGCAGGAATTTTCAGCTTGTAGTGTACTTGCAAAAGTCTGTGCTAAACCACGCAACTGTTCATAGCCTAGACCGTTGTAAGTAATGCCGAAAAAACATTGTGCTTGAATGAAAAACATAGTTCTAATTTCTTGTGTCAGTAAAAAACTGGACAGAAAGGCCACAGCGGAAAAGATTTATACAAGTTCACTTTTCAAAAAGAATTTGACCTATGCAAAGTCATTAAATCCAAACGGAATTTTTATACTTTCTGCAAAACACGGACTTCTAAAATTGACAGACGAAATCGAACCTTATGACAAAACGCTGAATAAAATGAATGTCAGCGAAAGAAAGGAATGGTCAAAAATGGTTGTTAATCAGCTAAATTCTGTAGCGGATTTGAAAAATGACCAGTTCACTTTTTTAGCAGGAGACAAATACCGAAAGTACTTGTTGCCAGAATTAGAACACATAAAAATTCCAATGCAAGGATTAAAAATTGGAGAACAACTTCAATGGCTTACTAAACAAAACAAATAATGAGCAAAATTTGTAACGAAATACACGAAATTTTTAATGAATTAAAAGAACACTCATTTCCTTTCAACAATAAAGAAATACCGAAAAATGGAATTTATATTCTGTTTGAAAAGGGAGAGAAATTTAATGGACTGAAAAGAATTGTAAGAATTGGAACTCATACAGGAGATAACCAACTTCAATCAAGATTAAAACAACATTTTGTTAAAGAAAATAAAGACCGTAGTATTTTTAGGAAAAATATTGGTAGAGCAATACTGAATTTAGAAAATGACAGTTTTTTAGAGCAATGGGAATTAGATTTGACAACAAGGGCTAATAAAGAAAAATATTTGGAGCAAATAGACTTTGAAAGACAACAAAGAATTGAGAAAAAGGTAACTGAATATATTCAAAACAATTTTTCATTTGCAGTTTTTGAGGTTTTGGAAAAAGAACAAAGGTTAAGGATTGAGTCAAGAATAATTTCTACAATTTCAAATTGCACGAATTGTAAACCGAGTAAAATTTGGTTAGGATTATCCTCACCAAAGCAGAAAATAAAAGATAGTGGATTATGGTTAGTAAATGAATTATGGAAACAATCTTTATCAGAAAATGAACTGACCGAATTAAAAGAAATAGTAAAAAGCACTACTTACAACAAAGAACTGAGGCAAAAAACAAGTGCATTTTATACTTTTTTAAACCAAAGTACTTTTATAGTTTGTACCTACCACACTATAAATCACTTTTCACAATAGCAAAAGCTTGTTTTAGTAACTTATTACACACCACTATTAAATTAAATAATCAGAAAAATAAAAAAGATGAAAAATTATACTGAAAAAGAACTTTTATACAAAATAGAAAATTTTAGACCAGAAAATGATGATTTTACACCTTTGGAAAATCTTTTTAATGAACTTTACGGTAATTTTTTAAAAAAACATACATCAAACAAAGCTATGGTTACCTTATTTAAGGTATTAGAAAGATTCAGTGAGGTAAGTGAGCCTAATGTATTTTGGAATATCATGTATTCACTAGAAGACATGAATGGTTTTGAACAAGAATATGTAAATTCTTTAAAAAGAAAAGCTTCTGATATAACGATTATGAACCTAAATGCACTTTTTAACTCTAATGTTACTTATGTAGGAAATGAAAAAATGGAAGATCTTTTAGATTACATTATAAACAACCCAAATACATCGAGTTCTACAGTAAAGTATATAAAAGAGGAGTTTGTTAAGATAGAAGAAGAAAAGGTTAAAAATGAAATTGAATTGAAGGAAAAAACGTCAGACAAAAACATTAAAGAAAAAAATAAAAAATGGTGGGAACTCTGGAAGTAAAACTATCTACAATATTTATTATAATTAATAAAGGTTTAGTCTTAAAGTTTAATGTACTTTCATTATGTCTAACAGTTTTTTTGCTTTGTATTTTATTAGTATTTCTCCAAAATATGGAGCTAAAGTAATAACTACTATTACACATAAAGAAAAAGAATAAGAGTACAATATCCTACTTTTGAACTGATAAACAGCAAAGATAATACCTTTCGAGAAGGAAGTAATAAGGTGGTATTAGAAGAACCGTTTTTTTAAAAACTATAAACGTACAACAACGACTCCCATAAGTAATTACTACTTATCAGCTATTTACAAAAAACCTCGCGGATTTTCTATTTAGTTTGTATTTACTAAATTCGGTGCTTAAAACACGTAATAAACCATACACAAACATATTGCCATTAATTATGGGGTATACTCTTAAAAATTCAAATATGAGAATAACAGTTTTATTTTTATTGACTATCATGCTTTTTAGTTGTGAAAGTATAACACAAAAAGAGCAATCAAAGCCTAAAAAAATAGCTCTAAAAGAAGATTTAAAAAAAGGAAAAATAAGCATTCTTGGAACATTTCATTTTGCAAATACCACTGATTATTCTGCTATAATTATTGAGGATTTAAATTCTAGCAAAAGACAATTGGAGTTAAAGAAATTAGTAGAAAATTTGGCGAAATTCAAACCAACAAAAATTTTAGTAGAAAGAGAGCCTATACTAACAGACTCTTTGAGTAAAAAACTTATTGACTTTAAAAAAGGAAAATACGAACTACCAAATAATGAACTTTATCAAATAGGTTTCAGATTAGCTAAAGAGTTGAATTTGAATAAAATTTATGGAATTGATTATCATTTGGAACTTGGAGATACTGAATTAATCGAATACCTTAATGAAAAAAAACTTATGGAAGAATTCGCTAATACTTTAAAGTCAGCTAAGGTTTGGGCAAGTAAAGAAACAGAATATTTAAAAACGCATACTTTAGGCGAATCTTTGGCAAATTTGAACACTTCTGAATCAGATAACTTTAATCGTAACCTGTACCTAGATGGA
Organism: Tenacibaculum sp. XPcli2-G; assembly: GCF_024124505.1. NCBI lineage: Bacteria > Pseudomonadati > Bacteroidota > Flavobacteriia > Flavobacteriales > Flavobacteriaceae > Tenacibaculum > Tenacibaculum sp. XPcli2-G. The sequence goes on from NZ_JAMXSH010000004.1 coordinate 206,753, forward strand.
ATTTTAAACATTTCTAAAAATGGAAACTCACCAGCATCAGACTATGTCTCAAATTGGTACAAACGGAATATTTATATTAAAAAAAATATTGATGATTTAATTAACGAAAATGACAGAGTTTTAGTTATTATTGGAGCTGGACATAGTGCAATTCTAAAAGACTTTTACAGAAGTTCAAAAAATACAGAGTATGTTGATTTGACTAATATTGGCGAAAAATAACTATCATCAACAACACCCATAACTCATTAAATTTAACCCCCTTAACAAGGAATCAATTGACTTTTTACTATCTTTCGATTGCAACGGAAAATACTAGCCTAATTTTTAAAAGTTACTAATTCTTTTTTAAGTTATCTCATATTAATAATTTTAGGGAGCTGAATTATTGATCGTTCAAAAGAATCATCAACAATTCAACTCTTTATAACTTTCTCATATATCCCTAAGTAGCACTATCGTACATAATCAAAAAATAAATGAAAGAAACTAACGAAAAAGAAAAATGGGGGAATTTTAATGGAAATATTAATATATATAGTGATTTAGAACCTTTAGATATTCCAAAACTAATTAAAGAGAAGAATATTCACTCACTACAATTTTTCCAATTCACAAACCCCGAAAAAAGAACTTGGAATATTCTAAATGAGTTTTATAAGACATATCCAGAAATTGGATTAAGAATTGCGTGGTATGATAAAATGAATTTCGATTTTTATTCTCAACTACCTAATTTAAGAAATTTTGATGTTTCTTCTTATAATACTTCCAACTATACACCTTTACTACAGAATAAAAATCTAACTGATTTAGGAATAGGAGAAACTAAATCTGTTGCTGTTGATTTAAGTTTTATTAAGGAGTTTCAAAATTTAACCTCTCTTCGGATTGATGGAATGAAAAAAGGACTTGAAAACGTATCGAAACTCTCAAAACTTGAACACCTAACATTTCGTGGTGTTAAAATGAACAATCTAGATGCAATCAACAACCTAAACAATCTTAAACAATTACGTTTGTTATATGGTAGTTATAAAAATATTGATTCAATTGCTAACATTAAAAGTATTAAGACTCTTGAAATAAGTAGAACAAGACAAATACCTAATTATGATTTTCTAAAATATATGGAAAGCTTAAACTCTCTATATTTTGAAGGTATGTCCAAAATGGAAAGTTTACCCAACTTATCTAGGTTAAAAAATCTTAAGCGAATCCAAATTGACAATAATAGTAGGTTAACAGATATTACCAATTTAAATCAATTACAAAACCTAGAAGTTTTTTTACTATCTTTTCCTGAAAACTTTAAAGCAGCTTACCGAAAAGAACTTTTAAAACAAGCAACCGACTTCCTTTTAAACTCTAAAACAGTAAAATATACTAACTTATTCTTTTGGTTAGAAAATGATTTAAAAGATAGACTAAAGGAAAAAGGCATAAAAAAATGGGATTATGGAATGGATATCTAATAAAATCTTTAGCTATAATTAATCAATTGTTCTCACCTATTTTTAACCGAACTACCCTAGCAAAACATTGAATACAAATGAAAAAACTTACAATAATTTTAATTCTAGCTTTTATTGCAGTTGCTTCCTGTAAGCAGAGCAAACAAGAAAAACAACAAGTAACTCCTGAAAAGTTTGAGTTTACCGAGCTTATAAAAGAAGATTATGAACTTTATAAACCAACTAAAGAAATTAAAGCAGTTTTAATTTTGTTTGGTGGTTACCCTGAAGTTGCTAAAGACATTAAAAGAGAGTTTAAAATTCTTGATATCGCTAGAAAAAATAATATTGCGGTTATACTTTCTAATCTTAATCAGAAATTATGGCTTGAAGAAAACGAACAACAACAACTTGCTAAAAGTTTACAAACTATAATTACAGAAAACCAATTACCAACTGACAATATTTTTATTGGAGGTTTTTCAAGTGGTGGAGTTGTTAGTCTTTTAATAAGCAATTATATTGTTGGGAAGAAACAGTTCTATATCGACCCAAAAGGAGTATTTATAGTAGATTCCCCAATAGACTTGGTTGCTTTGTATAAATCTTCAGAAAAAAGTATAGAGCGAAACTTTTCAGAATCTGCAATTCTAGAAAGTACTTGGCTATTAGAAACATTAGGTAATAACTTTGGCAATCCTAAAGACAGTATTAAAAAATACGAGGAGAAGGCTGTTTTTACCTCTAATACAGACAATATTTCTAACATAGAGAAACTAAAAAGCACTAAGATTAGACTTTACACAGAACCTGATACTTTATGGTGGAAAAAGAATAGAATGGCTGATTATGACCAAATGAATGCTTTCTATATCAAAAAACTATATGAGAGTTTAAAAACTAAAGGTTTTAATAATGTTGAGTATATACCTACAACAAACAAAGGATATAGAGCTAATGGTGAACGACACCCTCACAGTTGGGCTATTGTTGACAAAAAAGACCTAATAAACTGGATATTGACAAAATAAATACTGATTATAGCAATTATTACAAGACTTCCTCGATTACTTCTTTTAACTTAATTGGATTCTTATAATATTAATATGTTTACAAGCTCTAGTAACAACTTCATCATTAACAATTAGAACTTCACACAGAGAGTACTTTGACTCTCTTTTCTTATAAATTTTCAAAAAAACAGATACTAAAAGTGCTAAAATCTTACTACTTTACACAACTAAAGTCTAGATTAAACGTATCTTTAAACTTTAATCGCAAATAATATTAATATGAATTTAAGAGGAGTTGTTTTTTTTATTTTTATACTCTCAAACTATTTGGCTTTTGCTAATGATACAATTATAAAACACCTACTTTTTACACCTCAAAAAATATCTATTAAGAAAAATACTATTGCTGTAGAACAAGCACAAATAATGTTTTTAGATAATTTTTTAAAAACAAGTAATAATGAAGCCTTTACAGGTAAACATATTATACAAACTAACAGAGGAAATTTTAAAGTTTGTTTTGAAATAGATAATAGTCTTCCAAATATAGATGCATATGAGCTAGAACTTAAAGCTTCAGAAATTAATTTATCTGCTAAAAATATAAGTGCTTTACGTTATGGTAAACAAACTTTAAACCAATTAATATCTTACGCTAAAGATAAGCACAACTCATTGCCTACCCTTAAAATTAGTGATTGGGCTGATTTTGAAAAGAGAGGTTACATGTTAGATATAAGTCGGAACAAAGTACCTAAAATGGAAAGTTTATATCAGTTAATAGATCAATTAGCAATATGGCGAATTAACGAGTTACAACTTTATACAGAACATACTTTTGCTTATCGTAATCATCCCATTGTATGGAAAAATGCGAGTCCGCTTACAGCCAGCCAAATTCAACAACTCGATTTTTATTGTTTAAAAAAAGGAATAGATTTAGTACCTAACCAAAATTCTTTTGGACATATGGAAAATTGGTTAAAACATGATGAATACTTAAGTTTAAGTGAGTGTGAAACCAATTGTAAAACAAAATGGGGTAATAAAAAAAGGACTGCCCTCGCCCCTACAAACCCTGAATCATTTAAATTAATACAAGAGTTATATGCAGAGCTTTTACCCAACTTTTCTAGCAATTATGCTAATATAGGAGGTGATGAAACTTTAGAGTTAGGTTTAGGTAAATCAAAATCATTATGCGACTCTATTGGTAAAGGAAAAGTATATTTAAATTTTTTAAAAAAGTTAAACACTGAGATTATAAAAAATGGAAAAAAAACTCAGTTTTGGGGTGATATTGTACTAAATCATCCTAAATTAATAAAGGATATTCCTAAAAATATGACTGCTTTAGTTTGGGGTTACGATGCTACTTATCCTTTCGATAAAAATTTAGCTAAATTCCATAAAGCTAACTTAAATTTTTACGTGTGCCCTGGTACGTCTAGTTGGCGTTCTGAAATTGGTAGAAACGCCAATGCCTTTATAAATCTTAAAAAAGCTGCAGTAGCAGGAAAAAAATATAAAGCCAAAGGTTATCTCATAACAGATTGGGGAGATTTTGGACATTTTCAACCAAAATCTGTCAGTTATCCCTCCTTAATTTTAGGAGCTAATTATGCATGGAATTACTCTGATAAAACAGAAAAAAATTTAGCCTTTCTTTTAAACAAGTTTGTATTTAAAGATGCTACAGGTTATGCTGCCAAAGCTGTCTTAACTTTAGGAAATTCTTACTTAAAAGCTAAAATACCTGAAGGAAATGCTAACGCTTTTCATTTAATGATTAGACGATTTAGATGGACTATAAAAGGACATTACCAAACCAAACATATTACCAAAAGTGGTTTATTAGCTTCTAAAGTTGAAATTAAAAAAGGACTCGCATTATTACATAAAGCACAACCAACAGCTTTAGATTCTTTAATCGTTATTAAAGAACTAGAACAAGCTTCTAAACTGGCTCTTTTTGGAATTGATTTAGGTTTAGCAAGATTAACAGCTAAAAATACGGCTACAAAAAATATTCCACAGAAAAAAAGAAAGGAATTAGCTTCTGAACTTACAACTTTAATAGAAAACCATAAAACAATTTGGTTACTTAGAAACCGAAAAGGAGGGCTACAAGATTCTACCGAAAAACTAGAAGACTTACTAAATTATTTAAAAGGATGACAGAAAAACAAAAAATGCTAAATGGTGACTACTATAATTCAAGAGATCCTGAATTAATTAAAGTTTACCACAAAGCCAGAAAGTTATTAAAAGAATATAATTTCTTAAATTCAGAGTTAACACTAGAACGAGATAGAATTTTATCTGAACTCTTTGCTTCAAAAGGTAATGGAGTTTGGATAGAAACGCCTTTTTTTTGTGATTATGGTGAAAATATTTCTATAGGAGAAAATACTTTTATAAACACTAACTGTATGTTTTTAGACAATAATAAAATTACCATTGGTAAAAATTGTTTAATAGCTCCTTATGTACAAATTTATACCGCTACACACCCCATAAAAGCTTCTGATCGTATTATTAACTCCAATAACACAACTCATTATCTAACTTCAACCAAACCAGTAACTATTGGAGATAATGTTTGGATTGGTGGTAATTCTATAATTTTTCCTGGAGTATCTATTGGAAATAATGTAACTATTGGTGCTGGTAGTACTGTTACTAAAAACATCCCCAGTGATGTGCTCGCTTTCGGCAACCCATGTGAAATAAGAAAAAAGTTAGATAGTTAACTATTAAAAAATAAAGAAGTTTATTCCTTAATATATTACGAAATCAATATTTTCAATATCTGATCCTCTAAAAGCTCCAGTAATACTATCTTCTAATTTTTGAGGTAAAGTTACCTTTTTTAACTTTTTGCTATCCTTAAAGGAGTCGCTCCCTAATGTTGTTATGTGCTCTGGAATTGTAAGTTCTTCAAAATTATTTTCAGCAAAACAATCATTACATAATTTAGTGACCGATTTTGGTAAATCTATACTCGTAAGTGCATTTCCTACAAAGCAAAACATATGAATTGTTGTTAATGATCCTTTTATAATGAGTTTTTCTATTTTATTTCTTCCAAAAGCTCCACCTCTTATTTCTGTAACTTTTGACGGTATAACTAACTCTTTAATTTCATTTTTATAAAAGGCATCCTCGTCTATATATTCTAAAAATTTTGGTAAGATTACTGCTTTGAGCCCTTTATCATCAAAAGCCTCCCTTAATATATACGTTACAGGTTTATTGTTTATATAGTCGGGCATCACAACACTTGTTGATTGTCCTATATAATCTAAAATTGCAATACCTCCGTTGAACTCTCTAAAAGAATACTCTTCATTTTTTAAAATCGTAACCTGCTCTTTCATTCTGTTTATTTTGTTTTATTGATAATTACAAATACTAAAATTATATAGAAGAAAGTGATTTTTGAAAAGTAATTTGTTTTCGTTGCTATTGTTTTTATATTCGTTTCAAAAAATATTGTTTTATAGTATGAAAAAACTACTCACAACAATATTTCTTATAATTTAAATTTTTCTTTTAGTTAATCAGGAATCAGGCTCTGTAATAACTGATAGTAAAACAAAGGAAAAAATCTGGTATGTAAATTATTTAAATAGTTTAAGTAAAAAACCGACAAATTGTTAAAAAAGAAATAATAAACTTTTATCTATGAATAAAATTGAAATAGCAAAAAAATATATAATGCATCTCCAAAACGGAAACATAAAAGAGATTATTAGTTTATTTAATAGTAATGGGATTGTTGAATCACCTATTTATGGAATAAGAAAAGCCGACGAATTTTATCTTGAATTAAATAATGACACTTCTAACTCTGAACTTTTCATAAAAGGAATTTTTGAACAAAATGACTCTAATAATTTAGCACTCTACTTTACTTACAAATGGACTTTAAAGAATAATAAAAAAGTAGAATTTGATGTTGTTGATATTATTGAGTTTGATTCTGAGTACAAAATAATGAAACTAAAAATAATTTATGACACAGTGACTTCTAGAAAATTAGTCAATGAATTAAAAAAATAAAAACTATGAAATGAATACCATGATTTGCGGAATTGGAACGTCTAAAATTTTAAGTACTGAAATAGAAATAGTAAAGTATCCCTTTAAACCTTCATTAGTATTTCCTAATAAAAAAATTAAAGCTTGTGAAATAGACGCTATATGCTACCAATCTTATCCTCCTTTAATCAAAATTAAGGATGAAGTAATTTTTATCCAAAAAGAAAAAGCTGAACTTTTAAAAAGTTTTGTTAAAAAAAACAATATTACAACCTTTAAAGAGTCTAAAAACTGGAATTGGCTGTTAGAGCCTTACCTTGACACAGTTTATACACATGAAGATGATTTAAATATAATTAACTTGTTAAATACAAACGGTATTTCTACCCCTGAAATCTTGCAAATAAGAAATGAAGTAGGTAAACAAATGTATAAATACAATTTTAACACCATGCTTTGGAATTGGTTTAGCTTAGGGCTGCCTGATGTTTTAGCTGCAATGAGAGTAAAATATAGAGAAAAAGAGTTTGCTAACTTTTATAAAAGAGCAATGGAAATTGAGTTAAGAAAGCCCTATCTAATTAAATAGCACACCAAACTTTTAGGAACTAAATTAGTTAATACTATTTTCACGTAACATTAACACAATTAAATTGTGCGCAACTTAATTTCTGGGTATTTTTGTGTTGTTATTTAAGTAAATTATGTCAGAACAATTAAAATTAAAAAATCAAGTATGTTTTCCTGTATATACACTTGCCAAGGAAATTATTAGTTTATACAGACCTTTATTAAAAGAGGTAGATTTAACCTATCCTCAATATTTAGTAATGATGGTTTTATGGGAAGAAGGCAATCAAAGTGTATCTGAAATTGGCACTAAACTAAACTTAGACAGTGGCACTCTTACTCCTTTATTAAAAAGACTAGAGCAAAAACACCTTATAGAAAGGAAAAGAGAAACCACCGATGAACGTGTTGTAAAAATTAACCTTACAGATAAAGGTAAAAGCATACACAAAAAAGCAACTTGTATTCCTGATCAAATGATGACTTCATTAAATGTTTCTACAGAAAAATTAATAGAGCTTAAAAACACAATAGAATATATTTTAAATCAAATCAATAAATAATGAAAACAATTTATAATATCAGCGCCAAAGCAACTGGTGGAAGAAATGGACATGTAAAAAGTGAAAACGGAGTTTTAGAACTTGATGTTAGACACCCTAAAGCCCTTGGAGGCGCTAATGACGACTATCCAAATCCTGAAATGCTTTTTGCAGCAGGATATTCGGCTTGTTTTGACAGTGCATTAAACCTAGTTATTAAAAAATCTAAAATTAACACTGGTACAACTACCGTTAAAGCAACAGTAAGTATTGGCCAAATAGAAAATGGAGGCTTTGGACTTGCAGTAGCCTTAGATGTAAATATTCCTGAAGTTTCTTTAGAAGAAGCTAAAAATTTAACCGAAAAAGCACATCAAGTATGTCCTTATTCAAATGCTACAAGAGGAAATATTGAAGTAACATTAAATACAACAAATAATTAAATATTAATACAATGTCATTAATAGAAAACCTTAACTGGAGACATGCTGTAAAAGCTTTTGACCCAAATAAAAAAGTAAGCGAAGAACATATTGAAAAAATTATAGAAGCTGCTAGATTAGCACCAACCTCATCAGGACTACAACAGTTTAGAGTCATTTCAATATCTAATCAGGAAGTTAAAGAAAAATTAGTACAAGGAGCCTTAAACCCTGACTCTATGAAAGACTGCTCACATGTATTAGTTTTTGCTGCTTGGGATAACTATACCGCAGAAAGAATAGATAAAGTATATGATTTTACTACTGATGAAAGAGGTTTACCTAGAGGAAGATTTAGCAGTTATACAGATATGCTTAAAAAAGCATATTTAAATCTTCCTAATGAAGTTAATTTTGCACATACCTCAAGGCAAACTTATATTGCTTTAGGCTTAGCTCTAGCACAAGCAGCAGAGTTAAAAGTAGACACTTGTCCTGCTGAAGGATTTGACAATAAAGTGGTTGATAAAGTTTTAGAGTTAGATAAAATAGGCTTAAAAAGTGTATCATTGATGTACATTGGGTATGCCGATGATGAAAAGGACTGGATTAAACCAATGAAAAAAGTTAGAATTCCTAGAGATGAGTTTGTTATTGATGTAAAATAGTACAGCAATAAACACCGTTTTATTAAAAAGTAAAACACTTAACTAAATGCTTTTCTTACAGCTTTGCCTGTTTATAGAAAAGCATTTGTTTTTTATTAATATAAATTCCATACTTCATTTTACAATGAAATAAGATATAAAAACGCCATGTACTTTTACACTCAAATAAACACGTAAGTAACTATAAACACTATAGAAAACACATTATTAATCTATTCAATAAAAAAAAACGCTCTTTTGCTCATCAATATTTAAATTGGAGTAATAGAGGACATTATATTGCAGGAGCATTGGGAGCTTCTCTTCTCAAAGCAATGATTAAAAAAGATTGGTTACGTAAAAAACCAAACTCTAGAGAAATTATTATTACCTCTTTTGGTAGAATAGAATTGAAAAATAAGTTAAATTTAGAGGTATAAAACATAATACTAACTTCTTTGAAAAAACTACTTTACTTACTTCTCTTTCTTCAACTTCCAGTTCAAGCACAACAAATATTATTCGTTGGAAATAGTTTAACCTATATGAACAACATGCCTAAAATGTTGGAGTATATTGGTAAACAACATGGTGTTACTATTAAAACCAAGAGCTTATGTTATCCTAATTACGCTATTATTGATCATATTAACGAAGGAAAACTTCAAAAATTACTAGCTAAAAAACAATTCGATTATCTAATTATTCAACAAGGTCCTTCCTCACAAGCAGAAGGAAAAAGAATGCTAGTACAAGATGGAGCTACAATAAAAGCCTTTTGCGAGCAATATAACACCAAACTTGGTTACTTTATGGTATGGCCATCCATTAGATATTACCATACTTTTGATAAAGTAATTGAAAATCACAAATCTGCTGCCAAACAAAATAATGCTTTGTTATTTCCTGTAGGTAATCTATGGAAAGAATACAATACTTATAAAGGCAAAGAGTCTTTATATAGCTTAGATAACTTTCATCCTTCAACAACTGGAAGTTTTGCAGCTGCCCTTACTATTTTTCATCAATTATATCCAACAAAAAACCTTCAACAACTCCCTTTTAAAAAGTATAAAAAATGGGTAGCTAATGAAGATTCTTTTAACTTGTTAGTTCAGTTAATAGAAAAGTATTAGGACTTCATACACTTTTTCAACACCTGTTCTGCCCTTTGTATATTAAATTTAGGATAAAATTTTTCTTTTATTTTTTCTTCCTTTCCTAGTTCAATGGCTCTTTTTACATTATTACAAAAAGGCTCTGTAGACTGCCCGAAAAAACGAGCTGCTCCCATATCTGACTCTGCTTTACTCAAAATAACTCTCGGATTATTAGGAGCTACTTTCAATGCTTTTTCATACAACGTAGCATTTTTCATCGACATCGTCATTCCATATTTCTGTCCATCAAAAGCCATATATGAAACATGCAATAATGCCTGTGTAATTAATATTTCAGGGTTTTCTGGTGAAATAGATTTTGCTGTATCTAAAAACTCTTGTGCCTTATTTAATTTAGCTATTAACGTTGCTTCTTCTTTTATTTGAAAACTTTCTAAAATGTTAATCATTCCTGCGTAATAAGACGGCAACCAGTTGTCTTTTTCTGCTTTAGAAATACGTTCGAATAATTGAGCTGCTTCCGTTGTTTCATTTGCTCCCCATAACTCAAATGCCTTTGTCATTCCTTTTTCGTATTTACTTTGTGCTGAAACACTTATTGTAAATATTAATAGTACTAATGTGATTATTTTTTTCATCTTTTTAATCTTAATTGTTTTGTTTTTATTACTCTACAGGAAGTAGGATATCTTCAATACTCTATCAAGTAACTAATTCTTCTTTTGTTAATTTATATTAATTACTAATGATATGTCTTTATTTACCAAGAATTTGGCGTCTTTATATTTTGGAGGTCCCATAAATCCTTTTGCATCGTTAGAAACTCCTATTGGCTCTTTTGGTATTCCTATAAAGTTTGTATCCATTTTTTTATTATTATTTGTATCATGAAAGCAAGAAACCGCATATGTGCCTTTTGGAATATCGTGAAACTCAACCCTAGCCTTTTTATTAGTAATCTTTACGATCTCTCCCTTATACCCTTCTTTTAAAAAACTTTTCTCCGTATTGTATAATGCCACAAATAATGCACCTTTATCTGATTTTATCCCTTTAAAATCAATTGAAATTGTATGTGTATTTTGGGCTACCATAGCTGTTAAGCACCCAAATAAAATTATCATTGTTAAAATTGTTTTTTTCATCTGTCTCGTATTTATTTTAGATAATATTGATTATTATTTTGACTATTCAAATATCTTTTGATTTTCGTTAATTATATAAAAAAGAATACTGAATCGTTATTTTTAATTACTGAATTGTTGTTATAAGTTATTTAACTGGTTGTCCTTTTTATTATCACTAATCGTCCAAAAGAACCCTACAAAGAAGAAACTATCCGCTGATGGTATTATAGCTTGTCGATTAAAAGTCCCAGCTGGATTTGGTGTGTTTTTATAATTATATCCAAACATATTTTGTGTTCCTAAAACATTATTTACTGAGAAATACAAGATTTTTTGCTGACTAATTAAGTACGCCCAGTTCAAACTTACAGAATTATAATTTTTAGTTTTCTGATTCAGAAACCCACTTTTATTAGGGTTTGTATAACTTCGTCCAGATGCAAAATTATAACTCATTCCTACTTGACTTTTCCAATCTGCAATCCAATGTTTTGCTACGACTGATAAGTTGTGTTTTGATGCAAAGTTTGGTGTAGCTTTTACTGGGTAGTTTTTATAATCTCTTTCAGTATCTAAAAACGAATAGGAAACCCAATAATCTGTGTTTTTTACATTTTTATTATCTCTCCAAAAAATATCTATTCCTTTTGAATACCCTTCTCCTAAGTTTGAGAAATTTGAATAGGGTAATGCTCTATCAGTATCATATTTTACTAAATCTTGATACTTTTTATAATATCCTTCTATTCTTAAAATTTGTTTGTTTTTAACATACTGATAATTTGCTATAAAATGAGAAGTATTCTCTGCTTTAAATTGCGTGTTGAATTTTAAATATTCATTTTTCGGATTTTGATAAAAGCGTCCGTAAGCAAATGAAAACTGTGCATTTTCTCCTGGTTTATAAGCTATAGAAGCCCTTGGTGAAATGGTGAACTCATCTAACAATTCAGAGTTTTCCATGCGTACTCCTACTTTCGTTGCTAACTTTTTACTAAAAAAGATATCTGCTTCAATAAAACTTCCAAAGATATTATTGTCAAACCCATACGTAGTATTTCCATTCGTTTCACTGCTATAATCTTCAGAGAAATCGGTTATAAAATATTCTGCACCAAAATTCAGTTTAAATCGGTTTGAAAATCTCTTTTTCAACGTTGCCTTAACATGAGCTGAGTTTTCATTATCTACAACCTTATCATCCAATATATTTATCTTTGAATTATCATTAGTAAACGATGCTCCTCCTGTAACTGTCCAGTTATTAGTTAAATGTTGTTTATAAGATCCATTGAAATACAAGTTTCTATTTTTCAACCCAAAACGAAATCCATCTTCATAATTAATATCCTCTTGAATCATATCAAAATCAGTATAACTATAAGCTCCGTACAACTTCAACAAAGACTCATTTTTAAATCTAAAACGATATACAGCTTCACCATTTAATGATTGCACTGGTTTATTCCAAGTATTCCTATCGGGAAATAATTTTTGATAGGGTGCTAAATTGATATAGGATGCGTTCACACTTAGTGAGCTTTTTCCAAATATCTGAGTGTTTCCTACTCCTAAACCAACTGTCATTAGTGAGATATCTGTCTTCTCTTTTACTGCTTCGTCATTCGTGTTTAGTAATAAAACACTTGACAATGCTTGACCGTATTCTGCTGAATATCCTCCTGTTGAAAACGTAATTCCTTTAAATAAAAACGGAGAAAATCGACCACGTGTAGGAATGTTACGTGCCGAAGGACTATACGGAGTAAACACTCGAACTCCATCTATAAAAATTTGTGTTTCCTCCGCCTCACCTCCACGCACAAACAAACGTCCATCTTCACTAACCGAAGAAGTCCCTGGCAAGGTTTGCAAGGCTCCAACAAAATCTCCCAGTGCGCTTGCGGTGGTTACTACATCTAAAGGTTTTAACGCTGTTACTTTGGCGTTATCTCCGGCTTCAAAAGTTCCAGCATTTATAGTTACTGCATCCAACGTATTTACATCTTCACGAAGTATTATTTTTAAATTTTTAAACGTTGATACTTCAGCTGTTTTTATATACGTTTCAAAAGAAATAAAAGACACTGTTAATGTTTGTTCTCCTTCTTCTGAAGTTGTAAAAGAGAAGTTTCCTTTTTCGTCAGACGAAGTTCCGTCATAAGTTTCCTCTAAATATACATTTGCTCCTTCAATAGGATTTCCTTTAGTATCAGTTACTTTTCCTTTAATAGTAGTTTGTGCAATTAATAATGTATGCGTTAAAAAACATACAATAAGTAATAAATGTTTCATTTTGTTCGTTTTTGACACCACAAAACTGCTTTCTTTTCAATCTTTAACACAAAAAGAAATACTCAACTGTATAATTTTACGGATGAATTGTTTTGCAAATCAAAACTAAGATTACTTAACTCTCCTTATTTTACCTTTCTTGCTTTTATTTATTCAAATCTTGCTAAATTTTAATATGTAAGGCCTACAATACTTTTGATAAAGTTGTACTTTTACATAGTATAAATTAACAATAATGGCACACGATTTAAGTGACTATAGAAAATCTTACGAAAAAAGAGAGTTACTAGAGAATAATTGTCCTAAGAATCCTATTGAATTGTTTAGGGATTGGTTTTTTGTTGCAGATGAATCTGAAATGGTAGAGGAAGCAAATGCTATGACGATTGCGTCTATCGGGTTAGATGGCTTTCCAAAAAGCAGGGTTGTTTTATTAAAAAAATACACTTGGGAAGGTTTTATTTTTTATACCAATTACAATTCAGAGAAAGGAAAGGCTATTTTAAATAACAATCATGTATGCCTATCTTTTTTTTGGGCTGGTTTAGAACAACAAATTATCATTAAAGGAAAGGCTGAGAAGCTTGCTGAGAATTTGTCTGACGGGTATTTTGAATCGAGACCAGATGGAAGTAAATTAGGTGCTTGGGCTTCTAATCAAAGTGAGGTAGTTACCTCTCGTAATGAGCTAGATAACAATCTTGCTTCTTTTGAAAAAAAGTTTGAGAATCAAGAAATCCCTAGACCTAAACATTGGGGTGGTTTTTTAGTAAAACCAGTTTCTATTGAGTTTTGGCAAGGGCGCCCTAACCGTATGCACGATCGCATTCGATACACCTTACAAAAAGATTTTTCTTGGAAACTTGAACGTTTAGCTCCTTAGTTTTATATTTACATAGCTTTTTATAATTAAATGAAAACACTTTATATTGTTCGTCACGCAAAATCATCATGGAAATATGAGAGCGTTAAAGATATTGACAGACCTTTAAAAGAACGTGGTATTAACGATGCCCATCTTTTATCTAAGTACCTAGCGGAAGAAATAAAAAGACCTGACGTATTTCTTTCTAGTAGTGCCAACAGAGCACTTCATACAGCTGTTATTTTTTGTGAGAACTTTGGATATCCTTTATCCAATCTTAAAATAAAACGTCAATTGTATAGCTTTAGTGATGGTTATTTAGTAAAAACAGTAAAAGCTCTTGACGATAGCTTTAACAGTGCTATTGTTTTTAGCCACGACCATGGTATAAATAGTTTTGTAAATAAATTTGGAAACAAACCTATTGCACATGTAACTACTTGTGGGGTTGTTGGAATAGAGTTTGATACAAAGCATTGGAAAGATATTAAAAAAGGAAACACAGTTTTAGTCGAGTTTCCTAAAAACCATAGATAAATTAGTACATTTTGAAGATAAAGAAGTACGGCGCTATTGATATAGGATCTAATGCAGTAAGGTTATTAGTAGCCAACGTTATTGAAGAAAAAAATAAAGAACCACAATTTAAAAAATCATCCTTAGTTCGTGTTCCTATTCGTTTAGGAGCGGACGCTTTTGTTTCTGGAAAAATATCAGAGGCGAATACTCAAAGAATGCTTGATGCAATGCAAGCCTTTAAATTAATCATGAAAATTCATGGTGTTGAAAAATACAAAGCCTGTGCTACCTCAGCAATGAGAGAAGCTGAAAATGGAGTAGAAGTTGCCGCTACTATTTTAGAAAATACTGATGTTAAGATTGATATTATTGACGGAAAAAAAGAAGCAGCTATAATTTCTTCAACAGATTTAAATCAATTAATAGAATCTGATGCTACTTACTTATATGTTGATGTTGGTGGGGGGAGTACAGAGTTTACTTTGTTTTCTAAAGGAAAAATTATTAACTCTAAATCTTTTAAAATAGGTACTGTACGTTTACTTAATAATACAAAACCTGAAAATAAAGCGCTTTTTAAAAAGGTTCAAAAATGGATTGAAGAAAATACTGGTGACTATAAACGTATTTCTTTAATTGGTTCTGGAGGAAATATTAATAAGCTATTTAAAATGTCTGGTAGAGATAGTGGTAAACCTATTTCATACATTTATCTTAATGCTCAGTACCAATTCTTAAAAAAGATGAGTTATCATGAACGAATCTCGGAATTAAGTTTAAACCCTGATAGGGCCGATGTAATTATTCCTGCTACAAAAATATACTTATCTGCCATGAAGTGGAGTGGTGCAAGAAAAATATACGTTCCTAAAATTGGGCTTTCTGACGGAATAATTAAAAGCCTATACTTTAATAAACTTTAGATTTACTATTACTTTTTATTTGTGACTCTTTTGGAATTGTAGTGTCTTAATAAGTATAAGTAATATTTTATTTACTATACTTCTCTAACAAGTAATCAAAAAAAACCGAGCTATTTGCTCGGTTTTTTATTTTAGTTTCTTCTTATTTGTACTTTGTCTGTTTTTAACTCTTTCTGTATCCAACTTCTCAGTTCGTTTTCATTTTTTACAAGAATAGAGTCCTTTAACTTTGCATTCCATTTTACTGATACTACTGTTGCTGTATCTACTTTTATAAAGTCGCTTGAAGATAGAACTTTAGCTAAACTCATTTCTTTTATATCATTGAATCTAATTTTTGCCTCTGTACTAATTTTACTAAAAGGAATTGAATTCTTATCTCTATATAAAGCTTGTTGTTCAATCGTTTGATTTAAATTAGATATGGTTCTTTTTAAATCATCAATCTCCATATGTAAACCTTTTATAACATTGTCTTTTTCATCTAATTCTTTTACAGCTCTATCATAAGCATCTACTACTCTATCAACACTTTTAGCTTTATTTTCATTTATAACTAAAGAATAAGAATCTATTTTAGGAAAAGCCTTTAATTCGTTACGTAAAAATGACTCTGTTGCATCACTCACATCACCATTAAAAAACAAGCTTATTGTTTTATCTTTAACTTCTAGTCTTTCACGCTGTAGCCATAAGTTAGGATTATCGTATACTTTTGCTTTTAAAAACCTTTTATAGTTTGCGTCTATTACACTCTCATTATACACTCCTACAAAAGTAAATACCGCTGGAACCATTACTAAAAAGGCTATAAAAGACGCTATTTGCGCTATTCTTTTACGTTTGGCTGAGTTTACATAACGAATCATAGTAAAACCTAACAGTTTTAATACTAAGAAAGTTGCTAAAGCGATAAAAATAGTATTAATTGTAAACAAGTACATCGCACCAAGAAAGTAGTCAAAATTACCTATTGCTAAACCATACCCTGCAGTACACAAAGGCGGCATTAAAGCTGTTGCAATTGCTACACCAAAGATTACAGAAGCAATTGTTCCTTTTTTGGTTCGTGCAATAATTAATGCTAAACCACCAAAAAAAGCTATTAATACATCTCGAATATCTGGTCTTACCCTACCTAATAACTCCGAAGTTTCTTCACGAAGTGGAAATATAAAGAAAAATAGAAATGCAGTTAATAAGCTCAATACAATCATAGTTGCTAAGTTTATTAACGATTTTCGTAATGTGTCAATATCATTAATAGCAATAGACATTCCTACTCCTAAAATAGGTCCCATTAGTGGAGATATTAACATGGCTCCAATTACTACTGCTGTTGAGTTTGCATTTAAACCAATAGATGCCACAAAAATAGAACAGATTAAAATCCAAGCTGTGGCTCCTTTAAAAGAAATATCACTTTTTATTGCTTCTATTGTTGCTTCTTGGTCTGTATCATCTCTAAAATCGAGTAACTCTAAAATAAACTTTTTTACTTTTTCCCATAAACCTTTTGCATCTTGCTGTATCGCTTGCTTCGATTGCTCCGCTGCTGCTTCTTGTTTATTTTCTTCCATAAATTCTAATTTTTGTTAACTTTGGAAAGATACGAAATTCAGTAATTAGTAAAGGCTAAAAAACTCCGAGAGACAAACTATTTTAGTTTACTTAAATAATTTCGTAACAAAGACTAATCTTTTTTAATAACCTCACTAAAAAAATTAAGGTTACTCTAAAATAAATAAATCGTTATTATAAACTATTTCTCTGATACCCAGTTTATATGGTAATATTTGTTCAGAGTACTCTTTGTATAAGCTAGGGTTTATTTCTCCTGTAAAGAGTAGCTTTCCTTCCTCGTTATATGTTTGTATTGTTATAATTTCGTCTACTTTACTCATTTTTAAGTATACTTCAGATTGATATCTAGAGTTGGCTTTTAAATATACTATTCCTGTTACTAATTTACCTTTTGAGAAAACTGCAGTATATTTAGGTTTGTTTTTTTCATATTGAACAACTTCTCCTTCTAATTGGTTATTTAATTCCTTATACGTTAATAGCAGCTGGTTTTGCAAATTGTAAACAGTGGTACTCGTTTCTTTTTCTGATATATATTCGGTAATTATTTTTTGATTTTTATTTTGTTCTATTTTCTTTACTAGAGCACCATTTTTATATGTTTTTTTGGTTCCATAAAGGTCATTCTTTTGCCCTTCAAAAGGCTTTCCTTTCTTATATAATAATCGAGATATTTCTTTACCTTTTTCATCATAATAAATACTATATCCTTCTTTTTTATTTTCGTAATAATTTTCTTCTTTTTGTTTTTTACCTCTTTTATAATAAATAAAAGTTCCATGCTTTTTATCGTTTACGTAATTTCCAGTTTCCTTTAAAGTTTTTTCGTCGTATTCAAACTTTTTATAAACTCCTTCCTTTAATCCATTTTTTACATTTATTTCTATTCGATCTTTATAATCATACATAATACCTGTAGGTTCTTGATTACTAAAGGTTGCTTTCCCTATTAATTCTTCTTCTTTAGAGTAAAATTTAGCTTCCGAATTAACATCTATATCTTCTCTTAAAACATATTCATTATTCCTTGAGTTATATACTTTTTGATATCTTTTTGATTTTATAAGTTTTCCTTTATTTAACTCTTTAACTTCTTCTATTTGATCTGTTTTATAGAAATACTTGTATTCTGTTCCTGTTTTAGTTATAAAGTTATAATTAGCGATAACTTTTCCGCTTTTATCGTAATAAATTGCTTTTAACTTTTTTCTGTACGAATTAAGTTTATAGGTTACTTCACTTTTTTTTCCTCCATTAATATAGTAGTTAATGATTTTTGATAAACTTCCATCTTCGTAGAATCTTGTTTCTTTATAAAGAGCGTTATCTTCTTTATAATCATACTTTGTTCTTTCTACTACTTCTCCATCTTTAAAGCTCTCTTTTTCTGAAATTTTGTTTCTATAGTTTTTCTTATACAGAGTACCTTCAATAGGAGTTGGCGAGTAATAACCTGCTTCTAAAGCTCTAGAGTTATAATAACCTTCTTTTAGCTTTACTTTTAGTCTTCCTAACTTCTTTCCTGAAATATCATAATAGGTAATTTCTGAATTTTTTAAATGCGAAAATACCAATGTAGTATCTTTATAATATTCAACTACTTCTTCTGCTATTCCTTTTTTGTAAGTAATATCTTGTTTATTACCTCCTTTATTTTTTACAACTCTACCTTCTAATTTATCATTTATTTGTTCTAACACCCCTATTTGAGTACCTTGATCATCGTAGCTTATTACCTTAACAAGGTTCCTTTTATCTCTAAATTCTTCTTTTTTAATTAGAATACCTTGTTTGTTAAATGTTTCAACCTTTTTTAATTTTCCTTTTTCATAAGTATTTATTTTTTTTACCACTGCTGTCTTGGTGAAAAAAAACAAGTATTTCTTTCCTTCATAAGGAGTTTTATAATTTAATTCTTCTTCATACTTGTATTGTATAGCCCCTAACTTGTTGTTTTGTTCATCATAAAATGTTTCTGTTAAAGTACTTTTATTAAAACGATTACGAGTAATTCCATTATGATAAAAGTATTGTGTAAAAACTGGATTTCCTTGTTCATATTCTGCAATATATTTAACACGCATTGGGTTATAATAATAGCTTACTTTTTTACCATCTCTATATGCTCTTTTATCATAAGTTATCTGTCCTATTTTTTTTCCTTTTTTACCATAATATATTTCTTTAGTTATTTTTCCTTTATCATAGTAATACTCATAACGAATATCATTTTTATCTCCTTCAAAAAATATTCTTTTTGTTATTTTTCCATTCTCGTAGGTAACCTCTTCGATTGCTATAGTCGTTTTTTTGTCTTTACTTTCTGTATAATAAGTAGATATTCCTTTTAGTTGCTTATCATCAAAACTCATTTTCTTTATAAGTTTTCCTTCTTTAGTATACCAAAAGGCTTGTTGCAAATAAATACTATCTTTATACTTAGAAAGTCCTGTCATTTGTAATGTACCATCTATATAAAAGTCATTAACACGATATAGTTTTCCCTCCTTTTTTATAGGGTTTCTATAAAAAAAAGCATTTTCTTTATTGGTTTCTTTCCAGTTTTTATCTAACCAAAGTGTGTCTTTTTGAGCTTTAGCTATAGTTATACAACACAATAATAAAGCAATTGTAAAAAAGGATTTCATATATTAATTTTATATGTTTTTAATTTAAATGTTAGTTGTGACGTGCAACATTTTTTTTGAGTTTCAAAAATACAGTAATTTCAGAACGTTATTAAAATATACGTAAACCATATTTAGTTACAAATCCAAAAATATAGGGCTTTTGAGTATTACCAAAAGCCCTATATTTATTATTGAAGTTCTACTAATTTTTATAGTAATGTTTAAAAACTATTAAATCTTTAACTTACTTTTTAAATTCGGTATTACCAAAAGCCCTATATTTATTATTGAAGTTCTACTAATTTTTATAGTAATGTTTAAAAACTATTAAATCTTTAACTTACTTTTTAAATTCGGTGAAACTGCATCTTTATGTAATAAAACAGATATTGTTTTCAATTTAAAATAAGGAACTGACATATATACATACCCCTGATTTCCTTGATTTTTACCCCAAGAGTTCTTTACTTTAAAATAGGTATTTCCTTTTTGATCTTTTACCAAACCTACAATATGCATTAAGTGATCGTCCGTTGTATTAAAGTTTTCAAATTCTGCTTGACGTAAACTTGGTGTAACAGTTCTTTCTTCAACTATTTCTGTTAGTGCTTTTTCATTTTCTGTGCTACTTGCAGGAATTATTGCTACTCCATTTTTTGATGAAAATGTTTTTTCTGAAACATCACAATCTAACTCTACGGTGTATCCTTTTTTAATTGCGTTTTCTGTTACTGCAACTAATTCATCTAAAGAAACATTATAAAAAGCTCCGTTTGAAAAATTATCTGGAATATTTAAGATGAATTGATCATATTTTTTTGCATGCTCAAAAGAACTAATCGTTACATAGTTTGAAGGATCTATTTTTACATACTCTGCAAACGTTTTAGGAGTATATTTTTTTCCTTCAAAAGTAAATTCCTTTTTATTTTTTCCTAAGTATACATCCAAAACACTTTCTACTGATTGCTTCCACTTTGGACTTAATTCTCCTGCTGGATTTTTGATATAAGCATCCAACATCGATTTTAATACCGCAATCATTTCAGCGTGATTATGTCTATCTTGTCCTAAATCTAAACCAGTAAAAACTTGCTCAGGTACTAATCCGTATTTTTCTACAGAATTAATAACATCATGTGCCAAACCTCCTTCGCTAAATTGTGCTTTTCCTTGGCGGTATAAGTAATTATTTGCTTTATCTGAATACGTGTTACGAACCGTATACATTTCAGATAAATCAATGCTTTTACCTGTCAATCTAATAATTTCTGATTCTAAAAAAGAGGTTGTAGAAAAGCTCCAACATGTTCCTGTTCTTCCTTGGCTTTTAACTTCAGTATCTTCAATGTCTTTTACTGTTGAAAACTGATACTTTTGTGCTGAAGTTGAAGTTATACTTAAAAAAGTAAATGCTGCTCCTAATAGAATTTTTTTCATATTTAAAAATCTTATGATAATTTAAGCAAGCAATTTACTCTTTTTAAAAGACTATTAAACTTCAAAACTGTTAAAAATCTACAATAACACCTATACGAGGTAAGGCTCTACCTGTTGTACTTTCTATTTCTTCTAGTAAATATCTTGAACTATCGTTAGGATCGGTCACTCTTCCATTTCCATCTTCAATAGGTAATAAAAATGGTTGCTGTTTAGAGCTACTAGCATATATATTTTGAACATCTAAATACAAATTAATAGCCGCTTTTTTTAAGAACCATGTTTTATCTACACGTATATCTAATTGTGTATACGTATCTAATCTTTCTGTGTTTAGTTTGGTATAATCTAAAATTCCGCCGTTTTGCACATCGTAATTATCTTTTAAAGAAGAAGCGTCTAAATCGTATGGCGTATAAGGTTTACCACCAACTAATCGAAATTTCGTTCCTATTTCCCAGTTTCTGTTTAGTTTTTTTCCTGCTGTAATTGTTAGTAAGTGTTTATTATCCCAAGTTGAGGGAATATAGGCTCCTTGTGCATCTTTAAATTCACTTCTCACAAAAGTATACGACGCTATTCCGTACAATCCACTATACGATTTCTTTTGTGCTAACAACTCAAAACCATATGCTCGACCCTCAGAGGTTGAACTTACTGCTTCGTTTCCTATAATACCAAAATCAGCACCTAAGTTTGCTAGACTTATTTGGTTTCTTATTGAAAATGGATAGTTTTTATATCCTTTATAAAACCCTTCAAAAGTTATTTTTGAACTTGTATCAGGCTTATAACTCAATCCACTTACAAAATGATCTGATTGTATGTACTTCAATCCATTTTTATTCTCAAACTCTCCTATATCATTTTTATATCCTAATACTGTATACGATGGTAATTGATAATAACGACCTACTGAAGAACTCACCGTCCATTTTTCAGATAAATTATAACTTAACGACAATCGTGGTGAAAATTGGTTAAATGGATTTTTCATTTCTGAATTGTAATCAATCCCGTCCATTCTAAAACCAAAAGAAACTCCTAACTTTTCATCTAAATATCTTTTTGATACTTGTCCGAAAACTCCATATTTCACAAAGTCTATGGCTGAATTAAAATTATAAATAATAACTCCATCTGAATTAGCATTTTTTTGATAATTACTATTCGTATACCTCGCTGTTTCTAAATTAAAACCTAAGTTAAAATCAATTTTGTTAACAGTTTCAAAGCTATTTTCATATCGTAATTTATTTTCTATTTCTTTAGATGAATAATCTAACAATAAGTTTGCTGGTATTTCTTCATTTAAAAAGTACTTTACTGCCTTGTTTTTCCATTCATTTCTACTTAATACAACTAAGTGTGTCGAGTTTGGAGCAAAGTACTTATAACTGGCTCCTACCGTATAATTCCATTGACTGTTTACGGGAACAGAGTTTAAAATAACTTTATTTCTCTTTATCGTTTCTAAATCTGTTTCACCATCATTTACCTCTTTATTAATTTCAAAATCATCAATAGCACCCAAAGCAACTATTGATAATTCACTGTTTTTTGATAATTGCGATTTAACATTCACTTGAAAATCGCTGTATGTTGGTAAAAAAGGAAGTTTTATCAACTTAAATAAAAACTGTAAATACGATTGTCGAGCAGAAAACATAAAGGTTGTGTTCTTTCCTAATGGACCATCTAAGGTAATTCCTGCGTCCGAAGTTCCAATAGTTGCCCTTGTATTTAGTGAATTTGGGTTTCCTCTTTTTTGAGTAAACTCTATAACAGAACTTAAAGAGTTACCCCTATTAGCAGGAAAAGCACTTGAATAAAAATCTACCTTACGAATTAAATCTGCATTCATAATTCCAACTGGTCCACCAGTTGCTCCTTGTGTTTGGAAGTGGTTTATTACTGGAACTTCAATTCCATCTAAATAAAACTTATTTTCAGAAGTTGCTCCTCCTCTAATAATAATATCATTTCTAAATCCAGGATTAGAAGCTACACCAGGAAAAGACTGAATTACTTTTAACACATCTCTATTACCTCCTGGGTTCTTTTCTATTTCTGCTATACCCAAACTTTGAAGCGATAAAGGGCTATCTACAGACTCTTTAAATAGTGGTGCTTGTATTTGAACTTCTTTTAACTGTGTTGCATCTTCAATTAACGCTAAGGTTATATATGGCGAATTATCTTTAGTAACTAAATACTCGTCAGAAATTAACGTTTTATAACCTACAAACGATGCTTGTATTTTATTGTACCCTAAAGGAACATTACTCAATACAAACTCTCCATTTTCATTTGAAACTGTTCCTATTTCTGTTCCGTATACTAAAATATTTACAAAAGGAAGCACTTCTCTTGTTTTAGAATCAATAACCTTCCCTGAAATTTCCCCGCTATTTTGAGATACAACAGCGAAAGACTGAAGTAAAACTAAGAATATCAACACTTTTTTCATATCAAAATATTTAAGATTTAACAAAAATACACATTATGTTTAACAAAAAACACTAAATGTTAAACAACATAATTATACAAACAAAAAAACTCAATCGATATGATTGAGTTTTCGTGGGGAGAGCAGGATTCGAACCTGCGAAGTCGTAAGACAACGGAGTTACAGTCCGTCCCATTTGGCCGCTCTGGAATCTCCCCAAAGCTTTTTAAAAAAAGCTTCTCATTTGTTAAGAGAAGCTTTATAGTGACCGGGCTGGGGCTCGAACCCAGGACCCTCTCCTTAAAAGGGAGATGCTCTACCAACTGAGCTACCCGGTCATTTTTTGCTTTTGCTATTCTGCGTTTGCGGGTGCAAATATAGAAGCTTTTATTGTTCCCACAAACATTTTTTAGAAGTTTTTTTGAATTTTTTTTAATGTTTTTTGTTACCTATTAATTAACAGAAAGTTACCTAAACATCATTTAAGTATGCTTTTCTTACTTTTTTAAATAAATTAGATGAATACACAAAATCTACCACTGCTTCATTATCTGTTTTGAAGATTTCTTTATGTGATCCTTCCCATGCTTTGACTCCATTTTTTAGAAAAACAATCTTATCTCCTATTTCCATCACCGAATTCATATCATGTGTATTTATTACTGTAGTAATTTTATACTCATCGGTAATTTCTTGAATTAGGTTATCTATAACAATAGACGTTTGCGGATCTAAACCTGAATTAGGTTCATCACAAAACAAATATTTAGGCTTCATTACAATTGCACGGGCAATTGCTACACGTTTTTGCATTCCTCCAGATAATTCAGCAGGAAACTTTTTATTTGAATTTTCTAAGTTTACACGGTTCAACACAAAATTCACCCTGTCTAGCATTTCACTTTCGGGTTGTTTGGTAAACATTTTTAAAGGAAACATTATATTCTCTTCTACTGTTTGAGAATCAAACAAGGCACTTCCTTGAAATACCATTCCTAATTCTTGACGAAATTGACGTTTATCTTCTATCGTCATATCAGTATTCGCAAGTCCATCATAAACAATGGTTCCTTGCTCTGGTGTGTGTAAGCCAATTAATGATTTTAAAAATACTGTTTTACCTGAACCACTCTGACCAATAATTAAACTTGTTTCTCCTGGTTTAAATGAAGTTGTTATCCCCTTTAAAATCTCAACACCATTAAATCCTTTGTGTAAATTGTTTACTTCTATCATTAGGTTAATAACATTTGAGTTAAGAAATAGTTCGCTATAACAATAAGCACTGTAGTCCAAACTACAGACTGTGTACTTGCTTTTCCAACTTCTAATGAACCTCCTTTTACATAATATCCATGATAGGAAGGCACTGTGGCAATTAAAAAAGCAAAAACCACTGTTTTTATCAACGCATAGGTTATAAGAAACGGATCAAAATCTAATTGAACTCCTGCTATATAATCTGCTCCAGAAAACAAACCCGATAATACCCCTGCCATCCATCCGCCAAAAATTCCTAAAAACATTCCTAGAATTATTAAAAACGGATAAAAGAAAACTGTAGCTATTATTTTAGGAAGCACTAAATAGTTTAATGAGTTAATTCCCATCACCTCAAGTGCATCAATTTGCTCTGTAACACGCATAGTTCCTATACTTGAAGTTATATACGAGCCTACTTTACCTGCTAAAATAATAGAACAAAACGTAGGTGCAAACTCTAAAATTACTGATCGTTTTGCTGCAAAACCAATCAACGATTTTGGTATAAACGGACTTTCTAAATTCAATGCTGTTTGCAAGGCGATTACCCCTCCAATAAAAAACGATATAAAAGCTATAATTCCTATCGACTTATGCCCCAACTCATCTACTTCTCTAAATAAAGCTTCCCGAAATACTCTTGCTCTTTGTGGCTTTGAAAAAACCTGTTTTAGCATTGAAAAGTATTTACCAATATGCTCAATGTAATTCATTAAATGAAATATATTTTTTCTTTTTGCTAAAGTATTAAAAAACCATTAACTCATCGCCTTATTTATAAGTTTTAGCTTGCTTTTTATGTACCTTTGAGTTTTAATTTTCAAAAAACAAAATGAGAAAAATAGCTTTTTTAGCAGCTATAATATGTTTAACCAGCTGCTCTGTTAATAAAAAAACAAATACTCAAAAACCAAAACTAGTAGTTGGTGTTGTTGTTGACCAAATGCGTTACGATTACCTTACTCGTTTTGCTAATAGATATGGTAACGACGGTTTTAAACGTTTACTTAGAGAAGGATACTCTTTAGAAAACGCTCATTACAATTATATTCCTACTTACACTGCTGTAGGGCATACTTCTATTTACACAGGAACAACGCCTACTAATCATGGAATTATTAGCAATCATTGGTACGATAAATATTTAAAGAAAACAATTTATTGTGTTGATGATAATAACTACAACACTGTTGGTAATAACGGTGAAGGAGGTAAAAAGTCTCCTTACAGAATGTTAACTACTACAGTAACCGATCAGTTGAAACTAGCTCAAAACATGAATGGTAAAACCATTGGTATTGCCATAAAAGATCGTTCTGCTATTTTACCTGCAGGACACACAGCTAACGCTGCTTATTGGTTTGACGGTGGTGATAAAGGGCAATGGATTTCTTCTTCTTTTTACTTAAATGAATTACCTACTTGGGTACAAGAGTTCAATGCTTCAGGGAAAGCTGATGAATATTTAAGTAAACCATGGGAAACTTTATATGATATTAGTACGTATACCCAAAGTATTGATGATGATAATAACTTTGAAGTAACTTTCAAAGGGGAGGAAAAGCCAGTTTTTCCGCACGACATTCCAACGTTAAGAAAGAGCAATAATAATTACAGTATAATAAAAGGGATTCCTGCTGGTAATTCTATTACTACTGATTT
Organism: Tenacibaculum sp. XPcli2-G; assembly: GCF_024124505.1. Lineage (NCBI taxonomy): Bacteria > Pseudomonadati > Bacteroidota > Flavobacteriia > Flavobacteriales > Flavobacteriaceae > Tenacibaculum > Tenacibaculum sp. XPcli2-G. The sequence goes on from NZ_JAMXSH010000004.1 coordinate 233,323, forward strand.
TGCTAAAGCGGCTATTATTGGTGAAAACTTAGGAAAATCTGAGTACACTGACTTTTTAGCAGTTAGTTATTCTTCAACCGATTATGTTGGACATCAGTTTGGAGTTGCTTCCAAAGAAATTGAAGATACGTATTTACGCTTAGATCAAGATTTAGCTGATTTATTTAAGTTTTTAGACACACAGGTTGGAAAAGACAACTATACATTATTCTTAACTGCCGATCATGCTGCAGTACAAGTTCCTTCATACTTAGAATCTTTAAAAATACCTGCTGGTTATGTAAAGCCTGTTGCTTTCAAAAACTTTTTAAATGAAATTACCTTAAAACATTTTAAATCGGATGAAATCATTGAAAACGTTTCAAACTTTCAAGTGTTCTTAAATAAAGATAAGATTAGAGAGTTAAACCTTGACTATGAAAACGTAGCACAAGCTATAGCGGATGAAGCAATTAATCATAAAAAGATTTATAAATCGGTAACTGCTAGAACCATGCAAACTACTACGTTTACTAACGGAATTTTACATGTTTTACAAAATGGTTACAATCAAAAGTTTTCGGGTGATGTTATTTTAATCCCTAATCCGTCAACTATTGCTAGTAGTTCAAAAAAAGGGACTACGCATGGTTCTGGATACTCGTACGATACACACATTCCGATGATTTTTTATGGAAATGGAATTAAGCAAGGAGTTTCTAAAAAGAAATATGAAATTGTAGATATTGCTCCAACGATTTCTAATTTATTACAGATAGAATTTCCTAATGGATGTTCTGGAAAGATTATTGAAGAGGTTCTTGAATAGGAAACTTAGAAATGAGAAAAGAGAGACTAGAGAATAGACCGTAAAAAAAACTCCAATTTGATTTCATCAAATTGGAGTTTTTTCATTGATACATTTTCAAATTACCAAATTGCTACATTACATAAAACTAATTTGGATTGTTTAATATAATTAGCGCTGCTATAACTCCTGGGACCCATCCACAAAGTGTTAATAAAAACACTATTATAATTGATCCACAACCTTTACCTATCACTGCCAACGGTGGAAAAAATATTGCTAATAAAACTCTTAATAAACTCATAGTACTTTTTTAGTTAGTATACTTAAAAGACGAGTTAATTAGAATTTTGTTACACTTATTGAATCATTATAAACATATCTCTTAAATAAAACTTAACTATTTTTCATTTGTTCATATTCAAATGGACGTATCATATTTTCTTTTAATTCAAAGAAACTGCCATTCGTAATACCAACAGCTTCTAACTCGTTTTTTATTTCTTCACTGATATATAAAAGTCCTGATAATCCCCATAGTACATCATAATCGTATTTATACACCTTATTTTTAAATTTTAGTTCATTTAATTCAGTAAATATTTGACTACCATAAGTAACCTCATATGTTCCTAAAAGCTCTATATCTCCAACCTGTATATCTATCTTTTCGTTAGACGACTTTATAAACCCCTCTGGGTAAATTTTGACAGGCACATTATTCCCTTCTGAATCTTGAGTTATTTCTACAAAAGTACATTTTGGGTAGTCTATAATATCATCTCCCACTATAGCATTTTCAACTACCGCATGAAATAAAAAATATTCTTCATTGGTTTGTTGAAGCTCTTTACAGTGAAGTATTACAGGATAAAAACGATGTTCAGGTAAATTATATTTTTCTATAACCTCTTTTACCTTTCTACTCATTAGTAAATTAGTTCCTTCAGTAGGTTCTACATCTGCTGTCATTAAATTCGTATACCATGTTAATACATCTACAAAGGGCGTTTCTCCTTGCCATGCGTCAAAATTTTCAAATGAATCTATTAACCTCATTTTTAAAGGTAAAACTTCATCTTTTATCCAAATATTATCATTCATTGGAGCAATAATATCTCCATAATCTTCTTGGTATATGTTAATACTCCATTGAAAGGTACTGCTCTTAAATTTAAAAAATTTCATTATGGTAAAGTACTATCTTATTTCACTATTTGGTTCCATGGTTATATTAATGTCATTACTCAATATTTCTTTTCTTAACTTATCACTGACTGTTAATATATTTACGTTACCCCACATTATATCAAACTTAACTTTAAATTTTATTTTATAAAATTCTAAAAACTTCTTAATTTTATTTTTCCTATACTTGCTTCTTAACTTTATAAATTCATCTCTTGAGTTCACCACATTTGGACCGACATAGGAAGTATCTATTTGATTTCTAAATCGAAATTCTGGTTTCAGCTTAAACTCACAACGTATCCAATCAAAATAATCTAAAGAATTTTCTGGCATATATAATAAATACCATCTCCTTGATTCTTTCGAGTAAATATTTGTAATATCGACATCGTAAAATCTGTGTTCTGGTAATTCAAAATTCTCTATAATTTTTTTAAGTCTATCACTCATAATAAATGACGTTATACCATGTAAAGTACTACTTCCTATGCGTATATCATTGCTCCAATAAAGAGCATCATAAACAAAAGGAGATTTATCTTCTCTTTTATTTTCTTCTTCTATTATATTATAAGTTATCATAGATAAAGGCTCATCTATTTCTGCTATTCTCCTTTCACTTAAGCTTTGAAAAAAGGCCTTTAACTTTTCATTTTTATAATCTATAATAAATCCTACTTTCCATTGTGATGAACTGGGCATTAAATCATAGTATAAATTTTCCATACTTTATTAATTAGGTTTAACATTATTAAAATTATTTCCTTTCCACAATTCATCTATTTTGATATTTCCTTTAATTGATTTGTTTATTATTTCTTGTTTGATATTATAACGTAACTCGTCTAATTTATCATGAAAATCCTCCATCGCTTCAATTAATTAGTTTTTGTCTTTAAAATCATATTTTTTACTTAAATCATCAAAGAGTTTATCAAAATATTCTCCTATACTTTCAGAATAATTTGGATGGGGAGCATGAACCCCTGATATATTACTTTTAGGGCTTGTTAAAAACTTCTATACCGTAATAAGATTCTCTACATCAACTTTCCAAAAAAAATAGCATTCATCAATAGTTTATTGGTTCCAAACCAAAAACCTCTAAAATTGGTATTGTCTGTAAAAACGATTACCCTTCCACTACCTAGGCGTCCTGCTTTAAACGGAACGGTGTTTTTCAACTCTTTTAAGTTCTCTTTTGAAATATAACCACTCAATAACGGATTCTTGGTGTACTGAATTGGATTATTAAAACTTTTTGCATCCGCTTGAATAAATTGCTTGGTGTTTCTAAACAGAGCTATCTTATCATTCTTATATCCAAAATTGATTGGGTGAGAACGATCAATCTTCGCTTCAAAAATTGCTCCTCCAATTACTTGCGCTCCCGATTGCAACGAACGATTTTCAAATGATACATTATTTACAGAATCTATTTTAGCTTTATTAAACTTTACATTAATAAACCCTCTGTTAGACAACCAATTTACTGTATTTCTATACCCGATTAGCACTCCTCCATTACGTACCCATACTTTTAGTTTCTCTACTAAATTCTTATCAATAGAGCGACTATTCGGAACAATAATCGTAGTATACTTATCAAGATTTACTCTCGAAGCATAATCGGTATCTAACTTTGTTAGTTTCATGTCGTAACGTTGATCTAATAAATGCCAAATTTCTCCTGCATCATAACTCGTTACTCCTTTTCCTACCAACATCGCTACTTTTTGCTTTTTTACAGCTTCAAAGTTTCTACTTCCTAAATCAATTCCTTCATTTAACCCTGTAGATACTCCTTTAATTGCAATATGATTTTCATTGGCTACTTTTTCTAAGAAATCGAACAACTCTTTTCCATTTAATTTTTGATTTTGAGCTGGAATAAAAATAGTTCCGTAATCATACGAATTACCATCGTTTACAAACTTTTTCATCGCTACCTTCGCTCGCAATCCTTTTTCTAAAATCGTATTTAACGCTTTAGGTGTGCTATACTCATTCCAAGAAAATAAGTAGCCTACACTACTTTTTTGTTGAATTGTTCCTTGTTTTGGTTGTAATTGAGTCACCTCAGCTCCTGCTTTCGATAATGATACATTATCCGCATAATCAACTCCAAACGCATAATTAAAGGTCCAAGCAGATACATCATAAAACAAACTATCTTTAAATGTAGTTCGTACATCAAACATTACTTTTACCAACCTGTGATTTTTTTGGTTCATAGGTACTACGTAGCTATACCCTTTTTTGAAACGTTTTCCATTCGATGTAAAATCTTCTTTTAACTCGTGGAGTTTTATTTGATGACGTTGTAAAACCTCAGCTAAGTGATTTGTTTTCGTCGCATCTTTTTCATCACCAAATACTATCGCTTTGTTTGTTTCTGAGCTTCTTGAATTTTTATAAAAACCTTGTTGATACTGTAAGATTTTAGTTCGCATGTTTTTAGCAGCTTCTAGTGTTGACAATGCTGCTGTAAACTGATTTCGAATAGTAAATGGAAACGTTAAAACTCCGTTTTCACTTTCTTGTGCATGCCCACGAGAACTTCCTTGTTCAAACAAAATCCCGATTCCTCCATTAATATCTGGAAAAGTTGACCCTTTTCCGTAGTAAAAATCATCAAAACTTTCCTCTGAATAATAGGTTGAACCTATTTTATCGAATGCTTTTGCATGATAGGTTGCTATTTCTTTAGTTAACTCCTGATTCATTTTTGGAGTTAATGGATTTGTTCTACTCGGAATTCCTGGTTGGAAAAAAAAGGTAGAATTTGTTCCCATTTCATGATGATCGGTTAAAATATTAGGCAACCACTTGTGGAATGTTTTAATTCGTGCTCTACTCTCAGGTAATTGAACTGGCAACCAATCACGATTCATATCAAACCAATAATGATTAGTTCTTCCCCCTGGCCAAACTTCGTGATATTCTCTATCATTTGAATCTGGATTAATATTATTTGCCTTATTTGTATTTGCCCAATATGCAAAACGTTGTAAACCATCTGGGTTCATTGCTGGATCAAAAAGTATTACTGAGTTATTTAATAATTCCTCTATTTTTTGCCCTTCTGCTGCTGCTAAATAATACGCTGCTGCCAAGGCTGCATTTGAACCACTTGCTTCATTTCCGTGAATTGAAAACCCTTGGTATACCACAATTGGACTATTAGAAACATCTATAGAAGCATCGTTTGTTGCTTTTATATGATTTTCTCGTATTTCTTCTAAATTTTGATGGTTTTTAGAGGAAGTAATTGTTAGCAATACTAAAGGCCTTCCTTCATAAGTTGTTCCTCTGTTTTCAAGCACTACTCTATCTGAAGCATTCGCAAGTGCTTTCATATATTCTACCAACTTATCATGTGTAACATGCCACTCTCCTACTTCATGTCCTAAAACAGATTTTGGAGTGGGAATATTGGAGTTATATGAAACATTTTTTGGCAAGTAATAATTCAAATCGATAGTTTGAGCCGTTACTGTTGCACTAACAAACAGTAGTGATAGTAATAATTTCTTCATTATTTTCTTGGTTTCATTTTGCGATTGGTTATAAAATTAGGTAATTAATAGCACTAATAGACAAAATCCCGCATAAACCGCGGGATTTATTAGTTTTAAATATTTAACTGTTAATTATTTGTTTCTTTTATCTTTAATAGAGCAACCTATTGCTCTTGTATCAGTTTTTGTTGGTTTTTCTCCTTTTATCAAAGCATCTACAGCATTTTCAACAAAACGTTCTTTTACATTGTTTTCATCTCGAGAATTATCGTCAATAGCTCCAATATATTCTACAATTAATTTATTATTTACTTTATTTAAAATATAAACATGTGGGGTTCTTGTTGCTCCATATTTAGGATATACTTTTTGTCCTTCATCAAACAGATAAGGAAATGTAAATCCTTTTTCTTTGGCACGTACCTTCATTGCTTCAAAACTATCTCCTTTTGATACTTCTGGGTCATTTGGGTTGATAGCTATGACAGGAAAGCCTTTCTTTTTATATTTTTTATCTAGAGCAATTAATCTATCTTCATTAGCTACAGAATACGGACACATATTACATGTAAACACAACAATAAATCCTTTTGCGTCTTTATAATCTGCCAAAGAAACCATTTTATCATCTATATTTTTTAATGTAAAATCAGAAGCTTCATCTCCTACTTTATAACCTCTAGAGTTATTACTAGTAAATGCTGAAATAGATGCCACCACCAATAACATCAATATTATTTTAATTGTCTTCATAATTATTTAGTTTAAAAAGGTTTGTAATTCGTTTTGTAACTCTACATAGCTAAAAGTTCGTTCATAAAATTTTCTTTTTTGCTTATTGTAAATTAGGGTTGCTGGTATTGAACCTGACCAGCTTTCTGCAATATCTCTAATCCAAAACTGCTCATTTGAATCTTCAAAATGAAGTATTTTAGATTGTAGTTTTTTCTTTTTGATAAATGGTATCAAATTCGTTTCTATTTGCTTAGAAAAATCTAAACTTACCAAAACAACTTCAACATTTTTATCTTTATATTTCTTATGAAGTTTTTCAAAAGCAGGTAACTCTTTTACACAAGGCATACACCATGTAGCCCAAAAATTAACTACATACGTTTTATCGTTGCTTTTATGTAAAAATGGTTTTAACTCTTCGTAATTTAACGTAGTAATTTTAACTTTTTTAGATGTGTCATTTACCTGAGCTTTGGCTGTTATTCCACTAAAAAAAGCGGTTATTATAAGTATGAGTAAGAATTTACTTCTATGCATTTTAAAACGATTTCTCTCAAAATTAACTGTTTATCGTATTAAAAAGATAGAATTAACTAAATATTAACAAGAAAAAAGCTCGGAAAATATATTTCCGAGCTCTTTATTTTATCACTGTATTTTGTTGTACTAACTAAAAATTTCATTTAGTAATTTAGCTAAACGTAAACCTCCTTTTTGTAACTGTTCTCTCACTACAGGAAAGTATACATACGAATAACGGTAACGTAAGTTCTCTCCCACTTCAGCAGATTTGTATACTTCTTTAGTAATCTTATGTGTATCATGTAGCCAATCTACAACAGTTCCTTTTTGAATTACTTTGATTTGTTCTTTAGATAAATCTCTTGCATTATCAGCTAATTCAACATAACTCATGTCCCATTTATTAATTAAATCTTCATCCCAAACTCTGTGTAAATTAGAGCCTTTTCCATGCCACTGAACCTGAATTTTATTGCCTCCTAAATCTTCTTTTTGCCCAACATGCATGGGTTGATGTAAATCACCTACCAAGTGTACTAGCATTTTTAAGTAAAAACGTTTGTCTTCAATTGAACTATTTTCATCTTTTAATACTTTTATACATTGCTCTATACCAGTAATCATATCTCCTTTCGGATTTTTTTCAGTATCTTCATAACGAGCGTCTAATGGCATGTTTACATAATGCCAAGTATAAAACTTTCCATATTTCTTTCTATCAGACTTTATTTCATCTGCAAAAGTAGATACAAATGCTAAGCTCTCACCTTGTAGTAATTTTTCAATTTTCTTTCTAGCTTTCTTAGTCAAATGTTTTTCTGCAATTTTTCCAGTAGCTCTGTGACCTGTTGGCCCCCAAACATCTTCGTTATTAGCTATTGATGAAATACTCACTAACAATGCAACTAGTACTATTAAAAATTTTGTTTTCATGAATGGTTTAAATTATAATCGGAAGCTAAATTATAAAATATAATCATCAAAAATTTGGATTTAACAAAATTTAATTTATATCTTTATGATATCATTTTAACATCAATTTAATTAAAACAAATATGAAGGCAGAAAAAATTATCAAACCAGCAAATGGGTACCTAATGTTTTTTATTGTACTTATTCTTTTTATTGGCGGAGTCGCATTAGCCGTTAAAACAGAAAATCCAATATTTATATTAATGTCTGTAATAGCATTTATTTTAGCATTGGGCTTTATTTTAGTAAACCCTAATTCTTCAAAAGTTCTATTATTCTTTGGTAAATATGTAGGTACTGTGAAGCAAAATGGTTTATACTGGGCAAATCCATTATACAAAAAGAAAACTGTTTCGTTAAGAGCTAGTAATTTTGATAGTGAGCGTTTAAAGGTTAATGATAAACTAGGAAACCCGGTAATGATAAGTACTATTTTAGTTTGGAGAGTTACCGAAACCTATAAGGCTGCTTTTGATGTTGATAATTATGAGAATTTTGTTCGTGTACAAACAGATGCTGCCGTACGAAAACTAGCTAGTATGTATCCATACGACAATTTCGCAGATGAGGGACACGAAGAAGATATTACACTACGTTCTAGTGTAAACGAAGTCAGTGAAGCTTTGGAAAAAGAATTAGAAGAACGATTAGCCATTGCAGGTATTGAGGTTTTAGAAGCACGAATTGGTTATTTAGCCTATGCACAAGAAATTGCAAGTGCCATGTTAAAACGTCAACAAGCTACAGCCATCGTTGCTGCTCGACATAAAATTGTGCAAGGTGCGGTGGATATGGTGGACATGGCTTTAGAAGAGCTAAACAAAAAAGAAATTGTGGAGTTAGACGAAGAACGCAAAGCTGCCATGGTTAGTAACTTATTAGTTATTTTATGTGGAGACAAAGAAGCGTCTCCTGTGGTAAATGCTGGTACTTTAAACCATTAAGTTATCTACACAAAATCAATTAACGTGGCACAAATTATAAACACTATTATAGTATATATCTTAATTTTTATGAGCTCTTTACTATAAACTAAAAGAATTTTGAAATTGTATTTTTGTAACCATTTTTGCGTTTCAAAAAACACTATTATAAAACACAACATGGCTAAAAAGAAAGCTTTTGCACTCCGTATTAATGAAGAAATGTTAAAAGCCATTGAAAAATGGGCTTCCGATGAATTTCGATCTACCAATGGACAGATTGAATGGATGCTTATGCAAGCCCTTAAAGAAGCTAAAAGAGAGCCAAAAAAGAAAGAAGAAGAATAACAAATCTTAAGAACTTGTTAAAAAAAACGTCCAATTTTATTGGACGTTTTCTATTTTGTACATTGTACAATCTTAAATTACAAGCAACTAACTCTTATGAAAAACCTTTTTTATCTACTATTTATAACCTTCTCTTGCGCTACTTTTTCTCAAGAATTCTCAATGGATTTAGTCAAAAACATGAAACCGAGAAACATTGGTCCAGGTGGAATGAGTGGACGTGTCACAGCCATTGATGTTGTTGAATCCAATCCTGATATTATGTTCGTTGGTACAGCTTCTGGAAGTATTTGGAAATCTACTTCAGGAGGCATTAAATGGGAACCTATTTTTGATAAAGAAGTAACAGCCTCTATTGGTGCTTTAGCCATACAACAATCAAACCCTAGTGTAATTTGGGCAGGAACAGGTGAGGGAAACCCTCGTAATAGTTTAAATGGTGGTTACGGAATTTTCAAATCTCTTGATGGAGGAAGATCGTGGAAATCGATGGGGTTAGAAAAAACACGTCATATACATCGTGTAGTGATACATCCAGACAATCCAGACATTGTTTACGTTGGTGCTATTGGATCACCTTGGGGTGAACATAAAGAACGTGGTGTGTATAAAACTACCAACGGCGGTAAAACTTGGAAACAAATTTTATTCAATAATAATAAAACCGGTGCTGCAGATTTAATTATGGATCCATCCAATCCTAATAAACTAATAGCCGCTATGTGGGAACACAAACGCGATCCTTGGTTTTTTAAATCAGGAGGTAAAGGAAGTGGTTTATACATTACCCATGATGGTGGAGAAAACTGGAAAAAAATTACCGAAAAAGAAGGTTTTCCAAAAGGAGAATTGGGGAGAATTGGAGTAGCAATCGCTCCCTCTAACCCTAACACTATTTATGCTTTGGTAGAAGCAAAAAAGAATGCCTTATACAAAAGTGAAGATGGTGGTTTTTCTTGGAAAAAAATTAATGATAAAAAAGGCATCGGAAATCGCCCTTTTTATTATTCAGAAATTTACGTAGATCCCCAAAACGAACACAAATTATACACTGTTTTCACCTATGTAAATGTTTCTATTGATGGAGGAAAGAACTTTAAGCAACTCATGCCTGCTTATGGTGTTGATAATGGTATTCACCCAGACCATCACGCTTGGTGGATTCATCCTAAAAATGGAAAATTCATGATTGATGGAAACGATGGTGGAATGAATGTTACCAAAGATGGAGGTAAAACTTGGCGTTTTATTGGGAATTTGCCTGTTGCACAATTTTATCATATTAATGTAGATAATGAGTTTCCTTACAATGTGTATGGTGGTATGCAAGACAACGGTTCTTGGCGCGGACCTGCTTATGTATGGAAAGACCAAGGAATACGAAATTCTTATTGGCAAGAGATTAGTTTCGGTGATGGTTTTGATGTTATTCCTGACAAAGACGACTCACGTTATGGTTGGTCTATGAGTCAACAAGGTTATGTATCTCGTTACGATTACAAAACAGGTAATAATTACACTGTTCGCCCAACACACCCTGATGCTACTATAAAACTACGTTTTAACTGGAACGCTGCTATTAATATTGATCCTTTTGATAATTCTACACTATATTTTGGAAGTCAATTTGTACACAAATCAACCGATAAAGGTTTAACGTGGAAAGTGATTTCTCCAGACTTAACTACAAATGATAAAAGCAAACTCAAACAATCAGAAAGTGGTGGGTTAACCATGGACGCTACCGGAGCAGAAAATCACTGTACTATCTTAGTAATTGAACCCTCTCCCTTGGAAAAAGATATGTTATGGGTTGCTACGGATGATGGACAAGTACATATTACTAAAAATGGAGGTACAACTTGGACAAATGTTGCCAAAAACTTGAAAGGTTTACCTAAAAATAGTTGGATTACGCAAATAAAAGCATCTAACAAAAATAAAGGAGAAGCTTTACTAGTTGCCAACGATTATCGTCGCTTTAACTATAAACCTTATGCATACAGAACAAAAGATTACGGAGCAACATGGGAACGTATTGTTGATGAAAGCGATGTAAAAAGCTTTACACAATGTATTATCGAAGACCCAATTGAGCCAAATTTAATGTTCTTAGGAACTGACGATGGTTTATATATTTCTATCAACGCAGGAAAAAAATGGACAAAATGGACGGAAGGGTTCCCTACTGTTCCTGTAAAAGATTTAGTAATTCACCCAAGAGAGCACGATTTAGTTATTGGTACTTTTGGTAGAGCTGCTTGGGTGTTAGATGACATTCGTCCTTTAAGAGCAATAGCTGAAGACAAAAACATTCTTACCAAAAATATTGAATTATTCACACCTCCAACAGCATATCAAGCAGCATACCAACAACCCACTGGTAGCCGATTTGGTGCTGACGCTATGTTTAATGGAACTAATAGAAGTCGTGGTGCTTTGGTTCAATTTTATGTGAATAAACCGAAATCAACAAAAAAACCTGAAGTAAAAGGCAAAGATTATATTAAAAAAGAAGACGAGAATACCATAAAATGGGATTCTATCAAATTTGAAGTTTTTGATGGTAACAGACTTATTAGAACCTTTAAAAGAAAAACTCCCAAAGAAAATGGTATTCATAAAGGTGTTTGGTTTATGAGTGAAAAAGGTGTTTCCAGACCTTCTAGAACTATCAGAAAACAAAAAAGAGAGCCTAGAGGTGTTCGAGTAAAACCTGGAACCTATAGCATAAAAGCTACGTTTGGTAATCAAACATCAGAACAAAACATTACTGTAAAGTTTGACCCAAGACTGCATATTTCTCAAAACGCAATCGATCAAAAATATGCAGCAGCCAAAGATCTTGAAGCTCAGCAAAAAATTATAGCTGATGCAGTAAAACAGTTAGTTGAGAGTAAAAATATTGCAAATAGTTTCAACCAAAAACTATCTAAAAAAGACAAAAAACTTTATAAAGAATCAATTAAAGATTCTAAAGATATTATTAAGAAAATAGATACACTTTTAGCTGTTTATTTAGGAAAGGTAGATAAAAGACAAGGAATTACACGAAATCCTGAAATGAATGTTATGCAACGTTTAGGAACTGCTAGTAGATATGTGAATAGTAGATTTGGCGAACAAACTTCTACAGAAAAACAGTTAATTATTCAATTTAAAGAAGCTTTAAAACCTGCTTTAGAAAAAACCAATGCTTTCTTTAATAAAGATTGGAAAGAGTATAAGGCAGAAGTTGAGAAAATAGATTTATCTCCTTTTAAAGAAACCAAGCAGTTTAGCTTAGAATAACAAACCCTATCAAAAAAACGAAATTAATAACCCAAACACACACTTATGAAAAAACATTTCTTATTACTTGCCATTGCCGTTTCGGTAATTGCTTGTAAAACGGATAAAAAAGAATCTGTTAAAACCAGTACAGCTCCCAAAAAATATTCTATTGAGCAAATGATGGATAACGAAAACGTTTTTGGTGGAAGTTTTTCTCCTGATAATTCTAAGTTACTTGTAACTAGTAATCGTTCAGGAATCTATAACATGTACACCGTTTCAACATCTGGAGGAGAATTTGAACCTATTACAAAATCAGATAGTTCTTCCGTTTTTGCAACATCTTATTTCCCAAAGGATGAAAGAATGTTATTTAGAATGGATAATAATGGAGATGAAATTTATCATATCTTTTTAAGAGAACTTAACGGTGATATTAAAGATTTAACACCAACTAAAGGTGCCAGAGCAAGCTTTTTTGGTTGGGCTAAAGATGAAAAAAGTTTCTTTTTTACTTCAAATGAAAGAGACAATCGTTTTATGGATCTCTATGAAATGGATATAGAAACGTTTACTCCAAAAATGATTTATGAAAATAAAGAAGGTTATAACGTAGCAGCAATATCAAACAATAAAAACATACTAGCCCTAAGCAAAACGGTTAATACTAACGATAGTGATTTATTTTTGTTTGATAGAACCACCAAAGTAATCACCAAAATTAACCTAAGATTAAGTGGTAATTCTGCTGCTGATTTTTCTATTGATGATACCGAGTTCTACTATACAACAGATGCTGAAGGTGAATTCGCTACCTTAATGAAATATACAATTAGCACTAACCAAACAGAAAAAGTATTAGCCAAAGATTGGGATATTTCCGGAAGCTACTTTACAAACAATGGTACCTATAGAGTAACATATATTAATGAAGATGCTAAAAACGTCATTGAAGTTTATGATGTCAAAGCTGGTAAAAATATTGAGCTTCCTAATGTTGATGGAAAAAGTATTACTAGCGTTGGTTTTTCTAGAGACGAAAGTATGATGCGTTTTTATGCTGGTGGTTCTAATACTCCTTCAAACTTATATGTGTATGACTTAAAAACAAAAAAACAAACGCAGCTAACCGATGTGTTAAATAAAGAAATTAATCCTGCTGATTTAGTAAAAGCGAAAGTAATTCGTTACCCTTCTTTTGATGGAGTAACTATTCCTGCAATTTACTATGTACCTCATCAAGCTTCAGAAGATACTAAAGTTCCTGCTTTAGTTTGGGTTCATGGAGGTCCTGGAGGACAATCACGTCAAAATTTCAGTTCTAGAATTCAATATTTAGTAAACCATGGCTATGCTGTTTTAGCGGTTAACAATCGAGGTAGTAGCGGATACGGTAAAACCTTTTTTACTATGGATGATTTAAACCATGGAGAAAAAGATTTGCAAGATTGTGTAGAAGGGAAAAATTGGTTAGCAAAACAACCAGAAATTGATGCTGAAAAAATAGGTATTATTGGAGGATCTTACGGTGGTTATATGACCATGGCTGCTTTAACATACACTCCAGAAGAATTTGCTGTTGGTGTAAACATTTACGGAGTTACAAACTGGATGCGCACCTTAAAAAGTATTCCATCTTGGTGGGAATCTTTTAGAGAAGCTTTATATAAAGAACTAGGAGATCCACACTCTGCAGACTCAATAAGGTTGAAAAGAATTTCTCCTTTATTCCATACAGACAAAGTAACCAAGCCATTAATGGTATTACAAGGAGCTAAAGACCCAAGAGTTTTACAGGTAGAATCTGATGAAATTGTAGCTGGTGTTAAGAAAAATGGAGTTCCTGTAGAATATGTGCTGTTTGATGATGAAGGGCATGGTTTTGTTAAAAAGGAAAATCAAATAGAAGCTAATAGTAGAATCTTACAATTTTTAGACACCTACTTAAAGAAAGAAGAACCTATAAAAAACGACCAATTATAAATAAACTCGAAGAACTTTAACAATATAACTTTTCATAAAAATTATTGAGTTTATATTTTTGTCAATACAACATAAAATCTCCCGTATATTTATTTATGTGGGAGATTTTTAATATGACAAAGAACTACAACACTATTATTATGCGAAAATTATTCTTATTAATTGTCTCTTTACTTTCATTAAACAGTTTTTCACAAAATCAACCTGATCCAACCAAAGAATTAGGGGTTTGGTACATGTATAACGGATCACACCAAATTTCAGATAAATTTGGTTTAAAATCTATGGCACATTTTCGCTTTTTTGAAGTTGGAGATGACATGCAGCAATTTATCGGGCGTTTGGGAGCTAATTATAAGTTCAATAAAAATATCAACGCTACTATAGGGTATGCTTTCTTAAACACTGATGAAACTTTTAATGTTAATGCAGGCGATTTTAACGAACATCGTATTTATGAAGACCTAAATGTAAATCATAAAATAGCTAGTTTAAACCTAGCACATCGTTTTAGAGGTGAACAACGTTTTTTTAAATCAACTACCAGTAATTTCTTTCGATATCAACTTGCATTGGGACATCCTATCAATGAAAAATGGTCTACATACCTATACAATGAAACCTTTTTAGATTTTGAGGGAGAAGCTTATAATCAAAACTGGTTTGGAGCTGGTTTTAAATATAAAGTATCTGACGTAGTTAAGCTTCAAGCAGGATATCAACTAATACATGTAAACGAGGTTGGTAACTTTAATAGAGTTCAATTAGGAGTTGCAATAAGTACAGATCATAGAAAATAGAACTAACTAATATTTCATACTTTAGCGACAAATTATTTTTAAATGGAAGCACCTCTTTTTACAAACGATGCAATCGTATTTGGTATTTTAATGATTTCGTTAGGTTTTGTATTTTATACAGAATCAAAAACCTCAGGATTTTGGCCTAAGTTTTATAAAATAGTCCCAGGTTTATTCATGGCTTATTTTATCCCTGCAATATTTACTACTTTAGGAGTTATTTCTCCAGAATGGGAAACTACCAGTGCTGCTGGCGAAGTCGTAAAAAACAAATCACAACTATACTATGTTTCTAGTAGGTTTTTATTACCTGCTGCCTTAGTTTTAATGACATTAAGTATTGACTTAAAAGCTATTTTCAACTTGGGCTCAAAAGCTTTAATCATGTTTTTTACAGGAACTGTCGGTATTGTTATTGGAGGACCAATTGCCATTTTATTAATTTCTGCTGTTTCACCAGAAACAGTAGGTGGAGCTGGATTTGATGCTGTTTGGAGAGGACTTTCTACCTTAGCTGGTAGTTGGATTGGTGGTGGAGCTAACCAAACTGCTATGCTAGAAATTTATCAATACAATCCAGCTAAATATGGAGGAATGGTGTTTGTTGATATCGTAGTAGCTAATATTTGGATGGCTATCATTTTAATTGGAATTGGTAAAAAAGACAAAATAGATAAATGGTTAAAAGCTGATACTTCAGCTATTGAAGATTTAAAACAAAGAGTTTCTAACTTTACACAAAGTGTAAAAAGAACTCCTACTTTAACCGACTTTATAATTATGCTTGCCATTGCTTTTGGTACTGTTGGTTTTGGTCATTTTGCAGGAGCGTATTTAAGTGACGTTTTTGCTTCGTTAACAGCAACTATGGAATCTCAAACTACAAAAAACATTTTCTCTTTCTTAGGATCAAACTTTTTCTGGTTAATTAGTATATCAACAATTGTTGCTGTTGTTTTATCTTTTACGAAAGCTAAAAATTATGAAGGCGCTGGAGCTAGTAAATTAGGAAGTATTTTTATTTACGTACTAGTAGCAACTATTGGTATGAAAATGGACTTAACGCTAATTTTTGATAATTTCAATTTAATTTTTATTGGTTTGGTATGGATGGCAATTCATGCTGGATTATTAATCTTAGTAGCTAAATTAATTCGCGCTCCATATTTCTTCTTAGCAGTAGGAAGTCAGGCAAATGTTGGTGGGGCTGCATCTGCCCCAATCGTAGCGCAAGCTTTTCATCCATCTTTAGCAACTGTAGGTGTTTTATTAGCTGTTTTCGGATACGCTATCGGTACCGTAGGCGCAATCCTATGTACAATTTTAATGGAAATAGCCTCAAAAGTTTAGGAGAAATCTGCATATTTGCAACAGACAAATTTTGAATTCAATGAAGAAAATTATTGCTCTTTTCGCAATTGCACTTGTTGCTTTTGCTTGTTCCTCTAAAAAAGAAGGAAACATGGTTGTTAAAGGTCAGATTAAAGGATTAAAAAAAGGTACTTTATATCTTCAAAAGATGAAGGACACATTATTGGTATCTGTTGATTCTATGGCGTTGTTAGGTGATGATAAATTTATATTAACAGATAATGTTGAGTCTCCTGTAATGTATTACTTAACTTTTGATGGTAATACAACAGATAAACACATTATGTTTTTTGGGGAAGAAGGTGAAATTACCATCAACGATAAAATTGAAGAGTTTGGTTTTAAACCTGAAATTAAAGGTTCTAAAAATCAAGAAGTAATGAATGAGTATCGTAAAATAAACCAACGTTTTATGGAGCAACGTCTAGATTTTGTAAAAAAAGAAGTAGAAGCTCGTCAAGCTCAAGATGAGGTACAATTAGAACAAGTAGAAGCAGATTATAAGAAAATGGTACGTCGTCGTTTCTTATTCTCTACAAACTTTGCTATTGCAAACGCTGATAGTGAAGCTGCACCATACATTGCATTATCTGAACTATATGATGCTAACATTCAGCTTTTAGATACTATTAATAATAGTTTAACTGATAAAGTTAAAAATTCTGAATACGGTAAACGTTTACAAAAGTTTGTAGATGATATAAAAACTAAAGAAGGAAAGTAAATATTCTTTTCTTTAAAAGAAGTAAAAAAGCTCATTCAGTTTGAATGAGCTTTTTTACTTTTATATTCTAAATTTTAAAAGACAATACTGGTAACTTACTGTGATTGGCAATATCTTCTGAAATACTACCTTCAAAAAAGTGTGCTATTCCCTTTCTACCATGCGTAGCTACTACTAAAACATCTGAGTTTATTTTGTCTGCATAATAGAACACTCCCTTTTCTACAGAATAATCAGAAATTATTTTTACTTTATGAATGTTTTCATCATAACTTTCATTTGTTTGATTAAAAAAATGCTTCATTCTTTCTTCTAACTCTTCGGTGCTTTTAAACTTAGACGTTGGTGTACTTACATATACCAGCTCCATATCTGCATTAAACTTCTTAAGAAACTCTTTCGCTTCCATATATGGTTGTACATCGTCATCAGAAAAATCACAAGCAAACAGTATCTTTTCTATCTGTTTTACTATCGGTTCCTCTTTTATTACTAATACAGGTACATGCGCATAACGGATTACCTTTTCTGTATTAGAACCAATAAACATTTCTTTTAAACCACTAGCTCCTTTAGATCCCATAACAATCAAATCTGCTCCTTCATTTCTTGCCAACTGGTCTATTTCGCTAAAGATTTTAAAATGCTTTATAATTGGAGTTACTTTTATACCCGATAAATACTCTTTCTCTAAAAATTCTGCTAACTTTTTCTCAGACATTTGTAAATAAAACAACATTTCTTGTTGTAAATAACTTTCTGATCTACTTAAAACAGCATTAGATAACTCAAGCATATGTACTACCAACACCTCAGCGTCTGACTTTTTTGCTAAAAAAGCTGCTGTTTGTAAAGCATTTTCAGAATATTCAGAAAAATCAACTGGGACTATAATTTTTTTCATGATTAATTACTTTTAGGTTCTACGTCTTCTATAAAGTTACCTAAATTTTGTCAGTAAAGCTATGATTTTTGTCACTTTATAAACCACTATATATTCTATACATTTGCTTTCTTAAATTTTACATTTGTTATGGATAAAAACTCTTCTAAATTTGTAGGCGTTGTTGTACGTGCCTTTATTTCTTTAATGGTCGTTTCTATTTTAGGTATTTTATTAAAGTTTTTTATTACCATACCCAATCGTATTTTTTTTAATAGATCTATAGCATATACTAGTACACATTATTCATATAAACCAGGACAAAATGGATGGACTTTTGATTTTTTTGTATTAAACAATGATGGTTTATATGTAGCCTTACCCTTACTTCTAGTGATTTTTATTGCTTTAGTTTTTTACTTTGGAGTATTTTCTGCTATTGCAACATTTTTAAATTTTAAAGCACAAAACACGCAATTAGCCAAAAGAGATTTTATTTTAACACTACTTGTTGTTAGCTTCTACTTTATGCCCAAATACATAAATATTGATTCTTTTTTAAACATCAATGAAAGAGGTGATTATGTACTTAAAGAGCGCATATATAATCCTAATAATGAAATTTGGGAAATAGGTGTTCAAAAAATAAGAGGTAACTATATTAAAGAACATAAAACCGTAAGCAATGACTCTTCATTTTTAGTTGTAAGAAAATTTAACACTAAAAAAATAGATACAGTTTTATTTGAAAAATTAGTTATTCCAGGCAATAATGTTTACGTTTTTAGTGCAAAAGATACCTTATGGTTATTTGAAGCTTCTAATAATTATATAAAAGCTTTTAACATGGTTAACAGCAACATGGTTATAAAAAACAAAGAAGATTTAAACCGTATGATGCCCAAAAAACATCAAAAAAGTGGTATTGCCGAATTAAGTTATTCTCCTGCTCAAAAAAATAGTGTCTATGTAAAAACTAATTACGGTGAGGTGTTATACTTGCATACAGATGATAATTTAATTACTGATAAATACAAATACACTAACAGCACATACTATCTAAGACGCATAAACGAACATAGATATAAATTATATGCAAAAAAGAAACAGCTAGCTACTACCTTACAAGAAACTATCTTTTTAAATGCTGAAATTATTTCTTATAGAAATAATGTTGTTGTTATTAGACACAAAGTCAACATAAAAAAAGAAACTCCTTATATCATTTCAGCATATGATACTATAACAGGAAATAAACTATGGGATTTTAATGAAGAAAACAATCCTTTTTTAAATAATGCTTATGGTAAAGTTACTGTGAATGCAACTTTTTTACCAAACAAAACAATTCTTAGTTTTTATGATGTTTTTACATTAAAAGGAAATGTAATAATAGACAATCAAGGAAACTATATAAAACAGGAAATTAACATAACCAACTATTAAACAAGTTTTTTACACTTTTCAAAATTATGATTAATGGCAACCTTCAACTGAATTATGAAGATCAGATACAGGAAGTGGAGAAACATAAGGTATTCCTAACCCTAGTCCTCTAAGAATAAACAATACTCCAATAATAATTACAACATAAGGTATTGCTTGTTGAATTCTTTTTCGCACCAAACCATTTGCAAAATTCCCTACATAAACCACTGCTGTCATTAATGGTATTGTTCCTAATCCGAAGAGAAACATATATATACTTCCTGATAACATATTAGTTGTACTCAACGCTCCAAAAACTGCCATATAAACTAATCCACAAGGCAAAAATCCATTTAGAAAACCGATGGTAAAAAAAGTATCATTTCCTTTTTTCTTTAATTCTTTCCCTAAAGAAGACTTTACTTTCATTACCAATTTATTTATTGGATTTGAAAAGTTATATTTCTGAAAAGTTTTAGGTATTAAAACTGCAAAAATCATTAATACACCAACAATAATTGATAGTTGTTGCTGAAACCCAAAAAAATAAAACCCTTTGCCTAGTAAACCAAATAAAAAGCCTATTAAACTATAAGTAAATAAGCGTCCTAAATGATAACTAGTTATTTGAAAAAACTGTTTTACTTTATTCGTTCTGTCTACAGGTAACATAAAGGCTATAGGACCACACATGCCTATACAGTGAAAACTACCTAATAAACCAAATATGATTGCTGAAAGAAACATTAAAACACTAACTCTTTCTGAAATAAATAATCTTTATTTTTGTAGTTCCAGGAAACTGTTATGTTCCAACGACCACCCAACAAACGTTTCTCAGGCACGAGCAAATATGTTTCGGAGATCGAAATAGGTATTTCGAAATCCAATTGTTTATCAGATGGTCTGTATAGGAACACTTTTCCTTTTATATCTTTAGGGTTAAAGTCCGTTGGAAAATGGACTTTAATTCCTTCAGTTACTTTTTCTATTTTAATATTCTTTTTTAATGCTTTCGCATTTTTAGTAGCATCTAATTTGTTCTGAAATTCTAATTCTTGTTGGTAGTATTTTTCAGTTACTAAATCGTGATTAAAGTTTTTACCTGTACTCATCGTAATTACGAAATACATAATAAAGCCTATAAATCCTATTATTGCTATTACTATACCCGTGCCCCAGTTTAGTTTCATTTTAATTTGTTTTTAGTCTTTGGTTCTTAATCTTTATTCATACTTACTCCTAAAAGCTAATGAACTTTAGACTGATTTATCTATAACTTCTTGGTCCTAAAAAGTTGGTTGTAGTAGTTTCAATAAGTTTATCTCCACTATACACTCCTATTTTTAGTTTTTCTTTTTCATTTTTCATTTCAGACTGATGTAACTCTATAAATAAGGTTCCTTCTGCTAATCCTTGTTTAGGTACTTCAAAATCTTGATGTGTTACTGTTTCTATTTTTCCTTTATGAGATAACAATTTATAACTCACATTATCTATTTGTTTTGTTGTTTTATTTACTACTTTAAAAGTGTAAATATTACTAATAACTCCGTTTTCTTTGTGTTGATACAACTGACCTGGCAATCGTAAAATTGTTGCTTCTACATCGTTCCTCAAAAACAGCATCCCTATTAAAATTCCTATTAAAATAAACAAAACTGCTGAGTACCCTTTCATTCTTGCAGTGAATTTAAAAGGTGCTTTCTTTACAATATTTTCTTCACTTGCATAACGAATAAGTCCTTTTGGCAATCCTACCTTTTCCATTATATGGTCACATTCATCAATACAAGCTGTACAGTTTACACATTCTAATTGCGTACCGTTTCGAATATCTATTCCTGTAGGACATACATGCACACATTGAAAACAATCTATACAATCTCCTTTTCCAGACGCTGCTCTATCTTCTTTTTTATTAAACTTTCCTCTCCCTGCTTTTCCTTCTCCTCTTACATGATCGTAAGCCACATTAATAGTTTTATTATCTAACAGCACTCCTTGCAGTCTACCATAAGGGCAAGCTATAATGCAAACTTGCTCTCTAAACCATGCAAAAATAAAATAGAAAACTCCTGTAAAAATTAGCAATGATATTAAAGTACTAATATGGTCTAATGGGTTACCTGTTATGTAACTTATTAATTTATCACTTCCTATTAAATATGCTAAGAAAACGTTTGCTATAATAAAAGAGATGATAAAAAAGACTATCCATTTTAAGACTCTTTTTCTTATTTTTTCTGCATTCCAAGCTTGTTTTGCTAAACGAATTTGTTTTCCTCTATCTCCCTCTATTAAATATTCAATTTTCCTAAAAACCATTTCTAAGAAAATAGTTTGCGGACAAATCCAACCGCAAAAAATTCGACCAAAAACAACAGTAAATAGAATGATAAACACCACTCCTATTATCATTGAAATCACCATTAAATGAAAGTCTTGTGGCCAAAAAGGAAATCCGAAAATGTTAAATTTACGTTCTAAAACATTAAATAGTAAAAACTGATTTCCGTTAATTTTAATAAATGGTGCTAGTAATAAAAACGCTAATAAAAAATAGCTTATATAACTTCGATACTTATAAAACTTTCCGCTTGGTTTTTTTGGAAACACCCAAGCCCTTTTTCCTTCATCATTTATAGTACCAATACTATCTCTGAATTGTTCGTTTTTGGGTGTTTCCATAATCAACTATTAAAAACTAATTTGTAACTTCTATTTTTATTGAATACTATCTTTTACTTGCTCTTCTACTGGTTCTGCAACAGTTGATGCTTGACCTTCTTCTTTATATAACTCTCCTTGAGGTTCTTTTGGTTTTGCTGGAGTAGTTCCTTGTAAAGAAATTATATAACTCGCAACCTTTTGAATGTCTTTAGGTTTTAATGTTTTGTTCCAAGCAACCATACCTTTACCGTCTCTACCTCCATTAGCAACTGTATTAAAAATATTCTTCATTCCTCCTCCTAAAATCCAATATTCATCTGTCAGATTAGGTCCTATACCTCCTCCTCCATCAGCCATATGACATGCTGCACAGTTTAAATTAAATACAGCTTTACCTCTACTTAAATCGGCATCAGAAGTTAATACTGTAGCAGTTTCAGCATCAATAATAGCTTCCTTTGAGTTTGATTTAAATGCTGCTAATTCTCTTTTAGCTTCTGCTACTGCTTGAGCATACTCCATTTCTTGGTTATCTGCTCCTAATACATGATATCTTACTAAATATACTGCTGCAAAAATGATTGTTGCATAGAACATATATAGCCACCATGGTGGTAAGTTATTGTCTAACTCTTTAATTCCATCATAATTATGATCAAGAATAATTTCATCTTCTTGCTCAATTGCTTTGGCCTCTGTCCATTTACTAATAAGTTTTTTAGCCCAAGCCCATTTATCAACTTCTTCTGGTTTAATTCCATCTTTTTCCATTTGAAGTTGCTCTGCTCTTTGCTGAGCCACAATATTTAAAACCTCTTTTAAAACTACAACAGTTATAAGCCCTACAATCGCTATCCAAACTAATGGGTGTTCATATAGACTAAATGGATTTTGATATGATTTAATTGCAGTAGCAATAGCAAAAAAGGTTACTGCAACAAAAATGATATATACTATAGACTGAAAATATTTTTTCATCTTTTTAAATTTTACTAATTATCTAAAGGTAATTCACTTACCCTACTTATATATTCTTTCTTAGCTGTAAATACCCACCAAAACAACACTACAAAAAATGTAAAGAATATGGTTAGTGAAATAATTGGGTATATTTCAATACCTGCAATAGTTTCCATATGATTTTTTACAAACTTTAACATAATTTCTAGTTTTTAGCGCTTAATTGGTCTTGAACATCTTTAATCTTAATATCGGTACCTAATCGTTGTAAATAAGCGATTAAGGCTACGATTTCCCTATCTTTCATTTCTATGAAAGTTTGTCCATTTTCTTGAGCATACTTTTTATCTGCTTCATAGTTTGTTGCAAAATCTGGATCAGCATATAAGTTCTCTTGAATTTTAGCTCCTTGCTCTTCCATGCTTGTTTGCGCATTTGCAATATCTTCTTCCGTATAAGGAACTCCTAAGCTAACCATTGCTTTCATTTTGCTTTCGGTATCACTCTTATCTAACTTATTTCTTACTAACCATTGGTATGCTGGCATAATAGATCCTGGAGATGTACTTTGTGGATCATACATATGATTTAAATGCCAACTATCGTTATACTTTCCTCCAACTCTTAATAAATCTGGACCTGTACGTTTAGAACCCCATAAAAACGGATGGTCGTATACAAACTCTCCTGCTTTTGCAAATTCTCCATAACGTTCTACTTCCGATCTAAATGGACGTACCATTTGTGAGTGACATCCCACACATCCTTCACGGATATAAATATCTCTACCTTCTAATTCTAGAGGAGTATAAGGTTGTACGCTTGTTATTGTTGGAATATTAGATTTTACTAATAATGTTGGAATAATTTGAACAACTCCTCCTATTAAAATCGCCACTGTAGCATATATAGTTAATTTTACAGGCCTTCTTTCTAACCAAGTATGCCAACCTTCTTTAGAAGTTCTGTATTTAGATACTTTTGTTAATGCCGCTGCTTCTGCTAGTTCATCTGTTACTCCACTTCCTGATCTTACCGTTTTAACAATGTTGTATAACATTACAAATGCTCCAAGGATAAATAAGCTTCCTCCAATAGCACGCATCCAATACATTGGAATAATTTCGTTTACTGTTTCTAAGAAGTTACCATAAGTTAACGTTCCATCTGGATTAAACTGTTTCCACATTGAAGCTTGTACAAATCCTGCAACATACATTGGTAGCGCATACATAATAATACCTAAAGTTCCAATCCAGAAATGGAAGTTAGCCAATGCTGTAGAATATAATTTTGTTTTGAACATTCTTGGTACTAGCCAGTATAACATACCGAAAGTTAAGAATCCGTTCCAAGCTAAGGCTCCTACGTGTACGTGAGCGATAATCCAATCACTAAAGTGCGCAATTGCATTTACATTCTTTAATGATAACATTGGTCCCTCAAAAGTTGCCATACCATAACCTGTAATTGCAACTACCATGAATTTTAATACTGGATCTACTCTTACTTTATCCCAAGCTCCACGAAGAGTTAACAATCCGTTAATCATACCTCCCCAAGATGGTGCAATTAACATTACTGAGAACGCAACTCCTAAATTTTGAGCCCAATCTGGTAATGATGTATATAATAAGTGGTGAGGCCCTGCCCAGATGTAGATAAAAATTAACGACCAGAAGTGCACAATAGATAATCTATATGAATATACTGGACGATTAGCCGCTTTAGGAACAAAGTAGTACATTAGTCCTAAGAACGGAGTCGTTAAGAAGAATGCCACAGCGTTGTGTCCGTACCACCATTGTACCAGTGCATCTTGAACCCCTGCATACACTGAGTAACTTTTCATGAAACTTACTGGCAACTCTAAACTATTAAAAATATGTAATACTGCTACGGTTACAAAAGTTCCTAGGTAAAACCAAATTGCTACATATAAATGACGTTGTCTTCTTTGTAAGATTGTCCAAATCATGTTAGCACCAAAAGCCACCCAAACTAGGGCTATGGCAATATCGATTGGCCATTCTAATTCAGCGTATTCTTTTGAAGTGGTATACCCTAGCGGAAGTGTTATGGCTGCTGCAACAATTATTAACTGCCATCCCCAAAAGTTAAAGTTACTTAAAAAATCACTCGCCATACGGGCTTTCAGTAATCGCTGTAGTGAGTAGTAAACTCCTGCAAAAATGGCATTTCCAACGAATGCAAAAATTACTGCGTTCGTATGTAATGGTCTTAAACGTCCAAAACTTAACCACGAAATACCGTCAGTTAAATTTGGGAATAAAAACATAAAAGCCAATAACAATCCCACTGAAAAACCTACTATTCCCCATAGTAAGGTTGCGTAGATGAATTTTTTTACGATCTTATTATCGTAATAAAATTGTTGCATTTCCATAATCTATTTGAATTTAATATCTATTGTTAATTGTTAGTTCTTTGTTTCCTCTTTTACCAATTCATCATCAAACAACATGCGAACCGACGGCGTGTACGAATCATCGTACTGCCCTTTTTTTACTGAAACAATAAATGCTATAAAGAAAATAATAGCCACTAAAATACTTAGTGATAATAGTAAGTAAATAACGCTCATATCTTGCCTGATAATTATAGTTCAAAGATACTTGTGAAGATTCTCTTAAAATATGACTTTTGTCATGTTTCAAGTTTTTTACACAAAAAAACTCGAAGAAAAAATCTTCGAGTTATTTGTTGTTTAAATTGTCATTGAAAACAGTTGGGTTTCAGGTTGTTTTTTGTGTAACTTTTTATCAAATGCCATACAAATATTACGCACATAGGGTCTTGCCTTTTCTGGAACGGTTAACTTACTCCCTTTTATAGAAACCAAACCATCAGCCATCATTTCTTCTAATTTTTCTATATGTGTTTCTATATTTTCAATCTGTAACTGCTCTTCTTCCCACGAAGTGGAAAAGTGACACATGATATTTAAAATATGTTTTCTAATTTTTAAATCTTCTTCAGATAATATATGCCCTCTAAACACAGGAATTTCTCCTTCGTTTATAACGCTTTCATACTCTTTTACCGTTTTTACATTTTGTGCAAACCCGTACCAAGAATCAGATATTGACGACATTCCTAAACCAATCATTAATTGTGTTTTGTTGGCAGTATACCCCATAAAATTACGATGCAACGTTTTCTTTTTTGTGGCTTCATACAAGCTATCAGTAGGTAATGCAAAATGATCCATTCCTATTTCTATGTAACCCATTTCTGCAAACAATTTCTTTCCTATTTCATACAACTCTCGCTTTTCTTCATTTTTTGGTAGGTCATCTTCATTAAATCCTCGCTGTCCAACTCCTTTTACCCACGGAACATGCGCATAACTATAAAACGAAATTCTATCAGGTTCTAGCTCTTTTGTTTTATTAATAGTATGAATTACATTTTCCTTGGTTTGAAACGGAAGTCCAAATACCAAATCGTGACTGATAGATGTATATCCTATTTCTTTTGCCCAATTATATACGTTTTGAACATTTTCAAAAGGCTGAATTCGATGAATTGCTTCTTGTACTTTTGGATTGTAATCTTGCACTCCAAAACTTACTCGTGTAAATCCTAAGTCATACAAAGTTTGTAGGTGTTCTTTTGTGGTGTTGTTTGGATGCCCTTCAAAACTAAATTCATGATTGGGATGTTTTTCTGCGTTCATAAAAATCCCATCAATTAATCTTTTTAATTGTTTTTCTGAAAAGAATGTTGGAGTCCCTCCTCCTAAATGGATTTCTTTTATTATAGGTGTTTCATCTACCAAATTAACATATAACTGCCATTCTTTTAAAACAGTTTCTATATACGGATCTTCCATTTCATGACGTTTTGTTATATGTTTATGGCATGCACAAAACGTACATAAACTCTCGCAAAATGGTAAGTGAATATATAAGCTAATTCCTTCTGATGAGTTACTTTCGATAAACGATTGTTTAAAAGTTTTAATCCATTTTTCTTTTGAGAAGCTATCATTCTCCCAATACGGAACGGTTGGATAACTTGTATATCTTGGTCCTGGAATATTATATTTTTGAATAAGTGAATTCATATTCTATGCTACTGTTTTGTTTCATTCTTCATCAAAACCTTTTAAAATGACGATTAAGCCAATTCTAAAGCGATTTCAATCATTTCTTTAAAGGTTTGTTCTCTTTCTTCAGCAGTTGTTCTTTCTCCAGTAACTAAACTATCTGAAATGGTTAAAATTGACAGTGCATTTACTTTGTGTTTTGCTGCAACAGTATATAATCCATTTGTTTCCATCTCAACACAAAGCACCCCATAATCTGCCCACTTTTTATAGCTTTCAAATTCATCAGCATAAAACTCATCTGAACTTAAAATATTTCCTGATTTTAGAGGAATTTCTTTGTTTTTTGCTACATCAACTGCTTTTTGGAATAGTTCAAAACTTGCTGTCGGCGCATAGTCGGCTCCGTTGAAACGTATGGTATTTAATCCAGAATTTGTCGATGCTGCCATGGCTATAACAATATCTCTAATTTTTACATCTTCTTGATAAGAACCAGCTGAACCTACTCTTATTAAATTTTTAACTCCATACTCTGTAATTAATTCATGACAATAAATTAATGTGGAAGGAATTCCCATTCCAGTTCCTTGAACAGATATTCGCTTTCTTTGATACGTCCCTGTAAAACCTAGCATTCCACGAACATCATTGTAACACGTTGGATTTTCTAAAAATGTTTCTGCTATCCATTTTGCGCGCATAGGATCACCTGGTAATAAAACAGTTTCTGCTATTTCTCCTTTCTTTGCTTCTATATGTACGCTCATTCTTTGTTCTTTTAGATTTTGAGTTATTAAAAACTTATTTTAATACTGATTCTTATCTGAAATACCACTCGTTACTAATGAAACACCTGACGAGGTTCCTAAACGAGTTACTCCCATTTCTATGTACCTCTTAGCTGTTTCAATATCTCTAATACCACCAGCTGCTTTTATCTGTGCTTTTCCATCTACAACACTATCCATTATCACTACATCTTTAAAAGTAGCCCCTCCAGTACCAAAGCCTGTAGAAGTTTTTACAAAATCAGCCCCGGCTTCTACCGCTAATTGACTTGCTATTTTTATTTGTTCCTTAGATAGATAACAGTTTTCAAAAATTACTTTTAATATATTTTCTCCTATTTCTTCTTTAATCAACCGAATTTCTTTTTCTACATAATTTTCTTCACCATCTAACAACTTACCTATATTGATAACCATATCTATTTCAGAAGCTCCATTTTTTATACATTCTTTGGCTTCAAAAATTTTAGTTTTGGTAGTCATTGCTCCTAAAGGAAAACCTACTACAGCTGCTATTTTTACATCCGAACCTTTTAACTCTTTAGCTGCCAATTCTACATAACATCCATTTACACAAACTGCATAAAAGTTATATTTTTTGGCCTCATTACACAGCTTTACTATATCTGCTTTAGTTGCTGTAGGTTTTAATAAAGTATGATCTATATATTTATTAATCTGCATCTTTTTATTTTATTTTTCTACCTAAAATATTGGTAGCTATTGTTGTAAATACTACTACACTAATTGAACTCAACGGCATTAAAATAGCTGCTATTACTGGCATCAACTCCCCAGTTACCGCAAAATAAAGTCCAACAACATTATACATTAAAGATAATAAAAAACAATACTTAATAATTTTTATCGCTTTTTGCGATGCTTTTATATAGTTTCCTATTTCACTAAACTTTGTGGCATCTAAAATAGCATCGCAAGCAGGTGAAAACACATTGATATTTTCCGATAAAGCTATTCCTACATTGCTTTGAGCTAACGCTCCTGCATCATTTAATCCGTCACCAATCATCAATACACTTTTGTTTTTTTCTTGTAGTTCCTCTACATAATGTAGCTTATCTTGCGGTTTTTGATTGAATAAAAATGTTGTTTCTTTAGGTAATAACTCTTCTAAAAACTTCTTTTCCCCTTCATTATCTCCAGAAACTACAGATAATTCATATTTTTTATTTAAGCTTGAAAACAGGTTTTCAACTCCTTTTCTATAAGCATTTTTAAACACAAACTTTCCTTTATACTCATCGTTAACACTAATATGTACAGAAGTATCAAAATTTAATCGTTCTTCTGCATTTTTTACAAAAGAAGACGAACCTATTTTTAATCTTGTTTGTTGATAACTTGTCTCAATTCCCTTTCCTACATATTCTTGGTAATTATCAACTGGTAACATTTCTTCTTCTAAAGAAGCATATAACATTCTACTTAGTGGATGATTTGAGGCTCTTAATGAGCTTTTTAATATCGCTTTTTGGAGTTTATTTAGATCTTCACCTTTATATGTTATCGTATTTTCTTTATTGGTGGTAAGCGTACCTGTTTTATCAAAAATAATTGAGTTTATAGCTGCTAATTGTTCTACTACTGTAGCATTCTTTAAATAAAATTTCTTTCTCCCAAAGATTCGTAGGATATTCCCTAAAGTAAACGGTGCTGCTAAGGCTATGGCACAAGGACATGCAATAATTAGTACTGACGTAAATACGTTTAATGCTACACTTGAATCATAGTATAACCAAAATGCTGTAGACAAAAACGCTATTGACAATACGATGATGGTAAAATTCTTACTGATTTTATCAGTTAGCGTTTTAAACGATGAATTTTTATCTTTTTGAAATACATCATTACTCCACAACTGTGTTAAATAGCTTTGTGAAACCGAAGCTAGTACCTCCATCTCTATACTTCCTGACAGTTGCTTTCCTCCTGCAAATAATTTATCTCCTGACTTTTTATTTACAGGAACAGCCTCACCTGTAACAAAGCTGTAATCTATTTTTGCTTCTCCATTAATTAAAATTCCATCAACAGGAATTAATTCTTGGTTTCTAATTAATAGTCTGTCTCCTTTATTGACATCATAGATTTGCGTGTTTTCTTCTTTTTTATCCGTAGTTATTCTTGTTACTGCAATTGGGAAGTACGATTTGTAATCGCGTTCGAATGACAAGAAATTATAAGTTTTTTGTTGAAAAAACTTCCCTAGTAATAAGAAGAACACTAGCCCTGTTAAACTATCAAAAAAGCCTGTCCCTAAATCCAACATAATCTCTGCTGTACTACGTGCAAATAGCACTAAAATTCCAAGAGCAATAGGAACATCAATGTTTAAAATTTTAGAGCGAATTCCTTTGTATGCTGAAATAAAATAATCAACTCCTGCATAAAACACTACAGGTAACGAAAATATAAACATTAACCAACGGAAGATTCCTTTGTATTGCTCTAACCAATATTCTGATACTTCAAAATACTCCGGAAATGATAAAAACATAACATTTCCAAAAGCAAAACCTGCTATTCCTAGTTTATAAATTAAACTACGGTCTACCTTCTTTTTCCCTACCTCATAATCTTCAAGGCTTATGTAAGGTTCATAACCAATAGAACTTAACAGTAATACTATTTCTTTAAGTGATGTTTTTTCGGAATTGTAAGTAATTCGTACTGTTTTCTTTGGGAAATTAACTTGAGATGAAGATACAAACTCTTGTAGTTTGTGTAAGTTTTCTAATACCCAAATACATGAACTACAATGTATATGTGGAATGTATAAATTTACCACTTGTACATTACCATCGTTAAACTCTAATAGTTTATCTACAATGGATTCATTATCCAAGAAATCATATTTTCCTTGTATCTCTTCAGGTATTGCTCCTGGGTTGTTTTGAAAATCGTAATAACAAGTTAAATCGTTCTCTGAAAAAATTTCATAAACCGTTTTGCATCCATTACAACAGAAAAATTTATCTTCTTTTGTAATTGTTTTTGTGTCGCACTCGTTACCACAATGAAAACATGTTGTGCTTTCCATATTTACTCTTTTGCCTAGTACAAATGTCGGATAACATCTCAAATTAAAACATGATAATTGTCAGGTTTTCCGTATATTTGAGTAGCAAAAAAAAGGGCATATCTATGAGCAAATGTGAGCAATGTATCATCAGAGAATTTAATTCTTTAAAGGCTTTAACAAAAGATGAATTGATAAGAATAACAGGATGTAAAACGTCTAAAAAAATAAAAAAAGGAGAAGTTCTCTTTGATGAAGGCGAATACATAAATGGTGTTTTTTGTGTTAAAGACGGTGTTTGTAAAGTGTCTAAAATGAGTGATAATGGTAGAGACCAAATTATTCATTTAATAAAAAAAGGAGATATTTTAGGAGAGCGAAGTTTGATTAACAATGAAGCTTCCAATTTAAAAGCTATTGCCGTTAATGATATGGAAGTATGTTTTATTCCTAAAGAAGAAATTATTAGAGATTTAGAAAACAACTCTAACTTTTCTATGGACATTTTGAAAAAAATGGCCAATTCTTTAAAGAAAGCAGATGATATTATAGTAGATATGGCTCAAAAAACCGTAAAACAACGTTTAGCTGCTACTCTTTTACTTTTAGACTCTAAGTTTGACAAGAACGAAAATGGCTCTATAAATATTAATTTATCTCGAGAAGATATGGCTAATATTATTGGAACAGCAACGGAAAGTGCTATTCGTTTACTTTCAGAGTTTAAAAAGAAAAAACTAATTGATTTAAAGGGTAAAGAAATTTTTATAACCGATTTAAAAGCTTTAAAAGAGCTTTCGGAAGGTTTTTAAAACAAAAAAATCGTCTATATAGACGATTTTTTTTTTAAGCTTCCCCTGTGGTTCCACCAAAGTTCATTGGAATTGGTGGTTGCTCATAATCTTTTATTTCTCCATGTGCTTGTTCAAACTTACGAATATTATCTGCTAACGCTTTTGACAAACGTTTAGCGTGTTGTGGAGTTAAAATAATTCTTGATTTTACTTTTGCCTTAGGAACTCCTGGCATAATATTAATAAAATCTACTATAAACTCAGAAACTGAATGGTTTATAATAGCTAAATTACTATACGTTCCTTCTGCTATTTCTTGGTCTAGCTCTATATTTAATTGCGGCTCTTTCTTATTATCTTCCATAATTAAGTCTCTTAATATGTTTTAGTTAAAAAAATAAGGGTTTAGAGTTCTAAGAACTCTAAACCCTTGATATTATTTATAAATTTAAGTTTTTATAAACTTTGTTCAATCTCATCCTTAGGTCCAACTACGATATCTTCGTAAGCTCTCATTCCTGTACCTGCTGGTATACGTTTACCAACAATTACGTTTTCTTTTAATCCTTCTAAGGTATCAATTTTACCATTTACAGCGGCTTCATTTAATACTTTAGTTGTTTCTTGGAATGATGCAGCTGAGATAAATGACTTCGTTTGTAACGATGCTCTTGTAATACCTTGTAATACTTGCTCAGCTGTTGCTGGTTGAGCATCACGTGCTACTACTAAGTTTTTATCTTCTCTACGTAATAAAGAGTTTTCATCTCTTAATTGACGAGCTGAAACTATTTGTCCTGGTTTCAAGTTAGCAGAATCTCCTGAGTCTTCAACAACTTTCATTCCATAAATAGCGTCATTTTCTTTGATGAAATCCGTTTTATGAACTAATTGATTTTCTAAGAATAAAGTATCTCCTGAATCAATAATTCTAACTTTACGCATCATTTGACGTACTACTACTTCAAAGTGTTTGTCGTTAATTTTTACCCCTTGTAAACGGTATACTTCTTGGATCTCGTTTACTAAGTATTCTTGAACTGCTGAAGGTCCTTTGATATTTAAGATATCAATAGGAGTAATTGCTCCATCAGATAATGGCATTCCTGCTTTGATAAAGTCGTTTTCTTGAACTAAGATTTGATTAGATAACTTAATTAAGTATTTCTTAATCTCTCCTGTTTTAGATTCGATAATAATTTCACGGTTACCACGCTTAATCTTACCAAATGACACAACTCCATCAATTTGTGCTACTACAGCTGGGTTAGAAGGGTTACGCGCTTCGAATAACTCAGTTACACGTGGTAAACCTCCTGTAATATCTCCTGCTTTACCAGACTTACGAGGAATCTTCACTAATGTTTTACCGGTTTCTACTTTATCTCCATCATTTACCATTAAATGAGCTCCTACAGGTAAACTATACGAACGTAAAGCATTACCATCAGCATCTTCAATAATTAATGAAGGAATGATTTTTTTATTCTTAGAATCTGTTATTACTTTTTCTTGGAATCCTGTTTGTTCATCGACTTCTACAGAATAGTTAATTCCTTGTTCTAAATTGTCGAACTTAACTTTACCTCCAAATTCAGAAACAATAACTCCGTTAAATGGATCCCATTGACATACTGCATCTCCTTTCTTGATCGTCTTTCTTTCTTTATCAAAGATAATAGAACCGTAAGGAATTATGTTAGTACTTAATACGATGCCTGTTTTCTTATCAGTAATTTTAATTTCTGCAGTACGAGAAATTACGATATCTACTTCTTCGCCTGCTGAATCTTTACCTTTTACAGTACGTAAATCATCAATAGTTACAGAACCGTCGAATTTTGCGATTAACTTATTGTCTTCAGAAATGTTTCCTGCTACCCCTCCAACGTGGAATGTACGTAATGTTAACTGTGTACCTGGTTCTCCAATAGACTGTGCAGCAATTACACCAACTGCTTCACCTCTTTGAACTTTTTGACCTGTTGATAAACTTTGTCCGTAACATTTCTCACAAATTCCTCTTTCAGATTCACATGTTAATGCTGAACGAACTTCAACTTTATCTACGCCTGATGCCTCAATTTTGTCAGCTAAAATTGGAGTAATCAACTCTCCTGCTTCAACTAATAATTCATCTGTAGTTGGAGCATAAACATCATATAATGCTGTACGTCCTGAAATTCTTTCACTTAAAGGTTCAACGATTTCATCGTTTTTCTTTAAGGCAGAAACTTCTAATCCTCTTAATGTACCACAATCTTCTTCGTTTACGATAACATCTTGAGATACGTCTACTAAACGACGTGTTAAATATCCTGCATCGGCTGTTTTTAATGCGGTATCGGCAAGTCCTTTACGTGCACCGTGCGTGGAGATAAAGTATTCTAAAATTGATAACCCTTCTTTAAAGTTCGATAAAATTGGGTTTTCAATAATTTCTCCACCTCCTGCGGTCGATTTTTTAGGTTTTGCCATTAATCCACGCATACCAGTTAACTGACGAATCTGCTCTTTCGATCCACGTGCTCCAGAATCTAACATCATAAACACTGAGTTAAATCCTTGCTGGTCTTCACGTAAACGCTTCATAGATAATTCAGTTAATCGGTTGTTGGTAGATCCCCAAACATCAATTACCTGATTATAACGTTCTTTTTGCGTTAACATACCCATGTTATAATTCATAACAATTCCATCCACTTCTTCGTTCGCTTCAGCAATCATGGTATGTTTTTCTTCCGGAATAATGATATCTCCTAATGAGAAAGATAAACCACCTTGGAAGGCAAATTTATACCCCATTCCTTTGATATCATCTAAGAACTTACCTATTGATGGAATATCTGTTACTTTTAGGATATTACCAATAATTCCACGTAATGATTTCTTTGTTAATACCTCATTAATATATCCTGCTTGTTCAGGTACCACTTCGTTAAATAATACTCTACCAACAGTAGTTTCTATTAATTGAGTTACTAACTCACCATTCTCGTTAAAGTCTTTAGTTCTTACTTTTATTCCAGCATTTAAGTCTACTTGCTCCTCATTATAAGCAATAGTTACTTCTTCTGGAGAATAGAAAGTTAACCCTTCACCTTTAATAGGTACTTCTGGAGTTGACTTTCTTTCTTTTGTCATATAATATAACCCTAAAACCATATCCTGAGATGGTACCGTAATTGGTGCTCCATTTGCAGGGTTTAAAACATTATGAGAAGCTAACATTAATAACTGTGCTTCTAAAATTGCTTCTGGTCCTAATGGTAAGTGAACCGCCATTTGATCCCCATCAAAATCGGCATTAAATGCCGTACATACTAATGGGTGTAAACGAATTGCCTTTCCTTCAATTAATTTTGGTTGGAAAGCTTGAATACCTAAACGGTGTAAGGTAGGGGCACGGTTTAATAAAACAGGGTGTCCTTTAATTACATTTTCTAAGATATCCCAAACAACTGGTTCTTTTCTGTCAATTATTTTCTTTGCAGATTTAACTGTCTTAACAATTCCTCTTTCGATTAACTTACGAATAACGAAAGGTTTGTATAATTCAGCTGCCATATCTTTTGGCAATCCACATTCGTATAATTTTAATTCTGGTCCAACAACAATTACCGAACGTGCAGAGTAATCAACACGTTTACCTAATAAGTTTTGACGGAAACGTCCTTGCTTACCTTTTAAACTATCAGATAATGATTTTAATGGTCTGTTAGACTCTGTTTTTACAGCTGATGATTTACGTGTGTTATCAAATAATGAATCTACTGATTCTTGTAACATACGTTTTTCATTACGTAAAATTACTTCTGGTGCTTTAATTTCCATTAATCGTTTTAAACGATTGTTACGGATAATTACACGACGATATAAATCATTTAAGTCAGAAGTAGCAAAACGACCTCCATCTAATGGTACTAATGGACGTAATTCTGGTGGAATAACCGGAATTACCTTCATAATCATCCATTCTGGATTGTTTTCTCTATTTTTTTGAGAATCTCTGAATGCTTCTACAACATTTAGACGCTTTAATGCTTCATTTTTACGTTGCTTAGAAGTTTCAGTGTTTGCTTTATGACGCAATTGGTATGATAACTCGTCTAAATCGATTCTTTCTAATAAATCAATTAAACACTCTGCACCCATTTTAGCGATAAACTTATTAGGGTCAGAATCTTCTAAATACATATTTTCTTGTGGAAGCTCATCTACGATATCTAAGTATTCTTCCTCAGTTAAGAAGTCCATTTTTTGTAATGGTTCTCCTTCGGCATTCTTAGCAATACCTGGTTGAATTACTACGTAACGTTCGTAGTAAATAATCATATCTAACTTCTTAGATGGTAACCCTAAAAGGTACCCCATTTTGTTAGGTAATGATCTAAAGTACCAAATATGTGCAACTGGTACTACTAAGTTAATATGACCTACTCTATCTCTACGTACTTTTTTCTCAGTAACTTCAACACCACAACGGTCACAAACGATACCTTTATATCGAATTCTTTTATATTTACCACACGCACACTCATAGTCTTTTACAGGACCAAAGATACGCTCACAAAACAATCCATCTCTTTCTGGTTTGTGTGTACGGTAGTTTATAGTTTCTGGTTTTAACACCTCTCCTTTAGAAGCCTCTAAAATAGACTCAGGTGATGCTAAACCTATTGAAATTTTGTTAAACTTCTTAACAGTGTATTTTTCGTTTTTTCTTGCCATGATAATGGATTCGAATTAAAAATAAATGTCTTATAATAAGACTGATATTGAAAAAATGATTTGCCTCAGAGCTTACACTCTGAGACATTTCACTGTGATTATTCTTCTAATTTAACGTCTAATCCTAAACCTTTAAGTTCGTGCATTAATACGTTAAATGATTCTGGTAAACCTGGTTCTGGCATTGCTTCTCCTTTAACGATAGACTCGTAAGTTTTTGCTCTACCTAATACATCATCAGACTTAACAGTTAAGATTTCTCGTAAGATACTTGATGCACCATATGCTTCAAGTGCCCATACCTCCATCTCACCAAAACGCTGACCTCCAAACTGTGCTTTACCTCCTAATGGTTGCTGAGTAATTAATGAGTAAGGCCCAATAGAACGCGCGTGCATCTTATCTTCAATCATGTGACCTAACTTAATCATATAAATTACTCCAACCGTTGCAGGCTGATCGAAACGTTTACCTGTACCTCCGTCATATAAATATGTGTGTCCGTAACGTGGTATTCCTGCTTCATCAGTTAAAGCATTGATTTGATCAATTTTTGCACCATCAAAAATTGGTGTTGCATACTTTTGACCTAATTTTTGACCTGCCCATCCAAGAACAGTTTCATAAATCTGACCAATGTTCATACGAGATGGTACCCCTAATGGGTTTAATACGATATCTACTGGTGTTCCGTCTTCTAAGAAAGGCATATCTTCTTGACGTACAATACGTGCAACAATACCTTTATTTCCGTGACGTCCTGCCATCTTATCTCCTACTTTTAATTTACGTTTCTTAGCTACATAAATTTTAGCAAGTTTTAAGATACCTGCTGGTAATTCGTCTCCTACAGAGATTGTAAATTTCTCACGACGTAAAACTCCTTGTAGGTCGTTTACTTTAATCTTGTAATTGTGAACTAATTCTACAACTAATTGATTTAAGTCTTTATCAGTAGTCCAAGTTCCACTTAAATGTGTAAAGTCTTCTACAGAGTTTAACATTTTTTGTGTAAACTTTTTACCTTTTGGCAATACTTCTTCTCCTAAGTCGTTATACACTCCTTGAGAAGTTTTTCCTGATACTAAGTTGAATAACTTTTCAACTAAAACATCTTTTAATTCTTCAAACTTAGACACATAAGATGCTTCTAAAGCTGCTATTGCTTCTTTATCACGAGCACGCTTATTCTTATCTTTTACTGCGCGTTTGAATAATTTTTTGTTAATTACAACTCCTCTTAATGATGGAGACGCTTTTAATGATGCATCTTTTACATCTCCTGCTTTATCTCCAAAGATAGCACGTAATAACTTTTCTTCTGGGGTAGGGTCAGATTCTCCTTTTGGTGTAATTTTACCAATTAAAATATCACCAGGATTTACTTCTGCTCCAATACGAATCATTCCATTTTCATCTAAGTCTTTTGTAGCCTCTTCAGAAACATTAGGAATATCGTTTGTTAATTCTTCAGCTCCTAATTTAGTATCACGAACATCTAATGAATATTCATCAATATGAATAGAAGTAAAGATATCTTCACGAACTACTTTTTCAGAAATCACAATCGCATCCTCAAAGTTATACCCTTTCCAAGGCATAAAGGCTACTTTCATGTTTCTACCTAAAGCTAATTCTCCTTTTTGTGTTGCATATCCTTCACAAAGTACTTGACCTTCTTCAACTCTATCACCTACTTTTACAATCGGTTTTAAGTTGATATTAGTACCTTGGTTTGTTTTTCTAAACTTAATTAAGTCGTACGACACTTCATCAGAATCAAAGCTAACCATGCGCTCTTCTTCTGTCCTATCGTACTTAATTGTTATTTTATTGGCGTCTACATATTCTACAACTCCTGCTCCTTCAGCATTGATTAAGATACGAGAATCTTTTGCTACTCTACGTTCTAAACCAGTACCAACAATTGGAGACTCTGGACGTAATAATGGAACTGCTTGACGCATCATGTTCGATCCCATCAGTGCACGGTTCGCATCATCATGCTCTAAGAAAGGAATTAATGATGCCGAAATCGAAGCAATTTGATTAGGAGCAACATCCATATAATTAATTGCTTCAGGGTTTTCCACTGGAAAATCTCCTTCTTCACGTGCAATAACTCTTTCGCTCTCTATTTTACCATCATTTGCTACTGGTAAATTAGATTGAGCAATTTTCATTCCTTCTTCTTCTTCTGCTGATAAATAAATTGGTTCTTCAGAAGAGACTGAACCATTATCTACCTTTTTGTATGGAGTTTCAATGAATCCCATATTATTTACTTTAGCATAAACCGCTAAAGAAGAAATAAGTCCAATGTTTGGTCCTTCAGGTGTTTCAATCGGACATAAACGACCATAATGCGTATAGTGAACGTCACGAACCTCGAAACCTGCTCTTTCACGTGATAAACCTCCAGGTCCTAAAGCTGATAAACGACGCTTATGAGTAATCTCTGCTAATGGATTTGTTTGATCCATAAATTGAGATAACTGGTTGGTACCAAAGAAAGAGTTAATTACTGAAGATAACGTCTTAGCGTTAATTAAGTCGATTGGAGTAAACACCTCATTATCACGAACATTCATTCTCTCACGAATAGTACGTGCCATACGAGCTAAACCTACACCAAATTGACCTGCTAATTGCTCACCAACAGTTCTAACACGACGATTAGATAAGTGATCGATATCATCTACTTCAGCCTTTGAATTGATTAATTCAATTAAGTACTTAATGATTGTAATGATATCATTCTTAGTTAATACTTTTTGATCTAAATCTTCATTTAACTGAAGTTTAGTATTCATTCTAAAACGTCCTACTTCACCTAAACTATAACGTTGCTCTGAGAAGAATAATTTTTCAATAATACCTCTTGCAGTTTCCTCATCTGGCGGTTCAGCATTACGTAATTGTCTATATACATGCTCTACAGCTTCCTTTTCAGAGTTTGTAGGGTCTTTTTGTAATGTATTGTGAATGATGGCATAATCTGCTTGCTGATTGTCTTCTTTATGTAACAAGACTGTTTTTGCACCTGCTTCAATTATTTCATCAATATGTTCTTTTTCTATAATAGTATCACGGTCGAAAATGATTTCGTTACGCTCAATAGAGACAACTTCTCCTGTATCTTCATCTACGAAATCTTCATGCCAAGTTTTTAATACTCTTGCTGCTAATTTACGCCCTAATACTTTCTTTAATCCAGCTTTAGAAACTTTTACTTCTTCAGCTAAATCAAAAATCTCTAAAATATCTTTATCTCTTTCAAAACCTATGGCTCTGAATAACGTTGTTACTGGTAATTTTTTCTTTCTATCAATATAAGCATACATTACTTGATTGATATCGGTAGCAAATTCAATCCAAGAACCTTTGAATGGAATTACTCTTGCAGAGTATAACTTGGTTCCATTAGCGTGGAAAGATTGCCCAAAGAATACACCTGGTGAACGGTGTAATTGTGACACTACAACTCTTTCTGCACCATTAATAATAAAGGTACCAGAGTTTGTCATATAAGGAATTGTACCTAAATACACATCTTGAACGATTGTTTCGAAATCTTCGTGTTCTGGGTCAGTACAATATAATTTTAAACGTGCTTTTAGAGGTACACTGTGAGTTAATCCACGCTCGATACATTCTTGAATGCTATACCTTGGAGGATCTACAAAGTAGTCTAAAAATTCTAATACAAATTGATTACGTGTATCTGTAATCGGGAAGTTATCCATGAAAGTTTTATACAAACCTTCTTCTCCTCGCTCTTCAGCTTTAGTTTGCAATTGGAAGAAATCTTGAAAAGACTTCACCTGAATATCTAAAAAGTCTGGATAATCAGCTCCTAACTGCGATGACGCGAAGTTAATTCTTTCAGTAGTATTTATCGTTGCCAAAAGAGATGCTATTTTTAATTAAAAATATTATTTTTGAAACTTAATTGTTTCAATACTGCAATTTTAATTGCTCTTACTGATTAAAAATCAGCACTTTATAATCGTAAATTCACAAATACAAAAAATGTGAAAAATAAAGAACGAATATATACACAAAATGGTTTAGGCCTAAAAACATGAGTCTTTAGTACCTAAACCTTTATTGTTTTTTCCCGTTTTCTATAATTCGGGAGTATAGCTTACTTAAGCTCTACCTCAGCTCCTGCTTCTTCTAAAGACTTTTTAAGACCTTCAGCCTCATCTTTAGATACACCTTCTTTGATTGGTGCTGGTGCGCTATCTACAATACCTTTAGCTTCTTTTAATCCTAATCCAGTTAATTCTTTAACTAATTTTACAACTGCTAATTTAGATCCTCCAGCTGCTTTTAAGATTACATCAAACTCAGTTTTCTCTTCTGCTGCATCTCCACCACCTGCTGCTGGTCCTGCTACTGCTACTGCTGCTGCTGCTGGCTCAATACCATACTCTTCTTTTAAAATATCAGCTAATTCATTAACTTCTTTTACTGTTAAGTTAACTAATTGTTCTGCGAAATCTTTTAAATCTGCCATTTTAATTGTTTTTTAAAAATTTTATTTATTTAGTTTATTAGTGCGCGAAATTATTTTTCTGATAATGTCTTTAAGATACCTGATAATTTACCTCCACCTGACTGTAATGCTGAAACAACATTCTTAGCAGGAGATTGTAATAAGGTAATAATATCTCCAATAAGTTCTTCTCTAGATTTGATGTTTACAAGAGCATCTAATTGGTCATCTCCAATATAAACTGCCTCCTCTACATACGCCCCTTTTAATAAAGGACGATCTTTTGATTTTTTTCTGAACTCTTTGATAACTTTTGCTGGTGCATTTGCTGCTTCAGCAATTAACATTGAAGTGTTACCTTTTAATACCTCTGGTAATTCTCCGAAATCTTTATCAGAAGCTTCCATTGCTTTTGAAAGCAATGTGTTTTTAACAACAGCCAATTGTACGTTCGCTTTAAAACATGCTCTACGTAAGTTAGATGTAGTAGCTGCATCTAAACCAGAAATATCTGCTAAATAGATCGTGCTAGTATCTGCTAATTGTGCTGTTAAATCTTGTATTACTTGTGATTTTTCCTCTCTAGTCATAATTAAAAAGTTTTAACTGCCTTACGATACTGTTTTAACATCTACAGCTACACTAGGACTCATAGTAGAAGACATAAAAATACTTTTAATATAAGTTCCTTTAGCCGCTGTTGGCTTTAATTTAATTAATGTTTGAATTAACTCGTTTGCATTTTCTTCAATCTTTGCAGCATCGAAAGATGCTTTTCCGATTGCAGCGTGTACAATACCAGTTTTATCTACTTTAAAGTCGATTTTACCAGCTTTTACTTCTTGTACTGCTTTTGCAACATCCATAGTTACTGTACCAGTTTTAGGGTTAGGCATTAAACCACGAGGACCTAATACACGTCCTAAAGGACCTAATTTACCCATTACGCTTGGCATAGTAATAATAACGTCAACATCAGTCCAACCACCTTTAATTTTTTGAAGGTATTCATCTAATCCAACGTAATCAGCACCAGCTTCTTTAGCTTCCGCTTCTTTATCTGGAGTAACTAATGCTAAAACTTTTACATCTTTACCAGTTCCGTGAGGTAATGTTACAACACCACGAACCATTTGATTAGCTTTACGAGGATCTACTCCTAAACGTACTGCTAAGTCTACAGATGCGTCAAACTTTACATTTGTAATCTCTTTAACTAATGCTGATGCATCTTGTAAGCTATAAACTTTAGAGCTATCTACTTTAGCACGAGCTTCTTTTTGCTTTCTAGTAATTGCCATTTCTAAATATCTTTTAAAGTTTAAGCAGGTGCATCACCTGTTACTGTTAATCCCATAGAACGAGCTGTTCCAGCAATCATTCTCATTGCAGACTCTACTTCAAAGGCATTCATATCTACCATTTTGTCTTCTGCAATTCCACGAATTTGATCCCAAGAAACGCTTGCTACTTTTTTCCTATTAGGTTCTCCTGAACCTTTCTTAATTTTGGCCGCTTCTAATAATTGTACTGCAGCTGGTGGAGTTTTTACAACAAACTCAAATGATTTGTCTGTATAAACTGTAATAACAACAGGTAATACTTTACCTTGCTTGTCCTGTGTACGAGCATTAAACTGCTTACAGAACTCCATGATGTTAACACCGGCAGCACCTAAAGCGGGTCCAACTGGTGGCGACGGATTCGCTGCACCTCCCCTAACTTGTAGTTTAACTAATTTACTTACTTCTTTTGCCATTGTTTAAGATTTAACGATGTGTTTAAATTGGAAGCTTAAACCCATCAAAATATAGGTGTAACAATTATATTTTCTCTACTTGCATATAGTTTAACTCTAATGGAGTTTTTCTTCCGAAAATCTTTACCATTACTTCTAACTTACGCTTTTCTTCATTTACCTTTTCAACAGTTCCATCAAACCCATTGAAAGGGCCATCAATTACTTTTACAGTTTCTCCAACTGAATAAGGAATTGCAATATTTTCGTCTTTAACAGAAAGTTCATCAACTTTCCCTAACATTCTGTTTACTTCTGATTTACGCATTGGTACGGGATCTCCTCCTTTTGTTTCACCTAAAAAACCAATAACTCCTGTTACTGATTTAATTACGTGAGGAACTTCTCCTGCTAAATTAGCCTCAACCATTACATAACCAGGAAAGTAAACTCTTTCTCTGTTAATTTTCTTTCCGTTTCTTACTTGAATAACTTTTTCTGTAGGAACAATTACTTGGTTCACAAAATCAGACAACCCATGACGAGCAATCTCAGTCTCGATATAAGTTTTCACCTTATTTTCTTGACCTCCAATAGCTCTAACCACATACCACTTCATCACCGAATCAGCCATCATTAAAACATTTTAAAGAAGTTATCTAACCCTGTTTGAAAAACCTTATCTATCCCCGCTACAGCTAAAGCAAATACGATTGTAAATGCTGCAACTACTACAGTAGACTTTTGAGCTTCTTCACGAGAAATCCAAGTCATATTGGTATTTAATTCTTCAAAAGAATCTTTAATGTATTGTACAAAGTTACTCATATTTTATCCTTTTAACGAGTTGCAGTTTTCACCACAACTCGTTTTAGTTTTTTGCACGGGTTGAGAGGCTCGAACTCCCGACACCTGGTTTTGGAGACCAGTGCTCTACCAACTGAGCTAAACCCGTATTTTAAAGGAGTCCCTCTCTTATAAAAGAGACTCCTTATACTTTATTATTAAACTATAATTAGTCTAAGATTTCAGTTACCTGACCAGCTCCTACTGTTCTACCTCCTTCACGGATTGCGAACTGTAAACCTGTGTTTAATGCGATAGGTTGGATTAAGTCAACAGTAATAGTTAAGTTATCACCTGGCATTACCATTTCAACTCCTTCTGGTAAGTTAATGTTACCTGTTACATCAGTTGTACGTACGTAGAACTGTGGACGGTAGTTGTTGTGGAATGGAGTGTGACGTCCACCTTCTTCTTTCTTTAAGATATACACCTCAGCTTTAAACTTAGCGTGTGGAGTAATAGAACCTGGCTTACAGATTACCATTCCTCTCTTAATTTGAGTCTTTTCAATACCTCTTAATAAGATACCTGCGTTATCTCCTGCCTCA
Source organism: Tenacibaculum sp. XPcli2-G (assembly GCF_024124505.1). Taxonomy (NCBI): domain Bacteria; kingdom Pseudomonadati; phylum Bacteroidota; class Flavobacteriia; order Flavobacteriales; family Flavobacteriaceae; genus Tenacibaculum; species Tenacibaculum sp. XPcli2-G. The sequence goes on from NZ_JAMXSH010000004.1 coordinate 277,478, forward strand.
CCTCTATCTAAGATTTGACGGAACATCTCGATACCAGTTACAGTAGATGTTAATTTTTCATCTCCCATACCGATAATCTCAACAGGATCTCCTGTATTAATGATACCAGTTTCGATACGTCCAGTTGCTACTGTACCACGACCAGTAATAGAGAATACATCCTCGATTGGCATTAAGAAATCTTTTTCAGTATCTCTTGGTGGCTCTTCGATCCAAGTATCAACAGCTTCCATTAATTCTAAAACTGTATCAACCCACTTTTGCTCTCCGTTTAATGCACCTAAAGCAGAACCAGAAACTACAGGACCATTATCTCCATCATACTCATAGAAAGATAATAAATCTCTCACTTCCATTTCTACTAACTCTAATAACTCTTCGTCATCAACCATATCAACTTTGTTTAAGAAAACAACGATACGTGGAATACCTACCTGACGACCTAATAAGATGTGCTCACGAGTTTGTGGCATTGGACCATCAGTAGCAGCTACTACTAAGATAGCTCCATCCATTTGTGCAGCACCAGTTACCATGTTCTTTACGTAATCGGCGTGACCTGGACAGTCAACGTGCGCGTAGTGACGGTTAGCTGTTGCATACTCTACGTGAGAAGAGTTAATTGTGATACCTCTTTCTTTTTCTTCTGGAGCGTTATCGATTTGATCAAAAGCTCTCTGCTCAGAAAATCCAGCATCTGCTAATACTTTAGTAATTGCAGCAGTTAAAGTAGTTTTACCGTGATCTACGTGACCAATAGTACCTACGTTTAAGTGCGGTTTCGAACGATCATAAGTTCCTTTTGCCATGATTATTAATTTTAATTCTTAGTTAAATATATTTAGTGTTATTTTTAAACTCTTGTCAAATAAACTCTAAAATAGAGCCAACAACGGGATTTGAACCCGTGACCTCATCCCTACCAAGGATGCGCTCTACCAACTGAGCTATGTCGGCAACGAATTTAGAGCGGGAGACCAGGTTCGAACTGGCGACATTCAGCTTGGAAGGCTGACGCTCTACCAACTGAGCTACTCCCGCAATAAAATTTCATTAAGATAGTGGGGAGAGCAGGATTCGAACCTGCGAAGTCGTAAGACAACGGAGTTACAGTCCGTCCCATTTGGCCGCTCTGGAATCTCCCCTAAACCTTAAATAATATTTTAATGAACTTTTATTTTTTAGAGCCGATGGAGGGACTCGAACCCACGACCTGCTGATTACAAATCAGCTGCTCTAGCCAGCTGAGCTACATCGGCTTTTGTTATAAAAAAACAATCCGCTATTTCTAACGGACTGCAAATGTAAAAAGTAATTTTTAATTTTTAAAACTTTTTTAATTATTTTTTATCGTTTTTATGAGACTAAGGCATCCTTTGATTTTTCTTTTGATTTTTGCAACTGTCTTTTTAAAGATTCTACAGACACACTAATACCTTCCTCAAAGGTCTTAGTTTGCTTTTTCACCATTAATTCGCTTCCTGGTATATTAATTTTTACTTCAGTTATTTTATTCTCCTTTTCACTCGTTTTTTGCACTTTTAAAAACACTTCTGCATCAACGATCTTATCATGAAACTTCTCTAATCCTCCTATTTTTTTCTCAATGAAGTCTATTAATTTTTGGTCTGCTGAGAAATTTACTGATTGTGTGAATACCTTCATAATTCTTCGATCTTTTAATTTGACCCTCTAGGGTGAGTCTTGTTATACACTTTTTTTATTTGCTCCAAGCTATTGTGCGTATAAACTTGGGTAGAGGCTAAACTTGAATGCCCTAGTAATTCTTTAACCGAATTTAACGACGCACCGTTATTAAGTAAATGTGTAGCAAAAGCATGCCTTAATATATGTGGACTTTTTTTTGCTTTTGTTGACACCCTACTAAAGTACAAATTTATTATTCGGTAAACAAGGGTTTCATAAATTTTAACGCCTTTTTTAGTCACTAAAAGCACCTCTAAATCTACATCCTCAATTCCTCTTTTTTGTCTTAAATATTCTTGTAAAGTTTTATACACTGACGGCAAGATCGTTACATACCTTTCTTTATTTCTTTTCCCTAATACTTTTATTGTTCTACTAGTATGTTCTATATCTTTTTCTTTAACATTTATCAACTCAATCCTTCTCATTCCAGTTGAATACAACATTTCCACAATCAACCTATCTCTTACTGATTCAAAATCTGATCTCTCTTTTATTAGTTTTAAAACTTCTTCTACTTCATTTTGATCAAAGGGAGTTTGTATTTTTTTTTGAACTTTTAGCGCCTTATGATTTGAAAGCGGATTCACTGTTACTTCCCCTATTTTTTGCAGAAACTTATAAAAGGTCTTTAAAGAGCTTACTTTTCTATTTACGCTTCTATTTGATATATTATCATTTACCAAACTAACAATCCATGTTCTAATTTGGTTATAATGAATACTCTCTAAATCCTCTTGATCAAACTCAACCTCACAAAAATCTTTAAACGCTATTAAATCCGTTTTATATGCTTGAATTGTATTTTTTGAATACTTTTTCTCAAACTCTAAATACTCTAAAAAAGCTTCTATTAGCATTATCTATCTTATTTATTAATTGAAGATACAAAAAAAACCTGTATTGATATCAATACAGGTTTTTACACTTTTTAGGATGATTACTATCCTACTTCTTCTTGAGTTCTTAATCTCTGAACGTAAGATGCTTTAATCATTTGAGCTCGTTTTGCCACAGATGGCTTAGTAAACTGCTTTCTGTTACGTAACTGCTTCATCGTTTTTGTACGATCAAATTTACGCTTATAACGTTTTAACGCTCTATCGATATTCTCTCCTTCTTTAACTGGAATGATTAACATATTTTTGCACCTCCTTTCATCGTAGTTTCTATATCTTTAAAATCGACAACAATCAGTATATCAATTAATTATATTATTTTATTTCATTTTTGGACGGCAAAGATACAAAGTATTCTTTAAAAACACACTATTTTATTTCTTTTTAGTTTAAAAATGAGGCAAATAAAAATCCTGCTTTCACAGGATTTTTACTTAAATATTTATCAAGAACCTATAAATAAATTATAGGTATTTCTTATCAAGAATCATTTTTACAAAATAGGAGGCATTAGGTAGCTGGCCTATATTCCTTCTTATCTATTACCATTTTTGCAATAATTTCTTTCAATATTTCTGAAGTACCTCCCCCTATCGGTCCTAATCGACTGTCACGTAATAAACGTGCCATTGGATACTCTTCCATATAACCATAACCTCCTAGTAACTGTAAAGCATCGTATATAACCTCATCTGCCATTTTAGTAGACAATAGCTTACTCATACTTGCTTCTTTTACCACATAAATACCATCATTTAATCGTTTTGCTATGGAATAGTTATATTCTCTACACATATCTACTCTACTAGCCATTTCCGCTACTTTATGACGTAAGGCTTGAAATTTATCTAGTGTTTTTCCAAAAGCTTCGCGTTCACTCATATATTGCACTACATAATCAACAGCATATTCCGCACGCGCATGAGCATTGATTCCCATTACTAATCTTTCTAAAGCAAAGTGTTGCATTATATATGGAAATCCTTTTCCTTCTTCTCCCATTAAGTTTTCAGCAGGTATTACCACATTATCAAAAGCTATTTCAGCAGTATCTGAAGCTCTCCAACCTAATTTATCTAACTTAGTTGACGATATTCCTGGAGTATCTCTATCAACTATAAAAATACTCATTCCTTTATGTTTATCCTCAGGATTAGTTTTAGCTGCTACTACTAAGTAATCAGAATATACTCCATTTGTGATAAACGTTTTAGACCCATTAATCACATATGAATCTCCTTTTTTTATTGCTGTAGTACGCATTCCTGCTACATCACTTCCTCCAAAAGGTTCTGTAATACATAAACACCCTATTTTATCTCCTTCTATGCTTGGTGTTAAATATTCATTCTTAATTCGATCATCTCCTTCTTTATTTACATGTGTCATTGCTAAATAAGCATGTGCCCACATATTAGCTGCAAAACCTCCTGAGTTTATTTTTTGTAGTTCTTCTAAAAAAATAACTGTATAAAAAAGATCTAAACCTAATCCTCCATATTCTTCAGGTTGATTTAAACCAAAGTATCCCATTTCACCGAACTTCTTCCAGATAAAACGCTCTACCGTACCTTCTTTCTCCCATTTATCTATGTGAGGAACTACCTCTTTTTGTAAAAAATCTCTAAAACTCTGACGAAAGGCTTCATGCTCTTCGGTAAAGTACATACTATTCATAGTGGTTTGTTTATTAAATTTTGTTGCTTGTTTATTCTGCTTTCAAATATAAGATTATTCTATCGTATTTATTTAGTGGAAAATCTTTAATATTTCTTAATTCTGATATATCTTGTAGCTCAGCTACTTCATCTCGATATTCAAATATCTTTTTACATAACTCATAATCAATATATGGATTTTTTAACACTTCTTTGAATTTGGCTGTATTTACATTTACTTTTTTAATAGTTGGTTTTTTAATTACAGTAAAAGTTTGCATGACTTTGTTTGCTGCAGCTTTATTTATTCCCCAAACTTCATATAATTGTTTTGAGAATGAATACCCTTGTAACTCCTTTCTATACTTTATAATTCGAGAAGATAATACTTCTCCAACACCACTAATAGTTTCAAAATCTTGTTGAGTGGCTTTATTAATATCATTAGTAGAAATTTTATATACCTTATTATATGTATGCCTTTCACTTAAACCTAACTCTATTTTACTTTTCTTCTTTTGGTTTTCTTTTTTCACAACCCAATCTGGAAATTTAAAATAAGGAGCTATGCTATTCAATAGACTATCAGATATTTTTGTTACTTGTTTAAAATCTTTAGCTGAGTTAATCCATTTATTTTGTTTTCTGTAATTATGTAATCTATCTATTTCCTCTACAGACATTCCTAGTTGATAACCTTTAAAGTCTGTTATATAATTTGGATTGAATGGATATCGTTTAGGTTTTCTTTTAATCAATTCAATTCTTTTCAAACTATCAATAGTATTTTGAAGAGCTACTAGCTCTTTCTTATTTATACCCTCTATTTTTTCTGAAGAAAAATCTATGTACACATATATAAATTGTAAAACAACTATTAAAAATAATAAAAAGAAAACCCCATTTCTTTGGCGTTTATTATACCAGAAATGGGGTTTAAATATTTTCATTCGTTTTGTTTTTTATTCTTCTACTGCTTCTTTTTTAAGGTTAATAGCATCTAAATATCTTTTTAGTTGCTTTTTAACCACTGGCATCAATAAGTATAAACCTACCATGTTAGGGAACACCATTGCAAAAATCATTGCATCTGAAAAATCCCAAATAGACTTCATACTCGCTGCTGCTCCAATTACTACGAAAGTTAAGAACAAAATTTTATATGTTAAATCCGCTTTTTTTCCTCTACCAAATAAAAATTTCCAAGATTGTAATCCGTAATACGACCAAGAAATCATTGTAGAAACTGCAAATAAAACAACTGCTACAGTTAAAAATACATTTGAGTATGGAATGTAAGCTGCAAATGCTCTTGAAGTAATTCCTGCTCCCTCATAAGCCACACCGTCAATAAATACAGATCCTGTACCATCTCCTCCATATTCAAAAGCTCCTCCAAAATTAAAGATAATAATTACTAAAGCTGTCATTGTACAAATTAATACAGTATCAATAAACGGCTCTAATAATGCCACTAAACCTTCTGATGCAGAATATTTTGTTTTCACTGCAGAGTGCGCAATTGAAGCCGAACCTGCTCCAGCTTCATTAGAAAAAGCTGCTCTTTTAAACCCTACTAATAAAACACCTATAACACCACCAACACCTATCGCTGTAGGATTGAAAGCTTCTGTTATAATTAAAGAAATAGCATCATCTATTAAAGAGAAATTAACCCCTAAAATATACAAACAAGCCAATAGGTATAGCAATGCCATAAAAGGAACTACTTTTTCTGTTACAGAAGCGATTCTTTTGATACCTCCAATAATTATAATACCTACTAAAATGGCTAGTACAATACCTATGATAGCTCCAGCTGCTGTACTCTCTAAACCTAACAACTCTTTAATAACTATTGTTGCTTGGTTAGATTGAGCTGCATTACCACCTCCAAAAGAACCTCCAATACAGAAAACTGCAAATGCTCCTGCTGCTATTTTTCCTAGTGTTGCAAAACCTTTTTCTTTTAATCCTTTAGATAAATAATACATAGGACCTCCATACACTGTTCCGTCTTCTCCTACATCACGATAATGTACTCCTAATGTACATTCTACAAATTTTGTTGACATCCCTAACAAACCGCAAATAATCATCCAGAAAGTTGCTCCCGGACCTCCTAAAGCAATTGCTAATGCAACTCCTGCAATATTACCATTTCCAACTGTACCAGAAACCGCTGTTGCTAATGCCTGAAAGTGAGAAACTTCACCTTCATGACTTTCATCGCGAATAGTATCTTTAATATCTCCATCAATTTCTAAGTCACTATGTAAGCTCTCTATATTTTCAATATGCTCCTCAATATCGTCAACTTCATTCATATCTACTCCTTGAGCTATACCATCTTCACCATACAATAATTGCGCACCATGTTTTTCAATATCTTCATATTTCCCTCTTACAACATTTATTGCAGTAAAGAAGTGACGGATATTTGGAAATCCAAAATAGAGCGTAAAAAAAGCGGCACTAGCCACTAACAAAATCAATACAAAAGGGGTACCAAATACTGGAAAAAAAATCACACTACTAAAAAAATCAGAAAAAGGTTTAAACGCTTCATCAATCATTTGATCAATTCCTTTTTCCTGTGCAAATGTTAACATTGGTGTTATTGAAAACAGCAATGCAAGTAGTTTTTTATTCATAATATGTATTAGATTTTTGAATTAGTAGCCCGCAATATCATAAAAAAATGCACTTACAACAAGTTTTCGTTGTTAAATATGGTTTTTACATTAGCTTTTCTTTAAATTTATGTAAATCTTCTTTAAAAGATTTTGGTCGCAATCCTAATTCTGTTTGGGCTTTTGTTAAATCAAAACCCGTAATAGCAGGCCGTAAGGCTGTTTGATTTAAAACATCTGTAGAAATTGGTTTTATTAAGCTTTTATCTAACCTAAAAGCTTCTGCTATTTGTTGTGCAATTTCATAAATACTCATCATTCTTTTTGAGGAAATATTGAAAATTCCTAGTGCTTTTTTATCTATTGATAATTTACACGCTAATGCCAATTCTTCTACATAAGTTGGCATACGAAATTGGTCATCTACTATAGTTATTTCTTTCCTGTCTTCCAACATTTTCTTCACCCACAATACTATATTAGTGCGCGACATATCATATACTTTTCCATATACTAATATGGTACGTAAAATGGCATAATTTACCTTAGACTTTATTAATAATTCTTCTGATTTTAATTTGGAGAGCCCATAATAATTCAACGGGTTTGGCTTATCACTCTCTTTGTATGGTCCATTTTTCCCATCAAAAATAAAATCAGTTGAAATATGTATTAAATGAGTTTTATTTTCTTCTGAATAGTTTTTAAGATATTGAACTACATCTATATTTAGATTATCACAAGCTTGTTTATTTGTTTCACAAGCATCAACATTTGTCATTGCTGCTGTATTCACAATAACATCTGGCTTATATTCAGACAGTTTTTTGTAAAGCAAATCTTCATCTGTAATATCAATTGAAACATAATTAAAGTCACCTCTACCACTTCTATTTTCTCCTCTTGAAAAACCTATTACCTGATATCTTTCTTTTTCTTCTAATAAAAGGCTTACTAAAGTTTGCCCAAGTAAACCATTACTTCCAGTTATTACAACTTTCTTCATTAAAAAACTTTTCTAAGTGTTTCTATCTGTTCAGGACGTCCTAAAACAATCAAATTTCCTCCTATTTCTAATTTCACCGAAGCTTCTGGGTTGATAATGTAATCTTTATTTGGAGTACGATACCCTATAATTGTACAACCTGTTTTTTTTCGTAAATCTAAATCTAATATTGTTTTATCAATGTATTTTTCTGGCAAGTCATTAATTGCTACTTCTTCTAAGTTAGCAGTTGTTTCTCCTTCAATAGTTAGCCTATCTACAAACTCAATAACATCAGGAGTTACAACTAAAGATGCCATGTGAGAACCTCCTAATTTATCTGGCATAATTACATTATCTGCTCCTGCTATTTTTAACTTACTATATGATGTTTCTTTAGATGCTCTACTAATTACTTTACAATTTTTATTTAATTGTTTTGCTGTTAGAACTACAAATAAATTATCGGCATCAGAAGGCAACGCTGTTATTAGATTTTCTGCATTCATGATACCTGCTCTTAATAGAGTCTCATCAAGCGTTGCATCACCTTGAATAGTTAACACTCCTTTTTCATCTAACTGCCTCACTACATCATTAAATTTTTCAACCACTACAACTTGTTTCTTGTAGTTTTTCAATTTCGAAATAGCTTGTTTACCATTTCTACCATAACCACAAACTATGGTATGACCTTGTAACTGCTCTATTTGTTTTTGCACTTTTTTTATTTTTAACTGATGAAAAAATTGCCCACTAATTAAATACTCTGAGAATGAAGAAACTGCATAACCAAAAACAAACAAACTAGATATTATCAATCCGATAGTAAATAGTTTTTCCCCCGTACCAAAAGGATGTACTTCTCCAAAACCAATGGTACTAATGGTTATAATCGTCATGTACAAAGCGTTAATAAAGGAATAATCAAAAAGTAACATATAACCTGTTACTCCTAGCATGACTATTAAGACAGAATAAATTATAGCTCTATATAACCTTGATTGAAACACTGTGTTTATCATAAATCAAAAACAGATGTTCTTTTAGTATAAATCATATCTTTTAATCTTAGTAAAAAAGCCATTGTTAAATATAATCCAAAAGACAAACCTACTGTTACAAATGATATATAAATAAAAAACAAACGTACATTAGTGGCTCGCATACCCAATCTATCAGCAAACCTGGAAGACACGTTAAAACCATGGCGCTCAAAAAAAAGCCTTACAAAATCTATAAATTTCATTTATTAATTAAGTTTTATTCGCAATATACTATTTTCAGTTTATTTGTTGATAATCGCTGCTTCAAAATAAATTTGGTTTTGGTAACTTTGCTGTTTTTGGTAAAATCCTCACTTTGAAAGAACAAGAATACATAGAAGTTTACGGAGCTCGAGCTCATAATTTAAAGAATATTGATGTTAAAATTCCTCGTGAAAAGCTAGTTGTAATTACTGGCTTAAGTGGTAGCGGGAAATCTTCTTTAGCTTTCGACACCATTTATGCTGAAGGACAACGTCGTTATATTGAAACTTTCTCTGCATATGCACGTCAATTTTTGGGCGGATTAGAAAGACCTGATGTTGATAAAATTGACGGACTTTCTCCTGTAATTTCTATTGAACAAAAAACAACAAACAAAAGCCCTCGTTCTACTGTAGGAACCATTACTGAAATTTACGATTTTCTTCGTTTACTATTTTCTCGTGCAGCAGATGCTTATTCATACAATACAGGTAAAAAAATGGTAAGTTATTCTGACGAACAAATTAGAAAATTAATTTTAAAAGATTTTGACGGCAAACGTATTGCCATTCTTGCACCATTAATTAAATCGAGAAAAGGGCATTATCGTGAACTATTCGAACAAATTTCTAAACAAGGTTTTGTTCGTGTTCGTGTGGATGGAGAAATTAGAGAAATTAAAAAGGGCATGAAACTCGATCGTTATAAAACGCACGATATAGAAGTCGTTATCGATCGATTAGCCGTGAATGATGCTGCTGAAAAACGTCTAGAAGAGACTATTAAAACTGCCTTGTACACGGGTGATAATATTTTAATGGTAATTGATGTTGATGATGAAAAACCTCGTTATTTTAGTCGTGAACTCATGTGTCCTACTACGGGAATCGCTTACCCTAATCCTGAACCTAACACTTTTTCGTTCAACTCACCAAAAGGAGCTTGTTCTCACTGTAACGGACTAGGGATTACCAACGAGATAAATCATCAAAAAGTAATTCCAGACGATAGCATTTCTATCAAAAATGGAGGAATTGCACCTTTGGGTGAACAAAAAAACAGTTGGATTTTTAAACAACTTCAAACTATTGCTGAGCGTTATAACTTTAAACTAACCGACCCTATAAAAAGTATTTCTAAAGAAGCTATGGAGATTATTCTTCATGGAGGAAAAGAAAAATTTGAAATTCAATCAAAAACTGCGGGAGTTACCAGAAATTATGAGATTGATTTCGAAGGTATCATTGCCTTTATTGAGAATCAATATAAAAACTCAGAAAGCACATCAATCAAACGTTGGGCAAAAGGTTTTATGGATGAAGTTACTTGTTCGGTTTGTGATGGAAAGCGTTTAAAAAAAGAAGCGCTTCATTTTAGAATCACTGATAAAAATATTAGTGATTTAGCCCAAATGGATGTTCTAGAGTTGGCTAATTGGTTTCAGGAAGTTGGCACAAAATTATCAGAAAAACAATTAACTATTGCTTCTGAAATTTTAAAAGAAATTCGCACACGCATTCAATTTTTATTGGATGTTGGGTTAGATTATTTAACATTAGACAGAACTTCAAAATCTCTTTCTGGTGGAGAAGCCCAACGTATTCGACTTGCAACACAAATAGGTTCACAACTTGTAGGTGTTTTATATATTTTAGATGAGCCTAGTATTGGTTTACATCAACGTGATAATCAAAAATTAATTGACTCTTTAATTAAACTTCGTGATGTTGGAAACTCTGTTTTAGTGGTTGAACATGATGAAGATATGATTAAGAATGCTGATTTTGTTTTAGACATTGGTCCAGGTGCAGGTAGACATGGAGGAGAAATTGTTAGCGAAGGCAACTTTGACGATTTAAAAAGTCACGATACCCTTACTGCTGACTATTTATCGAGAAGAAAAGAAATTGAGGTTCCTAAAAAGCGTCGTGAAGGAAACGGAAAAACAATCTCATTAAAAGGCGCTTCTGGAAACAACTTAAAAAATGTTTCCGTTGAATTTCCTTTAGGAAAAATGATTTGTGTCACAGGTGTTTCTGGTAGTGGGAAATCTACCTTAATTAATGAGACCTTATACCCTATTTTAAACGCGCACATTTACCGAGCAGTAAAAAAACCAATGCCTTACAAAAAAATTGAAGGCTTAGAACATATTGATAAAGTCATTGATATTGATCAATCTCCAATCGGTAGAACTCCACGTTCAAACCCTGCTACGTATACTGGAGTGTTTAGTGAAATACGTAGTTTATTTGCAAAAACTCCAGAAGCCTCTATCAGAGGATATAAACCAGGTCGTTTTAGTTTTAATGTAAAAGGCGGACGTTGTGAAACCTGCCAGGGTGGCGGTGTTCGTGTAATAGAAATGAATTTCTTACCAGATGTTCACGTAGAGTGTGAAACTTGCCAAGGAAAACGTTTTAACCGAGAAACTTTAGAAATTCGTTATAAAGGAAAGTCAATTTCTGATATTTTAGAAATGACAATTAACGAAGCTACAGCTTTTTTTGAACATATTCCTAAAATCTATAGAAAGTTAAAAACAATTAAAGATGTTGGTTTAGGATACATTACACTCGGACAGCAATCCACTACTCTTTCCGGAGGAGAAGCCCAACGCATTAAATTAGCTTCTGAATTATCAAAAAGAGATACTGGAAATACCTTTTATATATTAGACGAACCAACAACTGGGCTTCATTTTGAAGATATCCGTGTATTAATGGAAGTATTAAACAAGTTAGCAGATAAAGGAAACACCGTTTTAATTATTGAGCACAACTTAGATGTTATCAAACTCGCCGATTACATTATTGACATTGGTATGGAAGGTGGTAAAAAAGGCGGTAAAGTTTTAACATTTGGAACTCCTGAAGAAGTTTCCATCCACAAAAAAAGCTATACAGCAAAATTCTTAAAAAAAGAGTTAAAAAAGTAATACAACTACATTTTTCATAAGTAGATAATTTGTTTTTTATATATTTTTTTTTTGATTTCAAATTAATTTATATAAATTTATGAACTGATTTTAAAAAAAAGAAATCAGTTAAATAGTATTTCCCCCCGAAATTATTTAAACATGAGAAAAGAAAAACAATCTGCTTTGTTAGCAGATAATTGCCCGCTTATTTGTGAAACGTACAAGAACATAATATCTAAAATAGCTAGGTTAAACCCAAGTTTTAATTTTAACACAGACATTACCTATAATTGTAATGGAGCTTACGACATTATAAAAAAAACAATTGAAAAAGAAACTTCACTTAGCTTTGTTGTTTTAGACTTAAAACTTTCTCCTGCTAAGAATAGAAAAATCTTATCTGGTGAAGATTTAGGGCTTTTAATAAGAAAATTACTTCCAAACACAAGACTGATTGTTTCTACTGATTGTAATGATAATTACAGAATTTATAACATTTTTAAAAGCTTAAATCCTGAAGGTTTTCTTATTAAGAACGATTTAACTTCAAAAGAGTTAAAAAATGCAATAAAAAATGTAACAAACAATATACCTTATTATAGTAAAACTGTCTTAAGCCTCTTAAGAAAAGAAGTTTCTAATAATTTTTCCATTGACGCAATAGACAGACAAATACTATACGAACTTTCATTAGGCTCTAAAATGAAAGATATGCCGAATTACATACCTCTTTCCGCAGCTAGTATTGAAAAAAGAAAACGACATCTAAAAAAAATATTCAATGTTAAAGCTAAAGGAGACCGAGAGTTAATATTAACAGCCAAAGAAAAGGGCTTTATTTAAAAAAAAACGATTACGGTTTTCCCTTACTTTTTTTATGGCTTTTTCTATAAAAAAACAACTATCAAAATATAGCTTTGGGGAAACAGAAAATAACTATCCTTAAAACCTTTTTACTTTTGAAAGACACATTAATCAATTTAGTACAAAATTTACTTAAGAAAAATAGTATTTCTTTTGATAAGGAAGAATTGGCTTTTCAAATTCAAAGTCACCCTTCTTACCCTAGTTTACACGCAATTACTGGAGTATTAGACCATTTTAACATTGAAAATGTGGCAGCTGACGTTCCTGTTAATTCAGAAACACTTTTGCAACTCCCCGACTGTTTTATTGCTCAAATAAACAGTGAACATGGTCAAGACTTAATTGTAGTAGAAAGAAAAAAATCAGATTATATAATTTATGATTCTGAAAACAAAAAAACGAAGTTATCTGAAAATGAGTTTCTAAGTAAATTTACAGGAATTATTGTTGCTGTTGAAGAAACTGAAGGTTATCAAACAACTAAAAATAACTCCAAATTAGTTAAAACTATCGGTTTTTCTCTTCTTAGTATTTTTACGTTATTTTTTGTTTTTTATAGTTCAACTTCATGGTACAATACTTTTTATTTCTTACTATCAGTAACAGGATTAATTATCAGTATCGCAATTGTAAAACAAGAACTTGGATTGAAAACCGCTATTGGTGATGCTTTTTGTTCAGGAGCTGATGATAAAAAAGATTGTGACGCTGTATTAACCTCAAAAGGAGCGGAAATTTTAAAAGGATATAAATTAAGTGACTTTAGCATGCTTTATTTTATTGGGTTATCTCTTTTAACTTTTACTCAAATTTCTAATCCTGTAATTTCATATACTATTAGTTTACTTGCTATACCTATTACTCTATACTCGCTATATTATCAATATGCAGTAGTAAAAAAGTGGTGTCTTTTATGCTTAAGTATAGTTGGAGTTCTTTGGCTACAAGCACTGGCTCCAGTATTGACAAATAATTACATTAACACCTTTATAATTAAAGATTTTGTCACCTTGGGTATCGTTGCTTCTTTTACGTGGTTAGCTTGGAATTATATTAAACCTTTATTTACTGAAGTTCAAGAACTCAAAAAAGAAAAGATAGCAAGTGTTAAATTTAAGAGAAACTATGCTTTGTTTGATAGTTTATTACAAAAATCACCTCAACTTGACACTCAATTAACTGATAGTAAAGAAATTGTTTTTGGAAACCCTAACTCCAGCCTTGAAATTACAATAATCACCAATCCTTTCTGTGGACACTGTAAACCTGTTCACGCTCATGTTGATGAAATTATTAAAAGATACCATAACAATGCAAAAATTAAAGTACGCTTTAATGTAAGTGTAGAAAAAAAAGATAGTGATGTCGTTAAAATTACCAGTAGACTCATAGAAATATATAATACACAAGGAGAAAAAGAATGTCTTCAAGCCATGGATGCTATTTATGAAGGGCAAAAACCAGCTGCTTGGTTAAAAAAATGGGGTAAGTGTTCTAATAAAGAAACTTATACATTGGAGCTAGAAAAAGAAAAGAATTGGTGTAATCAAAATGGCATCAACTTTACTCCTGAAATTTTAGTAAACGGTAAATCATTTCCTAAGGAATATAACAGAACTGATTTAATTTTATTTATTGAAGATTTAGAAGAAAATATAGAAGCTTCTGATGTTTCATTAAAAACAGTATAAAAAGACAAAGCCCAAAAAGGGCTTTGCATTTTGAACAAAATTCTCTCGCGAAGAATAGACACATTGGTGAGTGTCTTTAAATGTTCGCCGCAAAAGTAACCTTAATATTTTAATTATGAAAAAACAAATTCTAAATTTAGGTAAAGCTTTAAAAAAAGCGGAACAATCTCAAATTAACGGAGGTAGAATGCAATGTGATAAAAACAGGGATGGTATCTGTGAAGACCATGGAAGACACTGTGCAGAGTTTTATTGTAGCTTTATTTTATAATAAAAAAGTTTAATCATGAAAAAATCAATTTTAAACTTAGGTAAGTCATTAAATAAAACAACACAAAAACTTATTACAGGTGGTGGTGCTGTTGGATTTTGTGACATAAATGGTAACTGCCCTTCTGGTCAGTATTGTGAAGAAATATATTGCTATACTAATGATACTGGTGGAGGCGGAGGCGGAAATAAAAACAACTGTACTCAACCTTGGGAATTTTGTCCTGATGGAAGTATAAGTTGTACAGGATGTTAAACTAAAAACATGAAAAAACAAATTTTGTTCCTTAGAAAAACTTTAAGTAAAGCAGAACTAGCTCTGGTTAGCGGAGGCAGAAAACAATGTGATAAAATAATGATGGTGTTTACTAAAACCATGTTACCAACTATGTATAAACATACTGCAGCTTTATTCCATAGCAAAAAGTTTAATTATAGAAAAGTTAGTTTTGAACGTAAATGAACTAGATTCCATTAGCGGTTCTACTATAATTGTACCGAATTCTATAGTAACGTAGAATATCTTGAAATCCAAAGTATATTGTACTTCGTGTAGAAAAACTATAAAAGAGCTGTAATAATTAATAAACAGAACAGGTAGGAAATACTCTATTATCCTATCTGTTTCATATCTAAACTGAACTTGAAAAAATTCCCAAACTATAAACAGACAGAAGCAAAAGATTGCGGACCTACTTGTATTAAAATCATAGCCAAACACTATGGCAAGACTATCAATACTCAACAATTAAGAAACCTAAGCGAAACAACACGTGAAGGCAGTAGCTTATTAGGTCTTAGTGAAGCTGTCGAGTCTATAGGCTTTAAGTCTTTAGGTATAAAATTAGCCTTTAACAAACTTAAAGAAGCCCCATTTCCTTGTATTATTCATTGGAATAAAAATCATTATGTGGTTCTTTACAAAATAAAAAAAGATGTTGTTTATATTTCTGACCCAGCTCATGGGCTCATCTCTTTTACTAAAGAGGAGTTTATCCAACATTGGATTGGTAATAATGCCGATGAAAATACAGAAGAAGGTATTGCCTTATTAATAGAACCAACTCCCAAATTCTATCAAGAAGAGTTTGAAGAAGATGAAAAATTTGGTTTTTCATTTATTTTCAAATACTTATATAAATACAAAAAGTTTATAGTTCAATTAATAATTGGGCTCCTAGCTGGTAGTTTATTACAATTAATCTTACCTTTTTTAACTCAAAGTGTTGTTGATGTTGGTATTAAAAACCAAGATTTAAACTTTGTATACTTAATCTTATTTGCTCAATTATTTTTATTCATAGGAAAAGCTTCTTTAGAAATTATTAGAAGTTGGATTTTACTTCATCTTAGTACTCGAATCAACATATCTTTAATTTCAGATTTTTTTATCAAATTAATGAAATTACCTATCTCTTACTTCGATGTAAGAATGACAGGAGATTTATTACAAAGAATCAACGATCATAAGCGTATTGAACGAATTTTAACCACTTCTTCTTTAACTGTTTTATTCTCTTTTTTCAATCTCATAATTTTTAGTTTAGTTTTAGGGTATTATAGCATGCAAATTTTTGGTGTTTTTGTGTTAGGAAGTGTTTTATATTTTGGTTGGGTATTATTCTTCTTCAAAAAGAGAAAAGAGCTTGATTATAAACGTTTTTCTCAAGTAAGTCAAGAACAAAGTAAAGTAATTGAACTTATTAATGGAATGCAAGAGATAAAGCTTCACAATGCTGAAAGACGCATGCGATGGAATTGGGAATATGTACAAGCTCGTTTATTTAAAGTAGCTACTAAAAGCCTTGCTCTTGAACAAACACAAAGTGTAGGTTCTAACTTTATCAATGAACTTAAAAA
This sequence comes from Tenacibaculum sp. XPcli2-G, assembly GCF_024124505.1. Classification (NCBI taxonomy): domain Bacteria; kingdom Pseudomonadati; phylum Bacteroidota; class Flavobacteriia; order Flavobacteriales; family Flavobacteriaceae; genus Tenacibaculum; species Tenacibaculum sp. XPcli2-G. The sequence continues at coordinate 294,218 of NZ_JAMXSH010000004.1, forward strand.
TATGTTCATTACTATACTTTCTGCTAAACTAGTAATAGATGGACAAATTACCTTAGGTATGATGATGGCTATTAGCTACATCGTCGGACAACTAAACGGACCAATTACACAACTAATAAACTTTATGAGAGATATACAAGATGCACAAATCTCCTTAGATAGATTAGGTGAAATACACAACATGGAAGATGAAGAAAAACCTAGTGATGAAAAAGTAACCATCATTCCAGATAACGCATCTATAAGACTAAATAATATTTCATTCAGGTACACTGGTGGTTTAGAGCCTGTTTTGAAAGATTTATCTCTTGAAATCCCTGCAAACAAAACAACCGCAATTGTAGGGGTTAGTGGAAGTGGAAAAACCACATTAATGAAATTACTTCTTGGTTTTTATCAAGTTGATCAAGGAGATATTATGATAAACAACTTTAACTTAAAAAACATTTCTCAAAAAGAATGGAGAAGAAACTGCGGTGTTGTTATGCAAGAAGGATATATCTTTAATGATTCTATAGCTAAAAACATTGCTGTGGGCGAAGATTATGTTGACAAAGAAAAGCTAGCTCACGCAATAGACGTAGCAAATATCAACGATTATATTGAGGGATTACCGCTAGGATATAATACCAAAATTGGTAGTGAAGGTAGTGGCTTAAGTACTGGTCAAAAACAACGATTACTTATTGCTAGGTCGGTATATAAAAATCCAAAATTCTTGTTCTTTGATGAAGCTACTAGTGCACTTGATGCAAATAATGAAAAAATTATTATGGGTAAGCTTAATGAATTCTTTGCTGACAAAACAGCTGTTGTAATAGCACACCGACTAAGTACTGTAAAAAACGCGCATCAAATAGTTGTCCTTGAAAAAGGAAAAATTATTGAAAAAGGAAATCATGAAGAATTAATCAAATTAAAAGGAAGTTATTACCATTTAGTCAAAAACCAACTAGATTTAGGTAAATAAAATATTCACTCGCGAAGAATAGACATAAACCTTGAGTGTCTTTAAACTGTTCAAGGATTTTATCAAACTTAAATTATTTTAAAATGAAAAAATCAATTTTAAACCTAGGAAAAGCTTTAAACAAAGTTGATCAAAAATTAATTAAAGGAGGTCGAATCTCAGCACATGGAGGTTACCAGTGTTGTAATGCATGGGGCTGTGGTGCTTGTGTAACTGGTTCTAGTGAAGACTGTAGTGGTTATGGTGAAGATGTTTATGGAAGACATTGTACAGTTAATGAAGAAATAAAAATAGCCTAATCATGAAAAAATCAATCTTAAACTTAGGTAAAACTTTAAACAGAGTTGAACAAAAACAAATTAGTGGTGGATACATGCAAGCCACATGTGAAGATTTAGGTTGGACTAGTAGTAGGTGTAACCAATGTCTATGGGATTTTGAATCTTGCTGGTTACAAAGTGGATATAGAAAATGTTGCCCTTTATAAAAGAGAATTATGAAAAAGCTAGCATTAAACTTAGGAAAAAAACTAAAAAAAACAGAACAAAAACTAATTAACGGAGGCAAACCTATTATTTTTCAATGCTCTAACTACTTTTTTTGCGCTTTAGATTGTAACGAAGGTGATACTTGTAATGTGCCAAATGGAATGGGAGGTGCTAATAGAGGTGTTATAAAAAACGGACAATGTTGCCCTGCTTAACCCTATAAATAATTATGAAAAAATCAGTCTTAAACTTAGGTAAATCTTTAAATAAAACCGAACTAAAAAAAAATTAATGGAAAATTAGTCAAACTTGTGGTTTTTATGGAATGTATAATGTAAACGACTGTAATGAATGTATTAATACTATATTACCTGGAACCCCAACTTTTTGTTACAATAATTGTTGTGAAATGACTTACTAAATATAGTATATAAATACTCTCTCGCGAAGAATAGACACAAGCCTTGAGTGTCTTTAAACTGTTCAAGGGTTAATTGAATACTTAAAATTTTTAATCATGAAAAAATCAATTTTAACCTTGGGAAAAACCCTAAACAAAATAGAACAACAACAAATCAATGGCGGGTACATATATACTTGTAAAAAGTTTTGTAGTGTATCTCGTGAAGAACAACAAGACCAAATTGATAGATATGGCTGTTCTGCTTTTAGTTCTTGCCCTTGTTATGTTCCTTGCTAATATTTAATAACCTTAATTATGAAAAAATCAATTTTAAACTTAGGTAAAATTTTAAATAAAGTTAAACAGCAACAAATCAATGGAGGAAAGGTAATTGATTTTCCTTGCTCAAGCTACTTTTTTTGTGCTTTAGATTGTGAAGAAGGAGATGCTTGTGCTGTACCAAATGGAATGGGAGGTGCTAATAGAGGTATTATAAAAAACGGACAATGTTGCCCTGCTTAACCTTATAAATAAATAATTATGAAAAAAACAATCTTAAACTTAGGAAAAGCTTTAAATAAAGCTAAACAAAAAAATATTAATGGTGGTTTTGGTGGTACAGCAATGGGAGACTGTTTAGTTCCAGACCCTAACAATAATAACGAACCTTTACTTGTCGGTCACGCCCCTTGCGACGGGGTAAGTATGTGCCCTGCTCAACCTGACTATGGGTTTAATTCCCCTTACCCTCCTATGTGCTTCGCTTTTTAAAACCATAATTATCCACAAAACATAAAGGGAGGGACTAACTCTCCCTTTATTACAAACTAAAAGATGCCAAACAATACTCAAGATATAGAAATTAGAAGTGAAGAAGTTCAAGAAATTTTAACTCACGTACCTAACTGGATGATTCGTTGGGGTAACACCTTGCTTCTTGGACTCATAATAATGTTATTATTCATTTCATGGTTTGTAAAATACCCTGACGTTATTTCCACCGAAGTAATGGTTACTACCTCTACTCCTCCTGAAAAAATTTATGCAAAGTCTACCGGTCAATTCGAAACCTTTTTAACAAGCGAAGGGAAAAGCGTGTCTGAAGGTGATGTTTTAGCTGTAATTGAAAACAGTGCTTTGTACAAAGATGTTTTACTACTGAAGAGTATTGTCGATACTATCGAAGTAAATCAACAAAAGTTCTTTTTCCCTATTGATAAAGTTCCTCCACTAATTTTAGGAGATATAACCTCTAGCTACTCTCAATTTGAAAATGACTATTCTGAATATACCTTAAACGAAAAACTAACTCCGTTTAAATCGGAAAATTTCGCTAACCAAATGTCTGTTATAGAAGCTAGAGGCAGACTACAAATTTTACTTTCTCAAAAAGATTTAAATCTTAAAGAACTAGAATTTAAAGAGAAAGATCTTGATCGTAGTAGAAAAATGTTTAACCAAGGGGTTATATCTGCTAAAGAAAAAGATCAAAAAGAAATTGAATACTTACAAGCAAAACGCTCATATAAAACCCTTGAATCATCAATTTCTCAAATAAGAGAATTAATCAATAACTCTGCTAAAAACCTAGAAGGCACTTCTATAAAAAAAACACAACAAGATACTCGTTTAAAAAAGAAAGCTGTTCAATCTTTTTTATATTTAAAAAAAGCTATTAAAGACTGGGAAAAACAATATGCTCTAACTTCTTCAATAAATGGAAAAGTATCCTTTTTATCTTTTTGGAATAGAAACCAAACAGTTAATTCAGGAGATTTAATATTTACTATTATTCCTAATAAAGGGAACTCATTTATCGGTAAAATTGAAGCACCTGCTGCTAATTCTGGTAAAATAAAGAAAGGTCAAAAAGTTCAGATTAAACTTTTGAATTATCCATCTGATGAATTTGGTGAATTAAACGGAAGAGTTAAATCAATTTCTTTAACTCCTGATGAGGAAGGTAATTATTTAATTAATGTAGAGTTACCACAAGAATTAATAACGACATACAATAAAACTATTCCTTTTAGACAAGAAATGAAAGGTGCTGCGGATATAGTAACTGAAGATTTACGTTTAATAGAACGTTTCTTTTATCAATTAAAAAATATTATCAAATAATAAAAACAGACATAAACCTTGAGTGTCTATAAATGTTCAAGGAATTTATTAACCCTCGAAATTTTTCTATTATGAAAAAATCAATTTTAAGTCTAGGAAAAGCTTTAACTAAAGCTGATCAAAAACAAGTTAACGGAGGTACTGGTTGTGTAATTTATACACCAGCAGAGTGCTTTGCTTGTGGTGGTTTCTCTTTACCTAACGGATGTTGCTTAGGATCGTATGAAACACATGCTTGTTTAGGAGAAGATGTTCCTCAATAAGAGAGTTCATTTACTATTATTTTAATTGAATCATTCCTAGGTTTAAACCAATTAAGAATAAAGTAGGTTTAAACCTAGGATAAATTTAGATTATACACAAGTAGACTATCAAGCCAATATAGATTATAAATTTACCCTAATAGAACAACTCATTGTTAATAATATTTACTCGCGAAGAATAGACACAAAACCTTGAGTGTCTTTAAATAATTCAAGGATTATTAAATATTTAAACTTTTTAATCATGAAAAAATCAATCTTAAACTTGGGTAAACCTTTAAATAAAGCCAATCAAAAACAAATTAATGGAGGAGGTCTTTCTGATTGTAGTACTTACTCTGGTCCTTATTGCTATAGCGATGTTCAAAGCAACTGTGGTAGTTGTCTTGAATACAAGGCTCTTCCTGAAGAACATAAGCCTTGCGTACTTGTTGACTATTATTGTGAAGTGTAATAATAATCAATGGGTAATTTTAAATAAAGTTTCAAACTAAAAAACCTAGCTATAATAGGCGTCCTGTAAAAAAACTCAGCAATTTCTTTTCACTAAATTATAGCTGGTTAAATATAATTCTCTCGCGAGGAATAGACACAAAACCTTGAGTGTCTTTAAATAATTCAAGGATTATTAAATACTTAATTTTTTTTAATCATGAAAAAATCAATCTTAAACTTAGGTAAAGCTTTAAACAAAGCCGATCAAAAACAAATTAATGGAGGTGCAGCCAATGGTTGCTATCAAGACGGTAGAAAATGTTGTCAAACTGGCCCAGGAGGACATACTTTCTGCGATGCTGGTATATGTGATAGATTCGGGTGTGTATGGTTTTAAGTACAAAACAATAATCTTATACTTACTAAAACATGAAAAATCAATCTTAAATATAGGAATAGCTATAAGCAAGACTAATCAAAAACAAATTAACGGGGGAGGTTCTAGTTGCAATACCTACTCTGGACCTCCTTGTTACGGTATACGTAACGGAGTTTGTGGTACTTGCTCTCAGTATCAAGCACTTCCTCAGGAACATAAAGGTTGTGCTTTTGTCCATATTGATTGTGAGGAAAAATAATCCTTCTTAACTATATATAATATAGTTTTAAATAAGGTTGTACAGAAGCAAACCAACGGAAAAAATTTTTAAGCGTTTTATAAACTTTAAATCAATTGAGCGCTTCTGCTACAAATGTCAACCTAACTATTTATAAGCTTTTTAATTAAAGCTATATTAATTACAAACAGTTAGACCAATAAAACTTACTTTTTAAAAAGTAAGTTTTATCGAAAATGTGACTTTATTCAAATTTCTCTCACGTAGAATAGACACAAACCTTGAGTGTCTATAAACAGTTCAAGGATTTTATCAAATTTTTAATTATTTTAAAATGAAAAAATCAATCTTAAACTTAGGAAAAGTTTTAAATAGAAATGAACAACAATTTATTAATGGAAGAAAAATGCAACCTAGCCCTTGTGATAATGGATGTATAATTAATGGAATTTGCGTTTCAAAAGGTTTTTTTGGATGTAGATAGATTATTAAATAGCAAAAAAAAACATATACCTTGAAGTATTTAAAATTTTTCAAGGTATATTAAATATTTAAATTTTTTAATTATGAAAAAATCAATCTTAAATTTAGGAGAAAAACTAGATAAAACTCTTCAAAAACAAATTAATGGAGGGACATACAGAACCAAAGAGGAATGCGATTCTGCAGGTTGCTTTTGGGGCTTAGACGCTTTCACTAATAAATGGAGATGCGTCTGCCCTTAGTCTAAATAATGGATAAACTCTCTCACGTAAAATAAATTTATACAAATGTTAGAGTCCTTTTTAAAAATTCGAATATTAACCAATTTTATTTTATAAATATGAAAAAATCAATCTTAAATTTAGGAACAGCTATAAGCAAGACTAATCAAAAACAAATTAACGGGGGAGGCTCTAGCTGCAATACCTACTCTGGACCTCCTTGTTATGGTGTAAGTAATGGGTTTTGTGGTACTTGCTCTCAGTATCAAGCTCTTCCTCAAGAACACAAAAGCTGTGTTCTTGTTCACATTGACTGTGAAGAAAGTAACCCTTTTTAATTAGAAAATACTTTGTTTAAAAGTCTATTTTAAACTTAAGAAAAGCTTTAACCAAAACTGATCAAAAATAAATTAAAGATTGAGAAAGCGAAAAAGTCGAGGTAAATAAAACAGTAATTTTCTTGGTTCAGTTGTATAACTAACTGTTTTTATGTGAGAAATTTTCTTTTTATTACTTCTAAAACCTCGTGTTTATGCTAATGAATCTTATAAAGCTCAAACTTGATTAAAGTTTTACATATAAAAAGCTACCTTGATTTCAAGGTAGTTTTTTATTTTTATCTTGTATCTATCCATAAAAAACCACTAAATTAGCAAGCTTGCTAAAAATTAAATTTTAGCTATTTAATTTGTTATTTAATATAAAAGTAGAAGAATTATGAGTCCGAATGATGACAGAAAAATTAGAGAAAAACTACAACAAAAAACTTGGAATGAAATAAAAACCAACGATTCTTGGGCTATATTTAAAATTATGTCTGAGTTTGTTGATGGATATGAAAAACTAAGTAAAATTGGTCCTTGTGTATCTATTTTTGGTTCTGCCCGTACAAAAACAGACGATCCTTATTATAAATTAGCTGAAGAAGTTGCTTTTAAACTAACTCAAAGCGGATTTGGTGTTATTACAGGAGGAGGTCCTGGTATTATGGAAGCTGGTAATAAAGGAGCGCACCGAGGAAAAGGAACCTCTGTTGGTTTAAATATTGAACTTCCTTTTGAACAACATGACAACCCATGGATTGACCATGACAAAAACTTAAACTTCGATTACTTTTTTGTTCGTAAAGTTATGTTTGTTAAATACTCACAAGGTTTTGTTGTTATGCCTGGTGGATTTGGTACTATGGATGAACTTTTTGAAGCTATAACACTAATACAAACTAACAAAATTGGACGTTTCCCTATTGTACTTATGGGTAAAAAGTTTTGGGGAGGCCTACTTGATTGGATTAAGAACACATTATTAGAGGAAGGAAATATTAGTGAAAAAGATTTGAATTTATTTAGAGTTGTTGACACTGCTGATGAAGCAGTTGAACACTTTAATAAGTTTTATGCTAAATATCAGCTAAAACCTAATTTCTAATTTTTTTTATCTTTAAAGCTCGTTATAAATACAACGAGCTTTTTTATTTTCACAAAGTTTATGAAACTTAAATGTTTTCTGTAAAACTTTTAAACTCACCTTATATAATATTGAAACAGAAAATACTCCTTTTAGTATGTACTTCCATCTTGTATTGCTTTAAAATAGTAGCACAAGAAAACTCTGTTGAAATAAAAGCTAAATTAGATATAGACAACGATGTTATTCATATTCTACAAAAAACAACTTTTTACAATCACTCTTCTTCTAATCTAGATTATATTTTTTTACATAACTGGGCAAATGGTTATAAAAACGATGATACTCCCTTAGCAAAACGGTTTATTGAAGATTACAAAAAAAACTTTTACTTTTCAAAAGAAAAAGATAGAGGCTACAGTAAAATAAAAAACTTAACTGTAAACTTTAAACAAGTTTCATTCAAAGAGAATAAAAATCAACAAGATATTATTAAAGTACTACTCAACAAACCTTTAAAACCAAAAGACAGCTTAATAATACGTACCTCATATTCTGTAAAAATTCCAAATGCAAAATATACAGGATATGGAAAAACAAAAACTGGATACCATTTACGTTTTTGGTATCTAACTCCTGCCGTATATGATAAAAAATGGCAACTGATGAGTAACTTAAATTTAGACGATCTATACGAGGAGCTCTCTAATTACTCTATTTCTATAGATATTCCTAAGAATTATCATATTGAAAGTAATTTGTATCAATATAAAACTGAACACAATAGCTATACAAACTATTATTTAGTTGGCGCCCAAAAAAAGGATATTATACTCCATATTGACACTGTTAAAACTTTTAAATCTTTTAAGCTAAAGGATAAAGAAATTAAAACTGATGCCTACCTTAAAAAAATCACGAATGAAGAGACTACCAAAATTATAAATAAACAAATACAATTTATAGAAAACTTTATAGGTAAACACCCTCACCCTGAAATTTTTGTAGATTCTCGAACTATTAATAAAAATTCATTACATGAAATTTATGGGCTTCCAAGCTGGTTGAAACCTTTCCCTAAAAACTTTAGATGGGAAACTGGGTTCTTTAAAGCTCTTACTCAGAAATATTTCGACGATATTATTATTCAAAACCCAAGAAAAGATTATTGGCTTACTGATGGCTTGCAAACTTTTTTAATGATGGAGTATGTAAAAAAATACTATCCTGAAATTACTTTTCTAGGAAAATACTCTAAGTATTGGCCAATAAAAACATATAACATTGCTCAATTAAAGCAGAATGATAAATACCCTCTAGTATATCAGTTTAGCTCTCGAAAATTTTACGATCAATCTTTAATAACCTCTAGTGATTCTCTTTCTAATTTTAACAGAAAAGTTGTTAGTAAATACAAAGCAGGTTTAGGTATTAAGTATTTACACGATTTTGTAGGCGATAGTATTTTAAAAAAATCAGTAAAAGAATTTTATATTCAAAATCAATTAAAGCCCTCAAGTAGTAAATACTTTGCTCATATACTTCAAAAAAACACTTCAAAAGATTTGCTATGGTTCTTTGGAGATTATCTTACTACCGATAAAAAAATTGATTACAAAATAAAAAAGGTAGCTTATACCAAAAATAAAGACTCTCTAATTGTTACAATTAAAAATAAAAGAACGTTTAAAGCTCCTGTTGCACTATATGGCATCCAAAATAAAGATATAAAATTTAAAACTTGGATTACTAATATAGACTCTACCAAAACAGTTAAAATTAAAAGAGGCGACTTCAATAAACTAGCTTTAAACTATGAAAACAACTATCCTGAATTTAACTCTCTTAACAATTTTAGAAATGTAAATAATAGCTTTATAAGCAAGCCTCTCCAATTTCGTTTTTTTAAAGATTTTGAAAACCCCTATTATAATCAGTTATTTTATTATCCTGACATTAAGTATAATCTATACGATGGTTTAATACTTGGAGTAAATATAAATAATAGATCACTAGTTAATCACAACTTTCAATTTAGTTTGACCCCAAACTATAGTCTAAAAAGTAGAAACTTTACAGGATCTTTTTCTGTAGCATATAATCATTTTTTAAGAGACTCTAAGATTTATAAAATACGATATGGAATTTCAGGAAGTAACTTTCATTACGCACCTGAGCTAGGATATAATACTTTAAGTCCATTTATTAATTTTCAATTTAGAAGAAATACACTCCGCGATATAGGTTCAAAATTCTTAATAGCTCGAATCGTTAGTATTAATAAAGAAGTTGCACCTAACAATACTCAGAGTGATCAAGACAAGTATAATATTTTTAACCTTCGCTATATCAACAACAAATTTGATGCTATACGCAGAATACAGTATGCTGCTAACCTTGAAATAAACTCTAGTTTCAGTAAAATTTCAACCGATTTTCGTTATAGAAAGTTCTTTACTGCTAATGAAAGTTTTGAAGTCCGATTTTTTGGTGGACTCTTCTTATCAAACAAAACAGAAGGAAATTACTTTAGCTTTGGATTAAATCGCGGAAATGATTACTTGTTTGAGCAAAATTTATTTGGTCGCTCAGAAAGTGAAGGTATCTTTAGTCAGCAGTTTGTCGTTGGTCAAGGAGGTTTTAAATCTAAATTTAAAGAACCATACTTTGCTAATCAGCTTATAACATCTATTAATACCAGTGTAAGCGTATGGAAGTGGGCAGAAATTTATAATGACGTTGCCATGTTAAAAAACAAAAATACCTCTCCAAAGTTTTTTTATGAAAACGGTATTCGATTAAACTTCCTTCCTGAAATATTTGAATTTTATCTTCCTATTTACACCAATGAAGGTTTTGAAATCAATAAAAGAGCCTATCCTTCAAAAATTAGATTCATCATTACAACAGATATTGATAGAATTTATAATTTTATTAGAAGAGGTGTATTATAAATATCTCAATAATTACTTTATTTTAGTTGTTTTTTTGAAGAATATTCAACGAATATTGAAATTTTTAAATATCAACTAAAAAAACTATCTTTGTAACCATACCTAAATTAGATGATTATGACGCAAAATACCGAAATAGCTAATACTCAACAGCTTTCTTTTCAAGATTTTAAAAATGAAGTTTTAAAGGACTATAGAATTGCTCGTATTAGTCGAGAATGTAGTTTATTAGGAAGAAGAGAAGTTTTAACAGGTAAAGCTAAATTTGGAATTTTTGGAGATGGTAAAGAAGTACCACAGTTAGCTATGGCTAAAGCTTTTCAAAATGGAGATTTCAGATCAGGTTATTATCGTGACCAAACCTTTATGATGGCTATTGGAGAATTAACTCCACAACAATTTTTTGCAGGATTATACGCACATACTGATATTGATATTGAGCCTATGTCTGCCGGTCGTCAAATGGGAGGACATTTTGCAACACATTCTTTAGATGAAAACGGTAACTGGAAAAATTTAACCGCTCAAAAAAATTCATCATCAGATATCTCTCCTACTGCAGGACAAATGCCTCGTTTATTAGGATTAGCACAAGCATCTAAAATCTATAGAAATGTTAAAGGTTTAGAAAAGCATACTAACTTTTCAATCAACGGTAACGAAGTTGCTTGGGGTACTATTGGTAATGCTAGTACAAGTGAGGGATTGTTTTTTGAAACTATCAATGCTGCTGGTGTTTTACAAGTTCCAATGATAATGAATGTTTGGGATGATGAGTACGGAATTTCAGTTCATGCACGTCACCAAACTACTAAAGAAAGTATTTCAGAAATATTAAAAGGATTCCAACGTGAAAATGAAAGTAGTGGGTATGAGATTTTCGTAGTGAATGGTTGGGATTATGTTCAGTTAATTGACACTTACAACAAAGCTTCTAAAATTGCTAGAGAGCAACATATACCTGTATTAATTCATGTAAAAGAATTAACACAACCTCAAGGACACTCTACTTCAGGTTCTCACGAACGTTACAAATCAAAAGAACGTTTACAATGGGAACAAGAGTTTGATTGTATTGCTCAAATGCGTAAGTGGATTTTAGAATTTGAACTAGAAAATGAAGATGGAGAGACTTTAAAATTTATTGATTCTGAAGAAGATTTAATCAATATTGAAAAAGAAGCGAAAAAAGAAGTTAGTAAAGCTAAACGTGATGCTTGGAGCGCATATACAAACGAAATAAAAGCAGAAGTAGCCGAAGCTATTGCTTTGTTAGATACCATTGCACAAAAAAGTAACAACGGTTCTTTCATTTCAAAATACAAAAACGATTTAGCGGCAATTGCTGAACCTATAAGAAAAGATATTTTAGTAGCAGCACGTAAAACGTTACGTTACTTAAGAGATGAAGATTTCACTGAAAAAACTGCACTTCAAAACTTTATTAAAACTTCAATTGATAAAGCTGCTGTAAAATATTCAGCTCATTTATTAAGTGAAACTGAATTAGCTACTGAAAATATTTCTGCCGAAGCTCCAACCTATGCTTCTGAAAAAAATATGGTAGATGCACGTATTATTATGCGTGATAACTTTGATGCTATTTTAGCAAAACACCCTGAAGTGTTAATTTTTGGGGAAGATGCTGGGTATATAGGTGATGTTAATCAAGGGTTAGAAGGTTTACAAGAAAAGTTTGGTGAGTTACGTGTTTCTGACACAGGAATTCGTGAGGCGACTATTTTAGGTCAAGGTATTGGTATGGCAATGCGTGGTTTGCGCCCAATTGCTGAGATTCAATATTTAGATTATTTACTGTATGCTTTACAAATTATGAGTGACGATTTAGCTACGTTACGTTACCGTACGTTTGGTAAACAAAAAGCTCCTTTAATTATCCGTACTCGTGGGCATCGTTTAGAAGGAATTTGGCACTCAGGTTCACCAATGGGTGGAATTATAAACAATATTAGAGGTATTCATGTATTAGTTCCTCGTAACATGACTAAAGCCGCTGGGTTCTATAACACTTTATTGGAAGGAGATGATCCTGCCTTAGTCGTAGAATGTTTAAACGGATACCGTTTAAAAGAAGAATTACCAACAAACTTAGGAAATTTTAAAACTCCAATTGGTGTTGTTGAAACTATCAAAGAAGGAAACGATATCACCATTGTTTCTTATGGTTCTACCCTACGAATTGTTGAAGAAGCTGCTAAAGATTTAGCACAAGTAGGTATAGATGTAGAAATTGTAGATGCTCAAAGTTTATTACCTTTTGATATTAATCACGATACAGTTAAATCAGTGGCTAAAACAAATCGTTTATTAGTTGTTGACGAAGATGTTCCTGGAGGAGCTTCAGCTTATTTATTACAAGAAATTGTTGAAAATCAAAATGGTTATAGACATTTAGATAGTAAACCACAAACATTAACAGCAAAAGCACATAGACCTGCTTATGGTACCGACGGAGATTACTTCTCTAAACCATCTGCAGAAGATATTTTTGAAAAAGTATACGAAATTATGAACGAAGCAAACCCTTCTAAATTCAAGAGTTTGTATTAATAATTAATTTTAAAATAATTAAAATAAAAAAACGATTTTAGAATATTCTAAAATCGTTTTTTTATTCGCTTTTTTATATAATTATTCAGCTGCTTTTTCTGCTACCGCCTCAGTAGCCGCTTCTGCTTCCTGCGTATCTAAAGGCTGATTTTTTGACTCGTAATCTTCTATTTTATTCTCTATAACTGGGATAAACTTAGAAGAAGATAGATCTGAATTATTTATAACATCTTTCAATGCCTTTATTCTTTCTGTCATTGTTGGTTGAGTATTTGCTATTCCTGCAAATTTAGCTGTTGCTATATCAACTTGATCATTTGTAATATTAGAAGTTTTTACCCAACCTTCTTCTATATACTTCCCTTCAGATCTTTTTCCTTTAACTTTAATCCAATCGCCTTGAGTTTCAGTCACAGCAATAATATCCATAACGCTGTACTTTTTTTCTGTTTTAGTAAGTAAATCTGGCCTTTTGTAAACTACTGCCTCTTCTAACATAGCTCCCACTTTACCATTAACAGCTAAAAAGGTAGATCTAGTCCATCCTTCTTTTCCGTCAATCAACTTTACTTTGTAATACTCTTTCTTAGAAACAGAATCTATAGTTTCTTCTCCTGTTAAGGTTACTTTTTCTCCTAAACTAATAGAAGTTATCCATTTCCCTTTTGCAGAAGCACTTTCTCTAATAGATAATTTATCTAATAAACAAATTGCTGAAGTAGACTTTTCTTCTTTTTCACTAATAGATTTTTCAGTTGTTGAAGTATCTACTTTGTTTTCTGAGTTTTTGTCGTCTTTACAACCTATACAAATAGTAGACACTAATGCAATAGCAATTAATATTTTTTTCATTATTATAAATTTTTTACGCAAATATATCATTTATTAATTAAATAATTTAACATGCTTTATTTACTTATTTGTTTAAAATAAAATTCCCAACATTACAGCTTAAACATTTTTTGTTTTGGCAATAATTATTTTTCAACTCTAATAAGGCCTGAGATTCAAAAGCATTTTTTGCTTTAATTTTTAACTCATCAAACTTATTTATAATTGAATTTTTTTCTGGGTGTATTTGTTGTATCAATTTTAACAAACTTTCTTCATTAACCTCTCCTCTAGCTTGTTCATAAACAAACTTTAAAGGAATAATTGTATTAATAATCAACAAGTCAATAAATGATTTTGTAAGTATTTTAACTGATTTTTTTGACTCAGAACCAAACGTATAATGAGTTTTCCAAAACTCATTTACTTCAACTGTAAATAAATTATAAAAACCCTCTATTTTATTTACATCTATTAACCTTGAGAATAAGCTTTCATATTTATTATATAAAGCCACTAATTGCGCTATTCTAATCGTAGGAAAGTTATTGGGACGCATTCTAAAAAATTGAAAACGGTGTTTTATTAATGATTGTAGCCTGTATTTGTGCTTTATATAAGCATACTCATTTTTAAGTTGCTTATAATAACTCTCTTCTATTTCATCAGCTAAAAAACCTGCCTGTCCAAACAATAAAGCAGATAGCTGCTCTTCGTTAAATCGAACTTTACGTAACACAGAAAAATCAAACGATTGTGCTAGTTCTAGGAAAGCTGTTCCATTAACTTTCAATCCGAAATTCTTAGCTAATAACTGAAACAACACCGCTTCATAATCATTATTTGATTTTTGTAGCAGCTCTTTTATTACCACCGATTTATTCTCTAATCGTTCAAAATACAAACGTTCTAACCAGTTATTTAATAAAAAAGAATTGATTTCTCCTATCTGCTTTTCACAAGGAATCCATCGTCGTTCTTTTAAAAACAATTTTCTATAATTTACCAATACATCTTCTTGAACAATTTTTTGTAATTCAACCGTTGGTAATGGATGATTATTTTTCATAAACACATCAGAATCATATTCCCACACAACATGTAAAATAACCGCATCATAATTCACATCTTTTTCATGATGATGCGCATACCAATCTGATGACTTTATATGAATTTCAACATTTCCAACCCATAGCTGCCCATCAATCTTCAATTTTGTATTCAAAAAATCAGGTCCTGAATTCGTATTATGACTCCCTGTGTTTAATACTTCAACGATTTCTCCTTTTACTGATATTAAATTTGCTTTGCTAAATAGTTTATACTGCCAAATAAAGTGCAAGAACTCTTCTTTCATACATTTTTTTATTTTCAATGTACAAAATATTTTTATGATACTATCAATATTAATTATTCGAAGTATTTTTAGACTACTTTTTATTCTTCTATTTTTGTCAAAATAAATTACTATAGGTAAACTTACAGGATAACAATGTAAGGGCACGTTTTTAATTTAGAGATAAACCTTGAAGTATTTTAACTCTCAATTATCGAGTAAAAATTAAACCACATGAATAGTATAGAAAATTTACAATGGCGTTACGCTGTTAAAAAATTTGACGAGCATAAATTTCTTTCCGAAGAACAAATTAATCTTTTAAAAGAAGCATTTAATTTAACTGCTACTTCTTATGGATTACAACCTGTAAAAATGGTTGTGGTTAAAAACAAAGATTTACAACAACAATTGGTGGCACATTCTTGGAATCAACACCAAGTTGCACAGGCTTCTCATTTATTGGTATTGTGTACCCCAAAAGAACTTACTACTAAAGATGTTGAGAGCTATTTTAAATTAGTAAAAGACATAAGAAACACACCCGATGAAATTTTAAATCCTTTCAAAGAGTTTTTAACTAACGATATAGAGAATAAATCTCCTGAAGTATTGTTCCATTGGATGAAAAACCAAGCATATATTGCTTTAGGAAACTTAATGACTGTTGCTGCAAATGAAAAAATTGACAGCTGCCCTATGGAAGGTTTTGTTCCTGAAAAATATGATGAAATTTTAGAATTAGATAAATACAACTTACAATCAGTTTTAGTATTACCTGTTGGTTTTAGAGCAGAAGATGACTACATGAAAGACTTAAAAAAAGTTCGTAGAAAAACAGAAGATGTCGTTATTGAGCTTTCTTAGACAACACTAATTATGAATTACGATTGATAATTTTAGTACATTCGTAATTCATAATTTAACTATATGCAACCGTTACATATACTACTCCTTATTTTAGCCTATTTTGGTGTATTAATTCTTATCTCATACATCACAGGTAAATCGGCAAACAATCAAACATTTTTTAAAGCAAACAACTCATCTCCTTGGTATTTAGTTGCCTTTGGTATGATTGGAGCATCATTATCTGGAGTTACTTTTATTTCGGTTCCTGGTTGGGTTGAAGGTGACAAAATGAGTTATATGCAAATGGTACTAGGGTACGTATTAGGTTATGCCGTTATTGGATTGGTACTACTTCCACTCTATTACCGATTAAATTTAACTTCAATTTACACCTATTTAGAAGGACGTTTTGGTAGATATTCGTACAAAACTGGGGCTTCTTTTTTCTTACTTTCAAGAACTATTGGTGCTGCCTTTCGCTTGTTTTTAGTGGCAAATGTATTACAGTTAATTTTGTTTGATGCTTATGGAATTCCGTTTTGGGTAACAGTAACAATTACCATTTTACTTATATGGCTATATACTTTTAAAGGAGGCATAAAAACTATTGTATGGACAGACACTTTACAAACGTTGTTTATGCTAATTGCTGTTGGAGTTTGTATTGTAATGATAAAAGATGAAATGCAAATTGATAATTTGTTTTCGTATGTAACAGACAATAGCTTATCTAAAACTTTCTTTTTTGACGATGTAAAGGCTGGTAACTATTTTTGGAAACAATTCTTTTCAGGAGCTTTTATTTCAATTGTGATGACAGGTTTAGATCAAGACATGATGCAAAAAAACTTGACTTGCCGCAATTTAAAAGATGCTCAAAAAAACATGTTTTGGTTTACTATAGTACTCGTTATTGTTAACTTCTTTTTCTTAGCTTTAGGAATCCTGTTAACTGATTACGCTACAGTAAATGAACTAAACGCTCATAAAGACAACTTATTTCCTACCATAGCTATGAGTGGTGATTTAGGTATAGCTACTTCCCTATTCTTCCTTCTCGGTTTAATAGCAGCAGCATACTCAAGTGCTGATAGTGCTTTAACTTCGTTAACTACTTCTTTTAGTATTGATATTCTTGAAATTGACAAAAAAGATAATGAGCAAGAAAGAGAAAAAACACGAAAGAAAATTCATGTGCTGTTTTCATTTATTTTAGTGGCTACTATCTTAATTTTTAAATATTTTATTGCTGATGAGAGTGTAATTGCTAAAATATTCCAATTTGCTGGTTATACTTACGGGCCGTTACTAGGTTTATATGCTTTCGGACTGTTTACTAAATTAAACATAAAAGACAAGTTAGTTCCTATCATTTGTTTAATGGCTCCGGTTTTAACCTATGTTATTAGCTTTTATAGCAAGGAAAAGTTTGGGTTTGATTTTGGTTTCTTTGTATTAATATTAAACGGATTCTTAACTTTTTTAGGATTACTTTTGATAAGTAATAATAAACAAAGTAAATCAGCAATTCTGCCTATAATTATGTCTCTTCTTGGTTTTCTAAGAGCTATATTGAATGGATTTGAAGACTGGAGAGCTATATTATTCCTAATTTTAGGTTTTACTTGGCTCAGTATTATTATCTCTAGATTAAAAAGCAAGCATAATGCCTAAAAAAGGAAAAGCTAAAAATACTGTAAACAAAGCGAAACATACACGCTTAATGAAGCAGAAAGAAAACAAACTTCGTTTGGAAAAACAACGTACCAAAGAACGTTTAAAAGCCATTATTAAAAAAGTTAACGAACAAAAAGAAAATGACAGCTCAACAAATAATTAAAAAGTTTGACTTAACGGAACATCCTGAAGGTGGTTTTTATAAAGAAACATACAGAAGCAACGGAATTATTAAAAACAAACACTTAAATTCTAACTTTGTAGGTGATAGAAATTACAGTACTTGTATTTATTTTTTATTAACTTCTGAAAAATTTTCTGCCTTTCATAAAATCAATCAAGATGAAATTTGGCATTTTTATAAAGGAAGTACCTTAAAACTACATATGATTTCTCCCAAAGGAAACTATTCTTTTGTATTGATTGGAAATAATATAGAAAATGATGAGCAACCACAATTTGTAGTTCCGGCTGGTTACTGGTTTGCTGCTGAAGTTAGTAAAGAAAACTCATATGCTTTTACTGGTTGTACTGTTGCTCCTGGGTTTGACTTCAACGATTTTGTTTTACCTAAAAGAGAAGAGTTAATACAACTATTCCCACAACATAAAGAAATCATAACTAAACTAACACATTTTTAAATAATTCTTCCTCACTACCTATATACAAATCTACTATATAGTGTATAAGAAGTAAGATTCTTTTACATTTCCTTTTCATCTATTAATTGATTAAATTTGTTACTTAGTATTACCTATCTACAGATACTAAAAAAAACTTCAATTATAAAAGTAACGAAATACTTAGCCGTTATTTTACTTAAAAAAAAATGAAAAATAATACATACAAAAAGCTATCTATTTGGTATAAAAAATTCCAAATTAGCAAAACACCTCAAATGAATTTAGTTTGGGGATTCTTCTTATATACCTTTATCGGTTTTATTTTACTATCAATTCCTCTGTTTCATAAAGCAGATGTATCTTTTTTAGACAATCTATTTATCTCAACATCAGCAATATCAACTACAGGGCTAGTTACTATCAGTATTTTTGATTCCTATAATTTCTTCGGACAGTTTATTATAATGATGCTCATACAAATTGGTGGAATTGGCTACATGACACTAACAACCTACTACTTGTTATTTATCACAAAAAAAATAACGCATTGGCATAGTAAATTATTAGGAACAGAATTTACGTTACCTAATAGTATTAAAATAAAAGATTTTATTAAAAGTGTTATTGTCTTTACTTTAATTATGGAAACTATTGGAGTTATACTGTTTTATATTGCTTTTACCAATTCTGGTATGCAAAACTTAAAAGCCATTTGGTTTGCTATTTTCCATAGCGTTTCATCTTTTTGCACTGCGGGTTTTGGTTTATTCAACAATGGCTTTGAAGAATACCACGATAACGTTTTTATAAATACAACAATCTCTATTTTAGCTATAGCAGGTTCTTTAGGTTTTATTGTTGTTACCGATTTATGGTATCGTCTTTCTGGAAAGACTAAAGAAATATCCTTCACAACAAAAATTATTGTCTACGGATTTATATTCTTATTACTTTCAGGAACATTACTTACGTACCTATCAGAACCTTCTTTAAACCTAAACTCCAACCATTCGTTAATGACTTCTTTTTTTCAAACAATGTCTGCAATGACAACAGTTGGTTTTAATACTGTACCTATTGGTGGTTTTTCTTTACCAATATTATTACTACTTACTTTTTTAATGTACATAGGTGCATCACCATCTGGAACAGCTGGAGGAATGAAAATCACAACTTTAACAGCAATGATTTCTATATTAAAAAGTAGATTATTAGGACAAAAAAAGATTACGTTTTTAAACAGGATTATACCTTTTGATAGAATTTACATAGCAACCTCTACTTTTATGTTATATACCAGTTTAATTTTTTTATTCTCTTTTTTACTTTCATATAGTGAAAGCTTCTCTTTTGATAAAATATTGTTTGAAGTTGCTTCTGCTCTTGGCACCGTTGGATTAAGTACTGGAATTACTGGAGACTTATCAAACCTAGGCAAATTCCTCATAATTATTCTAATGTTCATAGGAAGAGTTGGTGTTTTAACTTTTGGTTTTGCTTTATTACAACAGAAACAAAACGAATTAGAAAAAATAAAATCTGACGATTTAGCCGTATAGTTTTTTAACCGATAGCGAAATAATAATCGCTATCGGTTTATAATTTTACATAAACGCTATCTGTAAGCCCATCAATACAAATATTACACCTGAAATTTTATTTAACCTTACCCCTATTTTTTCATTCTCTTTAATCTTAGTTGAAAATATCCCAGCAAACGATGTTAAAACCAAGTACCAAATGGTAGTCATTACCGCATAAATTACTCCCATTATTATAAAAGGAACTGGATTTTCTATCTCTGTTGGGCTTATAAACTGCGGAAAGAACGCTATAAAGAATAATGCAACTTTCGGATTTAATATATTTGTTACAAACCCTGATGTAAAACTGCTTTTTGCTGAATTTTTCTTTTGTTCTTCGTTTGTATTAGCAATCAGCCCTTTTTTTGACATCACTTTTGTTACACCTAAATAAATTAAATAAGCTGCTCCTAAATATTTAATCAATGCAAAGAATATTGCTGATTTAGCTACCATAATCGACAAACCTAATGCTCCAAACAAAGTATGTACTAGAGCCCCAGTGTTTAAACCAAAACTAGTATATACACCAGATCTTCTTCCTTGGCTAATTGACTTATTAATTAAAAAGACGGTTTCTATTCCTGGTGTCAAAACAAAAAGAATAGTTGCTACTAAAAATGCTATAAAATTCTCAATTCCCATTTCGTTACTTCTTTAAAAATGATTACAAAGTTTTTTATGCAAAGCAACAGCAGTTCTCTTTATTAAAAAATACTTATTTTTGACTGATTAATGCAAAAAACGCATTAAAATGACTATTCAACAGATTCGATATTTTTTAATTCTAGCAGAAGAATTACATTTTTGGAAAACAGCAGAAAAAGTTTACACCTCTCAATCGTCATTAAGTAGGCAAATTCAATCTTTAGAAGAAGAATTAGGCATTACTTTATTTGAGCGGGATAAAAGAAATGTAAAACTTACTGAAGCTGGTGTATTCCTTAAAAAAAAATGGGATGCTCTATTAGACGAGTTCGATCGTACACATCAACATGCTAAAAAAATTGATGAAGGTTCTTCTGGACTTGTTAGTATTGCCTACCCTGGCTCTATCTCTTACAACTATTTACCTGAATTACTCAAAATATTTTCAGAAGAGAAACCAGATTTAAAAGTAGAACTTATGGAGCCTACTGATATTACACTTGAAAAATTACTTTCTAGTTATCAAATAGATTTTGCTTTTAGCAGAAATGAAGTTCTAAATGCTTCTATTTTATCTGAAAGATTGTATGCTGAACCCGTTTGCCTTGTGGTTCCAAAAGATCATTGGATAACAGAAGATTCTTTTGTTGATTTAAGAGACGTAAAAGACGAAAAATTTATCCTTTCTGGTTTACATCATACTACTTATTTTTCCTCATTACTACGCAATATTTTTAACACTTATGGTTTTGAACCTCAAACTCATATTGAATCTGATTTTGGGAGTATGATATTAAACTTAATTGGTAGAGGTTTAGGAATATCTATTTTACCTTACTCATATCAGTTTTCTTTAAATACAAACATACGGTTTATTACACTACCCGAAAGCACAGAATTATATATCAATTGGCGCAAGAACGACCATAGAAAAGTAATTAAAAGTGTTATTGAATATTCTGTAAAATTAGGCAAAAACTACAACCGAAAGTTTGTATAAAACAAAAACCTGAACATTAGAAAATGTTCAGGTTTTTGTTTATTTGTATACGTACAAGTAACTATTTATCAATTGAACCTAAAACACGTTTCATAAAATTATTTAACGCTTCTTTTTTAGGTGTTCCATCTTTAATCATTTTATTAACTTCAATTGCTCCGTACATATTAGAGATTAACTCTCCTATAACGTCTAGCTCTTCATCTTTTAACGATGGAACCTCTGTTAAAGCTTCAAGCGTCTCAATAGTTTCTAGTACATAATCTTGGTCATTTTCTTCAATAAATGAAGTTAAATGTTTAATTACTGGTAATTTCATAACTAAGCTACTTCATTTACTAAATCCTTCAATACATCAAACTTATTGGTTTGAGTTTGATTTACTAATTTTCCATCAATATAAGTAGCAAAAGTAGGCAAGTTACTCACATCAGCAAGTTTTCTACTCTCTGGAAATTTTTCGGCATCAGCTATTACAAAAACCATATCTTCATTCTCAGAAGACAACTTTTTAAATTTAGGTTTCATAATACGGCAGTTACCACACCATGAAGCTGAAAACTGAACTACAACTTTTTTATTACCTGCAACAACTTCAGATAAATTGTCTTGACTTAATTCTTGTACCATTTCTTTAATTATTATCCATTTCGAAAGGAGCTCGTGCTCGACCCCTTCACTTATCTCACACGAACTTGTTTCCTTTCTTTAATTATGTCTAATTAGTTTGCTGCTAAATATTCTGCTGTTGCTTTTGCATTAGCTTGCATTGCTTCTTTACCTTCTTCCCAGTTTGCAGGACATACCTCACCTTTTTCTTGTACGTGAGTATAAGCATCTACTAAACGTAAATATTCATTTACATTACGACCAACTGGCATATGGTTTATTCCTTCATGAAAAACAGTTCCTTCTTCATCTATTAAATATGTAGCTCTATAAGTTACATTATCTCCTTCAACCTGTACAGTTCCTGTAGCTTCATCATAAACCTCGTTAGAGATGTCTAAGATACCTAAAATAGATGATAAATTACGATTACTATCAGCTAATAATGGGTAAGTAACACCTTCAATACCTCCATTATCCTTAGATTGGTTTAACCAAGCAAAGTGTACTTCAGGAGTATCGCAAGAAGCTCCAATTACAATGGTATTTCTTTTTTCAAATTCTGGTAATGCAGCTTGAAAAGCATGTAACTCAGTTGGACAAACGAAAGTAAAGTCTTTCGGATACCAAAACAACAACACTTTTTTCTTGTTTTTAACTGCTTCTTCTAATACATTTAACTTAAACGTGTCACCCATTTCGTTCATTGCATCTACGTTTAAACTTGGAAATTTTTTTCCTACTGCTGTAGCCATTTTATAGTTTTTTATTGATTAATATTTTTTTACAGGCACAAATGTATTTTGTTTCTTCTCATTTAAAGTGTGAATCTAAAAATATTTTTTTATTTCACTATAACTATAACCAATAGTTAACATATTTTTAAATCACTAAAAAAAATATACCTTTATATTTCAACACATTATAAATCACAAAAACAAAAACTATAGTTATTTGTTATTTTAAAATAAAAAATATAGATAAAAATTATTCACTGTTTTATAGTAGCTTTGCCCTATTCTAACCTATTAAATTATAATAAAATGAAAAACACAAACTCACATTCTTCGAAAGGTAAATGCCCTTTTTCACAAGGTGCAAACACAGAAATACATGATAACATCATGGAGTGGTGGCCAAAATCATTAAACTTAGATATACTACATCAACACGATACCAAAACCAATCCTTTAGACAGTAATTTTAATTATGCTGAAGAATTTAAAAAATTAGATTTAGAAGCAGTTAAAAATGACCTTAAAGACTTAATGACCGATAGTCAAGATTGGTGGCCTGCCGACTGGGGACATTATGGTGGTTTAATGATTCGTATGGCGTGGCATGCTGCTGGTACCTATAGAGTTGCTGATGGTAGAGGTGGTAGTAATACAGGCAACCAACGCTTCGCTCCATTAAATAGTTGGCCTGATAATGGTAATTTAGATAAAGCAAGACGATTGTTATGGCCTATCAAGAAAAAATACGGAAACAAACTATCTTGGGCAGATCTTATAATTTTAGCTGGTAATATGGCTTATGAATCAATGGGCTTCAAAACTTTTGGTTTTGCCGGCGGACGTGAAGATATTTGGCATCCTGAGAAAGATATTTATTGGGGATCTGAAAAAGAATGGTTAGCGCCAACAGGGAGTAAAGGTTCTCGATATTCTGGAGACAGAGACTTAGAAAACCCATTAGCTGCTGTAATGATGGGATTAATTTATGTAAACCCTGAAGGGGTTGACGGAAAACCCGATCCTTTAAAAACCGCAAAAGACGTAAGAGAAACCTTTAAGCGCATGGCAATGAATGATGAAGAAACCGTTGCTTTAACTGCTGGTGGACACACTGTAGGAAAAGCACACGGTAATGGTGACGCAGGAGCCTTAGGTGAAAGCCCTGAAGGTGCAGAAGTTCAAGATCAAGGCTTTGGCTGGATAAACCCTAAAGGGAATGGAAATGCTGCAGATACTGTTACTAGTGGTTTGGAAGGAGCTTGGACAACTACCCCCGATAGATGGAACCATACGTACTTTCATTTGTTGTTAAATCATGATTGGGAATTAACAAAGAGTCCTGCTGGTGCTTGGCAATGGGAACCTGTTAATATTGATGAGGCAGATAAACCTGTAGATGCTCACAATCCGAACATTAAAAGAAACCCAATAATGACTGATGCGGATATGGCAATGAAAATGGACCCTGAATACAGAAAAATATCTGAAAAGTTCTATAAAGATCCAGCCTATTTTGCTGACACCTTTGCACGTGCTTGGTTTAAACTAACACATCGTGATTTGGGCCCTAATACACGTTATTTAGGGGTTGATGCTCCAACAGAAACACTTATATGGCAAGATCCTGTTCCTACTGTAGACTATACTTTAAACGATACTGAAGTTGAAGAATTAAAAGAAAAACTGTTAAACAGTGGACTTACTCGTACTGAACTTATCAATACTGCTTGGGATAGTGCTAGAACTTATAGAGGATCAGACTTTAGAGGTGGTGCTAATGGAGCACGCATTCGTTTAGCTCCTCAGAAAGACTGGGAAGGAAATGAACCTACAAGACTAAAAAGAGTATTAGATAAGCTTGCTGAAATTCAAGCTAGTTTAAGTAAAAAAGTTAGTATTGCTGATTTGATTGTTTTAGGAGGTAGTGCTGCTATTGAAAAAGCTGCTAAAGATGGTGGTGTTGACATTAAAGTTCCTTTTACCCCTGGAAGAGGTGATGCAACCGCTGAAATGACAGATACTGAATCTTTTGATGTTTTAGAGCCTCTACATGACGGATACAGAAATTGGCAAAAGAAAGATTATGTAGTAAAACCTGAAGAATTATTATTAGACAGAACACAACTTATGGGGTTAACCGCTCCTGAAATGACTGTTCTAGTTGGGGGAATGCGTGTGCTAGGAACTAACTACGGAGGAACTAAACATGGTGTATTTACAGAAAATGAAGGTGTGTTAAGTAACGACTTCTTTGTTAATCTTACCGACATGAAATACTCATGGAAGCCTTCAGGGGAAAACTTATACAATATTGTTGATCGTAAGACAGGAAACACTAAGTGGACAGCTACACGAGTGGATTTGATATTTGGTTCTAACTCTATTCTTCGTTCGTATGCAGAAGTATACGCACAAGACGACAACAAGAAAAAGTTTGTGAAAGATTTTGTAACTGCCTGGACTAAAGTAATGAATGCAGACAGGTTTGATGTAGTATAAATCACAACTAAATGATAATATTTTAAGCTAGATTTTTTTAATTAAAGAATCTAGCTTATTTTTTTACACTTTAATCACCACTCCCTCTTTCTTCCTCATAAGTCATTAATAGCAATTGAGTTAACATTTAAATTTATTGAGCTAAAGAAACATCAGCTATCAAAGTATTTTTGTTACAGAAATCATTTAATAATTAAAAAACAAATATATTATGAGCAACGATAAAAGTATTTTAGGCTTATTAGCAGGAGTAGCTGTAGGAGCAGGATTAGGTATATTATTTGCCCCTGACAAAGGGAGTAATACACGAAAAAAAATAGCAGACGGAGCAGCCTCTGCAAGAGACACTATTACTTCAGAAGCAACACACCTTAAAGAAGAAGTTAAGCATAAAGCTGAAAGCTTAAAAAATAATGTGGCTGAATCTCTTAGCAGCAAAACAAACTCATTAGAAGAAAAATTAGAAACTATTGTAACTGATGCTAGCTATAAAGCTGAAGATGTTATAACCCAATTAGAACAAAAACTAAAAGTATTAAAGGCTAAAAACAAAAAATTACAAACTAAATAATGTCGATATTCAAATCAATACATACCAACTCTGAAAAAGCAATTGAAAAAGGCGAAAGCTTTATAAAGAATTCTGAAGAATACTTTAAATTAAAAGTATTTTATATACTAACCTCTTCTTTAAGCATGATTTTCAATTTTGCTATTATAGGTATATTCCTACTTATTGCTTTTGTTTTTTTGGCTGTAACAATATCGGCAACCATAGGTAATTATTTAAACAATGTTGTTTTAGGATACTTGTTAGTAGCTTTACTTTTTATAATTTTCGCTTTAATAGCATATAGTATGAGAACAAATGTAGAGAATTTTGTAATTAAAAATTTATCTAAAAAGTATTTTGACGATGAAGAAAACCTATAATAATAGTAAAGAAATAACTAAAGAACTAAAATTACTGAAGCTTAAAAGAGATATTTCTTTAGAAGAAATTAAACTTGTAAAAGAACAATTTAAAGAAGATTTATCTGTGGGGAATTGGTTTCAAACTATATTTGAAACAGTTGGTAAGTTTGGAATATATACTTTAGCTAGGAAATTTTTAAAATAATCTTTTTTTAACTCAATCTTGAATAGCTACAAAGCTTTAATTTAGGTGTAAGACATATAACTTCTTTCCTCTTATAATTAAAAAGCCATCTTCTTCAGATGGTTTTTTAATTATAAGCTTTACTCATTACGTACTCAATATTGCTTCATATTTATTTTCTTTTTTTGTGTTTTTTTAAAAGCTTCATACCCCCTTAATTCTGTTAGCTTTTATGAACTTTTACAAAACAACAAAGATGAAATTGTATTAGCTTCTTTCTAATACAACCTCACCTTTATTTATATAACAATTATTGTAAACTACTTACTATAACTTACAGTTTACCATCCAACGTATATTAAATTTATCGGTACAAGCCCCATACAGTGCGTTCCATTCCGTTTCCAATAGTTCAGTATGAACTATACCTCCGTTAGACAACTCATTAAAAACAACAGTAGCTTTCTCCTCATCATCTAAATCAACACTCATTTGAATATTATTACCACTATTTAGCGGAGTATCTGGAGAAACATCATACGCCATAATGTGAATCCCTTTCCCTTTCAATTCTGCATGTTGTATTTTATGCCTGTAATCCTCTGGAATATCTCTCTTTGAGTCTTTGTACGTTTGTTTATTTACAATTTTTGCATTAAATAAGTCTGCATAAAAATTTAATGCGTTTTGACATTCTCCTCTGAATGCTAAGTATGCTTGTATGTTCATAATTTTTATTGTTTTGTATAAAAATAAAAACAAGCATCTATATAAATTAACTCTATTGCTGTGATTATTAACTCAAAAATTTAAAACGTTATTAATTATTTACTAGCAAATAGTTTTACATCATTTTTAGAAACTTCTTTTTCTCCTAAAATAAGTAAACGTTCAACTACATTTCGTAATTCTCTAATATTTCCTGTCCAATCATACTCTTGTAACAATTTAATAGCATCTTCCGAGAAACCTTTTTTAGGCATCCCTTGTTCTTCAGAAATTTTCTTGGCAAAGAAATCTACTAATAACGGTATATCTTCTCTTCTATCGTTTAATGCAGGAACTTTAATTAAAATCACTGCTAAACGATGATATAAATCTTCGCGGAAACGTCCTTCTTCAATTTCCTTCTTTAAATCTTTATTTGTTGCAGCAACTACACGTACATTTACTTTTATATCTTTATCCGAACCTACTCGTTGAATACGATTTTCTTGTAATGCTCGTAATACTTTCGCTTGTGCCGACAAACTCATATCTCCAATTTCATCTAAGAAAATGGTTCCTCCATTAGCTGCTTCAAACTTTCCTGCTCTATCTTTGTTAGCTCCTGTAAAACTCCCTTTTACATGCCCAAACAATTCACTTTCTATTAACTCAGAAGGTATAGCTGCACAGTTTACTTCAATCATAGAACCTTTAGAACGGTCAGATTTTTCGTGTAACCAATGCGCTACTAACTCTTTTCCTGTTCCATTAGGTCCGGTAATTAAAACTCTTGCCTCTGTTGCAGACACTTTTTCAATAATATCTTTAATATGAGTAATAGCATCGCTCTCTCCAATCATTTCATAATTCTTACTCACCTTCTTCTTTAAACGCTTATTTTCTACTACCAACTCCTTTTTATCTAGAGCATTTCTTACAGTATTCAATAATCGATTTAAATCTGGCGGTTTAGAAATATAATCAAAGGCTCCTAAGCGCATGGTGTTTACTGCAGTATCTAAATCACCATGACCAGAAATCATTACCATTGGTATTTCAGGTTTTAACTTTCTAGCTTTTTCCAACACCTCAACACCATCCATTTTTGGCATTTTAATATCACACAAAACCAAATCGTAATCTGTTTTCTTTATCATTTCAATTCCTTGCAAACCATCTTCAGCTTCTTCTACTTCATAGGAATCGTTTTCTTCAGAAATAATTTTTTTTAATACTCTGCGAATTGCAGCTTCATCTTCTATTATTAATATTTTACTCATATTTTTTTAGTCTTTTAGATATTAAAAAGGCTAGTTTAATAAATTCTTGAAATCAGAAATCATTTTTTGGAGCTCACCTACTTCGTTTTCTGAACCTATTAACGTTACTTTATTAACACATTCTTTACAACAAGAAAGAACCATTGGTGGTTACAACTCAAAAAGCAAGCCAAACATTTTTCAGCTTAATTATTTAGTTCTTCTTTAGAATTTCCTTCCTCTTTACCTTCAATTTCTTTCTGATTGTTTTGGAGTACCTCTTTTTTTGGAGGTTCAAAATGCAACCCTTTGGCATCTACAATATGTATATCTCTTTGAGGGAACGGAATACTTATATTATGCTCTCTAAACAGCTCGTCTATTTTAAACCGTATATCACTTTTTGGTATCGCTGCCTGAAAACTATCATTTAACGTAAAAATTAATTTAAAATTTAACGAACTATCTCCGAAATTTTCAAAAAGTACTAAAGGAGCTGGATGCTGGTATACTTTTGGATGTTCACTGGCCGCTTGCAACAATAATTTTTTCACTAAAGCTACATCACTACCATAGGCCACACCCACTGTTACACTTTCTCTAGTTGTAGTACCATTTTGCGTCCAGTTATATAGGCTGTTAGATAAATACTTGTGATTAGGAATAACCAATACTTTATTATCGATTGTTACGGCTCTAGTGGTTCTCAGTTTTATCTCTTCCACCCTACCAACTTTTCCATCTAGTTCAATAATATCCCCCACATGAACACTTTTATCAAGAATAATAAAAACTCCAGAGATTATATCTTGAAAAAAGGTTTGTAACGCCAAACCAATACCTATTAACAAAGCAGAAGACGCTACTAAAATCGCACTTAAATCGACTCCTGCTGAACTTAAACCTATTGAAAAAACAATTACATATACTAACCAACTAGTAAATGAGAAAATAGTATCAAATTTATTTTTGTCTTCCTGTTCTAGTTTACTTTTTGCTAGTACTTTTAAATATTTCAACAAAAGCTTCACTAAAAGTAAACCTACTATTAAAAACAAAATTGTTTTTACTGTAAACTCAATATCTTTTCCTCCTATTGGTATTCTATAGTTTAGAAAATCCGTTATTTCTTTTATTATTTCTTTCATCCTAGTTTATGTTATAATCGTTACACACAATTTATAATCAACACTTTTAAACAATATTAAGTAATTTCATAAAAGTGTTAATTACCCATTATAACGAATCCATTTCCATAAATCTTTGTAGGTTGGTTTTTTACCGTACATTAAAATACCTACACGATAAATTTTAGCGGCAATCCATACAATTACCATAAAAGTAAGAATTAATAGCAACATAGAAATGGCTATTTCCCACCAAGCAACTCCAAACGGGATTCTCATTAACATCACTATTGGAGATGTAAAAGGTATATAAGAAAATATTACTGAAACCGGACCATGAGGATCGTTAATAACCGTTGCAAAACCTACATAAACTGCCAAAATTAACGGTAGCATAATAGGCATCATAAATTGTTGTGTATCCGTTTCATTATCTACCGCTGCACCTACTGCTGCAAACAACGAGCTATATAACATATACCCTCCTAAGAAGTAGAAAATGAATAAGAAGAACATTTTTACTAAAGGCAATCTGAAAATTTCTTGCACAATCATTTCACCTTTATTGGCTGCTGTTTGTTGAATAGCTTCCATTTGTTCTGGTGATACTTTTGCCGACTGCATTTCCATCATATCAAATCCAAAGAAAGAAGATGCTACTAGGCTAAACACTAAAAACAAAATCCCCCAAATAAAGAACTGTAACAATCCAGCTGATGCATTTCCAATAATCTTTCCTAACATTAATTGAAAAGGTTTTACTGAAGAAACGATTACCTCAATAATTCTACTTGTTTTTTCTTCAATAACACTACGCATTACCGATGTCCCATAAATCATTACAAACATCATCAATAAATATCCTGCGATAGCTCCTACACCAATCTTTAATCCGTTGATTAATTTTGATGATTTTTCCCCAGAGAAATTCAACATTTTAATTTCTGATGAAATTTTAGACTCTTCTATATGCGCAATATCAATTCCGAAGCTTGTTAGTTTTTTATGACGTAACTCCTTATCAATTTTATCTTCTAAACGTTCCATGATAGACATACTTGGCGAATCTTTAGAGAAAAACTCAATCGATTTTGCCAACATTTCTAAACTATCTTGTTTCGGAATGTATAAAGCTCCGTAGTAATCTCCTTCTTCGACCTTCTTTTTAGAGTTTTCAATTCCTAAGGCTGTAAAATCTTCATACTTTACTGTTTTTGAATCTTTAAAAATATCTTTAGAGAACATTCCAGACTCATCAACATATACTATCTTCTTAACCTTTTCATCGTTCTTTTTCATTAAAAAAAATACTAAAGCCCCCATACCAATCATTAACAATGGACTTAAGAAAGTCATAACGATAAACGACTTATTTCTAACCTTAGCAATAAACTCGCGTTCTATAATTAATCGTAATCTTTTCATTGCTTAACTGTTTTTATGGATTGCTTGAATAAAAATATCGTTGGCACTTGGCACTAACTCTACAAAATGTTGTACTTGTCCCTGAGTTGTTAAATACGATAACAAATCGTTTGGAGAACTTCCGTTGGTAAGTTTTACATTTAATTTTAACCCTTCATTTAACAATTTAAAATCTGCTGGTAAAACCTCAAAGTTTTCTTTTAGCTTTTGCTCCACTTCTTTTGAATTAGAAGTAGCCAATCCAACCTGAAAAGTATTAGTTCTAAACTCCTTTTTAATATCTTCTAGCTTACCATCTAAAATTTTATTCGATTTATTAATCAACGCTATATAATCACACATTTCCTCTACAGACTCCATTCTATGGGTAGAAAAAATAATAGTAGCTCCTTCATCACGCAACTGTAAAATTTCTTTAGCTATTAGTTGTGCATTAATAGGATCGAAACCAGAAAAAGGCTCATCAAAAATTAATAATTTAGGCTGATGTAATACCGTTACTATAAACTGTACCTTTTGAGCCATCCCTTTAGACAACTCTTCAATCTTTTTATTCCACCAAGCTCCAATATCAAATTTATCAAACCAATATTTCAATCGTTTTTTAGCTTCCGATTTACTCAACCCTTTTAATTGAGCAAGGTACAATGCCTGCTCTCCTACCTTCATACTTTTATACAACCCTCTTTCTTCAGGTAAATATCCTATATGTTCTATATGATTTGGAGCTAACTTCTCTCCATCTAAAATAATTTCACCAGCATCAGGCATTGTTATTTGGTTGATAATTCTAATAAGCGAGGTCTTTCCTGCACCGTTAGGCCCTAACAAACCAAAAACACTACCTTTAGGAATGTGCATTGAAACATTATTTAATGCAGTATAATCGCCATAACGCTTTACTACATTATTAATTTCTAATAAATTGTTCATAGATTTATAGTTGATTAATTACCGTTTATTTAAAAACAGTAGTGACAAACTTACATATTTTTATACTCAATTAGTATACGCTTCTCTCTAAACGTTACAAGATTAATTTTTTGTTAATTTTATTATGCATGCATAACTTTTTTATAAAATACTATGCATGCATAATAAAATTTTATATATTTGGCATTCATGGATAAGGATAAATCAATAGATCACCAATTAAGAGCCACGTGGCAAGCCGTTGCTAAAATGTATAACGAGCAAGCTGCAAAGCATGATAGCACAATGGCTACGGCTTTTGCTTTATTGAATATAGATTTTGAAAACGGTACTCCTTCAACTGCTCTGGGACCGTTAATGGGAATGGAACCTACAAGTCTTTCTCGTTTGTTAAAGACAATGGAAGACAAAGGAGTTATATGTCGCGAGAAAAATCCTAATGATGGTAGAAGCGTTATTTTAAAGCTTACTAAATATGGTAAAGAAATGCGTGAAGTTTCAAAAGGGCATGTATACCAATTCAATAATAAAGTAAGAGAACATATTACTGAAGAAGAATTAGAAACCTTCTTCAAAGTAACAACAACAATAAACAAACTAATTACAGATAAGTTAATATACGAAGAAGAAAATATTGACAATAAAGCTGTATAAAACAAACCAACAAACAAATGGCAAGAAGAATTAAAAAAGTAGCAATTATCGGTTCTGGTATCATGGGATCAGGTATTGCATGTCATTTTGCTAACATTGGCGTTGAAGTATTGCTTTTGGACATCGTTCCAAGAGAGCTTAACGACAAAGAAAAAGCAAAAGGATTAACCTTAGAAGACAAAGTAGTTCGTAACCGTTTGGTAAATGATGCTTTGACTGCTTCATTAAAGTCGAAACCATCACCTATCTACAATAAAAAATTTGCAGATAGAATTACTACTGGAAACCTTGAGGACGATTTACACAAAGTAAAAGATGTAGATTGGATTATGGAGGTAGTTGTTGAGCGCTTAGACATTAAACAAAGTGTTTTTGAGCAAGTTGAAAAATACCGTACGCCTGGTACTATTATTTCTACCAACACTTCAGGGATTCCTATTAAGTTTATGAACGAAGGACGTAGTGAAGATTTTCGTAAGCACTTTGCGGTAACGCACTTTTTTAACCCTCCTCGTTATTTAAAATTATTTGAAGTTGTTCCAGGACCTGACTGTAAACAAGAAGTTACAGACTTCTTAATGGATTATGGTTCTAAATTCTTAGGAAAAACTTCAGTATTAGCAAAAGATACTCCAGCGTTTATTGGAAACCGTATAGGTATTTTCGGAATCCAATCGTTATTCCACCAAGTAAAAGAATTAGGTTTAACTATTGAAGAGGTTGATAAATTAACAGGACCAGTTATTGGACGTCCTAAATCAGCTACTTTCCGTACTGTTGATGTTGTTGGATTAGATACTTTAGTACACGTTGCTAACGGAATCTACGAAAACTGTCCTAACGACGAAGCTCACGACTTATTTAAGTTGCCAGATTTCATCAACACGATGATGGAAAATAAGTGGTTAGGAAACAAAACCAAACAAGGTTTTTACAAAAAAACAACCAATGCTGAAGGAAAGCGTGAAATTTTAGCCTTAGATTTAGATACGATGGAATACCGTCCGTCTAAAAAAGCAAAATTTGCTACCTTAGAATTAACAAAAACAATTGATAAGCCAATTGACCGATTTAAAGTATTAGTTGGCGGAAAAGATAAAGCAGGAGAATTCTACCGTAAGAACTTCGCAGCAATGTTTGCGTATGTTCAAAATAGAATTCCAGAAATTTCTGATGAATTATACAGAATTGACGATGCCATGAAAGCTGGTTTCGGATGGGAAAATGGTCCTTTCGAAATTTGGGATGCTGTAGGAGTTGAAAAAGGTATCGAATTAATGAAAGCTGAAGGAAAAGAGCCTGCTGCTTGGGTTACTGAAATGGTAGCTAAAGGAGAAAAATCTTTCTATACAGTTAAAGACGGTGCAACATATTACTACGATGTACCTGCAAAAGCACAAGTTAAAAAACCAGGACAAGATTCATTTATCATCTTAGATAACATTCGTAAAACTACTGAGGTATTCAAAAACTCTGGAGTTGTGATTGAAGATTTAGGAGACGGAATTTTAAACTGTGAATTCCAATCTAAAATGAATACCATTGGTGGTGATGTTTTAGCAGGATTAAACAAAGCAGTTGATTTAGCTGAAAAAGACTTCCAAGGATTAGTAATTGGTAACCAAGCTGCAAACTTCTCTGTAGGTGCCAACATCGGAATGATTTTTATGATGGCTGTTGAGCAAGAGTACGATGAGTTAAACATGGCGATCAAATATTTCCAAGATACCATGATGCGTATGCGTTACTCTGCAATTCCTACCATTGCTGCTCCTCACGGAATGGCATTAGGTGGTGGATGTGAATTATCATTACACGCTGATAAAGTAGTTGCTGCTGCTGAAACCTACATCGGATTAGTAGAGTTTGGAGTTGGAGTAATTCCTGGTGGTGGTGGATCTAAAGAAATGGCGTTAAGAGCTCAGGACTTATTCCACACTGGTGATGTTCAATTAAACGTATTACAAGAGCACTTCTTAACTATTGGTATGGCTAAAGTTGCAACTTCAGCTTATGAAGCATACGACTTAAACCTACTACAAAAAGGAAAAGATGTTGTGGTTGTAAACAAAGACCGTCAAATTGCAGAAGCTAAAAAGCACGCTGTGTTATTAGCTGAAGCAGGTTATACACAACCAGTAAAACGTAAAGATGTTTTAGTATTAGGTAAGCAAGCCTTAGGAATGTTCTTAGTAGGAACAGACTCTATGGAAGCTTCTAAATATATTTCTGAACACGATCAGAAAATTGCAAACAAACTAGCCTATGTAATGGCTGGAGGAGATTTATCAGAACCAACAAAAGTTACTGAGCAGTATTTATTAGACCTTGAACGTGAAGCTTTCTTAAGTTTAACTACTGAAAGAAAAACGTTAGAGCGTATTCAGCATATGTTAAAAACTGGTAAACCTTTACGCAACTAAAAGTTGCGAGTTATTAGTTTTCAGTTATAAGTGATCAATTAATAATCACTAAAAACTTAAAACTAAACACTAAAAACTTGAAAATATGAAAACAGCATATATAGTAAAAGGATATAGAACCGCCGTAGGGAAATCTAAAAAAGGTGTGTTCAGATTTAAAAGAGCTGACGAATTAGCTGCTGAAACCATCAAGTATATGATGACAAAGTTGCCAGAATTCGACGTAAAGCGTATCGATGATGTTATTGTTGGTAACGCAATGCCAGAAGGTTCTCAAGGATTAAACATGGCAAGAATTATTTCGTTAATCGGATTAGATTCTGTGGATGTTCCTGGAGTTACCGTAAACCGTTTCTGTTCATCAGGATTAGAAACTATTGGTATGGCAGTAGCAAAAATTCAATCTGGAATGGCAGAATGTATTATTGCTGGTGGAGCAGAAAGCATGAGTTCTGTACCAATGACAGGTTTTAAACCAGAATTAAACTACGATATCGTAAATGCAGGTCACGAAGATTACTATTGGGGAATGGGTAATACTGCAGAAGCAGTAGCGCAACAATACAATGTATCTCGTGCAGATCAAGATCAATTTGCATACGAATCGCACATGAAAGCTTTAAAAGCATTAGATAGTGATCGTTTCCAAGATCAAATAGCTCCAATTGATGTAGAAGAAACTTACATTGATGGAAACGGAAAACGCGCTACAAGAAATTACACAGTTACTAAAGACGAAGGTCCACGTCGTGGAACAAGCGTAGAAGCCTTAGCAAGATTACGTCCAGTATTTGCTGCTGACGGTTCTGTTACTGCTGGTAACTCATCACAAACAAGTGATGGAGCTGCCTTTGTAATGGTAATGAGTGAAGATATGGTAAAAGAGTTAGGTATTCAACCAGAAGCTCGTTTAGTAAGTTATGCAGCAGCAGGAGTGCCACCTCGTATTATGGGAATTGGTCCTGTAGCAGCTATTCCAAAAGCATTAAAACAAGCAGGTTTACAACAAAGTGATATTGAATTAATTGAACTAAACGAAGCGTTTGCTTCACAATCGTTAGCAGTTATTCGCGAATTAGGATTAAATCCGGATATCGTTAACGTAAATGGTGGGGCAATTGCTTTAGGTCACCCATTAGGATGTACTGGTGGTAAACTATCTGTTCAGTTATTTGATGAAATGCGTAAGCGTAACATGAATAACAAATACGGAATGGTAACCATGTGTGTAGGTACTGGTCAAGGTGCTGCTGGTATTTTTGAATTCCTAAATTAAGAAACAAGACTATTAGAATCAAGAAACAAGACGATGCACAATTTCAAAAAATTAAAAATTTGGACTGAAAGCATGAATTTAGTTTCTGATTCTTATAAATTAACTAGAACCTTTCCAGACTTTGAAAAATTTGGCTTGGTTTCTCAGATGAATAGATGTGCTGTTTCTATTCCTTCTAACATAGCTGAGGGTTCAAGTAAAAGCACTAACAAACATTTTAATAAATATTTAGAAGATAGCTTAGGTTCTTCATTTGAATGGGAAACACAATTAATTATTGCTTTTAATGAAAGCTACCTATCTGAAGAAAAGTTTAAAGAATTAGAACAAAAAATTAAGTCAATACAAAAAATGATTTCAAGTTTCCAATCTGGTCTGAATAAGTCTTGACTCTTGGCTCTTGAATCTTAAAATCTAATATACTATGTCAGAATTAACAAAAGATCTTTTACGCGGAGGGCAGTTCCTAGTAAAAGAAACAAAATGTGAAGATATATTTACTCCTGAAGATTTTTCAGAAGAGCAAACAATGATGCGTGATGCGGTTAAAGAATTTAACGACCGTGAAATCATTCCTCATAAAGAACGTTTCGAAAAGAAAGATTATGCACTTACCGAAGAAACTATGCGTAAAGCTGGTGAATTAGGATTTTTAGGTGTGGCTGTTCCTGAAGCTTATGGCGGATTAGGAATGGGATTCGTTTCTACCATGTTAACATGTGATTACATTTCAAGTGGAACAGGATCTTTTAGTACAGCTTTTGGTGCGCACACAGGTATTGGTACCATGCCAATTACTTTATACGGTACTGAAGAGCAAAAGCAAAAATATGTTCCTGCTTTAGCAATGGGAGAGCGTTTTGGAGCTTACTGTTTAACAGAACCAGGAGCAGGATCTGACGCAAACTCAGGTAAAACTACTGCTGAGTTAACCGAAGACGGAAAACACTACAAAATTAACGGACAAAAAATGTGGATTTCGAATGCAGGTTTTGCTGAAATCTTCATCGTTTTTGCTCGTATCGAAGACGATAAAAACATTACTGGTTTTATCTTAGAATATGATAAAAACAATCCTAACGGAGTAACTTTAGGAGAAGAAGAACACAAATTAGGTATTCGTGCCTCTTCAACTCGTCAGGTATTTTTCAACGATACCTTAGTTCCTGTTGAAAACATGTTATCTGTTCGTGGTGGTGGATTCAAAATTGCCATGAACGCCTTAAACGTTGGTCGTATTAAGTTAGCTGCTGCTTGTTTAGATTCTCAAAGAAGAATTGTAACTCATGCTGTAAACTATGCAAACGAGCGTAAGCAATTTAAAACTCCTATTGCTGAGTTTGGAGCTATTAAAATGAAATTAGCTGAAATGGCTACTAACGCTTATGTTGGTGAGTCTGCATCATATAGAGCAGCTAAAAATATTGAAGACAGAATCGCTATTCGTGAATCTGAAGGAAACACTCATCAAGAAGCAGAATTAAAAGGTGTTGAAGAATACGCTATTGAATGTTCTATCTTAAAAGTAGCAGTTTCAGAAGACGTACAAAATTGTGCTGATGAAGGAATCCAAATTTTTGGAGGTATGGGATTCTCTGAAGAAACTCCAATGGAGTCTGCTTGGAGAGATGCTCGTATTGCACGTATCTACGAAGGAACTAACGAAATTAACCGTTTATTATCGGTAGGAATGTTAGTTAAAAAAGCAATGAAAGGTCATGTAGATTTATTAAATCCTGCAATGGCAGTTCAAAACGAATTAATGGGAATTCCTTCTTTCGATACTCCAGATTATTCTGAATTATTCTCAGAAGAAAAAGAAATCCTTGCTAAACTTAAGAAAGTATTCTTAATGGTTGCAGGTGCTGCTTTACAAAAATTTGGACCAGAGTTAGAGCAACACCAACAGTTATTAACTGCTGCTTCAAATATTTTAATTGAAATATACATGGCAGAATCTGGAATTTTAAGAACTGAGAAGAACGCGAAGCGTTTTGGTGAAGAGGCTCAAAAAGAACAGATTGCAATGGCTAAGTTATACTTATACAATGCTGTTGAAATTATTACCAAAAGTGCAAGAGAAGGAATTATTTCTTTCGCTGAAGGTGATGAACAACGTATGATGTTAATGGGACTTAAGCGTTTTACAAAGTATGCAAACTACCCTAACGTAGTTGAATTACGTAATACAATCGCAGAAAAATTAAAAGCAGAAAATAAATACTGCTTCTAAACATATTAAAACTACCTAATGTTGCTAACAAGCATAGGTAGTTTTTTAAAACTTTCTTCAACTTTTATAGGTTTTAGAATTTAGTTGTTTGTTTAAAAGATCGTCAAATTAGGTTTTGGCGGTCTTTTTTTATGCCCTCAAAAAACGTTATTAAACCTATACGCTACAATATCAAC
This sequence comes from Tenacibaculum sp. XPcli2-G, assembly GCF_024124505.1. Lineage (NCBI taxonomy): Bacteria > Pseudomonadati > Bacteroidota > Flavobacteriia > Flavobacteriales > Flavobacteriaceae > Tenacibaculum > Tenacibaculum sp. XPcli2-G. The sequence continues at coordinate 332,862 of NZ_JAMXSH010000004.1, forward strand.
CTACTAAAAAACAAGAATCTTAAGGTTTTCTTAAAACGTTTTTTCATATCTTTAATGGTATATTTATTGTTATTTAGAAGCAAAAAACATAAAATAGCATGATAAAACTTACCAATTCAGCACTACTAGTAATAGCATTTTTAGCCATCGTTAGCTGTAAAAACGAAGCAAAAAAAACAGATACACAAGAAACCACAAAACAAGAAACTGTAGCTACAATTACTGATGTTACAGGAAACTACGTTTCTTCAGAATATGAAAAAAGAAACGAAGGGTACGATTGGGTTTCAGTTGCTGTAAAACCTGCCGCAAATGACAATATAAAAATTGCTGTTCGCTCACGTGCTGACAAGAAAAAACCTACTTGTACTTTTGACGCTCTTGCTAAAAAAGCAAATGACAGCACGTATACAACTGACATAAATGGTAAGACTGTAGTATTTTCTTTTAAAAACAAACAAATTTCTATTGCAACGGCAAACAAAGAAGATAACGGTTTATTAAACTTTTACTGTTCAGGTGGAGGAAGTCTTGCAGGTTCTTATCATAAAATTGAAGGAAACCTTGACCAAACACAGATAGACAAAACCATTTTTAGAAAAAATGTAACCTTACAAGGAATTAGTTTTAGCATTGCTACTCAAAAAAATGGAATGGAAACTGAATTAACAGTTACTCCTTACGGATTAGAAATTGACAATTCTGCCGTTACTCAAACAATTGATGGTAGTGTTGTTGATGCTGAAATTGAAGATTTAAACTCTGATGGTTCTCCAGAAATATTAATCTATACAAAATCTGACGGAAGTGGAAGCTACGGAAATGTAATAGGATTTTCAGTAAACAATAAAAAATCGATGAGTCAAATATACTTCCCTCCTATTACCGATAATAAAGAATTAAGTAAGGGATATATGGGGCACGATGAATTTACCATTATTGAAACAACCTTAGCGCAACGTTTTCCTATTTATAAAGAAGAAGATTCTAATGCTAACCCAACAGGAGGTACCAGACAAATTACATACAAATTGGTAGATGGTGAAGCATCAAGAAAATTTGTAGTAAAAAACTCAACTGAATTTAATACTAATAACTAAACTTACATATTATGAAAAAACTATCATTTGTATTCGCAGTAATTCTATTAATTACAGTGTCTTGTGCTAAAAAAGATACTGCTGAACAATTATACGGAACCGCTTGGGAACTAGAATACATCTCTGGACCTAGAATTGCTTTTGAAGGATTGTTTCCTGATAAAAAGCCACAACTTACGTTTGATAAAGAAACAAAGAAAGCTACAGGAAATAATGGTTGTAACGGTTATGCTGCTGAATTTACGTTAGGAGAAGAAAATGCGATTTCTTTTGGAGAACCAGGACCAACAACTATGATGTACTGCGGACAAGGAGAACAAGAGTTTTTAAAAACCATTAAAAAAGTAAACAAGTATAGTTTTGACTTAGAAGGAAAACTAAACTTATTAATGGACGATGTAACCATGATGCGCTTTAAAAAAGTAACTACTGAAAAATAATTCACGATAGTTGTTACTTTAAACGAATTAATAACTTAGGGGAAACCTCATACTATACAGCCTTTTTTTGGTTTGTTGGTATGAGGTTTATTTTTTACTGCCAAAGGCAACGTCCGCTAATAAGTATACAGTGAATGTTGGGTTGAATCTGTACTGATGTAAAAGCAGAGAGCATGCCGTGATATTAGCGACCCATGCCGCGGTGTCTGCGGAGCACGCCGTAATATCAGCGACCCGTGCCGCGGTGTCTGCGGAGCATGCCGTGATATTAGCGACCCGTGCCGTGGTGTCAACGGAGTACGCCGTGATATTAGCGACCCATGCCGTAGTGTCTTCGGAGCATGCCGTGATATCAGCGACCCGTGCCGTGGTGTCTGCGGAGCACGCCGTGATATCAGCGACCCATGCCGCGGTGTCAACGGAGCACGCCGTGATATCAGCGACCCGTGCCGTGGTATCTTCGGAGCATGCCGTGATATTAGCGACCCATGCCGCGGTGTCTGCGGAGCACGCCGTGATATCAGCGACCCATGCCGTGGTGTCTTCGGAGCATGCCGTGATATTAGCGCCCGATTAACGGGGAGTATTCAATAAAGTGTGTCAACTTGTTTAAAGTTGCTCCTATTACTGAAGAAGGAAGACAACCGATTAGGCTTCGTTTGTAGTCCCGATAAAAAAGTTGCACTTTTTTATCTTATTTCTTTATATTTGAAAGTGTTAATAAAATTGCTAAAAGTTCCGCATATCTTACCGTAAAAGGAATATATAAGTAATTTTATTACGTATATAAACTAGTTGTGCATAATGCAAAAAACCGTGCTAAAATTGAACATTTGAACTAAAAAAGCCAACCGCACAAACAGCACATTTATTTTTTTCCAACCGCAAAAAGCCACCGCTGAAAAAAATAAAAGAGCTGTTTTTCGCCAACGCTCGAAAAAAATGATACATTAGGAAAATGCAAACCGAAGAAGAAATCCTAAAAATAAAAAAAGTGAAAAACACCGCAGTCAGAACTGTGGTTTTACGTCATCTTTTGAGCCAAGAAAAAGCCCAATCTTTAAAAGATATTGAAAACGCATTGGCATACATGGACAGAAGTTCGATTTTCAGAACACTCAAAACATTTGAGGAAAACAAAGTCATCCACAGCATTGAAGATGGTTCTGGAATGACCAAATATGCGGTTTGTGCCAAAGGCTGTAACTGCGACCCAAAGGATTTGCACTATCATTTTTATTGCACAAACTGCGATAAAACATTCTGCCTTTTTGATGTTCCTATTCCAAAAATTCAACTTCCCGAAAACTTTAAGTTACAACAAGCAAATATGGTCGTAAAAGGCTTGTGCGACAACTGCAACAAGTAATCTTTGCAATCGAGTTGCAGTAAATCCTAAATACATTTGCATTATTCTTTTAAACCAGAATAAGCAGATGAAAAACATATTTTTAAACACATTATTTCTATTCGTATCAATTATATCTTTCGCACAGACGAGCGATATTTCCATTTCTGTTAGCGATGCAGAAACCAACGAACCATTATTGGGTGCTACGGTCTATTTTGAAGAATTAGAAAAAGGAGCAGTAACAGATTTTGACGGAATTGCCACATTTACAGAAATCCCAAATGGAAACCATATTATAAAAATTTCATACATAGGCTTCAAAACCATAGAAACTACTATTGATGTTGGAACAAAAAAGGAGTTCGCTTTCAAGCTCGAATCTGGAGGTAATGAACTTGACGAAGTTGTCATACAATCTTCAAGAAGTACACGAACTGTTAGAAAAATTCCAACTCGAATTGAATTTATTGGAGCGGAAGAATTAGGCGAAAAAGCGGTAATGAACCCAACCAATATTTCAATGGTACTTCGGGAAAGTACAGGAATACAGATGCAACAAACTTCTTTAAGTAGTGCGAATACCAACATTAGAATTCAAGGTCTTGATGGACGTTACACACAACTTTTACGAGATGGATTTCCACTTTATGGCGGATTTTCAAGCGGTTTGAGTATTCTGCAAATTCCGCCATTGGACTTAAAACAATTTGAAATCATTAAAGGAAGTTCATCAACACTTTATGGTGGTGGAGCAATTGGAGGTTTGATAAATATGGTATCAAAAACACCTGACGAAGAGCCAACTTTGGATATTATGTTGACACAAACACAAGCATTAGGAAGTACAGCTAATGTATTTTATAGCAAACGAAATGAAAAATTTGGAGTTTCATTATACGGTTCAGGTCATTATCAAAAGGCTTACGACCCAGAAGATGATGGCTTTAGTAATTTACCACAAACAACATCTATTTCTTTCAACCCAAAATTCTTTTATTATCCATCAGAAAAAACAACATTTTGGTTTAGCTTAAACGGAACGTATGACGACAGAATTGGTGGCGACATCACAAAAATTGAAAGTGGCGCAAATGGCATCCATCAATATACCGAAGAAAATCTATCAAAAAGGTTGAGCAGTCAAGCGGTTTACGAAACTCAATTAGATTCGGTTAGTTCATTAAATATTAAAAACAGCATCTCATTCTTTGATAGAAAACTAACCATTCCCGATTTTGTTTTTGATGGTAAACAAACCAATACATTCACGGAAATAAACTATCAAAAGTCCGCCAATAAAACAGATTGGATTTTTGGTGCAAATCTCTATACTTCTGCTTTTGATGAAAATAATAATGTGACTTTGCAACGTGACCAAACAGACATAACATTCGGAGCATTTGTAAATAATATTTATGACATTTCGGATAATTGGATTTTGGAAACAGGATTACGAGCAGATTACAATACTGATTTTGGATTCTTTCCGCTTCCAAGAGTTTCATTGCTATACAAAAACGATAGTGGATTTTCGAGCAGAATTGGTGGTGGATTAGGTTACAAAATTCCAGATATTTTTACAGAAGAGGCGGAATTTATCAATTTTAGAAATGTACTTGGTATTGATAAATCTTCACTAAATGCGGAACGTTCTTATGGTGTAAATCTTGATTTCAACTATCAAACACGTTTATTTGAAACTGTTGGTTTTTCTATTAATCAACTGTTTTATGTAACTGCGATTAATGATGCATTACTGTTAAATTCAACTGATAATGGATTTTTCCAATTTGAGAATGCAACAGATGAAATTTTGAGCAAAGGTGCTGAAACAAACATCAAGTTTACCTATAAAGATTTTAGGTGGTTCCTAAATTATGCACTCATTGACACAAGGTTGAACTATTTAGCTGGCAATCCTCAAAAACCTTTGACAGCAAAACATAACGCAGGAAGTGTTTTGATGTACGAATCTGAAAAATGGCGAATCGGTTATGAAACGTTTTACACAGGAAAGCAATTTTTGTCTAATGGAACAGAAACAACCGACTTCATAACAATGGGTTTTGTGGCAATGCGAAATTTTAAATGGGGAACAACTTTTGTGAATTTTGAAAACTTTACCGATAGAAGACAAAGCAGGTTCTCGCCTTTGGTTTTGCCACCACACGACAATCCAGAATTTCCCGAAATATATGCACCAACAGACGGTTTTATATTTAGCGTTGGAGTAATTATCAAACCTTTTGGAAACGAAGATGACGACTAAAATGAACAAAACGATATTTGAAATCAGTAAGATGGATTGTCCTTCAGAGGAAAATCTAATCCGAATGAAACTGGACGGAATTCAAGAAATCAAAAATCTTGATTTTGACATTCCAAACCGAAAATTGACCGTTTTTCACGATGGTCATAACGACCAAATTGAAAAGTCAATTATCGAATTAAAATTAGGCGGAAAGAAAATCTCGACCGAAGAAACCAACGAAAAAGATTTTGTAGAAAACACCAACCAAAAAAAGCTACTTTGGATTGTACTGGCGATAAATTTTGTCTTTTTTATTATCGAAATGACAACAGGAATAATCTCAAAATCAATGGGACTTGTTGCCGACAGCCTGGATATGCTTGCCGACAGTTTCGTTTACGGAATTAGCTTGTTTGCAGTTGGCGGAACGTTGATTAAGAAAAAGCGGATTGCAAAACTTGCTGGATATTTTCAAATCACACTTGCGATTATTGGATTTGTGGAAGTTTTAAGAAGATTTTTCGGAGACGAGAAACTTCCCGATTTTTCGACAATGATTATCGTTTCGATTTTTGCACTTATCGCAAACGGAATTTGTCTTTACATTTTGCAAAAGTCAAAAAGCAAAGAAGAGGCACATATGAAAGCGAGTATGATTTTTACCTCGAATGACGTGATTATCAATTTAGGAGTTATAATCGCTGGACTTTTGGTAAATTGGTTAAGTTCGAGCAAACCTGATTTGATTATTGGAACCATTGTTTTTGTTTTAGTAATTCAAGGAGCTTTTCGAATTTTAAAACTAAGTAAGTAAAGACAAGGCTACATTGATAGAGTTTGATAGCTCTTTTTTATCTCCAAAAGTATCATATAAACTAGCCCTATTAATTCCTAAATGGTAAACCAAATCTTAAACAAAAGTTGCTGAATAGCCTTCGTTTCCAAAACAAACACATTGCTTTGGTTAATGCTTCTTCTTCATTAAATGATTTAACTCTTGGCATATAAAAAATGTGGAAGTATAAATAACTTCCACAGAATTAGTTTATTTATTAAACTAAAAATGTTAAAACTACAAACAGACTTGTCTGTTCTTTAAAATTCATATAACTTTGACAAAAATTAAGAATATGAGTAGCCCTAGAGAACGTATATTAGAAACTGTAGCCCATTTATTTCATCAACAAGGTTATAACAGCACGGGTATTAACCAAGTTATTAAAGAAGCTAAAGTAGCCAAAGCAAGTTTTTATCAGCACTTTAAATCAAAAGATGCTTTGTGTGTCGACTTCTTAAACAATAGACACGAATTTTGGTTTAAAGAACTATTTAAGTTTACTTCAAAAAGTAAAAATTCAAAAGACACAATACTCCTTTCTTTTGATTTTGTAGCTCATATGAATACAAAAGAGGATTTCAGGGGGTGTAGTTTTTTGAATATTCTATCAGAAATATCAAAAGAGCAAGAAACTATACTCATAGTGATTCAATCTCATAAAAAAGAATTGAATAATTTTTTTCAGGAGTTAACAGATAACGAATTACTAGCTACCCATATTTACCTACTTTTTGAAAGTGCTATCATAGAAAGTCAACTCTTCAAATCAAATGAAATAGTATATAAATCAAAAAAAATAATACAAAACTTACTATAATTATTATGGAACAGAAACATCCACTCCCTCCTTTTACTCTTGAAACAGCTAAACAAAAAATTCAACTAGCAGAAGATGCTTGGAACTCTCAAAATCCTGAAAAAATTGCATTAGCTTACACTATAGATAGTGAATGGAGAAATAGAGACACTTTTGTAAATGGTAGAGAAGAAATTATTAACTTCCTGAGTAAAAAGTGGCAAAATGAGCTTAATTATAAACTAAAAAAAGAATATTGGGCTCACAGTGAAAATAGAATTGCTGTACGCTTTGAATATGAATATCAGAACAAAGAAGGCAAATGGTATAGAGCTTATGGTAATGAAAACTGGGAGTTTGACAATAACGGACAAATGAAAAAAAGATATGCCAGTATTAATGATCTTGAAATAGAGGAAACTGATAGGTATCTTTAATATCCTTAATTTTTTTAGCATAAAAATAACAGTGGCTCTGATAAATCATCAGAGTCACTTTTTGTATTTTTATAACTTGAATAAAAATTGGAAAAGTTAATTTAAAAAACTCCTATTCCTAAATCTTACTCGCTGTATTTTGCTCCTAAAAATTAAAATAATAACAATATCTCATAAATTAAAACTACGCTTAAAAAATTAAACAGCTTATGAAATCTTTATTTTTAAAATATAAAATTGCTTACACTACACTTGTCTTAGCTCTATTCCTTTTTTCCTCTTGTTCTAGTGACGATGAGACTCCTGATACTGGAAACGAGGTTTATATTAGCATACCTGATAAACATTTTGAGACAATATTAGTAGAACAAAAGTTAGATAGTGATGGTAGTATTAATCAAAAAATATCAATAGAAGATGCAAAAAAAATTACTCGTTTAAACTTAAACTTAGATCGTAGTTTTGGTGAAACGAGTGACTTAACTGGTATTGAAGCTTTTTCAAACTTAACGTATTTATCTGCTGCTGGACAAAAGATTAAAGCTATTAACCTAAGCTCTAACACAAAGTTAGATACCTTATATTTAAACGCAAACTACTTAACTACTATTGATCTTAGTAATAATCCTAATCTTCTTTTAGCAGATATTCATTCTAACGACCTTACCACTATTACAGGCTTGGAAAAAGCTGGTAAGCTTAAAATATTAAATTTATCTTTTAATAAATTAACTCATTTAAATATATCTAATAATTCTTTAGAAGAATTAACGGTAACTAACAATTTACTAACTTCATTTAAAACAGAAGACACCTCAAAATTAAAAAGTGTTGTATTAACAAGTAATAAAATTACTTCTATTAGTATTGATGACATTAGCCCTTTAGAAACATTTTTAGCTTCAGACAATCAAATAAATGCTATTAATATTCATTCATTTATCAATTTAAAACATCTGTACATCACTAGTAATTTACTTACTAATTTAGATGTTAGTTCTAATTTGAAACTTGAAGATTTAAGAGTAGACAGAAATCCTGATTTAACTTGTATTAAAATTAATGCGGATCAAGCAATACCAACTGTTTATAAATCTGATAGTCAAAAATTAAGTGACACTTGCTTATAAATTACAAATGGTTAGAATAAAAGAGGTAACTTTATAAAAATGTAACACTTAGGAAAAAAATTCTACTTTTTTGTAGTTTTACAATATACTAACTCAAACTTTTATAAACATAGGTCTATGGAAACAGTTACTACTAGGACAAGTAATGCTTTTAGTGATCGTATTAAGCTACCTCTTAACTTTAATACCGCTAAAATGCTTGAAGAGGCTAAAGCTTTACAGCTAGATAATTTTGAATATTATGATGTAGTTCCTTTACGGTCACCCGCACATTTAGTGGATACCTCATTACCTTTTCCGCCCCCTGCTGAAGATTATGCTGATGGTTCTTGGACAGATTGGCTAGATACTAATGCCTTAAAAAAGTCTCCGTATTTAACTAGTGTTATCGATTTTTTTAAAGAGAATACTACTGTTAATTTAGTTAGGTTACTTCGACTAGCACCACACTCAACAGTAAAGGAACACACAGATCCTACCTTAGGTTTGGAGGTTGAAAAATCAGTAATACGACTTACTATTCCTATCTTAAATAATGAAAATGTAACTTTTTACTTAAATAACACTCCCGTACTCATGAAACCTGGGGAATGCTGGTATATGCGACTTACCGATCCTCATAAAGTTATTAATAATGGTGATGAGGAACGCATAAACCTTACTATTGATATGATTCCTAATGATTGGATTCGACAGCTTATTCGTGAAAGCGAACAAAATTCTAAATAAAATAAAAAGGGTACGTATTAGCGTACCCTTTTTTAATTTTATATACTTTATGTTTTATTCTAATGCTCCTAAGTAACGTTCAGCATCTAAAGCCGCCATACATCCTGTACCTGCGGCTGTTACAGCTTGACGATATTCTTTGTCTTGCACATCACCTGCAGCAAAAACTCCTGGTAAATTAGTTTTAGTAGATTTTCCTTTAGTAATTAAATAACCTGTTTCATCCATGTCTAAAACATCTTTAAACAATTCAGTATTTGGTTTGTGCCCTATTGCAATAAATACACCTGTTACTGGAATCTCCGTTTTTTCACCTGTTTCATTATTCACAGCACGAACTCCTTCAACAACATTCTCACCTAATACCTCATCAATTTCAGTGTTATACATAACAGTAATATTTTCTGTTTTGTTTACGCGGTGTTGCATTGCCTTTGAAGCACGCATATAATCTTTACGAACTAACATGGTAACTTTACTACAAATGTTAGCTAAATAGGTTGCTTCTTCTGCTGCGGTATCACCTGCTCCAACAACAACAACATCTTGTCCTTTATAAAAGAACCCATCACAAGTAGCACAAGCAGAAACTCCACCACCAATTAAACGTTGCTCACTTTCTAAACCTAAATATTTAGCAGTAGCTCCTGTAGAAATAATAACAGTTTGAGCTTCTATTTCTGTTGATTCATCGACAATTACTTTATGAATTCCTCCTTCTTCGTTAGAAAACTCTACTTTAGTTACCATTCCAAAACGTACATCTGTTCCAAAACGCTCTGCTTGACTTTTTAAATCTTCCATCATTGCTGTACCATCAGTACCTTTTGGATAACCTGGAAAATTATCAACTTCTGTAGTGGTTGTTAACTGTCCTCCCATTTGCATTCCTGTGTACATAACTGGTTTCATGTCTGCTCTTGCTGCATATATTGCTGCTGTGTAACCTGCTGGACCAGACCCAATAATCAAACATTTAATTTTTTCTGCCATTATCTTGAATTTTTTGAAGTTACAAATGTAATTTTTTTTTATTTCTAGTTATATCCTTTTAAATATATTTTAACTATTACCTTATAAGGTCAAATTATTTAATAATTATTTCTTTTTTTTATTTGTAGTTTACTTTTTTTTTCTACATTTGCAGTCCCAATTAAAAACAGGATGTAGCCTCTCGTTTTACTCGAGATAAACTACATTACGATTTTTACACTTTTCGGGGTGTAGCGTAGCCCGGTCATCGCGCCTGCTTTGGGAGCAGGAGGTCGCAGGTTCGAATCCTGCCACCCCGACTTAAAAGTCCTATGAATTATATAATTTATAGGACTTTTTTATTTTTTAGAATTACTTATTATTCCTTGCTCTTTTTCTACTTAAATTTGTATTACATTAGTTAGATTCTAACCTCATGAAAACCATCCCTGTAAGACATTTAAAAACTTCTCAAAAAGAACCTAACCTATCTGGTGATTTTATGATTAAAAATCTTCAGGAACTTCTTAATGGAAAAGATATGGTTCACGAGCTTCATAGACATGATTTTTTCTTCTTTTTAGTATTGAAAAAAGGCACTGGAAATCACGAAATAGATTTTGTTAATTATGATGTTACAGATCATACTATTTTTATAATCCGACCTGGTCAAGTGCACGAATTAGAACTAAGAAGTAATAGTGAGGGTTTTATGATTCAGTTTAATACTGATTTTTACTATCCTTTTAATAAAAGAATGAATTCTCTATTACAAAAAGTAAGCGCTTCAAATTATTATCAATTAGAGGAAGACCTTTTTTCAAAAATTAATTTTTTATTGACATCTATTTTTTCAGAATACAAGGATAAAACTGAAGCATATAAAGAAGTTATAAAATCTAATCTTCATATTTTTTTTATAGAATTACTGAGGCTAAGAAATACCAACAATAAAACTCCTAACACTAAAGATCTGTATATTCAAGAATCTCTTGATAAATTTTTACATTTATTAGAAACAAACATTACTAGTATAAAACAAGTTTCAAAATATGCTAGCATGTTAAATCTATCTAACTATCAATTAAACACTATAACAAAACAGACTTTAGGTAAAACAGCTTCAGAACTTATAAACGAGCAAATTATATTAGAATCCAAAAGATATCTTTTAGCATCTTCCAATCAAATAAACCAAATAGCATATCACTTAGGTTATGATGATGTTTCTTATTTTATTAGATTTTTTAAAAAACATACAAGTTATTCTCCTGATGCATATAGAAAAAAACTAAAATAAGTACAATACTACTTTACATTTATCCTATCATAAAATTTTAAACTCACTATACTTTTACATCATATAATTTAAATCAAAATATGATGAAAAAAAGCGATATAAAATATACAGCATTTTGGGATGAAAGGTATCAAAACTTAGATTTTGCTTATGGTAAAGAGCCTAACTTATTTTTTAAAGAAGAACTTCAAAAATTAAAAATAGGAACTATTTTACTGCCTGCTGATGGAGAAGGTAGAAATGGTGTATATGCTTCCAAATTAGGATGGAATGTTACTGCAACCGATTTAAGTATTGAAGGAAAGAATAAGGCTCAAAAATTAGCCAACGAATCAGGTGTGCCTCTAAAATATATTGTAGGCGATATACAAGATCTTGAATTTCCAAGAGAGTCTTTTGATGTTATTGGTTTAATTTACGCACATTTTTCTGCTTGGAAAATTTCTAGTATTCATCAAAAATTGACTACACTTCTTAAACCTAATGGGCATATAATTTTTGAAGCTTTTAGTAAAAATCATCTAAATTATCAGAAAAACAATCCTAAAATAGGTGGTCCAAAAGATCTAGATATGCTTTTTTCTGTAGAACAAATACAACAAGATTTTACTGGTTTTGAAATTCAATTTTTAGAAGAAAAAGAAGTCTTTTTGAATGAAGGAAATTCTCACAACGGTAAAGGAAGCGTGATTCGTTTTATAGGTAAAAAACTTTAGACAATGATGAAAAAATTACTAGCTACAGTATTTTTATTTGTAATTTTTAAGAGTTATGCCCAAAAAGTCGACCAGTTTAATTCATGGTGGTATTATTCTGGTAAGTATCAATTAACTAAAAAGTTTAATATTGAAACGTTATACTCTTGGAGTAGACATAATTTTGTTAAGGATTGGCAGCAATCAAAGTTAAGGATTGGCACAAGTTATGATTACTTAAAAAATCTAAGTTTTGGTGCTGGATATGAATGGGTAGTGCTCTTTCCTTATGGAGCACATCCCGTTCCTACAAAAAGAACTGAACATCGTATTTATGAGTACTTCACCATAAAAAATAAAATTAAAAAAGTTTCCGTCAATTATGGAATGCTACTAGAACAGCGTATTATGGAAGACAAAACAAGACATAGATTACGATTAATATTTGGTGCAAAAACACCAATCATACGATCTAAAGAGGGTAAAACAATAATAGGCTTGTCATTCTCTAATCAAGTATTTTTAGATGTTGATAGATATGCAAATAATAAAAATTTTAGTCAAAATAGAATTTATGGAGCTTTCGATATTCCCCTAGATGCTTCTTTTACATTAAGTTTAGGATACATGAATCAATACATAATTATAAAAGAAAACCGTATTGAAAACGACCATACTTTAATGATTAAACTTTCTCACAAAATTGATTTTAGAAAAAAACTCTAACATATTCTCTTATAATATAAATTATTATCTCTTAAATATCTCTTTTTAATGTTTTTTGAGATTGTTTTTTTTTACTAAGCAATACATACTTATATATAAAGATTTTATTATTTTAGTCATTAAAATAACACATAGCTTGAAACGCTTTAAAGCACATATTGCCCTTATTTTCTTAACAGTCTTTATTAGTTTTAAGCTGGTTGGATTACATGCTCTTACTCATGAAGATAGTACAGTGGAGGATTGTAGCAGTTGTGAATACGTTATAGTAGGTAATAAAACTCCTATTATTTGCCTTCAAACAATCACTATAAATTTCACTGCTGTAAATAAACCTATTTTTAATAGTGTTTTTTTCAAAATTACTATATACTTCAAAGACTTTATAAACTATTCTCTTTTTTCCAGGCCCCCTCCTATTTATTAGTTCTTTATTAAAATACAGAATTAAACACTGGTAGTTTATCTTAAAATAAGATACTAAAAAACAAAACATTACTACATAATTAATATTTCTATTTTTTAGAGTTTATTAATTACTGTAGTAGTACTAGATATTAATAGAATTAGTTACTTAAAACTTACATATACATGATACAAACAAACAAGCTGACAAAAAAATATGGTGATTTTATTGCTGTAAACAACTTAGACTTACAGGTTAATGAAGGTGAAATCTTATGTTTACTTGGTGCCAACGGTGCTGGTAAATCTACAACAATTAACATGTTATTAAACTTTATTAATCCTACATCTGGAATTGCAAAAATTAATGGTTTGGAGGTTACTAAACATCCAATCAAAACTAAAAATTTCATTACTTATATTCCAGAAAATCTAATGCTATATGCTTCATTATCTGCTATAGAAAATTTAGATTATTTTTTAAAACTCTCTGGAAAAAAAATTGACAAGCCTGAACTTAGTTTATTTTTAGAAGAAGCAGGTTTACAAAAAGAAGCTCATAATAAATATGTCAATACATTTTCTAAAGGAATGCGACAAAAAGTAGGAATTGCTTTAGCAATTGCTAAAGAATCTAAAGTTCTACTTTTAGATGAACCTACATCGGGTTTAGATCCTAAATCTAGTAATGAATTCTCTGATCTTTTATTAAAAATGAAATCTGAAGGAGTTGCTATTTTAATGGCTACTCATGATTTGTTTCGTGCAAAAGATATTGCTACTCACATAGGCATTATGCGTAATGGCACACTACAAAGTACTAAAGCTTCTGATGAAATAACATTATCAGAGTTAGAGAAATTGTACTTAGATATTATGAATTTTAAAAATGTAACAGCTTAATTATGAAAACTATTATTTGTAAAGAACTTACTGAACTACGGAGAGATGGACGCTTTGGGTTTTCTATAATCATAATACTTATACTCCTTTTAATTGCTGGTATTACTAGTTATAATCAATTTAAAACTATAAATAAACAATATAGTATTTCTAAAGAAAAGGAAAGGAGTATGTGGGATACACAAGGAGATAAAAATCCTCACTCTGCTGCTCATTACGGCACATATGCTTTTAAACCTAAGTTTGCTTTATCATTATTTGATAATGGTGTGAATAAATATACAGGAAACTCTATTTTCTTAGAAGCTCATAAAAGAAATGAAGCTGCTTATAGTGAAGCTTCGGATCAAACAGAACTAGCAAGGTTTGGTACATTATCTCTCAACTTTGTACTGTTATATTTGATTCCTCTGCTTATATTATTAATGGGCTACAATACTTTTACTAAAGAAAAAGAATTAGATACACTACGTTTGTTAAAAAGTCAAGGTGTTTCACCTGTAAAACTAGCTTTAGGTAAATGGTTTTCTATCTTTATTCCAGTTTTCATATTAAATACAATAGTTTTTCTTGTTGTTGGCATATTCCTTTCTTCCAACAGTTTTACAGGTCTTTTTAGTTGGAACAATTTAAGTCTACTTTATACCTCTTACTTAGTTTATTATATGATTATTGTTACCATAACTATACTTATATCATCAATTAGTAAATCTTCAGGAATTTCTTTAGTTGTAAATATGTCTTTATGGATCCTGTTTTGCTTCATTACACCGAAAATAGCTACCAACTTAGCAAACGACTTTCATCCTTACCCAACGAAACAACAATTTCAAGCTAGCATTAAACAAGATAAAGAAAAAGGACTAGATGGTCATAATCCATGGAGTAAAGAGGCTCAAATTTTAAAAGAAAAAACATTAAAAGAGTACGGTGTAGATAATATTCAGCAACTGCCTTTTAATTACGATGCTTACAGAATGCAAAAAGGAGAAGAACATGAAGCTAGAGTTTACAAAAAACATTATGGTTTTTTAAAAGAGGTTTTTGAAAATCAAAACACTACTTATCAAAAACTAGCCGTAATTTCTCCTTTTATACCAATTAGAATTCTTTCTATGGATATTGCCAATACTGGTTATATAGCGCATTGGAACTTTACCGATGCAGCCGAAAGTTATAGGGTTAGTACTCAGAAGTTTTTAAATGATGATTTCAAAAACAATTCAAAAACAGGAGATTGGAGCTACAAAACCGAAGCTGATAAGTTTTCAAAACTACCCGAATTTAAATATCATCCTCCAAATTTATCTACTATCATTA
The DNA here is from genome assembly GCF_024124505.1 of Tenacibaculum sp. XPcli2-G. NCBI lineage: Bacteria > Pseudomonadati > Bacteroidota > Flavobacteriia > Flavobacteriales > Flavobacteriaceae > Tenacibaculum > Tenacibaculum sp. XPcli2-G. The sequence goes on from NZ_JAMXSH010000004.1 coordinate 348,255, forward strand.
CCTGGAACTTTAAGAACTTTTTTATTCTTTTTATTTGGTTGCTTGTACCTTTTTATTTACTAATTACTTTCTCTAAAAAATTATAATTATGTTTTTCCAAACCATAAATTACGAATTGAAAATTTTATTTAGAAATGGATGGATTACACTTTTAACTGTAATACTTCTTTCTATTATAGGTTTTGCTACATATAATGGACAAAAAAAAGTAAAACAACGTACCGACGATATTATTAAAGTAAAACAAAACTTAGTAGAGAGTGATACTAAAATGCTAAAAAACATTCTTGATATTGAAAACGGTATAGACACAGGACTCCCTTATTGGATGCTCCCTAACAATCCTTCAACTGTTGGTACAAGACACCCTAGGGTTGTTGCTATGGATGCTCAACCTCTATCTTTTATTGCTACAGGTCAAAGTGATTTATACACTCATTTTATGAAGCCAAGCATATTTGGCAATAATTTTGCACTAGATTATACAGAAATTGCTAACCCTGTCCAATTATTGTTTGGTACGTTTGATATTTCTTTTGTATTTATTTTCATTCTACCATTATTAATCATTGCATTTACCTATAATATTTTATCCCGAGAAAAAGAACTAGGTACATTAAGGCTTATCGGATCTCAACCTTTAACAATTAGAAAGTGGTTGATTCAAAAATTAGGTTTTCGTTTTATTTTATTTGCTAGTATTTCTTTAGTTGTTTTTTTAGTTTGTATTTTAATTTTTACAAAAAATGCTCTTTTAAACTTTTCTCAATTATTTGCTACTATTATGTTATTAATTGCTTACGAAGCTTTTTGGTTTTCGCTAGCAGGTATTGTTAATTTAAAGATCAATAATTCTTCTAAAAATGCTTTATCTCTTATTGGTCTGTGGTTACTAATTGTTTTAGTTATTCCTGCAACTGCTAATCAAATTAGTACCTCTATATACCCTACACCTTCTCGCTTAAATATGATTAATGAGATTAGAGAAGCAAATAGAGAAATTGAGAAAAAACAAGATGAAATTTTAGATGGGTATTTACGAGATCATCCTGAGTTAGCTAATAAAGAAAATAAAAATTTTACTTTCTGGCATCGTTATTTTGCCTCACAAGATTTACTTGAACAACAACTTTCTCCTTTATTATTAAACTATAATAAGGCTTTAAAAAAACAACAACAGGTTGTTGATTATTTTAAATACACATCTCCAGCTATTCTCATGCAAGAAGCTTTAAATAAAATTGCTGGAACCTCAGCTAACGATTACGAAAATTATAAACAACAAGTAGTATCTTTCTCCAATAAATGGAGAGACCACATTGTTCCGCTTTTATTTAAAAACAAAAAATACACAATAGAAACCTATGAGAGTCGTCCTACTTTTATATTTAAACCTTTAGAACAGAAAACAACAAAAAACTTAATAGCTATTTTAATCTTGACTTCTGTAGTGATAGTCACTGGTTTTCTTATTAAGAAAAAAACATCTTATTTTAGTTAGTCTTTTACCTTCCTAAAAAAGGGTATAGACTTCATTAGTATAAAAATTAAAAAACCTTGGAAAGTACCAAGGTTTTTTTGGATAAACTAAATATTTTAATAATACTCCTATAATAAAAACAATATTAATTTGCAGGATCTAATTTATTAATTGCTGTAATCGTTCCTCCTTCTACTTCGATTCCCTGTGTAGCTTTTGCTGTTCTAGCATCTATATTGTAAACATAGCTCCCGTTTTTTGTTGTTATACCAATATAAACTATTCCTTCAGCTTTAGACACATAATGCCCTTTTGATGCAATACTTTCTATTTCTTCTTTTGTAGGAAGCCCAGTTACATCTGTTAACGTTTTAGCATATACATCTACAATAGCCAAATCTTTTCCAGAACTATATGTCCCTTTTGAAGCTGTATCGTGCAAGTTTACTAAAAATTTACCATTTCCTAAATATAAATGAGAAGTAACATATCTATTACCTGAAGCTTCTTCAATGTTATAATAAAAAGCTTGGTCAAATGCTGTTTCTCCTTTTTTTATTCTTGTTATTGCTGATGGTTTTGTAGATGTTATTTCTCCATTAGTTGTTGCTACAGAAGAAGAAAAAGCATATGTATCTCCTTTTTCATCTACAGACAAACCATTGTTAAAATAACGTCCAATATGACTAGTTCTATCGTCATGAATCGTTTTTACATACTCCATTTCTGGATAAGAATACACTGCAATATTGGCTTCGTTAGGGTAGTTCGTTCCAAATCTATCTGTAGAATTTCCTTTAATTGTAAAATAAGGCAAATACACATAATCACCTACTTGAGTTATCCAAGTAAAGAAAGCTAACTCACCATTTTCCTTATTTGCTAAGTCCTTAGTATTAATTTGTCCTTCGGCTACAAATTGTGATGTTCTGGTATCAAGACGGTACCAAGAAGCTATAGGGGAGTCAGAACTTCTTGATATTTTTATTAATAGTAAATCGTCTTTAACTGGCGCAAACGCTTGTACAGTTTCTGATTGGAAGTTAGATAACTTTTCTAATGCTCCTTTATCGTCTAACTGATAAGTTGTAACAGCTCCTGGGTTTCCTTGTCCGTATAATAAACTAAAAAACTTATTATTACTAGTTACATAATAACGATATGTTCCATCTTGCTCAATACCGTTTCCTACTGTGCTAATTTTTCCTTGGGTTAAATTATCTGTTGTAAGTATATAATCTGCAACTCCTTCTGATGCTTTTGGTGTCGCAGTTATTAAGTATTTTGCTCCTTTTTGAGGTGTTTCTCCCTGTTTTGGAGTATTATCATCACTACATGACGTAAAAATTGCCGCTGCAATAAATAAAGCTGAATAAAGGTTTTTGTACTTCATTTGTTTTAATTTATAATTGTTATTTAATTATCTTCTATATATGTGTTCTTAAAAAAAAGTGTATTTAATTTTTCCTGTAAAATTTCTACTAGGTTTTTGTAAACTAAAATTGTCATAAAGCTCAGCATTTAACAAGTTTCTACATTCTAAAGTAAATTGTAGTTTCTTGTTTAATGAGTATGTAAAACTTATATCATGTGATATTTGTTGAGGAATTTCAAGTTTATTACTCCCTAAACTTGGCCAGTACAAATAAAAATCATGAACAAACAACAAGTTATAGGCTACATTTAATTTGTCTTCTTTATTCCATAGATTAGAAAAAGTGTAGCTCGCGTCAGCATTTCCAAATAAATAAGGCTCGTTAGGAACTCGATCTTTGTAAACAACACTAACTTCTGTTTGATTATCTTCATATTTTGTGTTATTTCTTAAGTTTTGATAAGTTATGTTTGCTCCTAGTGAGACTTGATTATTAAAGTTATATCTTGCCTCTGCTTCTACACCAAGGTTGGTTACACTCGCTAAATTATCCATAACTTGCCTACTTTGATTTTTATTAAGTGTAGGTCTAATGAAATCTTTTGCATCTCTATAAAAACCATTTGCATTAAAATTAAAAGAGTGATTACTGCTTGTATGCTTCCAAAGACTAACTCCTAAATTATAATTATTACTATTTTCTGGTTTTAGACTTAAGTTTCCTTCTAAATTAATTACATCTCCATAAAGTTCATTTGCTTCTGGTAAACGATAACTTTTTTCATAAGAAGCTTTTAATTGTATATCATCGTTTACAAAATATGTTGCCGCAAGCCCATACCCTGTATGATTAAACTTATTAACTTGATTTCTATACGCTACATCTCCGTAGTTTCCACTAGGATTATATGCCTCTGCAAACTTATTTCGTTGATAGTATTTTTTTATAAAAGCTGAAGTACTCCAGTTTGAACTTTTAAAATCATAACCTAAACCCATCACATTTTTCATCACTTTTTTGGGGTGTTCGTAAATTTCGTTATCTGGATTTAACTCATTATGCCCTACTCTATCAAACGTATTAAGAGTATTACTAAATGTAATTTTATGCTTATCATTCAACTTATAGTTTAAGCTTGTTGTTGTAATACCTGCGTTATTTTTGTATTTATATAAAGAATACGAACGTTCTCCTCCGGGGCCATCATATTCTTTAAAATCTCCAAACCAATTGTAACGCCTATGTAACGTATCAATATTTTTTTCTTCTCCCAAGTTGATATTAGCGGTTAACTTAAAATCTAAGTTTTTAAATATAAAGTCGTTCTTTTTATACTTTACACTAGGCATTATAATATTACCTTTTGTATGCCAAGCACCAAACACGCTTACCATTCTTGCTCCTGTTTGAATTTCTCTATAACTCTGTCCTAGGGTTATACCAAATAATAATTGATCTGCGAACTCAGTATTTACAAAACCTACATTAAGAATGGCTACTTCGTTATGGTAAGTATCATTAAAACGTTTTACTCTTTGGTTGGGAAAATATTCTCCCGTGTTTAAATCAGATACATCAACGTTTACTTTATAATTGTTATCAGAATAGTTTTGAAAAGCATTTAATTGCGCAGTAAACCCAGATTTTGCTACATAAACAGCATTTACATGTGATCTATGAGTATTAAACGAACCAAAAGAATACGAAGCTTCTAAATGACTTTTTTTATGCTGTTGTGTTATAATGTTTACAGCTCCTCCCAATGCATCTGCTCCTAAACCTATAGGTACTACTCCTTTATATATTTCTATGCGTTCTGCTAAACTTATTGGAATGTTATTAATTTGTAGAGATGAACCAAAATTATCCATGGGTAATCCATCAATAAAAAATCGAACTTGATTTCCTCTAAAACCGTTAAGTGAAAAATTCATTCGAGAACCAACCCCTCCACTTTCTCTAATGCGTACTCCTGCTACTCTATCTAACGCATGTCCTAAATCTAAAGAGGTATGATGTAACTGCTTAGCATCAACAACACCCACATTATATGCTTTTTCTTTTACTATTTTTACGATACTTTTTCCTGTTACAAGTACCTCATCTAACTCTACTGATGATTCTTCTAATTGTATTGATAATACTAGTTCTTCTCCCTCTTCTATCTTAAAAAATAGTTCCTTAGTTTTAAAGCCTACAAAAGAAACTTTAAGTACATATTTTCCTTTAAGCTTACCTTTAAAAAGAAAATGACCATTTATATCAGTTGAAATTCCTTTATTCGTGTCTTTTATAATAACTGTTGCTCCAGGAATTGGTTTTTTCCACGCATCTACTACTGTTCCGGATAATTTAGACTGTGTATATCCTACGAATAAAAATAGAAGGTTAATCGTTATAAAACTTATTGATTTCTTAAATATATTCACTTTGTTTTTATTTAGACTTAATTGAAATTAAAACAAAATTACTCCTATAAAACTGTAAGTTTTATACGCTAAACGGATAATTAGCTACGCTAAACGGAGTAAATAATATTGATTATTAAGATGATTCTTTTAAAGCTTTTTATTTCTTTTTATTTTGAAGAAAATACTAAATGCTGTTATTGAAAGTAGCAACCAAAAAGCATCTACCACAAAAATTTGTGAATATCCTTTTTGCCAAGAAATCCATAGCCAATTGCCTGTAATAGCACCATTTGAGATAGGTACTAGAAATCCTAAAATACTTCCTAATAAAAGTGATATTTTATTGGTAAAGTAATTGTCTTTTTTTACGATAAAAAGTGAGCTTAGTATAAGCCATCCCCAGAAAAATATCTGATAAATAAATACTTTTCTATTGTCTCCATTGCTGTCCGAAAAACATTTAACGCTAATAAAAACAAGAGCAGTTATTGGATATAAGCTTAAACATATAGCCATATAAATATTTACTAGCCAACTATTGAATTTACGTTTGTAATTAGGTACGCTTTTTTTATCTCTTGCAACTAACCAAATAAGTACACCAGATATGATTACAAAACAGGTAATAAAACCCAAAACCAAGTAAATTAATTTCATTCCATAACCACCAAAATCTCCAAAGTGTAATCTTTTTAAAAGATTTGTAGCTCCTTCTACATATGATAAGCTATTTTTTGAATCTTTTGTTTGCACTATATATCCATCTGAAGCTTTGAATGTGATTGACCCTGAACTTAAAAAGTTATCCTTATACTTTGGGTATCCTCCTACTTTTACATGCATATTTGCATCTCCATAATTAAATATTTCGACACTATTTAATTGTAAGCTTGGGTATTTTTTTTTAGTTCTAACTAAAAAATCATTAATAGAAATAGTTTTTTCTAATTCTACTGCTTTGTACTCATAATTTATATCTTTTTCGTAATTCAATGCTTCTGTTAAAGCTTTAGAATTATCATTAAAAATATAGTTTTGCACAGGTGCTAGCATTACCATATAACCAATAATTAGGTATGCGCCTGTAACAGCAAATATAAACTGATATGGTAGTCCTATTACACCGAGTGCAACATGCGCATCTGTCCAAATAGTTTTCCATTTCGTTTTTGGTCGAAATTGGTAAAAATTAGGTACTACTTTTTTCCAGTGAACGATAATTCCTGTTATAATTGCAAACAAAAAGAAAAAAGCTATTAAACCAGCAAAAACATACCCAGATCGTCCATAAAAATTTAATTGCGCAAAAAAATGTAGCCTGTAAAAAAATTCTCCTAAAGAATAGTTTTGGTTATAATTTGCTTTTTTAAAGGTTTTTAAATTTGTATAAAAAAAAGCTCTTTTAGGCTCTTTTTTTGGTGCCAATGTATCTTTAGACTGCCCCATTCTGGTGATTACATTTTGTCCTTCTATATTTCTATAAAAAGAAATGTCTCTACCTTTTAGGTAATACTCTTCTCCTAAATTATTTAATAAAGCATCAAAATCTCCTTCTAAAAAAAAGTTTTTTTCAACGGGCTCATTTCTTTCCCAAGCTATTATTTCATCTCTTAAAAAAGAAATAGATCCTGTAAAAAAAATTACATATAATGCTGCACTTATAACAATACCACTAATGGTATGTGTATGAAACATTATATTATATACTCTCTTAGTCATAATGGTATTTTAATATAATTGATTCGGATTATTTAAGTAAATGACTATAATAAATAGAAGACTAACAAGAGTATAAAGCGCCCATATTTTCCATGCACTTTTGGCTAAAAAGGCTAAAATCATTAAAACCGCCCACATAATAAATCCAAAAAAACGTAGTGTCATTATTACATTTGGTATGTTAAAAAAAGTCATTAACATGATGTGAAAGGTTTCTGTTACAACATATCCTCCTACAAAACCAGCACTTATTTTTGCAATACGCTGGATAGGTGAACTTGTCAAATATTTTTTATTTGCTGGCATAATTATTTAAGATAAACTTCAAGTAATAGTGATAAAATCATCATAACAACTAATATTGAGAATTTTAAAAAGCGTAAAGGTTCAATTAAAACAACTAAACTTGACACTAACATTAATAGAGTTAAATATGAAAATATTCCTGCGCCAAAACCTAAATATAAAATCGCGCTAGTTAAACCAATAATTAACAAGACTACACCTATATACTTTCCTTTTATTTTATTCTCATTAATTCATTTTTGAAGAGGTAAATAAAATGTTAAATCTGCTCTATTTGAAGTACTGTATAAAAAATAAAAACCTGTGAGAGCTAAACAGCCTATAATTGTTAACATGCTATTTTTTTTATAAGTTATAACTAAAATCGATTTTGTCATTTTTTATGTTAAAACTAATTTTACTTATTAAGACTAAATAAAAATAAATTATTTTTGTCTTCTGCAAAATTAATTTTTATTCGAAAATCGGGGGATACGTTAAACGGATAAAAAACATACGTTAAACGGAATAAGAAAGTATGAAGGTTACCATATATAATAATGAAGAAGCTATTTTTGATAAGCTATCTAATATTAAAAATATAAATGATAATTTTTACAAAACCTTAGTAACTAACTTTAATGAAGATAATTTTAAAGGTTGGTATAAGGAGCATGTATTTGAAAACTTCAAAATAGGTTTTGGCTCCATAAAAACTATAAAAGGCTATAAAATATCTTTTAATATTAAAGGAGAAAGTATAGAAATGTTATTTAACTTAAGAGGGAAATTTACTATACATATACCTGAAATAGAAAGTAAGTATTTTTTTAACTCTAACTCACATAATATTAACTTTTATAGCAATACAAAAGGCTTTTTAGAGTGTGGATCTTCAGAATCTTTTATTGTACGCCTTAACTTATCTCCTTTATTCTTCATTCAGTATTTACCCGATGATATTAGGTTTGATGATTTTAAAAAAATCATTAGTGATAAAAAATTTGGTAAACTTAATTCAGAAAACTGCTTAATAAATTCAAGAATGCATTTTTTGATAAAAGAAGTTATTGCCTCTGAATGGGATAATCATTTTCGAAAAATACATATTACCTCTAAAATATTAGATCTTCTTTTATTACAACTTTATCAGTTTACACCTAGTACTCCTAAAAAAAACACAACAAAGCTAACTACTACTGAAGCTAATAAAATTGAAAGGGTTTATGAATATATACTTAATAATTATACATCTACGCTAACCTTATCTTTGTTATGTAAAGAAATTGGCACCAATGAATATGCCTTAAAAAAAGGATTTAAAACCACATTTGGTATTACCGTATTTAAATTTATTGCTAATTTAAGAATGAATAAGGCTAAAGAACTATTATTAAAAGGCCATACCGTAAATGAGGTTTCTGAAAAGGTAAGTTATAAAAACCCACAACACTTTTCTACTGCCTTTAAAAAGAAGTTTGGTACTTCTCCTAGTAAATTTTTAAGTGAACTAAGTTTTTATGATATAAAAAATTAATAAGTACTTCTTTTTTAAAACAAAAAAACCTTGGAACTACATGATTCCAAGGTTTTACAACTAACTCTACAAATCTAACATACTTGCTTAACAAGAATGCTATTCTTTTAATAAGACTTCATCAAAAAATTTGTCTTTAAGTTTTTGATAAGCTTCTAAATTATTTTGATAATTCTCACGTAACCTATCGTACTCTTCTAAATAAGCCATATCGCACTGTATATCGTCACATTCTGCTACATTTACATAGGTATTTGAATATGATAAAACAGTTTTATAAAGCTCATTATTTACTTTTTTTATCTTAGAAAAGAGTTCTAGTATTTCTTTAGAAATAGTTTTATTGACTAAAGAGTATTCATGCAAGCTTAAAAGGTTCTCAATCTCTTTATTAATATACTGTAACTGATCTACCCATCCTTTTAATTCTACATGGTTGTATTTATGTACTACATCTATATCGCTACCGTGATTATTAAGTGTCATTTTTTTATCTTTAAATTAAGGTACTGAAACTTTCGTTCTTTTTTTCTTGAACTACTTTTAAAATTTTAACTTCTTTCTTCCCTCCTGGTAAATCCCAATGAACTACATCATTTAGAGCATAACCAAATAAAGCTATACCTATTGGCGTTAAAATAGAAACCTTGTTGGTTTTCAAATCCTTTTCAGTTGGTCTTACAATCTGAATAGTTTTTTCCCAAACATCTCCAGAAGCTATAGTCACAACAGTATTTAAGCGTATGACATCATCAAACATTTGTTCTTCATCTAAAATTTTTGCTGTTTTTAACTCCTCAGCAAACTTGCCTAATGATGTTTGTACTTTACTTTCTTCAGTATGCGCTGAAACATTAAGTAAACTCTTAATGTATACATACTCTTTTTTCTCTAAAACTAAACTTCCGTGTTTCATTTTACTCCTTTTTATGGAAAAATACCTCGTTGAACATACGCTTTTTCAATACGTTGTATCGCTATACAGTAAGCTGCTTTTCGCATATCAACACCTTCTAACTTTGCATAATCTGAAACTCTAGTATAGGAGTCTTTTAGCTTCTTGTCTAATCGCGTAATTACTTCTTCCATATTCCACAACTCTCCGTTACGGTTTTGAAGCCACTCGAAATAACTAGTGATTACTCCTCCTGAATTACATAGTATATCAGGTATAATTGTTACTCCTTTTTCTAAAAGAATTTTTTCTCCTTCAACATTTATAGGTCCGTTTGCTCCTTCAGCTATTAAATTAGCTTTGATTAAGTGTGCATTATCTTCAGTTATCTGATTACCCAATGCTGCTGGTATACAAATATCACAGTCAGTAGCAAAAAAATCTTCCTTCTCTATTGCTATTGATTCTGGGTACTCTACCAAACTTCCATTATTAGCTTTTGTATAATTGAAAAGGTCATCTACTTTAATTCCGTTCGTATTTTGAATACTTCCATAAGCATCTTGAACCCCTATCATTTTTGCTCCTTCTTGTTCTAAAAAGTAAGCCGCCCAATACCCAACGTTTCCAAACCCTTGAACAATAAAAGTTTTTCCTTCTAAAGTTTGGTTATTTTCTTCTACCCAAAACTTGATGGTTAAGAAAACTCCATAACCTGTAGCTCTATCTCTCCCTTCAAGACCTCCACTACCTATTGGCTTTCCAGTAACTACATGTTGATTCATTGAACGTTCAGCTGGTGCTTTTGTGCTCATATAGGTATCAGCCATCCACGCCATTGTTTGAGCGTTTGTATTAACATCTGGAGCAGGAATATCATGCTCTGGTCCAATATTATCTCCTAATGCAAACGTAAAACGTCTGGTAATACGCTCTAATTCATCTTTTGAATATTTTGCTGGGTCTATTTGAATTCCTCCTTTACCTCCACCGTATGGTAAGCCAGCAAGAGATGTTTTCCATGTCATCCACATAGCTAATGCTCTGGCTGCATCAATATCTACCGTTGGATGGTAACGTAAACCTCCTTTATATGGTCCCAAAGCATTGTTATGCTGCACACGATATCCTTGAAAAATTTCAACATCTCCATTATCCATCTTTACAGGAAAATTAACAATGATTTCGTTATTCGTAATACTTAATATCTTACGAATATTAGGGTGTAAACCAATTTGATCTGATGCACTATTAAACTGTTCTAGTACATTATCAACCATTCCTCTAGCATTCTTTCGCTTCGCTGGTTTTATTAATTCTTTGGTTAATGTCATCTCACTTATGTTTGAATTTATTTTACTTCCTAAAGTTTCACTTTTTGTATTATTCATACGTTATTTATTATACAGCTTGCATTTCTTGTTTCATAGCAGTTACGTCATCTTCTCTTGCTTTTTCTGCACTTACCTCATTATACTCACTACACGACCATACTTTTTCTTTAGATTTGGTTAACACACATATATTTATTTCTGTACATGATGGACAAATATTAAAGGGATTAGTGTTCATAAATTATATTCATTTTATTCTTCCCTTTAAAGGCAAATGACATGCCGCTAAACATGCCAAAAAAACAAAAACTTCTAAATCCCTTTATCTACAAAGGATTCAGAAGTTTTTATAAATTTTTACTTAAAATAAAAACGGGTAATTTCTCCTCAAGTGGAGAAAAAACACCCAGAAAAATTTTTGTTATTCTTTCAGCTTTTCTCGTAATGTCTTACGGTCTATTTGAAGAATTTTTGCTGCTTTTGTTTTATTGTTATTAGTTGCGTTTAATACATATTGTATATGACGTTTTTCCATTTCTTTTAAGGGGATTAATCTTTCCTCAGAAAAATCGACATTATACTTTAGTGAATCAGGTAAATGCTCTACTTCTACTATACGATCACACATAATTACCGCACGCTGTATTATATTTTCTAACTCTCTAATATTCCCTGGCCAATTATATCTTTGTAGTATAGCTAAAGCTTTAGGACTTATTTTCACAAACCTATCTTTATATTCCACCCCATATTTAAACAAAAACTTTTCTACTAACATAGAAATATCTTCTTTCCTTTCCCTCAAAGGTGGTACCTCTATTTCAACTACTGTCAACCTATAAAATAGGTCTTCTCGAAATGTTCTTTTTTGAATCATTTCTTTTAGGTTATTGTTGGTGGCAGCAATAATTCTTACGTCTACTTTCTCCGCTTTTTGAGCTCCAACCTTCACCACTTCTTTTTCTTGTAAAACCCTTAGTAATTTAGACTGTACATTTAATGAAGCATTGCCTATTTCATCTAAAAAAATAGTTCCTCCATTAGCCGCTTGAAAAAAACCATTTCTGTTACCGTCTGCTCCTGTAAAAGCGCCTTTTATATAACCAAACAACTCAGACTCTAATAAATTTTCAGGAATTGCTCCACAGTTTACCGCTATGTATGGTCCTTTAGCAAATTTCCCTTCATAATGTATTGCACGAGCCACTAACTCTTTACCTGTTCCACTTTCTCCTTTAATAGAAACTGTTGCTTTATTATTTTTTACTCGATCTATTATTTGAAAAATTTCATTAATCTTTTCTGAAGCCCCTATCATATCTCCATAAAAGTCCTTTTTCTCTTTTTCTTGAGTAGTTTTTTTATGACTTTTTTCTGCTTTTTTTAAAGCATCATCCATTGCTGTTTTCAACTCATCTTTTGTAAAAGGCTTCGTTAGATATGCTACTACTCCTGACTTAATGGCTTCTAATGAATCTTGAACAGATGGATATCCTGTTACTATAAGTTTAGGCAACTTTGGATAGTGTTCTGAAACAAATTTAACAAGCTCAAAACCATCCACTTCAGGCATTTTTAAATCGGTTATTAGCAAATCAATTGGGGTATCTCTTAAAATTGTAACTGCTTCTTTAACTGATACTGCCTTGTAGGTATGATAATTCCAAGATTGTAAATGTCGATGTAACAACTCTAAGATATGAACATCATCATCTACTATTAATATATTTTCCTTTTTTAACGGCATTTCTTTTATTTTGGTAATCTAACCTCAAAGATAGCACCTTTTTCAATGCCATTTTTAGCTGTTATTGTTCCTTTATGACTCAATACAATACCATGCACAACACTTAACCCTAACCCTGTTCCTTCTCCTGTTGGCTTTGTTGTATAGAAAGGCTGAAATACTTTTTCAAGACCTTCGTCACTTAATCCTATCCCTTCATCAGAAATTCTTAATATCACTTCTTTATCTGTTTGAAATGTTTCAATAGTCACCAGTCCATCTTTAGGTGAAAAGTAAATAGCATTAATAATAAGATTGAAAATAATCTGAGTAAGTTGAACCGTATCTGCCCGTAACCACAATTCAGATTCTTCTACTTTCACTAGGTATTTTACAGACTGTCTTCTAAAAGTAGCGTCCAGTAAATTTATTGCATCTTTTATACTCGGAATAATGTTTACTTTTTTCATTTCTTGTGGCATTTCACAAGCAAAATACATGAGTTTTTTTACTACTTCTCTTGAAAAAATTGTACTTTGAATAATTTTATCTACATCTGCCAAAGCCTTTTCATTACTAGACATATCTGCTTTCAATAATTCTGAGTAACCTAAAATATTAGCTAGCGGGGTATTTAATTCATGGGCAATACCAGCGGTTAATTCTCCTAAGATTGATAAACGATCGGCGTGTTCCATTTTACGCCTCATCGACAGCTCATTGTTCTTTATTTCAATACGCTCTAAAAGTCCCCCTATTTTTATAGCAACTGTATCAAATAATTCTTTTTCCTCTTTTAAATATAGATTATCCTTAAGTTCTTTTCCTTTTATAAATGCTGATATTTTTCCTTTAGGTATGTTAAATACCAGAATAGTACTTGAAATTATACAAAGCTCTTTCTTTGTTTTACTTTTCTCTTCAGAATACTCTTCTATATCGATAAAAACTTGGGTGCTTTTTGGAAACTGTAATGCTTTTTTTAAACTTTTCGTTATTGCTTTTAAAGTTACATCAACTTGATCAAGATTAGCGTTTATTATTAAAGATGTTACCTCATAAAGACAGGTTAACTCTTTTATACGCTCTTTTAGTTCTTTTTCTGTTGTACTTACTGACCTCATTGATTAGTTTTTATTAAGCTCTGATAAACTCTTGCTCTTTCTGGGAATAAAAATACAAAATAACTCTCCTTTGCTCACTTTGTCTTTAAAAACTCTTACATTATATATTCTTTTTTATGCTTTACCTATTTTATGTAAATTCGTAGTTATGGAATTACTTTTTATAGGTTTGGCAGGAGGAACCATTATATCCTATTATATTTTTAAAAAATTCACCTCAGTAAAAAGAAAAAATTTGACCGAAAAACAATCGGTAGTTTTGTTAGATAAAATAAAAAAAGTATCTAAATTAATTACTGTTGAAGGAGAATTTGCCGAAATATATCACCATGAAAACACCAAAGAAAAATTTTTAGGACTTGTTACCAGTAAGAAAAAAGCCATTATTCTAATTAATGCTAAAGTGCATATTGGTTTTGATTTTAAGAAAATAAAAATGCATACAGATACTAAGAAAAAAGTATTAGTTCTTTCTGAATTTCCTCAACCTGAAGTATTTTCAATAGAGCCTAATTTACGTTTCTATGATATTCAAAACGGATTACTTAACAAGTTTAGTTCTGAAGATTTAACTGAAGTAAATAAAGAAGCGAGAGAACACATTCTTCAAAAAATACCTGAAAGTAATTTAATGCAAACAGCAAACAAAGAAGCCCTAGAAGCAGTTACCTTAATGCAAAATTTAGTGGAAACTATTGGATGGAAACTAGACTACACTGCTTTAAAAATTCCTGAATCAACTCAAAATTTAATTGAATAATGAATATTGAAGAATTTCGTAACTATTGCATTACCAAAAAAGGAGTAACTGAACATTTTCCGTTTGATGATAATGTTTTAGTATTTAAAGTAATGAATAAAATGTTTGCTTTATCGGGTTTAAATAGTTGGGAGCAACATGAACCTAAAATTAATTTAAAATGTGAGCCTGAGCGTGCTTTAGAATTACGAACTGAATATGAAAGTATTAACCCAGGATTTCATATGAGTAAAAAACACTGGAACACAGTTACTTTGAACAATGATGTTTCTGATACTTTTGCTTTTGAATTAATTAACCATTCATACGAACTTATAGTGAAAGGATTAACAAAAAAACTTCAAGAAGAATTCCGAAATTTATGATAGAACAAGATAGTTTAGAATACTCCTTTGAACTTATAACTCCTAACTCTACAGAATTAAACTATAAACTGACAAAAGAATATTTTAAAGAAGGTAAGTTTAAGAGTGAAGAAAACTTTTTTCAATTAGAGTTTAAACAAGGATCAAAGTTAAAAAACGGACTTGTTCTCAACCCTCTTAAATGGAAAAGTCAATTTCAAATAACTTTTGACAACAATCTAGTTTTTGTAAAAGGACTTGTTGATCCTTCTAATCAGTTTGTTTCACAAGCAGAAATAAATTGTTGGAATAGATTCATCACAAACTTTAAAAACAGTCTTTTACAAAGAAAAAACTTATTCATACTTAACAAAGAGTTTGTAAAAACTTCAAAAAAATCCACGTTGAGTTATATTTCTTACGGTATAGTCTTAACAGTTTTACTTCTAGTAATAATAGGATTCACTGCCGATTACTTTAAGTTAAGTCTCACTCAAGTAGTCATTCCTTCTTCAGCGATTACTGCAATTGTGATTTTCTTAATTCAACGAAAAATGAATCAAAATAAAATCAGCTAACATGCTCAAATCTGACCTTAGAAAACTATACAAACAAAAGAGAAATACGCTTACTCAAACAGAAAAAGAAAAATTACAAGAGAGCATTTACCAACAAATATTCGAGTTACAAACTGATGATATTCATACTGTACATTTGTTTTTATCCATGCGAAAGTTTAATGAAATAGACACGAAGCCCATCATTGATTTTTTTAGAGGCAAAGGAAAAAGAATTATTGTTAGTCGTTGTAATTTCGAAGATGATACTCTTTCACATTTCTATTTTGAAAAAGACACTGAGCTAGAACTCAATAAATTTGGAGTTCCGGAACCTATAAATGCGGAAGAAGCTAATGTAAAAGATATTGATTTAGTTTTTGTTCCTATGTTAATTTCTGACGAACAGAACTATAGGGTTGGTTACGGAAAGGGCTTTTATGATCGATTTTTATCTGAATGTAGAGAAGATACTCGCACCATTGGACTTAACTTCTTTCCCCCTATCAAAAAGATAAAAGATACTCATAAGTTTGATGTTCCATTAGATTCTGTGATATACCCAAAATAAAAAATCCCGCTAAATGCGGGATTTTTTATTTTATATAACTGACGATTATCCGTTCATTGAAATCAGGAACTCCTCGTTATTTAATGATCTTTTAATTCTATCTTGAATAAACTCCATTGCTTCAATAGGGTTCATATCAGCTAAATACTTACGTAATACCCACATACGTTGTACAGTCTTTTCATCTAATAATAAATCATCACGACGTGTACTCGACTTAATTAAGTCAATTGCAGGATAAATTCTGCGATTAGCAATATTACGCTCTAATTGTAACTCCATATTACCCGTACCTTTGAATTCTTCAAAGATAACCTCGTCCATTTTCGAACCAGTTTCAGTAAGCGCAGTAGCAATAATAGTTAAAGAACCTCCATTTTCAATGTTACGAGCTGCCCCAAAGAAACGTTTTGGTTTGTGTAATGCATTAGCATCAATACCTCCTGATAAAATCTTCCCAGATGCTGGTGCCACGGTGTTGTATGCTCTTGCTAAACGTGTAATAGAATCTAATAAAATTACTACATCATGTCCACACTCTACTAAACGTTTTGCTTTTTCCAACACAATATTAGCTACACGAACATGTTTATCCGCTGGTTCATCAAAAGTAGATGCAACCACCTCACCACGTACACTACGTTGCATATCAGTAACCTCTTCTGGGCGTTCATCAATTAATAAAACAATCTGATAAACTTCAGGATGATTTGCTGCAATTGCTTTTGCTACATCTTTTAACAATACTGTTTTACCCGTTTTAGGTTGCGCCACAATCATACCACGTTGTCCCTTTCCTATTGGAGAAAACAAATCAATGATTCTAGTTGACAATGAACTTCCTTTTTCTGCTAAGTTAAACTTTTCATTAGCAAATAATGGTGTTAAGTGTTCAAAAGATACACGATCTCTTACGATGTTAGGATTTAATCCATTAATTTTTGATACTCTAATTAACGGGAAGTACTTTTCGCCTTCCTTTGGAGGACGTACGTTACCTCTAACTGTATCACCTGTTTTTAATCCAAATAACTTTATTTGAGACTGTGACACATAAATATCATCAGGTGATGATAAATAGTTGTAATCTGAAGAACGTAAAAAACCATATCCATCAGGCATCATTTCTAAGACACCTTCACTTTCAATAATACCATCAAACTCAAAATCAGGGTCACGGTACTTATTACCACTTTTATGATGCTGCTTATTAGTATTCTGGTTTTTATTATGCTTATTACCTCTATTATTGTGGTTTTTATTATGCTGCTGCTTTTGCTGTTGAGGTTGTTGCTTTTTATCCTCTGAAGCTTGAACTTGCTTCTTCTCTTCTTGTCTTTTCTTAGGCTTATTAACAACTTCCTTTTTTTCTGGAGTTACTTTTTCTGGAGTTTTTTTCACTTCAGTTTCGTTAACAACCTTTTCTGGATTTTCTGCAGTAATTTTAGCTTCTGTTTTAGCTATTCTTTTCCTTTTAGGCTTGTCTGCTTTAGGTGCAGCAGGTTTAGGTTTAGCCTCATTAGCACTTGCTTCTGCTTGCGCATCTAAAATTTTGTATACTAAGTCTAGTTTTTTTAGTTGACTAATCTTTGTTAATCCTATTGATTTGGCAATAACTTGTAAATCAGCTAATTTTTTAGTTTTTAATTCCGAAATATCGAACATTCGTTAAATAATTAAGTTACTAAAATTCCTTATTTGTAAAGAATTGTTTTGTATTAAGTTTTGTTTTGAGTGCTAATTATATAGGGGCTATATAATAATTTTGTGCGGTTACATACAAGGCAAATATATACAAATATTTTAACTTCTAATATTTCTTTTTAAAAAAAGAAGTATTACATTTGCTACCCGATAAAAAATTATGATACAAAGAATACAATCTATATACCTATTAGTAGCAGGAATTATCTCTGGAGGATTGACTTTTATAGTTAGTCTTTGGAGTAACTCCCAAACTAATACTATTTATGTTTTAGATTTATTTTCTGGGAACTCAATCTTACAAAAAAGTATTCCTGTTTTATTTTTTATTTCGGCTTTAGTAGCTATTGTAACAATATTTCTATTTAAAAATCGTCAGTTACAATTTGTACTAAACCGGTTAAACATATTGATAAACCTTTTTTTATTAGGACTATTGATTTATTTATCACAAACATTATCTGGAGAAGCTTTGGTTTCTGAGAAAGGTATTGGGATGTTCTTTCCTATCATTGTTATTTTGCTATTAGTTTTAGCAAATAGAGCCATTAAGAAGGATGAAGATCTTGTAAAATCTGTAGATAGATTACGATAAACCTAACATCTTAGTATATTTAGTGCGAAAAAAACCGAGATTTAATTCTCGGTTTTTTATTTTTGATTCCGTAGGCTATTCAAGCCCTCTAGCTTTAAATGTTAAAGAAATGTTAAAAAAAACTCAGGGTTTTCCCTGAGTCACTAATAAAACAATTAGGGATACTGTGTATTGTACACACTCTTTTAACCTCATAAATTTGTAACTGTAATAACAATCATGAATTACAACAAGATAAAAGTTCACATAGCAGATGACCATAAGATATTAATAGACGGTGTCATTGCTTTATTAAATACTGAAGATAATATTGAAGTTGAAGGCTATTCTTTAACTGGTAAGCAAGTAGTAAATTGGTCTTCAAAAAACACAGCTGATGTATTAGTTTTAGACATAAACATGCCTGAAATGGATGGTATTGAAGTTTTAAAAACGTTTAGAAAACGTAATACAACTATTAAAACAATAATTCTTTCTGGTTTGAGTGATCCAAAACTTGTTCAAGAAATGATTGCATTAGGAGCCAATGGTTTTGTTGATAAAAGTCGAGCTAATGAGCAAATAATTGACGCTATAAAAGTCGTTCACAATGGTATACAATACATTAGCGAAGACATTAAAGTAAAGTTATTAGACTTATATGCTTCAGATGCAAAAGACGAAGATGAACCAGAGTTTTTGCATGGAGATTTAACCGAGAGGGAAATTGCTGTATTAAGATTAATAGCAAAAGAAAAAAGCTCCAGTGAAATAGCAAAAAAACTAAATGTTAGTATTAAAACAGTAGAAACATATAGAAGTAATTTATATAAAAAATTAAAAGTAAAAAATGTAGTAGGTTTAGCGATGTATGCTGTGAGAAACAAAATAGTGTAAAGACATAATCAACCCTTCAAATTTTCTTTAGTCCCCCAGATTAAGAAGAAGCCCCCCGAGTCTATACACTTCATGCATCGCTAATCAACTGCTACTAATAATAAACCCAATAGCGATGTACGCGTTATTTAACATAGTATAGAAAACCCCTTCATTTTGTTTTCTTTTATCCCCTAAGAGATATTGTCCCCCGTCTCTTAACATCTATCCTAAGTACATCGCTATTTTTAAAAAAATCTAATCTCAATAAATATACAAGTCATGAAAAACTTTACTCCTTATTTACTAGCTTTGAGTCTTAGTGTTATTTTTGCTTCTTGTTCTTCTAACGAAGCAGAAGTTATAAAGAATAATCCAGAAAATTTATTACAATCATATACACTTAAAAGAGATGCAACTGGGGCCTACTCTATTGATTTTAATACAGCTAATAATACCGATGTAACTACATTGACTAATACAGACAATTCTAAAGAGATTATTTTAGCTGAAACTGCACAAAAGACATCTACAAAACACTCTAATGATTTTTCTATTGAAAACAATCATTTAAAAATTGGTTTTTTAGAAGCTAATAGAGGGAAAAAAACTGATATATATATTGAAGATGAAAACATTACCTTTGCTAAGGGTATTACCGAATTTTTGAACTCATATAGTATTACAGCAAATGAAGATGGTACATATCAATTAAATTTTACTATTAATAATAATGTTACTACAGATTTTGTATATAATAAAGGGATTGAAACTTACGAAGTGCATTTATCAAACGGTACCTCAACTCAAAAAACATTTTCAAGAGAATTAGAAATGAATCCTGAGTCTAAAATATTAAGATTAGATTTTGTTAATCATAAATATGTTGGTAGAATGGAAGTTGAATCTGTCGACAGAAAACCAAGATCTATTATTGTGGATCACACTATAATATAATAAAAATGTACAAAAGCTCTTTGCTCTTTTTCCTAATAACTACTATAACCTTTACTTCTATTTCTTCTCATAGCCAGAAAAAAAAGCATCCTTTATTTGATGAATATAATAAAGCTGAAGAACTCTTTAATGAAGAGAAATATAGTATTTCATTAGAAAAAAGTCTAAAAATACTTTCTGAAATAGATTCATCAGGTCATTTTGAATTAAAATATAAAACTTCATTTTTAATTGGAGATATTTTCAGGCAAATAAACGACCATGAAAAAGCTATTACGTACTACAAAAAAGCATTAGCTAACTTTAAATATAACTCTTCTTTTAAAAAAGAGCACTCGAATATAGTTGAAAATAATTTCAAAATAAACAAAATATTGTTACGTATTGGAGGACAATTTCATATTTCCAAAAAGAAAGACAGTGCTATTAAGTACTACAAAAAGATACTAGCTAGTAACTCATTTAACCAGCAAGACCTCACAACCAAAGCAAGCTCATACACCAACCTTTCTAATATATACAGAGAAGACTCTATTTACGATTTAGCCAAGGAGTATTCTTTAGAAGCTATAAAAATTTATAAGAATTCAAATAAGAAAGTTTTAGAATCCGCTGCACTCGGTAATTTAGCTAGTATTTATCTTGAACAAAAGGATTATGAGAAAGCAAAAAAAATATACTTAGAAGGTTTAGATTTAATAAAACAAGACTCAAGCAATAGAGCTACAAAATATAAAGAGTTTCTATATTTCAACCTAGCATATACTTTATATCTACAAAAAGACTACAGAGCTTATGATTATCAAGAAAAATCTTATAATATCAAGGACGACTTTAGGGATATTGAAATAAGAAGAATTGTCGATGAAATTTACACAAAACACGAACTTAACTTAGAAAAAGAAAAAACAGCCTTAGTTGAAGAACAACGTAAACTAGAAGAAGCCCAAGAAGCTAAAACCTCTATGCTCTTTGGTGCTTTAAGTTTTTTGGTATTAATTGTTTCAGGAGTAATTATATACAATTATAAGCTTCGTCAAAAAAACTTACGCCTCAAGTTATCTGAAAGTAAACTTATACAACAACAAAACCTTGAGAAAGTAAGATCAGAAGCACAAGTTAAAATTCTAAACGCTACGATTGACGGAAAAGAAACTGAACGAAAACTTATCGCAGAAATATTACACGATAATGTTAGCGCACTACTTTCATCTGCAAACATGCACTTAACAGCTACAAAAAAACAATTTAACGGCAATACTCCTCAAGAAATAGAAAAAACACAAGCTATTATTTCAGAAGCATCTCAAAAAGTAAGAGATTTATCTCATAATTTGGTTTCATCTATTCTATTAAAATTTGGGTTAGAATATGCTATTAAAGATGTTGTTAAAAAATATTCTAATAGCCAATTAAAACTTGAGGTTTCAGCAAAAAACATCAACAGATACAACCAAGAGTTTGAAATAAAAATATTTAATGTGATTCAAGAATTAATCAATAATATCTTGAAACATAGTAAAGCCAAACATGCACAAATAGATTTAAAAGAAGAGAAGAATCAACTAACCGTTCTCGTTAAGGATGATGGGGTAGGATTTTCTACCTCGTCTTCTTCTTTTTCTGATGGTATTGGACTTAACCAAGTTGAAGCTAGAGTTCACATGATGGATGGTAAGCTAACTATAAAGTCTCAAATAAATGTAGGCACTACAATACAAATTATAGTTCCAATATTAAGAAAAGAAAACAACTTTAACAAGTTAACCTCTGTTAGCTAATTCAATAATTTCCATATTTTTTATATTACTATTATCTATTTCAAAACGTAGCATCGTTCTAACTTTATGAAATCCATGATTTCCTGCTGCTCCTGGATTTAAATGTAACAAATTCAGATTCTTATCATACTGAACTTTTAATATATGCGAATGTCCACAAATAAACAGTTGTGGTGTATTACTTTTTAACTCTTCTCGAACCCTTTGATTATATTTATTCGGATAGCCTCCAATATGAGTTATCCAAACCGAAACACCATCTATTATAAATTTATTATCTAACGGAAATTCTGCCCGAGCACTTTTATCATCAATATTTCCATACACTGCTCTCAATGGTTTTAGCTTTTTTATACTATCAGTAACTTGTAGGTTTCCAATGTCACCTGCATGCCAAACCTCATCAGCTTGTTTTACAAACTTTAAAATTTGTTCATCTATAAAACTATGTGTATCGGAAAGTAATAAAATTTTCTTCATTGAAACAAAACTAATAAAAATCAAACCAACACATTATTAACTTATAAGTATTTTAGCAAAACTTAAAACATTATTTTACCTCATATCTAGTACATTTCAAGTTATAATTTTATAATTTAGCTGTTTAAAATCTTTACACTTCTTGAGGTATTTCATTGAATTAGCATACAACGGAAAAAATTATCATGGATGGCAAATACAACCACACGCAATGTCCGTTCAAGAAAAAATCAATAAGGCTATTAGCACTATTTTAAGAAAAGAAATAATTATCGTAGGTGCAGGAAGAACAGATGCTGGCGTGCATGCATCTCAAATGTTTGCTCATTTTGATGTAGAAACCCCACTAAACAGTAATTTCACCTACAAGTTAAACGCTATTTTACCTAATGACATCGTTATCTTTAATACTCAACTAGTACATAACGATGCTCATGCTCGTTTTGATGCACTTAGTAGAAGCTATGAGTACAAAATTTGGCTAGGTAGAAATCCTTTTTTATTAAATACTACTTGGCAATTACACCACCAGCAATTAAATATAGAGTTAATGAATAAAGCCGCTGCAACTCTATATGATTATGAAAATTTTGAATGCTTTTCAAAAGTAAAGACAGATGTACATACATTTAACTGTACTGTAACCAATGCTAAATGGATTAAAAATGGTAATGAGTTAACGTTTCATATCAGTGCCAATCGTTTTTTAAGAAACATGGTTCGTGCTATTGTTGGAACTTTAATTGACGTTGGTTTAGAAAAAATAACTGTAAATGATTTCAAAAAAATTATAGAAAGTAAAAATCGAAGTAAAGCAGGCGTATCTGTTCCTGCAAAAGGTTTATTTTTAACAAAAGTAAAATACGAATATATATAGTGAGTAAAACAACAGGAAAAGCATTCGATATTAAAATTTTTGCACGACTAATGAGTTTTGCAAAAAAGTATCGCATACGATTTATAATTGCAGCATTATCTACTATTTTACTAGCAGGGTTTGCTGTGCTAACCCCTGTCATTTTAATGGCTGCCATAGATGACTTTATTACAAACAAAGATTTTTCTAGACTATTGTATTTCACAATAGCCATGATTGTGGTTTTATTAATTCAAGTCTTTTTCCAATTTAGTTTTATTTACTACGCTAACTGGGTTGGACAACATATTATTAGAGACATAAGAGCTATCACTTTTAGAAAAATACTCCAATTTAAAATGGGATATTTTGATAACTCTTCAGTTGGAAAATTAGTAACTCGTGTTGTTTCTGATATAGAAACTATTGCTAATTTTTTTACACAAGGTGTTTTTATGATCGTTAGCGATGTTTTGAAAATGATTGTGGTAATAGTCGTAATGCTATATACCAATTGGAAACTAGCAATAATAGCACTTGCAACCTTACCTGTTTTAATTTATGCTACTAAATTATTTCAAATAGCCATAAAATCTACTTTTCAAGATGTAAGAAACCAAGTAGCAAACCTAAACAGCTTTGTTCAGGAAAGAGTTACGGGAATGAAAATAGTTCAGCTTTTTAATAGAGAAAAGATAGAGTATAAAAACTTTATTGATATTAATAACAAACATAAAAAAGCACATGTTAAAACAGTTTGGTATTATTCTATTTTTTTCCCTATCGCAGAGATTTTATCTTCAATTGCAATAGGTTTAATTGTTTGGTATGGTGGTTTACAAGTAGTTGAAAACAAAGCTGCAAGTGTTGGTGCCATTATTGGTTTTATAAAAATGGCTCAAATGCTTTTTAGACCCTTAAGACAAATAGCTGACAAATTTAATCAGTTACAAATGGGGATTGTTGCTGGTGAACGTGTTTTTAACATAATAGACACCGAGAGCTCTATAGATAAGAATGGATCAATTATTGCTAACAACATACAAGGAGCTATTAATTTTAAAGATGTAAAATTTAGTTATATAGAAGGGGAAGAAATTTTAAAAGGTATTAATTTTAGTGTTAAAAAAGGACAAACCGTTGCCATTGTTGGGGCTACAGGAGCCGGAAAATCAACTATAATTAATCTTATAAATCGTTTTTACGAAATAGATAGTGGTGAAATATCTATTGACAATATTCCTGTTCAAGATTACAAAATAACTTCTTTACGTCAAAAAATAGCTGTGGTATTACAAGATGTTTTTTTATTTTCTGATAGTATTTTAAACAACATCACTCTTAAAAATGATAAAATTTCTCTCAAAGAAGTACAAACTGCCGCTAAACAAATAGGAATTCATGAATTTATTATGAGTCTTCCTAACAATTACTATTATAATGTAAAAGAACGTGGTGGTATGTTATCATCTGGTCAACGCCAATTAATTGCTTTCTTACGAGCATATGTTAGTAAACCTAGTATTTTAATTTTAGACGAAGCTACTTCTTCAGTTGATGCACATGCAGAACAAATGATTCAATATGCTACGGATGAAATTACAAAAAATAGAACTTCTATTGTAATTGCTCATCGTTTAGCAACTATTAAAAAGGCTGATATGATTATAGTTATGGACAAAGGATCCATAGTCGAAAAAGGAAACCACATAGAGTTATTAAAAAAACACGACGGCTATTATAAGAATTTGTACGAAAAACAGTTTAATAATGAAACGGTAGTGTAAATAAATTTGTTTACATCAATCAAAATAGTACATTTGTTATTCAATCTAAAAATTAAAAATCAAAAACGATGAAAAAAGTAATTTTATCTGCATTTGTAGTTGCTTCTTTATTAGCAACCTCTTGTAAAAACACAAAAGAAGAAGCTAAAGACGTTAAAAAAGAAGCTGTTGAAACAGTAGACAAAGCTACTGAAGAAACTAAAGAAGCTGCTAAGGAAGTTGAAGAAACTACTGAAGAAGCTGTTAAAGCTGTAGAGTCTGCAATTGAAGGTATCGAAATTCCTGAATTTGAAGATCCAAAAGTAGGTGAATACTTACAGTCTTATACTGAGTATGCTAAAACATACATAGAAGCAAAAGGAGATGTAGTAAAAAACTCTGAATTAGCTCAAAAAGGTGTTGAATTAGCTAGTAAATCACAAGAAATTCTTGGTAATTTAAGTCAAGATGATGCTGTTAAGTTTAGCCAAGTTATGACTGCTATTCAATCTAAAATGGCTCCTGCTCAATAATCTTTTTTGGACAGAACATAAAAAAAGCTCGCAAGTTGCGAGCTTTTTTTATGCCATGACATCTTTTTCTAATTTTTTACGAAGTTCTTCCAGCGACTTATACAACACAAATTCACCATCTTTTATATAAGAAAGCTCACCTGTTTCTTCTGAAACCAATAAACAAAGGGCATCTGTTTTCTCACTAACCCCAATAGCTGCTCTATGGCGTAACCCAAACCTAGAAGGTATTTTAGTACTACTAGAAATAGGTAGTATTACTCGAGTAGCTACAATATAATTATCACGAATAACTGTTGCTCCATCATGTAACGGGCTATTTTTATAAAAAATACTCTCTATAATTGCTTCATTCACCAAAGCATTCATTTTATCTCCCGTATTAATTAAAAAATCAAGGTTGTTTGTTTTTTCAATGACTAATAATGCCCCTGTTTTAGTTTTTGACAAGTTAACACAAGCTGTTAAAATAGTTTCAACATCTGTTTCGGAATGAATTTCAGTTTTTAGAAACTTCAACTGATTTAAAAACCCCTTTTTAGTAGAAAAATTAGTAGTTCCTATCATTAATAAAAACTTACGAATTTCTTGTTGAAACACAATAATCAATGCTATAACACCACCAGAAAGTAAATAACCTAAAATACCACTTAACATCTCCATGTGCAAGGCTTGAGTAACTTTCCATATTAAAAATATAAATGCAATTCCTATTACAATGTTAATCGCTACGGTTCCTTTTAACAACTTATAGATATAGAAAAGCAACACAGCTACCAAAAAAATATCTAACACATCAAGAAACGAAAAGTTGATGAAATCTAAATTCATTAATTTTTTGAAGTTTTTTAACTTTAAAACAAGCTTTTAGGCATTTTGTCTTTACCTAATAAGTAAATGTAAGGATTTTATTACAACTGTTCCACAATTTTAACCGCCTCAACTGCTTCTTTTACATCGTGCACCCTTAAAATGTGTGTTCCGTTTAGCAAAGCAATTGTATTTGCTACAGTAGTAGCATTTAGAGCTTCTTGCGATGTAATTCCTAACAATTTATATAACATAGATTTTCTAGAAACCCCAGTTAAAATAGGAACATCTAAACTTTTAAACATTGATAACCTTTTAAGCAACTCATAGTTTTGATTAAGTGTTTTACCAAAACCAAAACCAACATCTATAATTACATCATTCACCTTTAGCTGGCGCAATTTAAAAAGCTGTTCTGCAAAAAAAGAAACCACTTCTGTAACCACATTTTCATATTGAGGATTTTGTTGCATATTTTGCGGTGTTCCCTGCATATGCATCATAATATATGGAACTTGTAATTTTGCCACTGTCTCAAACATTTTCACATCCATCTTTCCACCAGAAATATCATTTATAATTCCAGCACCTGCATTTATCGACTCTTCCACTACTCTACTTCTAAATGAGTCTACCGAAATAATAATTTCAGGAAAATTTTTAACCAACGACTCCACCACAGGAAGCATTCTTTGTAGTTCCTCTTCTTCCGAAATATGCTTTGCTCCTGGTCTTGAAGAATATGCACCTACATCAATAAACGTAGCCCCTTCACTCAACATCTTTTCTGCCTGTACAAGGATATCTCGTTCATTTTTATACTTTCCTCCATCAAAAAAAGAATCAGGAGTAACATTTAAAATCCCCATAACCTTAGGCTTAGTTAAATCCACCAAGGTTCCTTTACAATTAATTGTCATCATGCTAAATTTCCAAGTAAAAATAAATGAAAAGCTTGTAATATTTACTATTTTTGGTCGAATACTTTTAAACAGGAAAGATGCAAGATACCTCAAAACAGTATGATGCTGTAGTTGAAGAATGTAAAAGTTTATTTATAAAAAAAATGAGCGATTATGGTAGTGCTTGGAGGATTTTAAGACTTCCATCACTAACCGATCAGATATTTATCAAAGCTCAACGTATACGTCAATTACAAGAAAATACTGAGCGAAAAGTTGATGAAGGAGAAAAATCAGAATTTATAGGCATTATCAATTATTCAGTAATGGCATTAATTCAAATTGAGTTAGGTATTGTTGAGCAACCTGATTTAACTACCGAAGAGGCTACTACTTTATACGATAAACACATAAAAATCGCCAAAGAGTTAATGGAAAACAAAAACCATGATTATGGTGAAGCTTGGAGAGACATGAGAGTTTCTTCGTTAACCGATTTAATTCTGCAAAAACTACTTCGTGTAAAACAAATTGAAAACAATCAAGGCAAAACTTTAGTTTCTGAAGGAATTGATGCTAATTATCAAGATATGATTAATTATGCTATTTTTGCCATGATTCACCTTTCTGAATCAGATAATTAACCTAAAAAACACCCCTATGATTTTAAAAATGCTAACTCATATTTCAAGAGTACTTGTAGGACTTCTTTTTATTTACTCTGGATTTGTAAAATTGATAGATCCAATCGGATCTCAATATAAATTTGAAGAATATTTTGGCGCCGATGTATTAAATTTAGAATTCTTAATTCCTTTCGCTTTACCTTTTTCAATTCTTTTAATTGTTACCGAATTGGTTTTAGGTATTATGCTTTTAGTAGGTTACAAACCTAAACTTACTGTTTGGAGCTTATTTGGTTTAAACCTAGTTTTCTTATTTTTAACTTGGTACTCTTATACCTACAACAAAGTTACAGATTGTGGATGTTTTGGTGACGCTTTAAAACTTACACCTAAAGAAACATTTTACAAGAATGTTGTTTTTATGATTTTTATTGTGATTCTTATTATTGGAGTTAAACACATTAAACCTTTAGTTTCAAATAAATTTGCTTCTTTAACAACCTTTAGCTCTGTTTTTCTATCATTAATTATAACTTATTATGTTTTACAACATTTACCAATTATTGATTTTAGAGCTTATTCTATAGGTACAGATATTGCCAAAGGAATGGAATACCCAGAAGATAGCGACGAACTTCCTCCTATACATGATTTCATGATAGAGACAGACGAAGGAGATAAGTTGGAAGAAATGCTTGCAAAAGAAAAAGCAATGCTTGTTATTATGTCTAATTTAAAGAAAACAGAAAAAGAAGGTATCGCTGATGTTTCTAAGATTGCAAAACAAGCTAGCGAACAAGGTTATGAAGTTTATGTATTAACCGCTTCTTACATTGAAGATTTAGCTGCTACCCAAAAAGAATATGGCCTTCCTTACACCTTTGGTTTTTGTGATGAAACTGCTCTAAAAACCGTAATCAGAGCTAACCCTGGTATTGTTACTGTAAAAAAGGGAATCATTTCAGGAAAATGGAATTGGACAGATGCTGACGATGTAGAACTATAAACCGCTATAACATATATATAAAGAAAACCTCACAAATTTGTGAGGTTTTCTTATTTTCGCAATGACATGAAAAGCTCCTGTAGAGATTCTTACAACATCTCATTCAATAAAAGAGCAAAATTTGGCTATTAACCCAGAAGTATTTTTTGTGAAACAGTTATTATTAGTTTTTATAGGTGGTGGAGCAGGAAGCGTTTTACGATATATTATCGGAAAAGCTCTAAACAGCTCTCAAACAGGAATTCCGTACGGAACTTTTGTTGCTAACATTCTTGGTAGTTTACTTATTGGAATTATTTTAGGACTTGCTACTAAAAACGAAACCATAACACAAAACCACACTTTATTATTAGCTACTGGTTTCTGTGGCGGATTTACAACTTTTTCAACCTTTGCCTATGAAAATCATATCTTTCTAAAATCTGGAGATTTCGCCTCTTTTGCGCTATATACTGTTACTAGCTTTATCATCGGATTTTTAGCTGTTTTCGCAGGAATTTACTTAGTAAATTATTTTTGGACGAATTCACAAACTATTTAAACTACACTTTACCCTAAAAACAAATCTCACTTTGTGAGTAAATTTATATAACAAATGAGTGAACTTATACAATACAAATCAGAAGAAAACTATGTAATCATCACTATTACTAACGGAAAAGCTAATGCTATTTCTCATGAAGTGATTGATGCTTTAAACACCTCTTTTGACAAAGCTGAAAAAGAAGAAAAACCAGTAATACTAACAGGACAACCAGGAATATTCTCTGCTGGTTACGACTTAAAAAGCATGACTCAATCTCCTGAATCAGCTTTAAAATTGGTTACCAAAGGATCTAATTTATCACATAGAATGTTGTCTTTTCCTTACCCTATAATTGCTGCCTGTTCTGGTCATGCTGTGGCAAAAGGAGCTTTCTTACTCCTATCTGTTGACTATAGACTAGGAATTGAAGGTGATTTTAAAATTGGATTAAACGAAGTTTTAATCGGTATGACCATGCACAATGCCGGTATTGAAATAGCTAAAGTACGTTTAACCCCTGTTTATTTTGAAAGAAGTGTTAGTTGCTCTGAAATTTACAATCCACAAGATGCTATTACCGCTGGTTTTTTAGATAAAATTGTTCCTCAAGAACATCTATTACCTACTGCAATCAAAGTAGCTTCAATGTTTTCTAAACTAAACAAGAAAGCTCATAAAGAAACTAAACTCAAGGTAAGAAAACCATATTTGGATTCGTTAATAAAAGCAATTAAACAAGACAGTGAAGAAGGTTTAACACCTCCTTCAAAATAAAAGTGTCCTGCAATTGCAGGACACTTTTATTTTGGTTTTTTATATGCCATTACCCCTGCTTTAATTTCTGTATTTAGGTAATTATCACTTGGCGTAATTGGACAAGAATACCTATCACTGTAAGCGCAGTAAGGATTGTAAGCTTTATTAAAATCTACCTCTACAGTTCCATCTTCCTGTATATCGGTCGTATAAATATCTATAAAACGACCACCTTTATACGATGTTTTTCCATTTGTTTTATCTAAAAAAGGTAAAAACAAATGATTTGCATACTCAGGAGTAGGATTTACATCTTGATAAATAGTAAGCTTAAAGTCTTCTCCATCAATAGAAAAAGATAAAACTCCATATTTTCTATACATTACCACCCTGTTTGTTGTTGTAGGAAAATTAGTAATAGGAGTATTAAACGTCTTTTCTAAGTTAGCTTTTACAGTGTACTTTTTATCAATAGGAAAAAAATCTAAGCCTTTAAATTTCTTTAACCCTTTTTTTGTAAGCGGAGATCTTGAAGCATCTTTAAACTTAGCATTCATTTCCTTTTGAAAATTAGAATCTCCTAAAACACTTCTTTTTCCTTGACTGTTACAAGAAAATATTAAAACAACAAAAATTAAGAATAATAACTTTCTCATGTTCCTACTTTAACGTCTATATAAACGCAAAAGTACTGCATAATAACTAAAAACTCTCTCATTCCTTAAAAATTCACTAAATTAACCAGCTAAAACTGTTAATTTTCTATTAATAATTTGAAATAGCAAAATAAAATCGTTACTTTTATATTTATAGATAATACTTATAACTGATAATACGATGATGCTAAAAAATATTTTAGTCTTATAAGAAAAACTTATTAACTAATAAACCAAATTGATAAGCTTATTTGTTTAGAAACAGAAAGTTTCCCATATATTTGTCGCCCCAGTTATTTTTAGGCACATATCTTTTTTATCAGACAAAACCTAATAAAGAAATTTTAAATTAAATTGGTAAATTTTATGAATTCAGAATTAATCAATAAGGCGGAAGAATTTGAAAACAGAAAATTCAAGTTTATTACTACTAGTGATAGAATACTAGCCGCTAGAGAAGCAAAAGCTCTTATACTAGAGATTAATGAGGTATATAAACAAACAAAAGACAGCGCATTAATGGATTTAATGAAACGGTTAACAGCTGTAAAACAACGCATTGAAAAACGTTTAAAAGGAAAACCTTTAACAGCTTAAACAATAAATAATGTTTAAGCTCGTTTACAGTATACACAATAGGAATAGTAGTTTCATCAACTACCACTCTCATTATAATATTTATTCTTGATAAAGTTCTAAGTAAAATTACTTAGAACTTTTCTTTTTTAAATATATTTGTAACATCGGGATGTAGCTTAGTCCGGTTAAAGTGCTGGTCTGGGGGACCAGAGATCGGTGGTTCGAATCCACTCATCCCGACTTCTTTTATTTTTTTTCAAAAAAATTCTACCTCTCTAAATAATCAAAACAAACTAAAATTCAACAACTTAAAAAACTTCTAAAATCATTACAAAAAACACCTTTTAAAAAAAATAAAAAAAAGTTTTTTCAGTTTCAAAAAACATTATATATTTGCCACGCTTTTGAGGCAAACGCCGATGTAGCTCAGCTGGCTAGAGCAGCTGATTTGTAATCAGCAGGTCGTGGGTTCGAGTCCCTCCATCGGCTCAAAACTAAAAGCGCTAACAAAAAGTTAGCGCTTTTTTTATGCGCTTATTTTGCTAAATTTGTCATAACTCTATTTTTACAAAAACTTAATGAAGAATATATTTGTTATTGGTATTGCTGGAGGTACAGGAAGTGGAAAAACCACGGTAGTAAACCAAATTATTAACGAACTTCCTGCAGATGAAGTTTGCGTTATCTCTCAAGACTCCTACTACAAACAAACAGACAACCTAACTTACGAAGAACGTACTAAGATTAATTTTGACCATCCTAGAGCAATTGACTTTGATTTAATGGTAGATCACCTATCTGAATTAAAAAATGGATGTATTATCGAACAACCTGTTTATTCTTTCGTTGCTCACAATAGAACCAAAGACACCATAAAAACACACCCCAGAAAAGTTATTATAATTGAAGGTATTTTAATTTTTAATAGCAAAGAACTTCGTAACTTGTGTGACATAAAAGTTTTTGTTCATGCTGATGCTGACGAACGCTTGATTAGACGTGTAAGAAGAGACATTAAAGAACGAGGTAGAGATGTTGATGAAGTTTTAAACCGTTACCAAAGCACTTTAAAACCTATGCACCAACAATTTATCGAACCTACAAAAAATTATGCTGATATCATTATACCTAACGATAGATATAATACCGTAGCTATAGATATTGTAAGAACTGTAATTAACGACCGTTTATAACATGAGTTTAAAATCAATTAAAAACAAACCTTCCTTTAAAATAGTCACTAATATTTACGTGATTATACTCACTGTTTTTGTGGTTTGGATGCTTTTTTTTGATGAAAATTCTTACCTTACCCATAGAGAGTTTAATAAAGAGATTAATGAACTAAAGAGCTGGATTGATTATCATGAAAAAAAAATCAAGAAAGACAAAAAAACCATCCAACAACTACAAGACTCTCTTCAACTAGAACGCTATGCTAGAGAAAAGTACTTAATGAAGAAAGAAGATGAAGATATTTATATTATTGAATTTGATACCATAAAAAAGTAATGAGTAACTATTTATTTGACGAATTTCAAGGTGTTACCCCTGCAGAATGGAAACAAAAAATACAAGTAGACCTTAAAGGTGCCGATTATAACGATACACTTTTATGGAAAACTGAAGAAGGTATTACTGTAAAACCTTTTTACACTAAAGAAGACAGAACCAATATTCAGATTAATACCCCAAATAAAGGTTTTGCTATTTGTCAATCTATTAACATTGAGAATGAAGAAGAAGCAAATACATTTGCTATCGACTCAATTAAAAGAGGAGCAAACGCCATAAAATTCAGCGCAAAAAAAGAGTTTGACTACAATACCTTATTAAAAGGAATTGACACTCAAAAAACCTTACTTTACTTTACTTTTAATTTTTTATCATCACAATTTGTAAAAAAACTAGCTGATTTCACAAACTCGGACAAGTGCTACTTCAATATAGATGTTATAGGAAACTTAGCTAGCTCAGGAAACTGGTACTCTAATCTTAAAAGCGATCATACACAATTAGAAGAAATAGCAAAAGCTACTCAAAATGCTATTTGTGTTAATGCTTCCATTTATCAAAATGCAGGAGCAACCATAGTTCAACAATTAGCATATGCACTTGCACACGCAAACGAATACTTGAATCATTTTGGAAACTCAATTGAAAACAATATTCACTTTAATTTTTCTGTAGGAAGTAATTACTTTTTTGAAATAGCCAAACTACGAGCTTTTAGAATTTTATGGAGTGCTCTTTTAAAAGAATATAACATTGAAGCAACCGCTCACATTTTCGCTCAACCTAGTTTACGTAATAAAACTTTATATGATTATAACGTAAACATGCTGCGCACTACCTCTGAGTGTATGAGTGCTATTTTAGGAGGAACAAACACTATCGCCAATAACTCTTACGATAAAATTTTTCATCAACCGAACGAATTTGGTGAACGTATATCAAGAAATCAACTATTAATTCTACAGCAAGAAAGTGAGCTAGCAGAAGCTCAAAAGATTGCTGATGGTGCATACTACATTGAAACAATTACTCAACAACTTGCCCAAAAAGCACTAGAAGTTTTTAAATTAATAGAAAAAGGTGGTGGTTTCTTAAAACAATTAAAAGAAGGAGTTATCCAACGAAAAATAAAAGAGTCTGCAGATAAAGAACAACAATTATTTGACTCAGGAGAATTAGTGTTACTTGGAACAAACAAAATTCAAAACGAAAATGACAAGATGAAAAACGATTTAGAAGTTTCGCCTTTCTTGAAAATTCGTAACGAAAAAACACTAATTCAACCTATTATTCAAAAACGATTAGCTGAAAAGCTAGAACAAGAACGTTTAGAAAATGAGTAGAAAAGATATATCAAACATACAAATAGATAAAAGCCAAGAACAGCAAAACAAAAACTTTAAACACGAAGATTTTGTTGCAGGTATTGCACCTAACTTACGTGGACCTTACTCTACCATGTATGTTCGTAGACCTTGGACAATTCGTCAATATGCAGGTTTTTCTACAGCTGAAGAAAGCAATGCTTTTTACCGTAGAAATTTAGCTGCTGGTCAAAAAGGATTATCAGTTGCTTTCGATTTAGCTACACACCGTGGTTACGACTCAGACCACGAACGTGTACAAGGTGATGTCGGAAAAGCTGGTGTTGCTATAGATTCTGTGGAAGACATGAAAGTTTTGTTCGACCAGATACCTTTAGATAAAATGTCCGTTTCCATGACTATGAATGGAGCCGTTTTACCAATTTTGGCATTTTATATTGTAGCAGCTGAAGAACAAGGTGTAGCTCCTAAACTATTATCAGGAACTATTCAAAACGATATTTTAAAAGAGTTTATGGTGCGTAATACTTACATTTACCCACCTACTCCATCAATGAAAATTATTGCTGATATTTTTAGATATACTTCTGAAAATATGCCTAGATTTAATTCAATTTCTATCTCTGGATACCATATGCAAGAAGCTGGTGCTACTGCAGAAATTGAATTGGCTTATACTTTAGCTGACGGATTGGAATACATTAAAAAAGGGCTAGAAGCAGGAATGGACATTGACACCTTCGCTCCTCGCTTATCTTTCTTCTGGGCTATTGGAATGAATCATTTTATGGAAATTGCCAAAATGCGTGCAGGAAGAATGTTATGGTCTAAATTGGTAAAGCAATTTAACCCTAAAAATCCAAAGTCATTAGCATTAAGAACTCACTGCCAAACTAGTGGATGGAGTTTAACTGAGCAAGATCCTTTTAACAATGTAGCCCGTACTGCAATTGAAGCTATGGCTGCTGCTTTTGGAGGAACACAAAGTTTACATACCAACGCTTTAGATGAGGCAATTGCCTTACCTACCGATTTTTCAGCACGCATTGCTCGTAACACACAAATATACTTACAACAAGAAACCCATATTACAAAAACAGTTGATCCTTGGGCAGGTAGTTATCATGTAGAAAAACTTACTGAAGAAATTGCCAATAAAGCATGGGAGCTAATTCAAGAAGTTGAAGAATTAGGAGGAATGACCAAAGCTATTGAAAAGGGGATTCCTAAAATGCGTATTGAAGAAGCGGCTGCTAAAAAGCAAGCCAAAATCGATAGTGGACAAGATGTTATTGTTGGTGTTAACAAATACCAATTAGAGCAAGAGGATCCTTTACATATTTTGGAGGTAGATAATGAAGCAGTTCGTCAATCTCAAATTGACAGACTAAACGACTTAAAATCGAAAAGAAATCAAGCTGAAGTAGATAAAACTTTACGTGATTTAACTGAATCTGCTAAAACAGGTGAAGGGAATTTATTAGATTTAGCAGTAAAAGCAGCAAGAAACAGAGCTACTTTAGGTGAAATTTCTGACGCTCTTGAAACTATTTTTGGACGTCATAAAGCAGTACATAAAACAATATCTGGCGTGTATAGTAAAGAAATAAAAGACGACGAGTTATTTAAAAAAGCTACCGAATTAGCTGATAAGTTTTCAGAATTAGAAGGGCGACGTCCTCGAATTATGATTGCTAAATTAGGACAAGACGGTCACGATCGTGGTGCTAAAGTAGTTGCTACTGGTTATGCTGATTTAGGTTTTGATGTAGATATAGGTCCATTATTCCAAACACCACAAGAAGCCACCAAACAAGCTATAGAAAATGATGTACATATTTTAGGTATTTCATCATTGGCTGCAGGACATAAAACGTTAGTTCCGCAAGTTATTGCTGAACTTAAAAAATATGGCCGTGAAGATATTATGGTTATTGTTGGTGGTGTAATTCCAGCACAAGATTACCAATTCTTATTTGACGCTGGTGCTGTAGGTGTTTTTGGCCCTGGAACTAAAATTGCGCAAGCTGCCATTGATATGTTAACTATTTTAATTGATAGTGTAGAAGAATAACAGTTATGAAAATAAAATTTATTGATAGAAAAACAGGTAAAATAATTACCGAAACCCCTCCTGGAGAAGGGTATTTAAAATTGCTTTACAACAATCCGTTTGGAAAAATGGCTTTATTACCATTAGTTAAACGTAAATTTTTGTCATCGTGGTATGGTAAACTCATGAACAAACCTAATTCTATTAACAAAATAAACAGTTTTGTTAGAGAACTTCAAATCGACATGAGTGAAGCCGAAAGACCATCTGAAGACTACATTTCTTTCAATGACTTTTTCTATCGAAAATTAAAACCTGGTGCACGCCCTATTGAGGAAGGCTTTGTTTCTCCTGGTGACGGAAAAATGTTAGCATTTAAAAGCATTTCTGATATTCATAACTTCTTTATCAAAGGAAGAAAATTTACCTTAGAGGAATTTCTAGGCAATAAAGAGCTAGCCACAAAACATAAAAACGATTCTTTAATTATTTTACGACTCGCTCCAAATGATTACCACAGGTATCATTTTCCATACAACGGAACTCCTTCCGAAGTAACCAAAATTAAAGGACGCTACTTCTCAGTTTCTCCGCACGCTTTGGCTGCTAACTTCACTAGAGTATTCTGCGAAAACAAAAGAGAGTACTGTACTTTGGCAACACAAGACAAAGGAGATATTATCATTGCTCCCGTTGGAGCGACCATGGTTGGAAGTATTATTGAAACCTACAAACCTAATTCCGAAGTAAAAAAAGGCGATGAAATGGGATATTTTGCTTTTGGCGGTTCAACTATTGTGTTATTAGTTAATAGTTCCAAAATAACTATTGATGAAGATATTTTAACCAACACCAAAAACAAGATGGAAACCTTTGTTAAAATGGGAGAAAAGATAGGTATTTAATTATGCTAATTTTAACAATTCTTTTCTCAAAATAACACTCATTCTTTCAAAAAAGCGAGCTTTAATCCGTAAATTTGCAACGTTTTATACTTAGCAGATTTACTGATGAAAAAAATCTTAGATATTCTCTACTCTACCCGTTTAATGGCTGTATTATTTTTTGTTTTTGCCATTGCCATGGGAATTGCCACTTTTATTGAAAACGATTACGGAACCCAAACCTCTAAAGCATTAGTGTACAATACTTGGTGGTTTGAGTTGATTATGGTGTTCTTTGTTATCAATTTTTTTGGAAATATTTTTAAGTACCGATTATACAAAAAAGAAAAATGGTCTGTGTTATTATTTCATATATCATTTCTATTAATCTTAATAGGCGCCGGTATTACTCGTTATATTAGTTATGAAGGTTTAATGGTTATTGATGAAGGAGAAACAACCAATCAATTTTATTCTGAGCATACCTACTTAAATGTCATTATTGACAATGGTGAATTTCAAAAAACTACTGCAAACAAATTACTTTTATCTGCTTGGGGTAAAAACTCTGCAAGTTTTGAAGAAAACTTTCAACCTAAAAAGGCAGGAAAAAATCATACGGTTTCTTTTAATTTAGTTGACTATATTCCTTGGTCTGAAACAAAAATGGTTTTAGACGAAAACGGAACAGAGCATTTATTTTTTGTAGAAAGTTCTGATGGAAGCAGACACGAGCATTACATTAAGAGAGGAACTATTGAAAATATTCATAATATTTTGGTAGGCTTTGAAGCTCCTAATAAAGAGGCAGCTTCAATTAACTTCTTTTATGAAGACGGTAGCTTAAAAATGATTTCTAAAAATAATGGAGATTGGTTTAGAATGGCTGATCAAAAGAAAGGTTTAATAGTTAAAGATAGTGCTCAACATTTTCAATTATTAACACTTCACAACGTAAATGGATTACAATTTGTAGTCCCTAAGTCTCCAGAAAAAGGAGAGATTAAAACAGTTAGGGGTAAAAAAGATGATAAAAAATATGACACCGTAATTTTTGATATAACTACAAATGGAGAAACTGAACGCGTTGAGTTTTATGGAGGCAAGTTTAATGTAGACAATCAACAACAATTTAGTATTGGAAATTTAAATTTTAGAGCTTGGTATGGATCTAAATTGTTACAAACCCCTTTTAGCGTAAAATTAAATGATTTTCAATTAGAAAAATATCCAGGATCAGAAAGTGCCGCAGCTTATGCTAGTGAAGTTACTGTAATTGCTCCTAACGAAACATTCGATTATAGAATATTTATGAACCATATTTTAGATTACGGAGGGTATAAATTTTTCCAATCAAGTTATAAAATTGACGGTGAACACGAGCAAACACATTTATCTGTAAATCACGATTTTTGGGGTACTTGGGTCACGTACATTGGTTATTTCTTATTGTTCTTTGGTTTAACTGCTTCTTTATTTGTTAAAAATACTCGTTTTTACGACTTAAAACAATCATTAGTTAAAATACGAAACAAGAAATCCAAGCTATCTCTAATTGCTTTATTTATTTCTTTAGCTAGTTATACGCAACATAAACAACATGAACCAAAACAAGTTTCTCAAGCCCAAATTGATTCTATTTTAATCGCAAATAAAGTAGATAATAAACATGCTGATTTATTTAGTTCTTTAGTTATTCAAGATGCTGGTGGACGTATGAAGCCTGCCCACACCTTTGCTTCAGAATTAGTTAGAAAAGTAGCCCATGTAGATAAATTTAAAGACATGGATCCTAGCCAGATTTTACTTTCAATTACAGAAAGCCCGATGCTTTGGTTAAACGTTCCCTTTGTGTATCTGGAAAAAGGAAACACACAAATTAGAGAAATTTTAGGGCTTTCTGAAGATACTGAATATGCTCGTTTTATTGATTTTTACAATCCTGATGGCTCTTCAAAAATTAGCAAACTTGTTGTTGAAGCTGAGAAGAAAAGGATTCAAAATAAATTTGAACAAGATGCTATTAAGATTGAAAGAAGAGTTTGGTTGTTATCGCAAGCTTTAGGAGGTGGTATATTACGTATTTATCCAATTCCTAACGACGAAAATAACAAATGGGTTTCGCAGCCCGAAACACTACAGGCAAATTTTAAAGGAACAGATTCTGTTTTTGTTCGTCAGTCATTACCCGTATATTTACAGTTATTACAAGCATCAAAAAAATCGGGAGATTATACTGAAACCAATAAGGTTTTAAATGGAATTAAGAAATTCCAACAAAAATTTGGTTCAGAAGTTATTCCTTCTAAAGACAAAATCGATTTAGAAATAGCTTACAATAAGTTAAATATTTTTGTAAAACTTTCTAAATATTACGGATACGTAAGTTTACTTTTAATTGTTTTTGTTTTCTTACAAATTTTTAATAACAAACCATGGGTTAACAATATAGTTAAGATACTTATAGGAATTGTTATTTTCCTTTTCGTTTTTCATGTATTAGGATTAACAGCTAGATGGTATATTAGTGGCAATGCCCCTTGGAGTAATGCTTATGAGTCCATTATTTTTGTAGGTTTAGCAACTATGTTATTTGGGTTAATTCTAGGAAAAAAATCTTCATTAACCATAGCTGCTACAACATTTTTAGTCTCGATTATTTTA
Organism: Tenacibaculum sp. XPcli2-G; assembly: GCF_024124505.1. Lineage (NCBI taxonomy): Bacteria > Pseudomonadati > Bacteroidota > Flavobacteriia > Flavobacteriales > Flavobacteriaceae > Tenacibaculum > Tenacibaculum sp. XPcli2-G. The sequence goes on from NZ_JAMXSH010000004.1 coordinate 388,203, forward strand.
GCTTTTGCTCACCAAAATTGGTTAGACCCTGAGATCGCTAACTTACAACCAGTATTAAACTCTTGGTGGCTATATGTACACGTTTCTATAATTGTTGCTGCTTACGGACCTTTCTTCTTAGGAATGATTCTTGGTGTATTTGCTTTGTTTTTAATCGTTTTTACCAACAAGAAGAACAAAAAGAAAATGGATTTACACATTAAAGAATTAACTATTATAAACGAAATGGCATTAACTGTTGGTTTAGTAATGTTTACGATTGGTAACTTTTTAGGTGGAATGTGGGCAAATGAAAGCTGGGGACGTTATTGGGGATGGGACCCTAAAGAGACTTGGGCTTTAGTTTCTATTATGATATATTCTTTTGTATTACATATGCGTTTAATACCAGGTTTACGAGGAAGATACACTTTCAATTTAGTTTCTATTTTAGCCATCTCATCAATTATGATGACTTACATGGGGGTTAATTTTTACTTATCTGGCCTACATTCTTATGCAAGTGGTGATAAAGTAGTTACGCCAGCATCAGTTTATTATTCTTTAGCTTTTGTTGCTGTTTTAGGAACTCTTGCTTGGATAAAAAACAAAAAGTATTACAAAAAATAAGTTGATAGGTTTTCTGTTAAAAAAATGTATTTTTGCAAACCGATAAAAAGAAGAGACAATTATGTTCAATAAAAATATAAAATTAGTTTTAGCTACCTTAATTACTATATGGTCTGTATATGAGTTCACACAAGGGCACATTATGAACGGTATATCAATACTATTACTTGCTGGACTATTTATTTTATTTTATTTTAAAAATGAGTTTATTCTTTTAGCTTTCTTACAACTACGTAAACAAAATTTTGCTGGAGCTCAAAAATGGTTAGGGTATATTAAAAACCCATCTACTGCATTAACAAAAAAGCAAGAAGGGTATTATAATTACCTACATGGTATTATGCTATCTCAAACTAACATTACTCAAGCCGAAAAGTTTTTAAAGAAAGCTGTTAAGTTAGGTCTAGCTATGGATCATGACTTAGCCATGGCTAAATTACAATTGGCTGGAATAGCAATGACTAAACGTAGAAAAAGAGAGGCTACAAACTTAATGGCAGAAGCTAAAAAGCTAGATAAACATGGCATGCTTAAAGAGCAAATGCAAATGATGAAACAACAAATGAAGAAAATTTAATGCTTCATCTTATTTTTGATATTTTCCTTAACTCTTTTAGTAGTATATTTAGCTTGTAAATAAGATAAGAAATGGTTTTAATTGCCGATGGTGGTTCTACTAAAGCTGATTGGATAGCTCTCGATGATACTAAAAAAGAAGTTTTTAGAACAACTACTCTAGGTCTAAACCCGTCTGTTTTAACAAAAGATGAAATGCTTAGCACAATAAATAGTGCTAACAGCTTATTAAAAATACAAAACGACACTTTACAAGTCCACTTTTATGGAGCTGGTTGTGGAAGTCCTAAAGCTGCTAAAAGTTTACAAAATGTTCTAAAATCTATCTTTAAAAAAGCAACTGTATTTGTTTCTGAAGATACCTTAGCCGCTGTTTATGCTAGTACTGGTAAAAACCCTGGTATTGTGTGTATCTTAGGAACAGGTTCTAACAGCTGTTATTATGATGGAAAAGACATGATTACTACAGCTCCATCACTTGGCTACACTATTATGGATGAAGCTAGCGGGAATTATTTTGGCAAAAAATTATTACGTGATTTTTACTATAATAAAATGCCAAAAAAAATAGCTTCAGCATTTAAAACTTCTTTTGAACTTGATACTGATACCGTAAAAATAAACCTATATAAAAAACCATATCCAAATATGTATTTAGCTTCTTTTGCTAAATTTATGCTGGAGTATAGAGATGAAAAATACGTCAGAAAAATGATAAAAAAAGGGGTTCAAGAGTTTTTCAAGTATCGTATTCTTCCTTTTGAAAAAAATAGTCAAACACCAATTTATTTTATCGGATCAATTGCTTATTACTTTCAAGATATATTAGACAATGTCGCCTCTAAAAATAATTTATCTATTACTAATGTAATTCAACGTCCTATTGATAATTTGGTTAACTTTCACCGAAATAATTCTTTTTAAAAAAGCGCTACAACTCTTTCTAAAGCCATACCTCTAGAGCCTTTTACTAAAATTGTGCTACTCTCAATTTGGTTGTTCTTTATATATTCTTCAAACTCATAAAACCCATTAAACCTTTTATACTTAGTCGTGGTTTTATAAAAATTCTCACCTATAAGGAAAGCTTCGTCTAAGTTTAATTCTTTTATAAAATTTACAATACTCTGGTGTTCGTTTGAACTATATTTTCCAAGTTCAAACATATCTCCTAAAATTATTGTTTTATTATTAGCTTGCAGCTTACTAAAACTCTCTAAGGCTGCTTTCATACTTGTAGGGTTAGCATTGTAAGCATCTAGAATTATTCTATTAGTTTTTGTATTTATTACCTGAGACCTATTGTTAGAAGGGACGTAACTTTCAATTGCCTCTTTTATTAATTCTGTTGTTACATTAAAGTAATTACCAATAGTTATCGCCGCTGATATGTTAGCAAAGTTATAGGCTCCTATTAAATTACTTAATATCTCTGTATTATTATACGACAACTTTACAAATGGATTAGCCTCTATAAACTTTATGCTTTCATCAAAGGTAATACTCTCTATATCTTTTGTTTTAGCTATCTGCTTTTCATCATTGGGATTAACAAAAACTTTTTTGTTTTTGGCTCTCAAATAATCATATAATTCTGATTTAGCCTTTACCACACCTTCTAAAGAACCAAAACCTTCTAAATGTGCGCTTCCAAAATTTGTTATATATCCATAATCAGGGTTTGCTATTTCTGATAAAAACTCAATTTCTTTAGCATGATTTGCTCCCATTTCTACAATGCCAACTTCTGTATTCTTATTCATTGACAATAAAGTTAATGGTACACCAATATGATTATTAAGATTTCCTAAAGTTGCTGTAGTTTTATATTTTTTTGATAAAACTGAATTTATCAATTCTTTTGTTGTTGTTTTCCCATTACTTCCTGTTAATGCGATTACAGGAATTCCTAATTGATTTCTATGATGATTTGCAAGTTTTTGTAGAGTTTCCAAAACATTATCAACCAAAATTAATTTTTCTGAAGTTTTATAATCAGCTTCATCAATTATTGCGTAACGAGCTCCATTAGTTATTGCCTCTTCGGCAAACTTATTTCCATTAAAATTCTCTCCTTTTAATGCAAAAAAAAGTGTGTTTTTTCTAATAGTTCTAGTATCTGTATCTACTAAACCATGTGTGATATATAAACTGTATAACTCTTCTATCTTCATAAAGTAAAAATAAAAAACCTCATTGAAATTCAATGAGGTTTTGTTGTATAAAATACTATTTTATTATCTAGCTCTATCTGGTGTAGCTGTTTTTCTTTTATTTAGCACCATTGGTCCCATTTTATCTGTAGCACATCTAAACCCTATGTAGTTTGTTGCCATATATTCTGGGAAATATCTTCTTTGAGCTGGATCTAACCAGTACTCTCTGTCAGCCCAAGAACCACCTTTATATACTCTAGACTTATCACTAATTAATGTAGTTCTTCTCTTATCATCATATTTATAATTATTAACCACATTACCTAATGTGTCAATTTCAGCTTCTGGCTTTTGAGGAGAGTTATACATTCTTTTTGTACGATCTAATTGATCTTTATCTAATCCATAGAACTTAGAAGAAGCCTGATCTCCATCACCTAAACTAGAATTGTTAGCTAAGTTATAATTTCTTCTCATGTAAGTATCTTCTTTAGTAATAGGAATATACTTAACACTTCCTGGTAAATCTTTAGGAACAATTCTACCGTTTTCTAAAGTATCATACTCTACTTCACCATCTCCCACAATAACAACTTTACCCTCTTCATTGATTAATTTTTTAGTAAAAATGTTACCTCTAAAATAATTAAAGTCATTTGCTTCAGAATCGATAATTGGTCTATATACATCTTCTACCCATTCAGAAACATTACCAGACATATCATATAGTCCAAAAGCATTAGGAGGGTAACTTCTTACTGCATTAGGAATATCTGATCCATCACTACTCCATCCAGCAATACCACTATAATCTCCTTTTCCTTGCTTAAAGTTAGCTAATTGATCTCCTCTTCTTCTCTTATCTCTGTCACGAGTATACTTTCCACTCCAAGCATATTTTTTTCTTCCTCTAATATTATTATATTCACGGTTTTCAAAAATAGCTTTTGCAGCATATTCCCATTCTACCTCAGTAGGCAGTCTGAATTTTTGAGATAAAATACCATCTGAAGATGTAACCTGTCTACCTGTAAAGGTTCCTTTTTCTGGTTTTGGTTCTCCTTTTACCTTTGGAACTGGTATACCCTTTTTATAAATTGTAGAGTCTCCGTCGAATATCGCGTAAGGATCTGTTAAATAAGTATCGGTATCAAAATTATTTTCTCCTTTAAAGCTTATAGAATCTTCTTTAAAAATGTTTTTTATAACACCTTTATCCATTAAAATTTTCAAGTTAACAGCATTGGTACGCCACTTACAATATTTATTTGCTTGAATCCAACTAACACCTACAACTGGATATTCAGCATAAGAAGGGTGTCTTAAATAACTCTCTGATAAAAGATTCGTATTCCCTAAACCTTTCCTCCATACCAAAGTATCTGGTAATACCGAAGGATAAATATTTTTAAACTGTGGGTCTTCTGGAGGAAAAACATCTTTAGTATACTGCATAAATAACCCATATTCTGCATTCGTTACCTCTGTTTCATCCATATAAAAAGTACGAACATGCATTTTTTGTGGAGTTGTATTCCAATCAAACATAACATCATCTTGTACTAATCCCATGGTAAAAGTACCTCCTTCTATGTGAACCATCCCTGGTGGTACATTTTTTCCTTCTTTATACTCTCCCTTTAAATATCCTCCATAGTTTGGGTCATTAAAGTTCCAACCAGTTAATGAAGATTTACTCGACCCACCTCCATTACTTTTACAAGAAGTAATTAATAAACTAGTGATCGCCAATAAACTAAATAATTTCAACGTACTTTTCATGTATTTTTAACTGTTTTTTAAGGGTGTCGCAATTTACAATATTTCTAATTTCTTACAACTAATTTATTTATAAATTCACATTTAGTAACCTTATCTATGCTAGATTACAAACGACAGTTTTTATACTTTAGTATTACGAATCTAAGAAAAAGATTAAAAAACAGACCATTAAAGTTTATTATTTTTTAACAGCGTAAAAATATTTTTTTCATTATTACGTATACAATATATAATATTGTTTAAGCAAACTCGTTTAGTTAGTTAACTAATAAATAAACCATTAAGTTTTATTTATACGAAATCTAAAAAAAGTTACTAGTTATAAACTCCCTCAAGAAAAATTATATATTTGCTAAACAATTAATCAAATTTTACATGAAAAAATTATCTATCGTATTATTTTTTGTGTGCTTTACCCTTCAAAATAAAGCGCAAGCCCAAACATCAATAAACACAACGGCAATGCCTTTCTTATTGATTACACCTGATGCTCGTGCTGGTGGTATGGGAGATATTGGAGTAGCTACCTCTTCAGATGCTTATTCAATTTTTCATAACCCTGCAAAAACTGCATTTAATCAAAACAAAATTAGCATAGGACTCAATTACACGCCTTGGCTTAGAAACTTAACTGACGATATTTTTGTTGGTGGAGGCTCTTACGTTAATAGGTACAGTGAAAAATCTGCTTGGGGTGTTGACTTAAAATACTTTTCTCTTGGAGAAGTTAATTTAACAGATACTAATGGCGGTTCTAATGGAATTGAAAACCCAAATGAATTAGCTATTACTGGTATTTATTCATTAAAGTTGAGTGAAAATTTTTCTATGGGTATAGGTTTAAAGTATATTCATTCTAATTATAAAATCAGAAGTAATGACTCCAACTTAGATGCAGTTAATTCTTTTGCAGTTGATGTTTCTGGTTATTATCAATCTAAGGAAAAAAACTTTGGAAACTTTAATGGTCGTTACCGATTAGGTTTTAATATCGCTAATATTGGCCCAAAAGTAGAATATAGTCCTGGTGTTCCTAACTTCATCCCAACCAATGCAAAAATTGGTGGTGGTTTTGATTTCATTTTTGATGACAAAAACATTTTGGGACTTAACTTGGAACTTACAAAATTACTTGTTCCTTCAAGTCCTAACTCAGAGAGAAGTTGGTTTGAAGGAATGTTTACATCTTTAGGAGATAGAAGTTTTAGTGAAGAATTGCAAGAAACTACATGGGCTTTAGGTGCAGAATATCTGTATAACAATGCCTTTGCTCTTAGAGCTGGTTATTTTCATGAGAGTGAAGAAAAAGGACAACGTCAATACTTTACCTTAGGTACAGGATTTACTGCTAGAGCTTTTACTTTAGATTTATCTTATTTAATAAATACTGCAGCTGTTAACAACCCGTTAGAAAATACATTACGGTTTTCTTTATCTTTTGATTTAGGAGAACTATATGAGGTATATTAAAAAGTGGTATTTTTTTTATAAATTCGTATCAGAATACAAAAGCAGTCTTACCGACTGCTTTTTTTGACTAATTTATTTACGATGAAGAAAATTGACGTAACTACTAAAGCAACTGTATTTGATAATATATCACAATTATCAACTGAAGATGCTTTTTTAATTCAAAAAGCTATTGAGGCAAGACAAAAAGCTTACGCTCCTTACTCTAAATTTAATGTTGGAGCTGCTGTATTACTAGACAATGGTCAAGTTGTTTTAGGAAACAATCAAGAAAGCGCTGCTTATCCTTCAGGTATGTGCGCAGAACGAGTAGCTATTTGGAAAGCGGGCTCTGAATACCCTAACATGAAAGTACTAAAAATAGCCATTACTGCTGCTTCTGAAAACTCTACGGTAGATAAACCTGTTGGTCCTTGTGGAGCTTGTCGTCAAACATTATCAGAATATGAAATCAACCAAAAACAACCAATTGAAATACTATTTACAGGAGAAGTTGGACAAATAGTAAAAACGGAATCGTTACTTTCATTATTACCTTTTTCATTTGATAGCTCATATTTGTAACAACCACCGAGTATCAAAATCACAAAAAAAAGCACCTCTGATTTTAAAAAAAACAATTTAACTTGTTTTTTTTAAAAACATAACAAATATTTGAAATTGAATGTAAATAAAACGGTTATCATCAATAAAAATATTTTATTTGTAATTACCAACCCTAAAAAAATCATTTATTTCAATGAAGAAATCAGTAATTACAGGAACAGGTTCATTTATCCCATCTATCAAAAAGGAAAATGCTAACTTTAATAATCATTCATTTTTAAATGCCGATGGAACATCTTTTGACAACCCTAACCCTATAATTATTGAAAAATTCAAATCCATTACTGGCATTGAAGAACGTCGTTACGCTAAAGATGAATATAAAGCTTCAGATTTAGGTTTTTTTGCTGCGCAAAAAGCTATTAAAGATGCTAAAATTAATCAAGAAGAATTAGATTATATTATTTTTGCTCATAATTTTGGTGATGTTAAAAAGAATGCCATTCAAAGTGACATTCTTCCAAGTTTAGCTACTCGTGTAAAACATTTGTTACAAATAAAAAAACCTAACTGTGTTGCCTACGATATTTTATTTGGTTGTCCTGGTTGGGTTGAAGGTGTCATTCAAGCACAAGCGTTTATAAAAGCAGGAATTGCTACAAAATGTTTAGTTATTGGTGGTGAGACTTTATCAAGGGTTGTTGACATGAATGACCGTGACTCTATGATTTATAGTGATGGTGCTGGTGCCTGTATCATAGAAGCTACTGATAAAAATGATAGTGGAATTTTAAGCCATGCTTCACAAACCTTTACTAAAGATGAAGCCTACTTTTTATTTTTTGGAAATTCAAACGATAAAAACAAAGACAAAGACGTACGCTACATTAAGATGCATGGACGAAAAATTTATGAATTTGCCTTAACCAATGTTCCAAAAGCTATGCAAACTGCTTTAGATAAAAGTGGTGTAGCTATTGATGATGTAAAAAAAATATTCATCCATCAGGCCAATGAAAAAATGGATGAAGCTATTATTAAACGTTTTTATCGTTTGTACAAAAAACCAATTCCTGAAGGTGTGATGCCAATGAGCATTCATAAATTAGGAAATAGTTCAGTAGCAACCGTACCTACCCTACTTGATTTAGTTTTAAAAGGAAATATTGAAAACCAAGAAGTAAAAAAAGGAGATGTTATTATTTTAGCATCAGTAGGTGCTGGTATGAATATTAATGCTATAGTTTACAAGATTTAATAGTTTAAAAAACTCTTTAATTTCTTACTAAATATTCTCGCAAATATAAAATCTAAGTACTATTTTTGCGCATGCAACAACACAACGTACTTATATTAGATTTCGGATCGCAATACACACAGTTAATTGCGCGCCGTGTAAGAGAATTAAATATTTATTGTGAAATTCACCCTTACAACAAAATACCACAAAATTTAAACGATTTTAAAGCTGTAATCCTTTCAGGAAGCCCATCTTCAGTTCGTTCAGAAGAGGCTCCTCATCCAGATTTGTCTGAAATCAGAGGTAAGAAACCATTATTAGCAGTGTGCTATGGCGCACAATATTTAGCTCATTTTTCTGGTGGTTTAGTAGCTCCTTCTAATACTCGTGAGTATGGTAGAGCTAACTTATCTTTTATTAAAGAAGGAGAAGAGTTCTTTAAAGATATTTCTGAAGGAAGTCAAGTTTGGATGAGTCATTCAGACACAATTAAAGAGCTACCTACTGGAGGAACATTATTAGCAAGTACTCATGATGTACAAAATGCAGCATACAAAATTGATGGAGAGACTACTTATGCTATCCAATTTCATCCAGAAGTATATCATTCTACAGATGGTAAACAATTATTACAAAACTTTTTAGTTACTATAGCTGGGGTAGCTCAAACATGGACACCAGATTCTTTTGTTGACGAAACTGTAGCTGAATTAAAAGCTAAGATTGGTAATGACAAAGTTGTTTTAGGTTTATCTGGAGGAGTAGATTCTACCGTAGCTGCAGTTTTATTACACAAAGCAATTGGAAGTAATTTGCACTGTATTTTCGTAAACAACGGATTGTTACGTAAAAATGAGTTCACCGACGTATTAAAACAATACGAAGGTATGGGATTAAACGTTAAAGGGGTCGATGCTTCGGCACGTTTTTTGGACGAACTAGCTGGATTAAGTGACCCAGAAGCAAAACGTAAAGCTATTGGTAAGGTTTTTATTGATGTTTTTGATGATGAAGCACACCAAATAGAAGATGCCAAATGGTTAGCACAGGGAACAATTTATCCCGATGTAATTGAATCAGTTTCAGTTAATGGAGGTCCTTCAGCTACTATTAAAAGTCATCATAATGTAGGTGGTTTACCTGATTTCATGAAATTGAAAGTTGTTGAGCCTTTACGTATGATTTTTAAAGATGAAGTACGTAGGGTTGGTGCTTCTATGGGAATTGATAAAGAATTATTAGGTCGTCACCCTTTTCCTGGGCCTGGTTTAGCTATTAGAATCTTAGGAGATATTACAGCTGAAAAGGTTCGTATTTTACAAGAAGTAGATGCTGTATTCATCAACGGATTAAAAGAAAGTGGGTTGTATGATAAAGTATGGCAAGCTGGTGCTATTTTATTACCCATAAATTCTGTTGGGGTTATGGGAGATGAAAGAACCTACGAAAAAGTGGTAGCTTTACGAGCTGTAGAAAGCACTGATGGTATGACTGCTGACTGGGTAAATTTACCTTATGAGTTTTTACAAAAAACATCAAATAAAATAATTAATAATGTAAAAGGTGTAAACAGAGTTGTATATGACATTAGCTCTAAACCACCAGCAACAATTGAGTGGGAATAAAAATCCACCATTAATATAAAAAAAGAGTAGATGAAGAAATTACAGTTTTTACTATTAGTTTGTGTTTTAACTTTTGCCGTTTCTTGTGGCCAGCAAAAACGTTATGTATCCTACAAAATTCAAGAAGGTGAAACGATGCGAGACATTGCGGATCATTTAGACATAAAAACGAAAGATTTATTACGTTTAAACCCTGATGTCGGAAGACGTCCTGAAGCTAACACAGTAATTGTAATACCAAACCCTAAAATTAAAAAGAGTACTTCTTCGTCTACTACCTCAGCTGAAGAAGAGGTAAATACTACCGATACTAATAATAACAAAGGTACGGCTATTGAAACTGAAGAAGATGATACTGTTTTTCAACAAACAGTTGTTGAGTATGAAACTCACGAAGTTCAAAAGGGAGAAACTGTGTATCGTATTACAAAACAATATGGTATAACAAAAGAGGATTTAATTAAATTTAACCCTGAGTACACCAATATTCAAAGTAATAATTTAAGTATTGGTCAGATATTAAAGGTTAAGGCTTTAGAAAAAACAGTTACTATTAATAAAAATGAAGTTTTAGAAAAATTCTTAACGCATACTGTTAAGAGTAAAGAAACTATGTATAGTTTAACTCGTTTTTACAATGTATCTAAAGAGGACTTACTACTCTTGAACCCAGAATATCCAGATTTGGCTGACAATAAATTATCAGTAGGTCAATTATTAAAAATAAAACCTATTGAAGAGGTTAGTAAAAGAGAAAACTATTCTTTTTACAAAGATTCTATTCAAGTTAACACATCTATTAATCTTGCTATTTTACTTCCTTTCAAGGCTGATGAATATAGTGAAAAATCAAATAAAGATATTTTTGATGACAACCCTTTAACTAATATGGTAACTGACTTCTATATGGGAGCAGAAATTGCTATTGATTCTATAAAAAGACAAGGAGTTAAAGTAAATGTTAACGTTTTTGATACAGGAAATAGAGGAAAGAATGTAACCACAATTCTTGAAAATAAAAAATTAGAAAATACAGATGTAATTATTGGTCCTTTTTATTCTGATAAAGCAGAAGTTATTGCTCGTAATGTAAACTCTAAAGTCGTTTTTCCACACTACTCTAATAAACAAGATAAATTTTCTTCACCTAAGTTAATTAAGACAGCTCCTGAAAAAAACAGCTATCAGATATACTTAGCATCTTATTTAAAAGATAGTTATAAAGATCAAGAAATATTTATTGTCAGTGACGAAAAGAAAGACACAAATTCAAAAGTTTCTATAATTATATCTGAACTGAAAAAACATGATAGTATTAATAATATACATATCTTAAAGCCTGAAAAAGGCTATATAAAGAGAACGCGTTTTACAAGTAAGATGTCTTCTAAAAGACATAACTGGGTTATAATTGCTTCTGACGACAACGTAGTAGTTGCTGATGCTCTAAATAGTATGATTAGCTTACCTGACGAAACTAAAGTTCAGGTATTTGCTATTAGTAAAGGCAATGCTTACGATAAGATTGATAATAATAAACTTGCTAGTATAAATTTCACTTATGTTTCTAATACTTATTCAGACGAAAATGCCATAGAAACTAAAGATTTTAACAATAAATATTTACAAAAAAACAACACTATTCCTTCAGACTATGCTATTAAAGGTTTTGATATAACATATGATGTTTTAATGCGTTTGGCTTCAGGAAATGAACTTACAGACACCTTTAAAAAAGGTGTTTCTTTACGTGTTGAAAATAAATTTGACTACCATAAAAAGATGTTTGGTAGCAGTGGAAATCAAGGTTTATTTATTGTTAAATACAATGAAGATTTAAGTTTAAGTAGACTTAGATAAAATCTAATCTAAATTTTATAATACAAAAGCCAAAACTAAAAAGTTTTGGCTTTTGTATTACCCATACATTTCTTTGTAATATTTTTGGTACTCTCCACTTGTGACATTCTTAACCCAATCTTTATTTTTCAAATACCATTTAACTGTTTTTTCTATTCCTTCTTCAAATTGTAAAGAAGGTTTCCATCCTAGCTCATTCTTAAGCTTTGATGCGTCTATTGCATAACGAAAATCATGACCTGCTCTATCTTTAACGTGAGTGATAAGTTTTTCTGACGCTCCTTCATCTCTTCCAAGAAACTTATCTACTACTTTTATTAGAACTTTAATTAAATCAATATTTTTCCATTCATTAAGCCCTCCAATATTATACGTATCTCCAATTATCCCTTTATGAAAAATAACATCTATTGCTTTCGCATGATCTTCCACATATAACCAATCTCTTACATTTTCTCCTTTACCGTACACTGGTAAAGATTTGTTATTACAAATATTATTAATGAATAACGGAATTAATTTCTCAGGAAACTGATATGATCCGTAATTATTTGAACAGTTAGAAATTACGATTGGCAAACCATAGGTATTTTTGTATGCTCTTACAAAATGATCTGATGAAGCTTTGGATGCTGAATATGGTGATTGGGGATTATACGAAGTTTTTTCAGTAAAAAAACCATCATTTCCTAAGCTTCCATAAACCTCATCCGTAGAAATATGATAAAACAATTTTCCTTTGAAATTGTCTTTCCAACTATTTTTTGCTACTTCTAATAAATTTAAGGTCCCATAAACATTTGTTTTAACAAACAACAAAGGATCTGTAATAGAGCGATCTACATGCGATTCAGCTGCTAAATGAATAATTCCATCAATTGAATAGCTAGAAAACAATTTTTTCAATAAATCTTCATCGCAAATATCTCCTTTTACAAAGGTGTAGTTCGGTTGATGCTCAATGTCTTTTAAATTTTCTAGATTTCCTGCGTATGTTAACGCATCTAAATTTACTATGTGTTTGTTTGGGTATTTATTTACAAACAATCTTACCACATGAGAGCCTATAAAGCCAGCTCCTCCTGTAATTAATATATTCCTCATGAAAGTTTAGTATATAAACTCAAAGTTACTAATAAATAAACGGAGTTTTTAACTCTGTAAAAGTAGAAAGTTGTTGGTCTTTTGAAGAAAGTATTATGTCTTCAGTATCAATTCTCCAATCAATATTCAATGTAGTATCATTCCAAATAATTCCTGAGTCATATTCAGGGGCATACCAATTATCTACTTTGTATGCAAAAACAGCTTCTTTGGATAAGGTTACAAATCCGTGTGCAAACCCTCTCGGTATAAATAGTTGTTTTTTATTTTCTTCAGATAATTCTAAGGTGATGTGCTTACTATAGGTAGGTGAATCTTTTCGAACATCCACAACTACATCTAATACTTTTCCTTGGATACAACGGACTAGCTTCGCTTGTGCAAAAGGTGGTTGTTGAAAATGCAACCCTCTTAAGGTTCCGTAAGTTGATTTTGACTCATTATCTTGAACAAAATTTATGTGTTCAATATTATTTTCAAATTCTTTTTGATTGAAAGATTCAAAAAAATATCCTCTATGATCTCCAAAAACTTTTGGTTCAATAACAACAACTTCAGGAATTTCAGTCTTCGTAAAAATCATTATCTCTCTTTTGCTAAGTTTAATAAGTATTGTCCGTAGCTGTTTTTTTTCAAAGGTCCTGCTAAATTTCTGACTTGTTCCTTATTAATATATCCCATATAGAGCGCTATTTCTTCTATACATGCTACTTTTAAACCTTGACGTTTTTCAATAGTTTCAATAAATTGACTTGCTTCTAATAAAGAATCATGCGTCCCGGTATCTAACCACGCAAAACCACGTCCCATCAATTCAACCTTTAACTGTTCGTTTTCTAAATAATACTGATTTACTGAAGTGATTTCCAGCTCTCCTCTTCCTGATGGTTTTACATTTTTGGCTACTTGAATTACATCATTTGGATAAAAATACAAACCAACTACCGCATAATTAGATTTAGGAATCTCAGGTTTTTCAATAATAGAAATAGCATTTCCATTAACATCAAAATCTACTACTCCGTAACGTTGAGGATCTTTTACATTGTATCCAAAAACAGTGGCTTTATTTTTTTCTTTTATATTATCAATTGCAGATTGTAGCATTTCAGGTAATCCATGACCATAAAAAATATTATCTCCTAAAATAAGACAAACATCATCCTTCGCTATAAATTCTTCTCCTATTATAAAAGCTTGTGCTAATCCATCTGGTGAAGGTTGTACTGCATAACTTAAGTGTATTCCTAAATCATTACCATCTCCTAATAATTTTTGAAAACTTGGAAGATCATCTGGTGTAGAGATAATTAATATTTCTCGAATACCAGCTAACATCAATACTGATAATGGATAAAAAATCATCGGTTTATCATATACCGGAAGTAACTGCTTTGATACTCCTTTAGTAATTGGATATAATCGTGTTCCCGAACCTCCTGCTAATATAATACCCTTCATTTATTAAACGTTTAAAGTACGCTAATTTATAGAAAAAATAAAGCTCAGGAAAACCTGAGCTTTGAATTCTAAATTATTACTGTTTTTGCTGCCATTTCCAGGCGGATAGTAAAGCCTCTTCTAATGTTTCTTGAGGCTTCCATCCTAAAACTTCATTCGCTTTAGTTGTATCTGCATAAGCTGCTGTGATATCTCCTTCTCTTCTTCCTACTATTTTGTAATTCAACGATTGTTGAGTAACTTTTTCAAAAGTTTTTATAATCTCCATCACAGAACTTCCTTTGCCAGTTCCCACATTAAAAAACTCAAAATTTTCTTCATTTTCTTTATTCAACAAACGCTGTAATGCTTTTACATGAGCTCTTGCTAAATCTACAACATGAATATAATCACGAATAGCAGTTCCATCTGATGTTGGGTAATCGTCTCCAAAAACAGCTAGTTCTTCTCGAATACCAGCAGCCGTTTGCGTGATAAATGGAATTAAATTTTGTGGAATACCTAATGGTAACTCTCCTATTTTTATAGATTCATGAGCTCCTATAGGATTAAAATATCGTAAAGCTATAGCGTTCATATCATAAGCCTTACAACTATCTTTAATAATTTCTTCTCCTATTTGCTTAGTATAACCATAAGGAGATTCAGCAATCTTTACTGGAGCGTCTTCTGTAATAGGTAACTCGTCTGCTTGTCCATAAACCGTACATGATGAGCTAAAAATAAAATGATCAATATTCCTATTTTTCATTTCTTGTAACAGATAAACTAAAGCGTTGATATTATTCTCGTAATAATCCAATGGCTTTTGAACACTTTCTCCTACAGCCTTAAAAGCAGCAAAATGTATTACTCCATCAATTGTACCATCATTAAAAAAGCTACGTACTGCTTTTTTATCTCGTAAGTCTATCTGATAAAAGTCTGGTTTGATATTGGATATTTTAGTAATTTGTTCTAATACATCTATTTTAGAATTAGATAAATCATCGATAATCACTACCTCAAAACCTGAGTTTTGTAACTCTACTACGACATGAGATCCTATAAAGCCTAAACCGCCTGTTACTAGTATTTTTTTCATTTCTTAATCTTGATGTTATAACTACTTTTTAGAAACTATTTAATGACTATTCATTGTGAAAACAATCTTTATAGTCTTTAATAAAATTTTAACATCTAATTTCCAAGAATACCTTTTAATATAAAACAAATCATATTCCAATTTTTTAAGACTTTCTTCAGGAGTTGCTTTAGGTAAGTGTATTTGTGCCCAACCAGAAACACCAGGTCGTATCATATGCCTTAAATTAAAAAATGGATTTTCTTGACTATACTCCTCTACATATTTTGGTTGTTCTGGTCTTGGTCCTATCAAACTCATGTCACCTTTTAAAATATTATATAACTGAGGTAACTCATCTATTTTAGAGAATCGTAAAAATTTACCCACTGGAGTAATTCTATTATCGTTAGCCACCGTATACCCTCCATTGTTTGTCTTCATGGTTCGTATTTTATAAATTTTAAAAGGCTTCCCTCCTCTACCTACTCTTATTTGAGAGTAAAACATCGTTCCTCTTGAAGTAAGCTTGGTAAAAAAACAACCAATTATTGTTAATGGTAACGCAATAGGAAAAAGAATTAGGAAAAATAAAATATCAAATCCTCTTTTAAAGAATAATAATCTACGTTTACGTCTTAAACTAAAAATCTCGTCAGAAAAATATTGATTGTCCTGTGTTTTTATAATTGGTACTCTTTTATTGATACATTCATAAAAGTCTTCAGAATCGTGAATTTCAACACCTGACAATCTTAACTTAATTAATTCATTAACTTGTTTTTTTGATAGTTCATTTAACTGAGAACTTTCGAAAACTACAACTTTTATATAGTTCTCTTTTATATAGTTTGTGAATGTTATTTTAGATGGCTCTAACTCTTTATAAAAAACAATTTCATATTTATCTGCAATTTTACTACTAGATAATAATTTATCTAGCGACTTGCTAACGTTAACAAACAGACATTTTTCCTTTTTTCTTTTTATCATTATTTCATCTTAAAAAGTGAACGCCTAAGAAGAGAAGTATTAAATCTCTAATATGTAATCACCTTTTCAGTTCACAACGCAATATTAAGAATTTTTTAAGAATTTTTAGCTTCTAAGCTATATAAAGACTATTTTCTCGTTTTCAACTTTGAACAAAGCTAATTTATTACCATATTATTTTTTCTTAATACTACTTTTTTTTCTAAAAATAGTATTGTAAACTATAGAAACAATTACTGATGGGAGTAATCTTCCTGGTGGTTTCAGAGAAATATATTTTATAAAATCATAATTATTAAAGAACCCAATTTTTCTAGAAAATGTTGCAAACTTTACTTCATTAACGGCATACTTTATTCCTCTTCTTTTTTTTATCATTTGATTCCCTGTTTGTACTCTAAAATTAAGTAAAGCATCTTCTAAATTATGAAAAACACACCCATTCTTTAATAATTTCACCCAAAGCAAATAATCTTCCCAAAAAAGAATATCACTAGTATAAGCTCCTACTTCTAATATTCTTGTTTTTTTGTAAACCACTGTCGGATGATTAATAGGGTTTCTAAACTTTGCAAAACTTAAAATTTTATCATGTTCAAAGGGTAACATTCTAAACTGATTTAAATCTCCTGGAACCTCTTCAAACTCCTCTATCATTCCTCCTAAAACATCTACATCTGGATTACTTTTAAAAAAAGAAATCTGTTTTTCAAATCTATCTGGCGTTGCGATATCATCAGTATCCATCCTAGCAATTAATTCATAGCTACATTCTTTTATTCCTTCATTTAAAGCATAACCCAGTCCCATATTTTTTTCCAAAACAATAATTTTAAGAATACCTTTAAGACCCTGCTTAAATTTATCAATAACATCATCTAATTCTTTGGTTAATGGTCCATCTTTAACTAAAACTATTTCATTAGGCTTAAGTGTTTGTTCTAAATATATACTATTCAACGCTGCTTTTAGAAATTCAGGCTTTTCCTTTATGTATACCGATAATAGTACTGAGAATTTCATTTTATATACGTATTTTTTTGTTTTAAAGATCCTTAATTGTTTTGTTAAACAACGTAATTAACTATCGACAATAAATAATATTTTAAAGAATAAAGGTACTTTATTCTTTTTTCTAAAAACAACCAGTTACACTTAATTTTGAAAGCCAAGTTAATACTTCCTTTATATTGTTCTAATTCTTTTGATAGTTGTTTTACTTTCTCTTTATTACCTTCTATAAAATAATATAAAATCATTTCTTTGAAATGGTTTTGATATATTTTATTGAATTTATTTTTCCCTAAACTCATCATATCATTCTCAAAAGTTTTTATAAACCTTCTCTTTGTTTTTTCAAAACCCTCTGCATTAGGATAATTCCTATGACCATCAACTGTAATCTCTGTTAAATATTCTTGTAATACCCCTAATTCATATTGTCGAAAAAACCTAACCAACAACTCCCAATCTTGATGTCTTTTAAAGCTTTCGTCAAAACCGTTTAAGTTAAGTAAAACTTCTTTCTTTATTAATAAAGTAGAACCTGCCCCAAAATCAATTTCTCCAGATAAAAACCGAGATAAAAAATTAAAATCGCCAGTGATTATATTTTTCTTATAAGTACATCCTCTAAAAGATTTTTTCGCTAAACACACAACTGCATCTTTCTTAGAGTGCTTTAAAAGATAATTAACTTGTTTCTTTATTTTATCTGGTTCAAATAAATCATCATCATCTAAAAAAGCTATATATTTAGCTTTAGAGTAATTTATCCCAGTATTTCGAGCTGCAGAACCATTTTTATTTGTTTTATGTTTTAAATAAATTACTTTTTTATTATTTCTAAAGTTTTCCATCAAAACAATAGTTTCTTTTCTATATTCATCTCCTTCATTATTATCATCTACTATTATAACCTGAATATTCTTATATGTTTGGTTTAAAACACTAGTTATAGCCCTTTTTAATTTTATAGGACGTTTATAGGTCGGTATTATCACAGAAACTAACTCTTCTTTAATCATCATGTTTTTAAAATAATTCAAAATTTAACTTGTAAGGTATTAACTTGTATTCTTCTCCCTTTATTAAAATCGTTCTAAGATAATAGCTCAATAGTACTATTGATAACAAAACTATTAAACTAACTCTAATAATTTGTTTCTTAAATTGTGATACTAAAACTGGTATTAAGAGTATATACACGAAGAAAAAATAACTATTTAACCTCATAAACATTTGAATCATTATCCCTTTGTCTTGAAGAAAAACTAAAAGCAATGTTAAAAAAGACAAAAAATTGATATTCAAGTATACTTTCTTATATTTAAATTCGCTAATTTTTTTTTCAAAAAGAATTAATGATATTGACATTAAGAAAAAAATATAAGTTCCTACACTTATTGGGGTTGTTTTGGTAAAATTTAAGTATTGCCCATAAGGGGATAAACTAATTAAGTAATTAATAAAGAAACTTCCTACAATTACTAGTAAAGTAACTAATAATCGTTTTTTTAAAGTAAAGTTTATTTGTAGAATAAAATATACTGGAATAATAATAAATAAAGATAAATGGAAGAAAAAAACACCTAAACCTATGCATATTAAAAAAAGTAAAAGTTTTTTATTTCTTATTAGATCTATCAAATTAATGAACAGTGCTATTGCTAAAAATTGTCTAACACCATTAAAACTTGCCAAATAAAAAGGAGCTATAGTAAGGTAAATTAAAATGGACAACCAAGGATTAACACTAAATTTTAAAATTATTCTGTAAACTAGTAGTTGCATTATCAGTGCTAAAAACAAAAAAATTAGTTGAGGCTTTGCTTTAATGTAACTAAAAAAGTTCACTATTAACATAAACCCTGGCTCGTTAGTGCTTGTCCATCTATTTTTTTTAAAAATACTTACATAATTATTATAGTCAACTCCTACTTCAAACCTAAAACCAGCAAAAATTGTTAGTATTAATACTATAATAAATAATATAATTTTTGTATTATTTCTATAACATGAATCCGTTTCTGTTTCCTCATACAAAGCACCTAGAAAACATAAAAAAGTTGTTATTATTAATAAAAGTAAATATGGTAGCATCTTAAAATATTTATTTATCTAACTGTTTGCAATAAAACAAAAACAAGATTAGAGAGACTACCCCTGATACAACAAAAACAAATGCTAAGGCATATACTAAAGAGTAAACATTATAAATAGGGTATAAAACTATCGACAATAAAACATAAAGTATACAAAACACATATGTATTATATCCATTCCATTTAGCTTTACCAATAGCTAATAATATATTTCCTGTAGGATTCCTTAACAGATAAGTAAAAAAAGTAGCTACCATGAATATTTTATACATGGGTATTGCATCTTCATATTCTTTACCAAAAAGAAAAACAATAATATCTTTAGCAAAAAAAATAGACACAGAAAAACATACTAAAGCTAGTGGTAGTATTATTTTCAAGTAATTAATATAGTAGTCTTTCAATACTTTTTTTGAGTTATAATTTCTAGCTAACATTGTAAAATCTGACTGCATTAAAATACCAGGTAGTGTCAATAAGTTAAAAGGTATTATAGTCGCTACCTTAAATGTTGCTATTTCTGTAGTATCCGAAGACAGAAAACCTATTAAAATAGGTGCTATTGAAAATATAATTTGATTAGCAAAACCACTAACACTTGTATGTAATCCATATCCCCAAAATTCTTTCTTGTTAATTTCTATTTTTTTTGAAACTGCTTTTACTTGATTATGAAATAATAAGAAAACAATCAAAGGAGCTAATGTTAATGCTAAAATATAACCATATGAATAAAAAAAGTAAACTAGGGAAACCGTTAACACAAAAGACACAATGCTAAAATAAACATTCAGTTTAGCAAACATTTTATTAATATTAATAATACGGAAGTAACTTTTCAATACATCCAACCAGTAGAAAGTCATTAGGCCAAATGACATTAATATTAAAAGTATTTTTATTTTGAAAGTGAAATAAGGCAAAATTATAACAAAAAATATTGTTACTAACACTAAACATAATGCATATTTACTTCCTTGTTTTAAAGTATAGTTATAATATTCTTTTCTTTTTGAAATTGATTTAGTTATAGCCCCAAATCTCAACAATGAGTAATTACCTCCCAAACCTGAAAATATAATTAATATGGCATAAAAAGATAACACATAAGCTATATCTGCATATTCCTCTTTTGATACAATTCTAACAACAGCAATAGATAAAAAAGCAGTCATAAACTTACCTAAAAAAGTTGAAAGAAATACTATTAGTCCTCCTCTCTTAACAAAACCATTTATAAATGTTTTAAAACCTGCCATTCTTATTTATTGATTCAGCAAATACCGTTGTTTCTAAATTGTATAAACTACTTTCCTTAATGGCCTTTAGCTGTTCTAAGTATTTATTATTATAAAAGCTAGACAAATATAAAACCTCTGCATACCATGCTTTTTGCACATCATGTTTATTGATATAGTTTTGAAAATTAGTGCTTTTGTGTATTAAATCTATGGCTTTATTTACCACTTTTAATAACTTTTCTTTGTTAAGGTCTACATTTATTTTCTCTTTCTTTTTTTCTGACAATGAATCATACACCACTAGCAATCTTAAAAAATCTGCTATATTAACCAATAAATAATCTATATGAATATCAGGTATAGCGAGGTCTCTTCCTATATATCCATTTTTAAAGAATAGTGTTGGAGAAACAACTTTGAAAAATAACGGGTGAATTATTTTTTGGTACATCAAATAAAAAATATTTTTATTCTCAACTTTTCGTAGATAATGTTCAAATAGGTAATTATCTACATTTTGTAAAAAAAGATTTACTTTACTTTTTCTATTAATTGTTTCAAATATCTTATTAATAGATATTATTGCCTTCTTTGCTTTATTTATGTATTGCACATTATCTATATAGGTGCTATCATCTCTGAGTAACAATAATAATGTTGTTAATGAGTCTATATGTGTATTTAATGTTAATGTATTTCTTTTTTCTTTTTTCCAATATTTAGTCTTTATATGACTAATTGGAGTTTTTCCTTCTTTTTCTGAAGTATCGTGACAAAACCATATTCCATTTCCCCATTTAAAAAAGTATGAGAAATGATGGTTAACAACCTCTTCTAGGTCTTTTTTAAAACAAATCCCATCTTTCTGTCCTGCTAGTAATGTTCTTATGGCAGCACTTGTTGATCTTAATTGTGTATCTTTTCCTCCTTTAAAGGAATTATGATACAAAATGCCCCCACAATATTCTTTTCTTTTTATTATGGCTTTAACTATCTTTCTTTTCTTTTCTTTCTGATTAATACCCGAATCAACCTCATACTCTTTTAACGCATAATACATGGATTCCCCTGTCATTTCAAAAAAGTATTCTTCTGATATTACATTAGTTACTAAAAACCCTTCATTTTTTGAAAAAATATTTTCAAACTCACAACAAACATCAATTTCACCTATTATATTTAATACCTTATTAAACTTCATTTTTAGCCTTTAAATTAACTAACTTCCTAAACCCCTCTAAAATTTTTTCATTAAACCTTTCTCCTTTTTCATAAGCTATTAACATATCTTCTGTTACATCATATAAAACATTCTTGTTTTCGCATTTTGTACAATAATCTTCTATAGTACACATAAACTTTGCTGGATTACCAGCTACTACAGCATTATCATTTACATCCTTTGTGACAATAGAACCTGCACCAACAATAACATTATTACCTATAGTAACACCTGGCATAACTACACTATTAGCCCCTAGAAAAACATTTTCACCTATTATCGTTTTTTCTATTCTATATTTCTTTGTGAAAAGGAAGGTACTAGAATCATGAGCTAAAATTATTGAACCAGGAGCTGAGATAAAATTATTTCCAATTTCCACGAATTCAGGAACTAATGTATCAACTAACGAATTACTATAAAACCTTTTACCTCTTTTAAATTTTGTTTTCTTCTTGTTTAAAAAAAAATTAAAAAACTTTTTAATTACCTTTTTCATTCTTTATATTGTATAATTTAGTCCACTTTTTCACTAATAAATCTTTCTTAAAAAAAACATTTATTATTTCTTCATTGTTATTATTATCTAAATTGATCTTGTTTATCGCATTTAATAGTGTTAAAGGTAGGTTTTCTATACTATCTACACTGTCAAAAACTAACCCCATATCTCTCAATTCATCATAGGGTAACCAATTTCCTGTTATTACTTTATTTCCTGCATAAAGATGTTCAAGCATAGATGCAGAAAGCATGTCTGTAGTTTGTAGCTGCACCATAATATCTGTTGCATTCCTTAGATGGGCAACTTCTTCGTTTGTCATAAACCTCTCTAAAAACTCTATTTTATAACAAGACTTTTTTGCTTTTTCTTTTATTTTTTTTATGTAGGGTTCATTCTTTGGGTATGTTACAGGAAATACTATTTTAATTTTATTTCTATGATATTTCAACTTATCTTCCTGCTCTAAAACTTTTAAAATTTTTAAATGCTGTTGCATTATACTAGCATTATAGCCTATCGTTACTATAATTCTATTATTATCTAAACTTAGATGTTTACTACTCTCTTCTTTTGTGTATTTTTTTTTTATTTCATTTAAAACATATAGCGGTTCTATTATAAAATAATTTGTAGTAATATTATCATTTAATAAACTTTCTTTATAATAGTTTCTAAGACTTTTTTCTATTTTTGAGTTAGATATAGTTATAAATTTTGCTTGATTTAATAATTTTAATATCTTTTCTTTCTTTTCTTTTGTAGCTCTTAAAAAATCACTTCCCCAAACAGAAACAACTAATTTACCTTCTATATTTTTAAGAAAACAATCTACATCCCTCAAAATTATATCTTCCATGTAATGGACATGGATTATATCATAATTACTTAGCAAACTTTTAACTCTATATCTAAATAATAACTGTTTAAAAAGCCCTCTGAGAGTTCTGAATTTTCCTAAGATTTTTGGTAGTCTCAAAGTATAAACATTATCAAATATTTCATCTGACTTTTTTACATCTTCTATTTCTTGAGACAAAACATCGATTATAACCTTTTTATTATTTAATTTATAGTATTGTTTTATTTCTGAAATTAAACCTCTTATTAATTGGTGTTTTCTATTTCCTACTATTAGGAGTCTCATTTTCCTATCATTTT
The DNA here is from genome assembly GCF_024124505.1 of Tenacibaculum sp. XPcli2-G. Classification (NCBI taxonomy): domain Bacteria; kingdom Pseudomonadati; phylum Bacteroidota; class Flavobacteriia; order Flavobacteriales; family Flavobacteriaceae; genus Tenacibaculum; species Tenacibaculum sp. XPcli2-G. The sequence goes on from NZ_JAMXSH010000004.1 coordinate 411,918, forward strand.
TAAATACTCGTCCCATTGTCCAATATCTTTCCAAGATCCTTCACTTATTGGAAAAACTCCTACATTATGACCTCTTTCATGAATATTTTCAATTAAATCTGTAATATGATAAAATGTGTTCTCTGGTATAAAATCTAAAACAAATGGTTCTAATATATATACACCAGTGTTTATTTGATAAGTTAACTCTGGCTTTTCGGTCATTTCTTTAAACATTCCCTTCTTACCTGTTTTAATAGTACCATAAGGAATTTTAAAATGTTTTAGTGCAGAAACCATCGTTATGGCATTATTATTTTTTTTATGGTAATTGTAAATATCTTCTAAATCTTGATTAATTAGAATGTCGCAATTAGACACAAAAAAAGTCTTTTTTATTTTACCTTTTAAGAGGTACATCGAGCCAGCAGTTCCAAGAGGTTTTGGTTCTTGAAAATAATTAATATTATAATTAGGGTTCTTTAATTGGTCGAAATAATGCTTAATTGTTTCTACTTTATAATTTACAGACAAATAATAATCTTGGCAACCTATGCCTACAAAACAATCCATTATTTCCTCTATTATTGTTTTGTTCCCTATTGGTATTAAAGGTTTTGGAATTATATTTGTTATAGGTTTTAATCTAGTTCCTTTTCCTCCTGCCATAATAACGACAGGGCAGTTAAGACTTTCTTTATTTCTCTTAACTTCTTTACTAAAAAAGTCTTCCCAAAAATGAACATTTACTAGTTCTCCTTTTTCATTAACAACAGGCATACATTCTATTTTCTTATCTAACATTTCTTTTTTTATATCAGATATTGTATTTGAAGTTTTTCCTAATGTTATTTTCTTTCTTAAGATATTTTCTATTCTAACACTAAATTCTTCTCCTTTTAAAATTGCTCTTTGTATATCTCCTATACTCAACACTCCAGTAAAAACATCCTGCTGAAAGACTAACAGCATTTTTTTTTCAGCTGAATCCATTAATTTCAATGCCTCTAAAATTGTAGCACTATCCTTTATTGAAATTTTTTTTATTTTAGATAAATTATCCATTTTTATTATTTACTGTGATTTTATATCTTAATAAGTTATTCGACGTTCCTATTAACTCTTCATATTTTTTTTCCCAAATTTGTATGACCTTCTTATAAATAGATTCGTTATGTATTTTTTTTCCTATAAAAAAGTCTTTTGTCTTTTTTGAATACATTAATTTAAACTTTAGTAAACTATCATCTTCCGAAATAGTTCTCCCTCCGCCAAAATGGATTTTAGAAACTTTTCTATTTATTGCCGACTTTATAAATTCGTTATATAAGAAATTATTAGGTCTGAAATTAAGGAACTCTGTTCTTGATGCTCCTAAATGATAATGTGCATGTTCCTTATTTATAAAGCATAAAAAGGCTCCTATCACTTTCTCTTTAATAATTGCATAATAAATTACCACATCTTCTATTTTATCCATACTCAAGAAATACTGCTTATTAAACATTAAATAAGTTGAGGCATTCACCCTTTTCATGTTTTCTGTATAAATATCAAAAAAAAGTAACAAGTCTTCTTTCGTTGGCTTTTCTATTACTTTCCCAGTAACTCCCTCTTTTTTTGCTTTTTTTATTGCTCTTTTACAAGAGTTGGAAAAGTTTTGATAAAAAAAATCATAGTCATGATTCTCTACTTCAATACAAACTGTTTTACGGTCAAATAGTATATCTAAATAATTTTTGGATAATTTATGATTATTTAATAAAGGGTTAAACCTAGTAAACTCTGCTATTATATTTTCTTTTTCACAATACTTTGTGAACATATCATAGAAACTATTTATAACTTTAGTTTCATTAGTTGTAGTTAATAAACCATTATAACCATATGCACCTTCAATATCATAATAACTCCCTTCTTGTTCCAAAAGGGTAATTTTATTTTTCAAAAAAGGATATGCTATAAAATTATCTTTATTTTCATAAACGAAACAAAACATTTCACCATCTCCATAATCTTCATATAATTTATAATATTCGTATTGATAATAAGTATCATTTCCCAACCTTCTAATTACCTCTTTCCACTCCTTTTTTTCTAGACTACTCAATACTTTAAAACTTTCCATCTTAGAGATCACATTTTGTTAATTGTACTTACAGTTAATTCTGAACCTGCTTTAAATATTTTGAAATCTAAATCTTCAAAGGTATCTTTTTCTTCTATTTTTATGGCTCTTTGCTCAATTATCTCACCTTCATCAATGTTTTCATTTACAAAATGGGTAGTGACTCCTGTTACTTCCACTTTAGCTTCTAAAGCTTTAGTTATAGCTTTTGCCCCTTTAAAACTTGGCAATAATGAAGGATGTATATTTAATATTGGTTTATTATATTTTTGTAAAAAATCTTTTGTTAGAATATAATTCCATCCAGCTAAAAAAATAAAATCTATGCCAAAATAATCCAACACCGATAATATTTCATTTTCGAACTCTTGCTTATTATGATAATCTTTAAATTTAATTAATCGATGGTTAATCTTATTTTGCTCTGCGACCTCTAATGCTTTAGAACCTTCTTTAGAACTTATTATTAGCTTAAATTCATTTTTAACGAAACCTAGTTTAGAGTCCAAAATCAGCTGTATTGCTCCTCTACCAAATCCAGATATTAACACAGCAAACTTTTTTTTATCTTCTTTCATAATCTTCAGTTTTGAATGGTTTTATTTGTTCCTTGCACTGCTTGGTATGTTAACTATTCTTTCTTCTAAAAACAAAGCATTTTTTTGACTATCTTTCTGACAATTTTTATACATAGGCAACCTAAACATTAATTGCCAAATTGGTCTTGTCATAACTCCTGCTTCATTTGTGGAGTTTAAAAATAAATCCCTTTCTTGTTTATTATTTAATTCAATACTCATTAACCAATAATTAGCTCTAGTTTTAGCAGGCTCTTTTCTAAACTTAACCCCTTTCTTAGTAAAAAACATATCATAACTCTCTGCTAACTTTCTTTTTTCATCTATGAAATCATCTAGGTTCTCTAATTGTGCACATACTAAAGCTGCATTTAAATTAGGCATTCTAAAATTATACCCTAATTCGTTATGTACATACTCATACTTATGAGGTTCTTTAGCTGTAGTTGTAAGAAATTTTGCTCTTTCACCCAATAATAAATCATTTGTAATAACAGCACCCCCTCCTCCACTGGTAATTATCTTATTACCATTAAATGATATTGCTCCAACTTTGCCAAAACTCCCCGTCGGTCTCCCTTTATATTCACTTCCTAAGGACTCTGCTGCATCTTCTATAATAGGAATATTCCATTCTTTACAAACTGCTATAAGTTCATCTAAATGAACAGGAAAACCAAAGGTATGCATTGGCATGCATGCTGATATTTTTTTCCCTGTTTTTTTATTATAACAACCATCCTCTCTTAAGTCTCCATACTCCTCTAAAAAATCTCTTACAGCTTGTGGTGACAATCCCATAGTATCTTTATCTACATCTAAAAATATGGGAGTTGCATTATTATACGCAATTGCATTAGCTGTTGCTACAAATGTTAAAGCTTGAGTTATAACCTCATCTCCTTTTTTAACCCCTATTAGTCTTAACCCTATTTGTAAAGCAGCTGTTCCATTAACAACAGCTACAGTTTTTTTAGTCTTTGTAACCTTACTAAGTGTACTTTCAAAGAGATTAACATATTCTCCAACACTTGACACGTACGTAGAGTCAATACAGTCCTCTATAAATTTTTTCTCATTACCCCTAAATATTGGAACGTGCAATGGAATAAAGTCTTTACTATTAAAAGTACTTCTTATAAACTTTATTGTTTCGTTTATCATAATTACATTTTGCTATCTAAATATTTATGGGATTCAACATGACCGAAATTAGGTATCATTTCATGAAACAATGCTACTACCTCTTCTTTTGTCCAATTCCTATTTTCTCTCCATGCTTGAACAACATTTAAAAAATTTAATAACTTAGACTCATTAAAAATCGCATTGTTTTTTACAATTCCCAAATTGTAATGTTTTTCTAAATCTAATTCTTCTTTTTCTGTAAAGAACTCTTCAAAACTTTTTTCTCCTGTAGTATTACTTTTCGAAAATAAACAAGGCCATTTCCTATCCTTTATAAGCTCTTTTACCTTTTCTCTAGCTTCCTCTTCATTATCGACAAGAAAAGGTTTATATCCTTTACTTTCAAGGTATTTTATTGCTATCTCTGAAAATGTGATTAAATGAAGCCCTTGATCTAATTTAGGAAAATAAATATCTCTATTACTTCCAAAAATACAGGACATTAAACACAATTCACCTGATTCTTGGGGAGTTACAAAGTAACGTTTTACATCTGATGGTGCAGCTAACGGTTGCTCTTTTTTTAATCTTTGATCAAAACCATGCAATAAGGATCCATCTGAAAATGCAACATTAGCAAATCTTGCTGTTGAAATCTCTATCTGCTTGCTTTTTTGCATTAGAAACATTTCCATTATTCTTTTGGAACCTCCCATCATGTTTACTGGGTTAGCTGCTTTGTCTGTTGAAACACAAAAATATTTTTTAACTCCACTAATAATAGATTGATCAATTGTTTTTATAGTGTTTAATATATTTACATTAATCATTCTCATCAATGTAAACGGATCTTTTTCACTTCGAACGTGTTTTAAAGCAGATAAGTTAAGTACATAATCATACACTCCGTCACATTCTATAAAGGCATCATACTCAATAGAACCAATATCTAAAGCAAATGTTTTAAACTCTCCTGAAATGTATCCTAAAGAACTTCTTAAGTCACGTACTAATTCTACTAAATTGTTTTCACTTATATCTACTACATGTAATTTAAGTGGGTTTCTTTTAAATATTTCTTTTGCTACAGCTTGACCAATAGTTCCAGCCCCTCCTAAAACTAAAAATTTCGAGGAAGATACTATTTTCGATAACTTCTTTTCATTTTCATTTATATCTTTATCAAACAATTTTTGTGTTCTATTTATTAAGTCTAGGTGATTCATTCATTATTATTTTTAGATTATTGAACATTATAACTATTATACCCAATAATAACCCTAGCAGTAATGATATGGCTAGTACATTTCTATAAATAGGAGATGATTTTTCATTAGGTATACTTACCTCTTTGATGGTTATAAAAACAGGCATGTCCTCTTTTATCTTAAGTTCTTGTAACTGTACTTTTTTTGCTAATTCACTATACAATGTAAACGCTAAATCATATTCTGACTTAAGCTTTGTTAATTTAGCTTGTGATGACTTTGTTATAAGACCTCTATTATTATCCTGAAAATAGGCTAAATTTCTTTGTATACTTAAAAATTCTTTTTTCTTCTCTTCAAAATTTTTCTTTATGTAAACTAGATTCTGCTTTGCTTTATCTAATTTATACTGAATTATGGTCTCTTGTAATATACTTTTACTCACTGCTAATAAATTAGCAGCGAGTATAGGGTTTTCATTTTCTACTGAAAATAGAAATTTATTTTCTTCCTCTATGTAATTAATATTTATTTGTCTCCTTAATATTTTAAATAAAGAATAGTCCGTATTTGATATTTTAAAAATCTTGATATCGTCATCAACGGTTGCCGAATCAACCGTGTCTTTAATATTTATTATATATATTTTTTTTAATTTCTTTTTCTTACCGTCAACTGGGTCTATAAATTTTATATTAATTAACCTATGAAGAAATTTATTACTATGTATTATTTCTTTATACAAATTGGGACTTATCAGTTCTGCATCTCCTGAGGCTCCTAATTGAACTCCTGCAATTGCGGCTAAATTCCCCAAACCCGGAGCACCTGTGCTCTTGGATGATTGCGTTATGAAAGTTGTTTTTGCAATATATTTATTTGGTACGAACAATAAATATCCAATACCAAAACCTAAACATAATATTAAAACAAGAAATAATATTTTCTTTTCTTTCTTTAAAAGATTTACAAAAAACAATATATCGCCCATTGATTAACTTTTTTTTTACTAAAAAAATTCTATTACTAAAACACTATTGATTATTCTTTTTTAAAAACACAAAATATTATTATAATCTTCTATTAACCAAACTCTTAGGCAACACTCCTTTTACATCATATACAACAGCATTAGGAGTACATAACTTATCAAGGTTAATTTCTTTAAATTCGTTATGCGAAACAGCTAAAACTACTGCATCATATTTTTGATTCGTGGGCTCTTTTTGGTAAGTCTTTAACTCATATTCTCTTTCTACTTCTATCTCATTTGCCCAGGGATCAACGATAGTAACATTAACACCAAACTCTTTTAAACTTTTAACTACATCTATAACCTTAGTATTTCGGACATCAGGACAATTTTCTTTAAAAGTAAAGCCTAAAATTAAAACATCAGAGTTTTTTATGATAATCCCATTACCTATCATCAACTTAACAACCTGGGAAGCAACATATTCCCCCATACCATCATTCATTCTTCTACCAGACAATATGATACTTGGATGATACCCAAACTCTTCTGCTTTTTGAGCTAAATAATACGGGTCTACTCCTATACAATGTCCTCCTACAAGTCCTGGTTTGAATGGCAAAAAGTTCCATTTAGTCCCTGCAGCTTCTAAAACTTCATGTGTATCTATTTTCATCAGACTAAAAATTTTAGCTAATTCATTTACAAAAGCTATATTGATATCTCTTTGTGAGTTTTCGATAACTTTTGCTGCTTCAGCTACCTTAATTGAAGATGCTAAGTGTGTCCCTGCTTCGATAATAGACTTATATAATTTATCAACTTTATTAGCTGTTTCTTTTGTAGATCCTGAAGTTATTTTCAAAATTTTTTCTAAAGTATGAACTTTATCTCCAGGATTAATTCTTTCAGGGGAATAACCTACATAAAATTTTTCATTGTATTTTAAACCTGAATACTTTTCCAAAACAGGTACACATTCATCTTCTGTAACCCCAGGATACACAGTGGATTCATAAATAACTACATCTCCTTCTTTTAAAACATTACCTACTAATTTACTTGCTTTTAGTAATGGTTTTAAAACAGGCCTGTTATTTTTATCAATTGGGGTTGGAACAGTTACTATATAATAATTACAATCTAAAAGATCTTTTGAATCATAACTACAAAACAATCCTTTATCTTCTGATAAGTCAGAAGTAATTACACTCTTTAATTCTTCTTCACTAACTTCAAGAGTTTTATCAATTCCTCTCTTTAATTCATCAACTCTAATCGTATTTATATCAAAACCTACTACCTTATATTTAGTAGCAAAAAGTCTGGCTAGTGGTAACCCTACATATCCTAAACCGATTATCCCTATTATTTGCTTCATATTTTTTATTTTTTATTTCTCTGTCAACGTTTTTACCAAAACTCCTAAGGTTGCCAACCCTGTAGTTATAGCTATTACTTGTTGGGTTGTAACTTTATTTGTTACCTCAGGCTTTTTAGGGACTAAAATAACTGCGCCTGGTTTTACATCTGGATATGATTTAAAGAACAAAAACTTTTTTGTTGTTCTAATATCTCCATTTGCATACACTATATATGCTCTGCTCTTTTTTGCACTTTCTGAAAAACCTCCAGAGTTTTCTATATAATGTTTAAATGATTTCCCTTTTTCATATCTCACCAATGATGGTGACAATACCTCTCCTTCAACCTTTACGGTTTGTCTTTCAGAAGGAATAAATAACTCATCTCCTTCTTCTAAAATTATATCATATTTTGACTTTTTTCCTCCTGAGGCTAATATTTTTTGTAACTCTATTCCAATCTTAAAATCTTTCTTCTTTTTTATACGCTGTTCAACATTACTAGATAATGAATCTCTTTGGGCAAAGTCAGCTATAAAGTCTGATTGCTTTTCATCTTCCTCTTCATTGTTCTTTCTTGTTAAAAAAGCACCTTCTACATAAGCGTATTTTGTTAAACCTCCAGCTTGTTCTATTAAATCAGAAATTCTTTGATTTTTTTGACCAATTGAATATTCCCCTTCAAAATTAACTTCTCCTGTAATAGTTACTCTTTTTTGTTCAGTATATCCTTTTAAATATCTTACAGAAACAATATCAAACGGTTTTAGTACAAAATTATCTAAATGATCAGTACCTAGATTTTTACTTGCACTTAAATCAAAATTTTCACTAACCGTTTCAAAACTTCCATCTTTCAGTCTTCTAGATACATCAATCATGCTTGCATCCGCTCCATCTTTCAATCCTCCCGCTAATACTATTAAATCCTCAACACGCATTCCTTTCATGTAATCAAATTCCCCTTCTTTATTCACTGCTCCATTAATTGTGATGAACTCTTTTTCTTTCAATTCTTCTTTCGTGAAAATGTAAATACTATCACTTTCTTTTAAGAGTATATGTTCTTTATTTTCCATTGCCTTTCTTGGAGAGAAAGATAGCGTTTCCTTATCACTCTTATCATGTGTTCTTACAATAATACCTCTATCTAAAAAGGCTTCTTTGGTTACCCCTTCAGCTTTTAGTAACAAGTTAGAAGCAGTCATTCCTTCTTTATATTCGTAGTTACCAGGCTGAAAAACAGCCCCACCAATACTAACTCTATTCAAAAACTCGTCTACTATTTCATTTACTTTGATATAATCTCCGTCTTTTATTTTAACTAAATCAAAATTATCTTTTGAAACCTCTACAATCTCTTTTTGAACCCCTTTAATTCTCTCTATAACAACTTTTTGTCTATATGCATTTGAGGTGAAACCACTACAATAATTTAATAAGTCTTTTACACTTTCTTCAGTTTTCATCTCAAAAATACCTGGTCTTTTAACGGCTCCTTCAATAGTAATTTTACTTTCATAAGGTTTTACTATTATAACATCTTGATCTTGAACCGTTATGTTTCCTTCTTCTGAACCATTTACTAAAAACTGATAAAAATCAAAATCAGCTTCCTTCACTCCTCTCCTAAAAAGCTGGATCCTTCTGAAAGTACCATTCTTTGTTGGCCCTCCTGCTGCATATAAAGCATTTAATACTGTGGATAAAGCACTAATTGAATATGACCCTGGGACCTTCACTTCTCCTACGATATTCACTTGAACATTTCTTACTTCTTTTATAGAAACAGCTATATTTACTTTATTATAACTACTAGAAGAAGCTCCTATTCCTGCATAGATTCTTTTTAGGTAATTTTTTATTTTAGATTTTGCAGCACTAACTGGTAATCCTATTAATTGAATATAACCAACACCTTCTACATTTATTGCTCCTTGTTTGTTTACTTTTTTCTCATAATTTACCTCTGCAGCACCCCAAAGATCAATTGAAACTACATCTCCCGCTCCTATTATATAATTCTCTGGTGTAGCTATATTTAAATTTGGTGTAAACGAAATATTTGGATTATTAAAAAAGTCATATCCGAAGAGTTCTTCTTTTTTTTCTTCCTTTTTTTCTTCTTCTCCTGTTAACCCAAAAAGAAGTTGAGTACTATCTACTTCTTCTTGTGGTTCTTCTTCATTTTCCTCTTTTTTATTTAGTGGTTTACTTTTAAGCGTCTCTATTCTCGCTCTAAGCTTTTGAGCTTGTAATTCGGACATTCCTCTTGTTTTTGCTATTGCTAAAGCCTGATCTAGAGTATATCCTTCTTCTTTTATTTTTTCCCAGTACTTAGCTACTTGTTCATCAGATAAATCATCAACTTCTATTTGACTCATTTGATTCTGAATATTTTGGGCTTGTCCCTCAGCACTAGCTAACACCAAAAAAGTAGCTAGAAATATTTGTAACAGAATTCTCTTAAATAACATTTTAACTTCCAATGTAAAAAACTTTAAACCAATTAATAAACTCTTTTATTCCTTTACTTAAACTTGTATTAGGACTGTAATTATAATCTTTAATTAATCCATCAACATTTGCCCAAGTTTTTTTCACATCCCCCATTTGCATAGGTAACATTTCTTTAGTAGCTTCTTTTCCTATACTCGTTTCAATCTGAGTAATAAATTCTAACAATTTTACAGAATCATTATTTCCTATGTTATAAACTTTATACAAGTCTCTTTCTTCAACAGGCTTCTCTATTACTCTTTTCACTCCTTCTACTATATCATCTATATAAGTAAAATCGCGCTCCATATCACCATTGTTGAACACTTTGATTGGACGATCATTTGAAATGGCATCGGCAAATAGTATCGGTGCCATATCAGGTCTTCCCCAAGGCCCGTATACAGTAAAAAAACGTAATCCTGTTGTTGGTATTTTATATAAATAACTGTAGGTATGTGCCATCAATTCGTTACTCTTTTTTGTTGCAGCATACAAACTCACAGGATTATCGACTATATCCTCTTCTGAAAAAGGTACCTTTTTATTCATTCCATAAACACTTGAACTACTTGCATACACTAAATGTTTAATCTCATGATGCCTACAAGATTCTAAAATATTTAGGAAACCAACAATGTTACTTTGAATATAAGCATTAGGATTTTCAATACTATAACGAACACCTGCTTGTGCTGCTAAATTACATACAACATCAAAGCTTTCTGTAGTGAATAACTGAAATAATTCTTTTTTATCTTCTAAGTTTAGTCTGATAAACTTAAATTTTTCACTAGTACTGCTAGTTATTTCTTTGTAGTATACCTCAGCACTTTTTCTTTCAACTCCTAACTCTTTTAATCGAGCATACTTTAAATTGACATCATAATAATCGTTGATATTATCTATTCCTACAACTGTGTGCCCTAACTCTAATAGTTTTTGACTTAGATGAAATCCAATAAAGCCTGCTGCTCCTGTAACTAAAATTTTCATTAGTTTTTTCCTATTTGATAGTATTCAAATCCTTTTTCTTCCAATCCATAGGTAGTATATTGATTTCTTCCATCAAAAATAACTGGAGTTTTCAGTTGTTTTTCAATCTCAGAGAAATCTGGTGAACGGAATTCTTTCCATTCTGTCAATAAAATCAACGCATCTGCATTATCTAGCACCTCGTACTTTGCATTTTTATAGTCAACATTCTCTACATCTTTTAAATAAAAATGCTGTGCCTCTTCCATGGCCTTAGGATCATATGCTTGTACTTTAGCTCCTCTCTTTACTAGTTCTTTTACCACATAAATTGCTGGTGCTTCACGCATATCATCAGTTCCTGGCTTAAATGCCAATCCCCAAAGACCAAAAGTTTTCCCTGATAAGTCTTCTCCAAATTTATTGATAATTTTATCAGCTATCACAAACTTCTGACGATTGTTTACTTCCTCTACTGACGTAATCAATTTTGCTTCATATCCGTTTTCTTCAGCTATCTTCTTTAAAGCCTTTACATCTTTTGGAAAGCAAGAACCTCCATACCCTGCACCAGGGTAAATAAAACTATATCCAATTCTTGAGTCTGAACCAATTCCTGCTCGAACATTATTTACGTCAGCTCCAACTCGCTCGCAGATATTTGCCATTTCGTTCATGAAGGATATCTTTGTCGCCAGCATTGCATTTGCTGCATACTTGGTCATTTCTGCTGAGCGAACATCCATAGCAATAAAACGTTCATGCGACATAGTAAAAGGTGTATATAGTTGACGCATTTTATCAAAGGCATAATCAGATTCTGCTCCTATTACTACTCTATCAGGTTTCATAAAATCATTGATAGCATCTCCCTCTTTTAAAAACTCAGGATTAGACACTACATCAAATTCAAGCGTTGCTTTTCTTTTATCTAATTCTGCTTGTATTGTTGCTTTTACTTTATCTGCTGTTCCTACTGGCACAGTAGATTTATCAACAACAATCAATCTGTCATCCATTCTCTGACCTATCTCTTTAGCTACAGCTAATACATATTGTAAATCTGCCGCCCCATCTTCTCCCATTGGAGTTCCAACCGCTATAAAAACAATTTCAGATTCATTAATGGCTTCTTCTAATTTAGTAGTAAAGAATAAATTCTGCTTTTCTACATTCTTCAACACCATTTTTTCTAAGCCTGGTTCATAAATGGGAATAATTCCTTGATGAAGCTTATCTATTTTTTCTTGATTAATATCTACACAAGTCACTTTATTCCCCATCTCTGAAAAACATGTTCCAGATACTAACCCCACATATCCTGTACCAATAACAGCTAGCTTCATTTCTTTTATCTACTTTATTTTTTTTACAAATATATATATTACAAAAGATAATGCTTCTCTCCTGTATTTATTAATTTAGAATTACGAATATCGTGTACTATCTCAATTGATTGTCTTGCTTCTCGCAAACCAAAACCATTACCTTTTAATATTTCTTGATAGCTTATAGTATGGAGATCTGTAAAACCTGAACTAAATTCAATTTCTTCTCCGTTCACAGTAATAGAACGATAGGTACGTTGTCCTTTTTCTTGAATTTCTTTTGGTAAGGTGGCTTCGTCAATTGATAAAAACCAACGTACCCGTGCTTTTTCAAACTCTAAATAGCCTGAAGCTTTGTGTTTCTCTCTTATATGTACTTTATTTTCTTGTGCATTTCCGAAAATCCAAGACAACATATCAAAAAAGTGCACTCCAATATTGGTTGCGATTCCTCCTGACTTACTTTCATCTCCTTTCCAAGAAATATCATACCAATTTCCTCGTGAAGTTATATAAGTTAAATCTACATCATACTTTTCTTCCTTTTTCTCTCTTTCAATTTTATTTTTCAGTGCTATAATACTAGGATGTAATCGTAACTGAAGTATTGTATTAATTTTACTTCCTGACTCTTTTTCAATTGCTTCTAAAGCGTCTACATTCCATGGATTCAACACTAAAGGTTTTTCACAAATAGCATCTGACCCTCTACGTAATGCCATACGTATATGAGAATCATGTAAATAGTTTGGGGTACATATACTCACATAATCTAACTGAATATTTTGCTGTCTTTTCAATTTTTCTACGTGACGATCAAACCGTTCAAATTCCACAAAAAAATCTGCTTGAGGAAAATAACTATCAATAATTCCTACACTATCATTTTTATCCAATGCAGCAATCAACAGATTATTAGTATCCTTTATGGCCTTTAAATGTCGTGGAGCGATGTAACCAGCTGCTCCTATGAGTGCAAAATTCTTCACTATAAACTTTTATCTACTATTTTTTTTGACAAAATCCCTTTAACATCATAAACTACTGAATCTTTTTTCTTTAAAGAAAGAATGTCTATTTTTTTATACTCTTCATGTGCTACTGTTAACACAATAGCATCGTACTTTTTACTTGGCAATTTGTTTGTTGATTGTAATCCATATTCTTTTTTAACCTCATCAATATTTGCCCAAGAATCATAAATTGTCACCTTTGCTCCATATTCTTTTAACGAACGAACCACATCTACCACTTTAGTATTACGAACATCTGGACAATTTTCTTTAAATGTAATGCCTAAAACTAAGACATCAGCATTTTTTATTTTGATATCACGACTTATCATTAATTTAATCACTTGAGAAGCTACATACTCCCCCATTCCGTCATTCATCCTTCTTCCTGCTAAAATAATTCCAGGGTGATACCCTAACTCTTCTGCTCTTTGCACTAGATAATATGGATCTACTCCAATACAATGCCCTCCAACTAATCCTGGTTTAAATGGTAAAAAATTCCATTTTGTTCCTGCAGCTTCCAAGACTTCTTGAGTATTAATGTTCATAAACCCAAAAATCTTCGCTAATTCATTCATAAAAGCAATATTAATATCTCTCTGAGAATTTTCAATTACCTTTGAAGCTTCAGCTACTTTTATACTCGAAACTAAATGAGTACCTGCAGTAACTACTGAACTATATAAATCATCTACAAATTTTGCAATTTTTAATGTTGAACCAGAAGTAACCTTTAAAATATTCTCAATGGTATTCTTTTTATCTCCAGGGTTAATTCTTTCAGGGGAATATCCTGCAAAAAAATCTTTATTAAACTTTAACCCAGAAACTTCCTCCAACACAGGTACACACACTTCTTCTGTAACCCCTGGATACACTGTTGACTCATAAATAACAACATCATTCTTCTTCAAAACTCCTCCTACAGTTTTACTTGCATCTATCAGCGGGGTTAAAACCGCTCTGTTATTTTTATCAACTGGTGTAGGAACTGTTACTATAAAAACAGTACAGTCTTTAATATCGTCAACTTGAGATGTACAAAACAAACCTTTCTCTTCTGTTTTTTCACTTTGTATTACAGACAACAGTTCTTCTGAATCTACTTCCTTAGTAACATCAATACTTTTATTAAGTTCTTCTACTCTTGTTTTATTTATATCAAACCCAACCACAGAATACTTCATCGCAAATAACCTTGCTAATGGCAATCCTACATACCCTAACCCAATTATTGCTATTTTCTTATTCACTACGTAGTCTCTTTAAAGATTGTTCAAGTTCACAAAACTACAAAAAATTGCATGAATGAGATGATTATAAAATAAAAAAGTCTCATCAAGAATGATGAGACTTTACAGTGGGCGCGAAGGGATTCGAACCCCTGACCCCTTGGGTGTAAACCAAGTGCTCTGAACCAACTGAGCTACGCGCCCGTTTGCAATTAAACTTTTGTAAGAGTTGTGGGCGCGAAGGGATTCGAACCCCTGACCCCTTGGGTGTAAACCAAGTGCTCTGAACCAACTGAGCTACGCGCCCTTACTTGTCAATTGCGGGTGCAAATATATAACAGTTTTAGAGATTAACAATAACTTTTTTACATTTTTTTCTATAAAATTTCTGCTACCACAAATGTGCTCCCTCCCACGTAAATCATATCTTCTTTAGACGCATTTACTTTTGCTTTTTCAAGTGACTGACTTACAGAACGAAACATCTCTCCCATCAATCCAAACTCACTTGCTTGCTCTTTTAATTTATCTACTGACAACCCGCGAGGAATATTTGGTTTACAGAAATAATATTTTGCTTTTTCAGGAAACATTGGTAAAATTTCACTCAAATCCTTGTCTGAAACAACACCTAAAACAATATGTAATTGCTTATAATTTTCTTTTTTTAATTGCTCCAATGTATAAAACAATCCTTCTTTATTATGTGCTGTATCACAAATCACTTTTGGTTTTTCTTGCAACACCTGCCAACGTCCTTTTAAGTTGGTGTTTTTTATCACATTTAACAATCCGTTTTTAATATTTTCTTCAGAAACTTCAAATTCTTTTAATTGCTGAATCGTAGTTATCGCCGTCGTTACATTGTGTTTTTGGTAGTCTCCTAGTAAATCCGTTGTATAGTTTTGAGTTTTATCAGAAGCAAAAACTATTGGTGCTTCGCATTCTTCCGCTTTAGTGTTAAAAACATTTTCCGTTTCTTTTTGACGCTCACCAATAACTACTGGAACATTTTCTTTTATAATCCCTGCTTTTTCAAACGCTATTTCTGGTAATGTTTCTCCTAAAAACTGAGTATGATCCAGTCCTATATTGGTTATTACCGAAACTTCAGGCATAATAATATTAGTAGAATCTAACCTTCCTCCCAAACCTACTTCTATAACAGCAACATCTACTTTCTGATTCGCAAATTCTTCAAATGCCATTCCTACCGTCATTTCAAAAAAAGATACCCCTTGTTTTTCTAAAAAGATCTTATTCTTTTCTATAAACTTAACCACAGAATCTCTTGAAATTTCTTTTCCATTGATTCGAATTCGTTCAGTAAAGTTTTTTAAATGAGGTGAAGTATACAATCCTACTTTATAACCTGCTTCTTGTAATATAGAAGCTACCATGTGACTAGTAGATCCCTTGCCATTCGTTCCTCCTACATGAATGGTTTTAAACTTTTTTTGTGGATTATCTAACTCATCACACAATGCTATGATATTAGTTAAATCTTTTTTTAATGCTGTTTGTCCCTGACGTTGATACATTGGTAACTGAGCAAACATCCAATCTAATACTTGTTGATAAGTCATCTTAATATTTTAGTGTAAAAAATAGATGTATTTATTTTGAAAGAGAAAACTTATAGATAATTGTTCCTCGTTGTTTTGATGGTGCATTTCCATCTGCATTCCATTTTGTTTTTAATGCTGCTTTTTTTGCTGCATCGTATAAACATGATGCTGAATTTGTAGTCCCTTTAGCTCCTGGAGTTGCTTTAATTACTTTTCCATTTTGATCAACCTCAATACTTACCACTACCGTACCTTCTTCTTGACAGTCTGGTTTTTGAATAGGTTTTGACAAAGCTTTTCTTCCTGCTAGGTTATAATTACCTCCTGAACCACTTCCTGAATTCCCGTAATATTTATCTGAATTTGGGTCTCCATTTTCATTTCCTTTTACACCAGATTTTTTATCATCTCCTTCGCCAGAATTAGCTCCATCTTTTGATGTTCCGTTTAACAAACTATTTAAAGCATCAGTTGTTTCTTTTGATGGCTTAGGCTTCTGTTTTTCTTTAGGCTTTTCTTCTTTGGAAGTTTCTTTTACAGCCTCTTTCTTTTCAACCTTTTTTTCAACCACTGGAACTTCTTCATCAGTATCACTTGTAATAATTTCTTCTTTTATTGTTTCCTCTGGGGTTTCTTCTACTTGCTCTTCAACAACCTCTTCTAGTTGTGGTGTTGCTTGTGCTTTAGTTTTTTCAACAGGCTCTCCACTTCCTACTTCAGAGGTACCAAAATTAATCGCTATACCATATTCAATTGGTGGATCGAGATATTTCATTCCGTAATTGAATATTCCAATAACAAATAATATCAGAATAACTGCTGTTATCACAGCTGATTTACGTTTATGTTGGGTATCTAAAACTGTCATTTATTTACCTTTAACAGCTAAAATCATTTTTAACTTGTTTCTATTCGCAATATCAATCACCTGCATTACATTTTTATATTGCACATTTTGATCACCACGAATAACCACTGTTTTCTTTTTATCTACACCTACTTTGGTTAACAACTCTCTTTCTAAATTTACGTTACTAACTTTTGTTTTGTCTATATAAAATGACGCATCATTTGTTATGGTTACTGCTACTGATGTATTATTTTCAGTTTTACCTCCAGCTTTAGGCAACAAGACATCAATGGCACTTACTGTAACCAATGTTGATGTTAACATAAAAAATATCAACAACAAAAAAACAATATCAGTCATTGATGACATATTGAAGTTTGGATTGACTTTATTTCTTCCTCGTAAATTCATTATACCGGTTCGTTTAATAAATCTAAAAACTCAACAGATTTTGCTTCCATTTGATAAACAACCTTATCGGTACGAACTACTAAATGGTTATAAGCTATATATGCTATAATCCCTACAATTAACCCAGCAACTGTCGTTGTCATTGCTGTATACAAGCCATCCGATAACATTTTAATATCTATTTGTCCTCCTGAATTTGCTATTTCATGAATCGCAACAATCATTCCAATTACAGTTCCTAAAAAACCTATCATTGGAGCAGCTCCTGCTATTGTTGCTAATACTGACACATTTCTTTCTAGCTTATAAACCTCTAGTTTTCCTGCATTTTCTATTGCTGTATTAATATCTTCAAGAGGTTTTCCTATTCTAGAAATTCCTTTTCCTATTAATCTGGCTGTTGGCGTAACTGTATTATCACAAAGTGATTTAGCACTATCTATTCTTCCGTTCGTTACATGATCCCTAATTTGGTCCATGAAATTAACATCTACTTTTGATGCTTCTTTAATAGCAAAAAAACGTTCAAAATAAATGTAAAGAGCCACGGCTAACAACACGAATAACAAAGCGATAATAATTTGACCGCCTACACCTCCGTCCATAATTAAATTATAGATTGATAACGTTTTTTCTTGAGGTACTTCCTCTACCAACTCCTGAGTTTCTTGAAATAATAGCATGAATACTAAATTAGAATTTATATTATGTTTTCGCTATTTAACTAACGATTTCTTTTATTTAAAATTGTTTGATGTAAAAAGTCTTCCTTACTTTTAACAATGAAGGAAGACTTTTACTTTTATTATGCTTAATTACTTAATAACAGTATTTCTGAAGTCATAAAAAAGAACTTTATACTAGTTCTTTTAATGCAATTTCAAAAGCTGTTTCACTTATTTGTGTTTTTGCAGCACTCTTAGCATGTGTTCTTTGTAACGCTTTTTTAATAGTATTTGAAGTATCTTCAAAAATAGCTTGATCTGTCATTTCTACTCTACGTTCCATAAAGTAAGCAAATACTCTTGCCATACCACAATTTGAAATAAAGTCTGGAATCAAACTCACTTTTTTATCAGTATCTTCCATAATAGATCCAAAGAAAATTTCTTTATCTGCAAATGGAACATTTGCTCCACAAGAAATAACTTCTAATCCTGAATTTATCATCTGGTTAATTTGCTCTTGAGTAACTAACCTTGAAGCTGCACACGGTGCGAAAACTTCACAAGGAAGATTCCAAACACGCTCATTCATCTCCTCAAATGGAATCATGTTTTCAGACACTAACGTATTCCCATCTTTATTTAAAAACATTTCTTGAATTTCTTCAAAAGAGAATCCTTCTTCTTTAATAACTCCTCCAACACGATCTATAATTCCTACTACTTTAGCTCCCATTTGTGCTAAATAATACGCTGCTGCTGAACCTACATTACCAAAACCTTGTACTACAGCACGCTTTCCTTCTACTGTTCCTCCATAAATATCGTAGTAATGACGAACTGCTTCAGCAACCCCATATCCAGTAATCATATCAGCTACGGTATATTTTCTGGCTACGCTTGGTGATAAACTTTCATCTTCTAACACTTTAATAACTCCATGACGTAACTGACCAATACGGTTAATTTTATCTGCTTCGGTAGGCTTGAAATGTCCATTAAAAACTCCCTCTTGCGGGTGCCAAACTCCACTATCTTCTGTAATCGGAATTACTTCATGAATTTCATCAACATTTAAGTCTCCTCCTGTTCCATAATAGTTTTTTAATAATGGAGCAACAGCTTTATACCAACGCTCTAAAACTCCTTTTTTACGAGGATCGTGCGGATCGAAATTAATCCCTGATTTTGCTCCTCCAATTGCTGGACCCGATACCGTAAATTTCACTTCCATAGTTTTAGCAAGTGACATTACTTCGTATTTATCTAATCCTTTACGCATACGTGTACCACCACCAGCAGCACCTCCTCTTAATGAATTAATAACTGTCCAACCTTCTGCTTCTGTTTCAGGGTCTTTCCAATTAAATACTATTTCTGGTTGCTTTTCTTCGTATTGCTTTAATAATTCTTTCATTGTTTAATGTTATAATAGATGATTTTCAACTTTACTTGTTTCTTTTTCATATTCAAAAAATTCGCTGTAATTATTCCCCTGTGGGGAAGCTAAAGTTGATTCATTATACTATAGGTTTTAGTGTGTAGTTGTTACCGAACAAATTTATCATAAAAAACTACATTACTCAAATACTTTAAATTATTTCTGCGGATAAAAAATATTACCTGAAGAATGATCCTTCTTTGCCCCAGTAACTGACTGTAAACAGTTTACTTTGTTTTGGGTCTTTAGCACTCCTAACAACGCAAAAATCAAAGCTTCTTTGTAATCAGTGAGTTCTGTACTTACTTGTTTTATTTTTGTCTGTGCAAAAAACTCTATTCTCTTTATTAAAAACGTATTGAACGCTCCTCCTCCTGTTACTAAAATAGTAGCATCATTTTTAACAACATTACCTATTTGCATCGCTACATGTTCTACAAAAGTTCTTAGAATAGTTGATATATCTGCTTCCTCGTTATCTATTAAAGGAAAAATAGTTGACTGTACCCATTCTAATCCTAGAGATTTTGGAGGAATATCTTGATAAAAGGAAAGCTCGTTCAATCGTCTTAATAATCCCATATTAATTTTCCCTTCTGAGGCTATTTCCCCTTCATTATCATACTCTAAGTCTATTTTACGTGTGTAATGGTTCAGTACAATATTCACAGGACAAATATCAAAAGCTATTCTTTGTTTATTTTCTTCATAAGAGATATTAGCAAAACCTCCTAAGTTTAAACAGTAATCATAATCAGTAAATAATAGTCTATCTCCAATAGGCACTAAAGGAGCTCCTTGTCCACCTAACGTTACATCTTGAGTTCTAAAATCACATACTACTTTTTGCTGAGTAACATTTGCTATGACTTGTCCATTTCCTATTTGTAAGGTAATTCCGTTTTCTGGTTGATGCAAAACTGTATGCCCGTGAGACGCTATAAAATTTAATTTAGAAATACGGTGTTCTCTTATAAAATTATTCAATATACTCCCCAAAAATTCACCATAATCAACATCTAAAATTTGTAAATCTTTCTCATCGTAATTTATAGCTTCTTGCAGTTTTTTCTTCCATTCATTAGAATATGATACTGTCTCTGCCTGTATAATTCTAAAATCTTCGTATAAATTTTCATGCATTTTTATATATGCCAAATCTATTCCATCTAAAGAAGTTCCTGACATTAATCCAATACAATAAATATAGTTGTCTTGCATAAAGTAAAAATAACAAGTCTATTGAAAAATTGCTATTAAAAAAGTATCTTTGAACACATTTTTTACGAATTTAACAAAATATAAAATAGATAATGGATTTTAACCTTACAGAAGAGCATTTAATGATTCGTGATGCTGCACGTGATTTTGCTCAAACCGAATTATTGCCAGGAGTTATAGAAAGAGATGAAAAACAAGAGTTTCCTAATGAACTAGTTCGCAAAATGGGTGAGTTAGGATTTATGGGAGTAATGGTAGATCCTAAATATGGAGGAAGTGGAATGGATGCTGTTTCTTACGTATTAATTATGGAAGAATTATCAAAAATTGACGCTTCTGCTTCAGTAATGGTTTCTGTAAACAATTCATTAGTATGTTATGGTTTAGAAGCTTATGGTACTGAAGAACAAAAACAAAAATATTTAACAAAATTAGCTACTGGTGAGCAAATAGGTGCGTTTTGTTTAAGCGAACCAGAAGCTGGCTCTGATGCCACTTCACAAGCAACTACTGCTGAAGACAAAGGTGATTACTACCTATTAAATGGTACTAAAAACTGGATTACTAATGGTGGACGTGCTGATACTTATTTAGTAATTGCTCAAACAGATAGAGCTAAAGGTCATAGAGGAATCAATGCTTTTATTATTGAAAAAGGTATGGAAGGTTTCCACATTGGTCCTAAAGAAGATAAATTAGGTATCCGTGGTTCTGACACACACACGTTACAATTTAACGATGTAAAAGTTCCTAAAGAAAACCGTATTGGTGAAGACGGATTCGGTTTTAAATTTGCGATGAAAACTTTATCTGGTGGACGTATTGGTATTGCTGCTCAAGCATTAGGTATTGCTTCAGGAGCTTATGAATTAGCGTTAAAATACTCTAAAGAGCGTAAAGCTTTTGGTACTGAAATTTGTAACCACCAAGCTATTGCATTCAAATTAGCTGATATGTATACAGAAATTGCTGCGGCTCGTCACTTAGTAATGGCTGCTGCTTGCAAAAAAGATGCTGGTGAAAACTATGATCGTGAAGGTGCTATGGCAAAATTATATGCTTCTAAAGTAGCAATGGAACAAACTGTTGAAGCTGTTCAAATTCATGGAGGTAATGGTTTCGTAAAAGAATACCATGTAGAGCGTTTAATGCGTGATGCTAAAATTACTCAAATTTATGAAGGAACTTCAGAAATTCAGAAAATTGTAATCTCAAGAAGTTTAATTAGAGATTAGTTTTTCTCTTCGATATTATATTTAAGTAAAAGCTCATTTAAAAAATGAGCTTTTACTTTTTTTAAATTCTTTGTAGTAACTTTGCCCAATAAATAACCACCTATGTCAAATAAAAAATCCTACGGATTTATATCTGTAATTGTTCCTGTTTACAATGAAGAAGACAATGTAGTTCCTTTAACTAAACAGATTGATGATAGTTTAAAAGGATTTGATTATGAAATCATTTACATTGACGATTTTTCAACCGATAACACAAAGAAAAATGTTGTTAACATGAACAACCCTCGAGTTGTTTTGGTTGAGTTACGCAAAAATTATGGACAAAGTTTAGCATTAGCTGCTGGTTTTGACCAAGCAAAAGGTGATTACATCGTTACTCTTGATGGAGATATGCAAAACGACCCATCAGATATCCCTCATATGATTGAAAAAGCTGAATCTGAAGATTGGGATGTAGTTACAGGAATTAGAGCAAAAAGAAAAGACTCTTTTATTCGCACAATTCCTTCTAAAATTGCAAATTTTTTAATTAGAAGAGCTACTCGTTTAGATTTAAAAGATCAAGGATGTGCGATAAAAGTATTTAAAAAAGAAATAGCTAAAGATTTAAACTTGTACGGTGAAATGCACCGATTTATCAATCTTTTAGCTCACCTAAACGGGGCAAAAATTACTCAGGTTCCTGTAAAACATCATCCGAGAATCCATGGACAATCTAAATATGGATTAGGAAGAACTGTAAAAGTTATCAATGACATCATTTTAATTATTTTCCAAAGAAAATACATGCAGCGTCCTGTACATCTTTTTGGTAATTTTGGGTTGTTTTTTATGTTCTTTGGACTGGCTATTAATTTCTACTTACTAGTATTAAAATTATTGGGACAAGATATTTGGGGCAGACCTTTATTAATTGTTGGTGTTATGCTCGTTATTATTAGCTTGCAATTTTTTACTGTAGGGATTATTACTGACTTATTAATGAGAACTTATTACGAGTCGCAAAAAAAGCGCCCTTATACTATTAGAAAAATTCATGTAAGTGAATAACAAAATTGTTAAAACTCTAGCCAAAATAGGAGTAAGTATCTTACTCTTATACTTGGTATTTACAAAAATTGACTTTAATCAAGTCATCAAATTATATGAAACATCCAATCCTTTTTATTTAGCATTGGCAATTTTATTATTTTTGGCTTCACAGTTTATTTCATCCTTACGGTTAAATTATATTTTTCATCAAAATCAATTTCATCTAAGTCAAGTTAGCAATTTAAAGTTGTATTTTGTTGGAATGTTTTATAACTTCTTTATACCTGGAGGTGTGGGTGGGGATGCATACAAAGTATACATATTGAGTAAGCAATTTGGTTGGAAACCAAAACAGTTAACTAAATGTGTATTTGTTGATAGACTTATTGGTTTATTAGCAATTTTTTCTCTATTAATTTTAATGGGAGGGTATTTGTTTTTTTCTAACTCATTATTATTCTTAGTAAGTATCGTTATTGCTTTAGCTTCTTTTTTTATTGCAAAGCTTATTATGATAAGAGTTTTTAAAAACAGTAATACTTATTATAACTATAGTTTTGGTTATTCATTAGTTATTCAATTATTACAAGTTGGCGTTATTGTTTGCATTATCAAAGCCTTTCAGTTAAAAGTAGTTGGAATTATTAGTTACTGCTTTGTTTTTCTAATTTCATCAGTACTTTCAGTAGTTTCTTTTGCAGGATTTGGAGCAAGAGAGTATATCTTTTTAAAAGCCTCAACTTTTTTAAATACCCAAGAAACAATAGCTACAAGTATTGGACTTTCATTTAATATTATTACGGCTTTAATTTCTTTAATAGGATTGGCTTTTATTATAAATAAGGTACGGTTAACAACTGTTTCAATAAATAAATAGTTTATGGACTTTTTTTACCAGCAAAAAAACATTAAATACCTCTATTTTTTAGTGGCAATCGTTTATGTTATAGGATTATTTATTCCTTTAATGGCTAATGATTCTGCACAACATGCCACTATGGCTATGCGCATGTATTTAAGTGACAACTTTTTTGAACTTCTAAAAGGTCCTAATCCTTATTTAGATAAACCACATATGCATTTTTGGTTATCTGCCATTTCATTTAAACTATTTGGTTTACACGAATGGGCTTATCGAATTCCAGCTTTATTATTTACTATTTTAGGAGCCTATTCTATTTATCAATTAACAGGAAAGTTATATAGTAAAAGTGTTGCTCACTTTGGTTCTCTGATCTTCTTAACTAGTCAATCTATCATTTTAGCTAACCACGATGTTCGTACTGATGCTGTCTTAACTGGAGTAACTATTTTTGCTATTTGGCAATTGTTTGAATATGTTTCAACAAGAAAACTAGTTCCTATTATTTTAGGAGCTATTGGTATGGGAATCTCCTTTTCTACTAAAGGATTTTATGGAGTTGGTATTATTTGTTTTGCCACAGTTTCACACATCCTTTATACTAGAAAATTTAATACAATATTCTCTTATAAAGTTCTTATAGGTTTGGTTTCTTTTTTCCTTTCTATTACACCTGTAGTATATGCTTACTATGTTCAGTTTGGAATGGATGGTGTGAATTTTATTCTATGGAGTCAGAATGTTGAGAGAATAACAGCTACTGGTTTCAAGCAAAACAGTCCTGATTACTTTTTCTTTTTTCATTCTCTACTTTGGACTTTTTTACCTTGGGCTTTCTTAATGTACTATGGCTTATATTATCAAATAAAAAAGTTAATTGTAAACAAATTTAAACCTGTACAAGGTATAGAATTATTAACTATAGGTGGAGTATTAATTACCTTATTTATTATTAGTTTTTCAAAATTTAAATTACCACATTATTTAAATCCATTATTAGCTTTATTAGCTGTTTTTACAGCAGGAGTTTTATACAATCTTCAAAAGGACAATCAACAAAAAACACTGAAAATATTCATAGGTGTTATTTATTTTATGGTTTTAGTATTAACTATTGCAGTTATTTTAATTTTATGTTGCACTTTTAACACTCCTTCTATTTTAATTATAGTGTTTAGTACCATTCTATTATTAATAGTACTCATTAACGTAATTCAAAAAGAAGATTTTAGTAAAAAAATTGTTGTCAACTCAGTATTGCTAATGGTATTTATAAATGTAGTACTTAACTCTTACTTCTACCCTGAATTATTACAATATCAAGGTGGAATTAAACTAGCAAACATTATTAATCAAAATAACACCATTAATGTAAAGGATATCTTTTTTTATGAGAATGATTATTCTTGGCCTTTAGATTTTTATACGCAGAGAAATACTCCTCACATTACAAAAGAAGAATTAAAAAATATAGACGATGATGTTTGGATTGTTATTAGAAATATTTCTCTTGAAAAAATAAAAAAAGAAGGGTTTATTATAAAGGAGAAACACAGAGTTGATCATTTTAGAGTAACAAGACTTAACTTAAAATTTTTGAATCCTAAAACTAGGGAATCAAAATTAGGAAGTGCGTATTTATTAAAAATAGCGTCAAAAAAAGACACCTAATATAATTTACCGCTTACTCTTTTTTAAATTCTACTTTATGTAAATGTAGTCCAGAAGCTGGTGCGATGGTTTTCATAAAGTCTATATCACTATTTTCAGGACTCAAACTTTTTTTGATGAACTCCAAATCATAATTTCCTTTTCCTAATTCAGCTAAAGCTCCCATGATTAGACGAATTTGATTCCGTAAAAATCCACTTCCTCTAATAATTAACACATAACTTTTCTCCGGAAAAAAAGAAGCAGATAATTCAGTATTTTCTTCAATCTTACACACTTCAATAGTACGCTCTACTCTGGTTTCTGTAGATGGCTTCGTACAATAATGTTTAAAATTATGAAACCCTTCAAACAATCGTGCACCTTCTTTCATTAACTCAACATCTAATTCATCTAAATACCCCGTTAAAAAAGGGGCGCAATAGGGATGATTTTTCTCTCCAAAAGAAAAGTAATAACGATACTCTTTAATTTTTGGATGTTGAATAATATTGAACTCTTCATCGTGAAGTTGCTCTATAACTAATACTCGAATATCAGAAGGTGAATTGCGATTAAAATCTTCAATAAAAAAAGATTCGTCTAATTTTTTATCAATAAACAACTGAAAACAATAGTCAGTCGATGAAACTTTTGCATCCGTTCTCCCAACCCCTACCGACTTACATCGAATTCCTTTACACACAAACTTTAATGTCTTGTCAACAAAAAAATGAACTGTTTTTAAATTAGGTTGTTTTTGCCAACCGTGTAAACGAAACCCTAAATATTGAAACCGTACTAAATAAGAGTAGTTATAATTCATATTATAATAATTCGTACGCTTGCTTTGCTATTTCTAACTCTTCATTAGTTGGAATTACTAGCACTTTTACTTTTGAAGCTTCTTTATTTATCTCTCTTATTTGTTTAGATCTAATAACATTTTTTTCATCATCTAATTCAATTCCGAAATATTCCATATTAGTACAGGCTAACTTTCTAATTACATAAGAATTTTCTCCAATACCTGCTGTGAAAACAACTGCATCTAAACCGTTCATTACC
The DNA here is from genome assembly GCF_024124505.1 of Tenacibaculum sp. XPcli2-G. NCBI lineage: Bacteria > Pseudomonadati > Bacteroidota > Flavobacteriia > Flavobacteriales > Flavobacteriaceae > Tenacibaculum > Tenacibaculum sp. XPcli2-G. The sequence goes on from NZ_JAMXSH010000004.1 coordinate 438,332, forward strand.
GCAACATACGAACCTATATATTTTTTAATTCTATAAGCATTAATTTCCAAGGCTAATTGACAGTTTTTATTACCCTTGGCAGCAGCAGCTTCAATATCTCGTAAATCACTAAACCCTGTTAAACCCAACATTCCACTTTCTTTTTGCAACATGTTATTAACATCATTAATATCATATCCCAGATTATTTGTTAGATAAAAAATTAAAGAATGGTCAATATCACCAGATCTTGTTCCCATAATTAAACCTGTTACAGGACTAAAACCTAAACTATGGTCAATACTTTTTCCATTTTCAACCGCAGTAATACTACATCCGTTTCCTAAATGAATCGTAATAATTTTTGAATGTTTTTTTTGAAGATACTCATTTGCTTTTTCTGACACATATTTATGACTTGTTCCATGAAAACCGTACAAACGTATTCCATACTCTTCTAATAATTTAGTAGGTATTGCGTATTTATACGCTTCAACCGGTATGGTTTGGTGAAATGCTGTATCAAAAACCGCTACTTGTTGTGCATCTTTAAAAATAGACTCAGAAACCTTAATCCCTTCCAAGTTTGCAGGATTGTGTAAAGGTGCTAATGAAAATAACGATTCTATTTTCTTTTTAACCTCTTCAGTTACTATAGCCGTTTTTGTAAAAGTACTTCCACCATGCACTACTCTGTGCCCAACAACTTTAATTTCATCTGTAGAAGAAATTACTCCTACTTTTTTATCCAATAATAAATCAACAACCTTTTCTAAACCAGATTTATGGTTTGCGATAATTACTTCTTTTTCTACTTTTATATTGTTAGATTTATAGTGAACTTTTCCAAGTTCTAAACCAATTCTTTCTATCAACCCTGAACAAAGTACTTCTTGCTGAGGCATTTGAAATAATTGATATTTTATTGAGGAACTTCCTGAATTTATGACTAAAACTTTCATCTATTTTTTATTAATAAACAAGCTATTCTTGTGCTTGAATTGCAGTTAAAATTACGGTATTAAAAATATCATCAACGGTACAACCTCTACTTAAATCATTTACAGGCTTATTTAGCCCTTGCAACATTGGTCCAATAGCCAAAGCTCCTGTTTCTCGCTGTACTGCCTTATAAGTATTATTTCCTGTATTCAAATCAGGAAAGATTAACACATTGGCTTGCCCCGCTACTTCCGAATTTGGTAATTTCTTTTTTCCTACGGAAAGATCAACTGCTGCATCATACTGAATTGGTCCTTCTACTTTTAAGTCTGGACGTTTTTCCTTCACAATTTCAGTAGCTCTTCTAACAGTATCTACATCTTCTCCTTTACCTGAAGCACCTGATGAATATGATAACATCGCTATTTTAGGATCTATACCAAAAGCAATACTTGAATCTGCTGAAGAAATTGCTATTTCTGCTAATTCTTCTGCTGTTGGATTTGGGTTAATAGCACAATCACCAAACACTGAAACTCTATCCTCCAAACACATAAAGAAAATTGATGAAACTACTGAAAATCCTGGTTTTGTTTTTACAAACTGTAAAGCTGGTTTTATAGTATGTTGAGTAGTATGTGCTGCTCCAGAAACCATTCCGTCAGCTAACCCTTTGTATACCATCATAGTTCCGAAATAAGAAACATCAGCCATCAAATCTTCTGCCATAGCAGGACTTAATCCTTTGTGTTTCCTTAATTCATATAACGTATTGGAAAAATCTGAAAAGTATTCAGATTCTATTGGATTAATAATTACAGTTTTATCGAAATCAAAAGGAATATTTAATCGTTTAACTGAAGCTTCTATATTTACTTTTTTACCTAATATTGTTAACTTAACAACATCTGTTTTTTGTAGTTGAGAAGCGGCTATCAAAATCCTATCATCGTTTCCTTCAGGTAATACAATGTGTTTACGCACTTCTTTAGCTTTTTTTAATAAGTTATATTGAAACATTCTTGGAGTTAACACTTCTGATCCTTTATAACTAACTAACTTTTCATTCAAGCTTGCAACATCAACATATTTTTCAAACATATTGATAGACATTTTTATTTTATCAATATTCTCGGCATAAATATGAGAACGAACAGCTCCTAATCTAGAAGCAATACTAAATGTTCCATCTTTAACCCAAAGAATAGGCACCACTTTTTCTAGACCTTCAATAAGTTTAATTATTGAAGAATTTAACTCCATTCCTCCTGTAAGAATAATCCCAGCTATAGATGGATAATTACTAGAAATATTGGCTTGTAAGGTACCTAATAATATATCAGATCTATCTGCTGGTGTTACCACAACGCTATCATCTGTCAAATGATGCAAAAAATGAGATAGTTGCATAGCTCCAACTTTAATATCTCCTGTAGTATTATTTAGCAATCCTTCTCCAAATAGAACTTTTCCTTCAATTTCCATTAAGAACTCCTTAATTGTTGGGTTATTTAATTTTTGATCTATCGGAATGGCATTTATTGAAACTGACTTTGGTAAATTTACACCTACTTCTTGTACTATCGTTGGAATATTCTTTTCTTGTACTTTGTTTGCCACAACCGCAATAACCTGTACATCTTTGTTTACAAAAGAATCATAAGTTAATCGTAAGCTCTGAATAAAGTCCTCAAGTGATTTATTCACTCCTCCTGAAACTATAATTACAGGCGCTCCAATATTTTTGGCAATAAGTACATTTAAATCCATTTCTATTACAGCTCCATGATCAGAAAAATCAGTTCCTTCAATAATTACAAAATCATTTTCTTCTTCTAGTTTCTTATACTTTTCAATGATTATATTAATTATTTCATCCTCTCTGTCATCATTCAATTTTCTAATCAGCTCCGAGCGTGTAAAAGCATAACAATCTTCATACTCACTTTTTAAATTGAAATAATTAAGAACTGTGTTTATGTGATTATCTCTTTTATTACCTATCGGATTATCAATTATAGGCCTAAAGTATCCTACTTTAGGTTTTTTACGAAGTAACAGCTGCATCAAACCCAAACTTAGCATAGATTTTCCAGAGTTTGCATCACTCGCTGCGATATAAATTGCTTTATTCATATTCTTGCTTTTAAAGCAAAATTACTTCTTTTATAATTATAAAAATAACGGGCAAAGGATTAAAAACTACGAGATACAGCAATCCTAAAAATAAAGATCAAAAAAAAAACCTCAATCTTTAAAAGATTGAGGTTTGATAAAGAAAGGCAACGACCTACTCTCCCACCATTGGCAGTACCATCGGCGCTAATGGGCTTAACTTCTCTGTTCGGAATGGTAAGAGGTGAG
>NZ_JAMXSH010000005.1:0-136504 GCF_024124505.1 Tenacibaculum sp. XPcli2-G
ATCGGGTCGACATACGAAGCCTAATCGGGTCGACATACGAAGCCTAATCGGGTCGACATACGAAGCCTAATCGGGTCGACATACGAAGCCTAATCGGGTCGACATACGAAGCCTAATCGGGTCGACATACGAAGCCTAATCGGGTCGACATACGAAGCCTAATCGGGTCGACACACGAAGCCTAATCGGGTCGACACACGAAGCCTAATCGGGTCGACACACGAAGCCTAATCGGATCAACACCACTTGCCTAAGGGGAGTGTCATTCACTGCATAATGGGAGTAACACCAAACAACAAAAAAAGATAAAATATTCGTATTGTGTAGAAAATTGTTAGTTTGTTGTATTGAGTATATAGTTCTCCATTAAAAAGTCTAAAGAAAATCCTAGTTTTAAATACATTTCTTTAGCCATTTCAGAGGCTTGCAACGTAGCTAAGGATAAGTTGTTGTCAATAGCTTTATTCAATGTGTGACGCATAATTTCGGTAGCAAAACCTTGTTTTCTTTTTTCAGGAAGAATACCCAAGCTATGTAAACCAGCAACAGTATTAATAGTGTATAAAATTATGGTGCCTACAAGCTCTTGTTCAAAATAAACAAGATAGTAGGGGATGGTTTCTTTAGTTTTTAAAATGGTTGCTGTGCTTATTTCGTAATTAAAGGCTTTAAAAAAAGTATTGCTCCAAATACCAGCTTCTTCTTTGTTTTTTACTCTTTTAAAATCGATCTGTCTTTGCGTTTCGAACTTTTCGTTTAGCTCTAAACTCATTCCGTATTGTGTTGACTTTAACTGAATTTTAGCGTCAAGTTCCATATTATTTTCTTGACTTGATAGTGTAAATAAAGAAAATGTAAAATACTTATCTTCTACTAACATTTGTTGCTGTACTTCTTTTAGTTGGTTTTTAGAAGGAGAGAGGTTAGTCCAAATTCTATTAGGCCATTGGGCATTTTCAATATAAGCGCTTTCAAAAGATGTTTCTTTATAATATCCTTGATATGGAGTCGCAGCAGTTTTCCATAAAGAGGTTAAATTGTTAATGTTTGATGCTATTTTTTTCATTTTGAGTTGATTAAAAGAATACTAATTGCCATGAAAATAATTCCAATACATTTTTTGGTAGTTATAGGCTCAACAGGTAGGTTTAACCAACCAAATTTTCCTGCGAATAACGAAAAAATCAATTGACCACATAAGCCAAAAGCAATCATTTTTGAAATTCCTAGCTTTGGTATGGTGTAAAAATAAAGAGAAATACCAATCATGCTAAAAAGTCCGCCAATAAACCATAAATACCAAGGTACTTGTTGCGCTATAGTTAGTTGAATACTTTCTTCTTTGAATAGAAAGATGAATAAGCACCCAAAAATAGCACTAGCTATAGAGGTGGCTATAACAGCAATAATAGGTTGCTTTACAATAGCACCTAATTGTGTGTTAAATCCTGCTTGAACAGCTAGTGAAACTCCACCAATAAAGGCCAAAAAGTATAAAAAGAATATTTTCATACTGCAAAGATGGAAAGGAAATAACACCTTTTTCTTTACATATGTTGATTGCTATACAGTTTTTTTTATGCTCTTACGTATTCGGCTTAATTGAGTAGGAGTGATACCTAAGTGAGAGGCAATATAGTGTAAGGGTATTCTATTTTCTATGTTTGGATTAGCCTTTACAAAATCGAGATATCGTTCTTTAGCTTCTTTTAAAACAATATCAATTTCTCGTTTCTCTTTATCAATTACCCAGTTCTTTTCAAGATAAGCGATGTAAAAGTTTTGTAAATCATGGTTTTCTCTAATAAGTTGTCTGTAGGTGTCATACGAAAAACTAATAATGGTTGAGTCTTCTATAACCTCTAAAGAAAACTGAGAAGGTGTATTAGTAAGTGACGATACTACAGAACCTACAAAACTCTCTGGTAAAAAAATGTTTTTGTGGTATACTGTACCATCTTTATGTAAAAAACACGAAACCACGGCTCCTTTATAAAGAACATGAACGTGTTTTGATATTTTACCAAAAGGTAATAGGGTAGTTCCTTTTTTTAAATCATGAATTTTTGCAGTTGAAAACAAAGAAGAAATGGAGTCGTCGCCCACAGTAGCATAACGATTAAAAACTCTTGTTAAAAAGGTTTTATATTCATTAGGTTGATTCATTGTTTCGTTTCGGTGTTTTTAATTTGAATGATTTGTGCTGCAATACTTACTGCTATTTCCTCAGGGGTTTCACTTTTTATAGAAAGTCCAATAGGTGCGTGAACTTTGTTTAATTCTTCTTGAGTAAATCCTTCGTTTTGTAAAACTTCCCACATCGTTTGTAGTTTGGCTTTGCTACCTAAAACTCCTAGAAATTTATAGTTGTTTTTTAGAAGCTTACTCAATACCAATTTGTCATCAGTATATTTATTGGTCATAATAGCTACATAGCTTGAAGAAGATTCTTCTATATAGTTTTCAATATTGTTATAATCTATAACCTGTTTTTTATGAGCGGTTTGGTTGTTTTCTAAAGTGTTAAGGTTTTCTCGATTGTCAAAAATCACCACATAAAAATCAAGTTTTACAAAAAGTTCAGAAACAGCAACACCTACATGACCACCACCTACAATGTATAAGGTTTCTTTAAAACCAATATGTTCTTTAAAGTACCAATCTTCTTTCGAGTTAATGTTATACTCAAATTGATTTTCTAGAGTATGAGAAGTAAAATCAAATAGGGTAGGAGATAAATGTAATGTTCCTTTTTTACCCTGTTGTAAAGAAGAAATAATAGTTGAAATTATTGAAATATGCTTAACATCTAAGCAATGAAAGGCCACAGTTTGTTCACCAGAACAAATCATCCCAGAACCATCTTTGATATTTCCTTTATGGATTTGTTTTTTTATAAATGTTGGCGGATTCTCTTGTTGTAATAGTTGTTTTGCTTCTTCAACGAGCGCAAACTCCATAACACCACCACCTACAGAACCGAAAATAAAACCATCTTCAGTAATTAACATTTTAAAGCCTTTTCGACCTGGAGAACTGCCAAGGTTTTCAATTACCGTTAGAAGGTATACCTTCTGCTTATTTTGAAGTTTTGTATGTAACTGTTGCCAGAATTCCATAAAAGTTTACTTAAAAATGGTTTCGCTTAGGGCATAATAAATAGCCATTAGTGCTGAAAAAATAGCACTGGCTAAAAAACGCCAATCGAGTTTTACTTTATTTTGAATGATAAAATTAGCGATAAATGAAATAGGGATGTTCACTAAAAACGACCAACAGGCAACAATGAATAAGTTACTGGTTATTTGTTCAAAATTCCCAGAAAATAACTTGATAAACAGTAAATGTCTAAAAATCCAAAATGGATTAAAGTAGGCAATCGCTAATATTGTTTTCGCTATAGTTTTTCTGAGTCCGCTATTGTTGGCTGTCTTTTTTTCTATCCAATTAAAATAATTGGGTATTTCAAAAGCATAAACAGTAGCACCAATAAGTACCATTCCGAGGAGTCTGTATACTGAAAACTCGTTTAGTAAAAGGGATGCAATGGTGTCTCCAATACTATAAATTAACGCCCCCCTAAATATATTCTGTTTGGTGTATTGTAGTTTGATATTGTCTATTTTTAATTAAACGAAATCTGATTTTAATAACGAGTAAATTTCGCTGTCTAAAAACTTCCCATTATAAAAGTAGTTCTCTCTAAAATAGGCTTCTTTTTGAAAACCTAATTTTAAAAGAATACTTCTTGAATTTTGATTTTTAGGGTTTATGTTGGCTTCTAAACTATGAAGGTTGAATGTGTGAAAAGCAAAGTGAATTAAGGTGTTCATAGCTTCTTTCATATAACCTTTTCCCCAATAATCAGGGTTTAATACATAGCCTATTTCACCTCTAAAGTTTTGTTTGTCTAATCTCCATATTCCAAAATCACCAATAAGAGTATTGTTTTCTTTGAGCGTAATAGCCCAAGTAATTCCGTTTTTATCTTTAAAAGCTTGCTGAATGAGTGCTATTCTTTTTTCAATGTCTTTGGGAGATTGCGGAACTTCAGAGTCTAGGTATTTAGAAACTTGAGGGTGAGTTCTAACGTTAAACAGTTCAGAGGCATCAGCCTTTGTGTATTCTCTAAATAAAAGTCTTTCACTTTCTAATTTAGGAAACGTATCAAAAATACTTTCGTTTATTGCGTATGTCATTCTATTTTTCATACAATCCCATCAACACTTTTTCGGGTGTAAAAGGAGCGTGGAATTTTAATTTATAATTAGGGTTAAAGGTTTTTACCGCTTGCTGGATGGCAAAATAAGCCCCAATTCCATACATTAATGGAGGTTCACCAACCGCTTTCGATTTTTTAATAGCCATTTGATTCCCTTCCGTTTTTAACGGAATGGTTTCTACTGTTTTGGGAGCTGAAAAAATATCAGGCATCTTGTAGGTAGACAAGGCATTCGATAATAATCGTCCTTCATTATTATAAGAGATTTCTTCCATAGTCATCCAACCAATTCCTTGTGCCAAAGCACCTTCAACTTGCCCTAAATCAATGCCTATATTCATACTTTTACCAAAGTCGTGTACAATTTTTACGCTGTCAATTTCATAATTACCACGGATACAATCTACAGTAACTGTTGTTATTGCAGTACCGTATACATGGTAGGCAAACGGATGTCCTTTTTCTTTGGTTTTATCAAAATGAATAACTGGTGTAGCATAATGTGCATTTTCAGATAGCGCCACACGACGAAGCATCGCTTCAGCAATTAAAGCTTCCCATGTTAGCTCTGATTTTTTATTATTTACAAAAACAGCATCTTCTTGAAAAGAGATATTTTCTTTTTTGGTAGAGAGCATGTCAGCGGCAACTTCTGTTAGTCGTTCAACTAACGAATTACAAGCCATTTCAGTTGCTTTTCCGTTAAGGTCGGCAGTTGAACTTGCTGCAGAAGGTGAGGTATTGGCAACGCGTGTAGTGTTCGTGGTTTCTAGTTTTACTTTATCTGGCGAAATTCCTAAAATACTTTGTGCTACTTGTAATATTTTGGTGTTTACACTTTGTCCCATTTCTACGGCACCTGTAGAAACACCAACACTTCCATCTTGATAAATATGTACCAAAGCACGTGCATGGTTCATCGGGGTATTGGTAAACGAAATACCAAAAGCAATAGGCATTAATGAAATTCCTTTTTTGTAGCTGTCGTTCTTATTATTGAAGTCAGCTACTTCTTGTTCTAGCTGTTCAAGTTGATATTGCTCTTTTGCACTAAACCACGAATTTTGTGCTTGTACTTCGGTTGCAATTTGCCCGTAAGAAAACTCATCGTTTTCAGCTAATAGATTTGCTTCTTGTATTTTTCTTTTGTTGATTCCGATTTTATCAGCGGCATCTGCAATAGCACTTTCAATAACAAACATACCTTGCGGACCACCAAAACCACGAAAAGCGGTGTTAGGAGGTAAGTTGGTTTTACAACTATACACGGTAGTATGTACATTCGGAACGAAATAGCTATTGGTAGCATGAAACAAAGTTCTCTCAGCAATAGCAGGTGATAAGTCAGCCGCAGCACCTGAGTTTTGTAAAAACTCAGCTTCAAAGGCTTTAATTTTTAAGTCTTTGGTGAGTCCTATTTTATAAAATGATGAATAGGGGTGACGTTTTCCTGTCATACGCAAATCGTCATGACGATTCAGCATGTATTTAACTGGGCGGTTTAAGTGTTGCACTGCCACAGCAGCCATAACAGCCCAAGGAGTTGCTTGATCTTCTTTTCCTCCAAAACCACCACCTAAACGGATGACATCTACTTCAATTTTATGCATTGGGATACCCAACACTTTCGCCGCTGTTTTTTGTACAGCAGTAGGGCCTTGCGTAGAGGAAGTAATTTTTATATTTCCGTTTTCTTGAGGAACCGCATAACAACCTTGTGTTTCGAGGTACAAATGCTCTTGTCCGTTCGAAAAAGTTTCGCCTTCAAACACATAGTCACATTCGGTAAAAGCATTTTGGGTATTTCCTAAGTTAAATGAACGAGGAGCATTGATAAAACTACCTTTTTCTTTGGCTTCTTTTGCGGTTGTGATTACAGGAAGTTCTTCAATATCTATGGTAATTAAGGCTCTAGCTTTTTTAGCAATAGCTTCACTTTTTGCAACAATAAAAGCAATCGGTTGTCCCCAAAAATGGACTTCATCTTCTGCCCATAAGGGTTCATCGGGAATGATGCCTCCAATTTGATTTTCTCCTAAGACATCTTTATAGGTAAATATTTTTACTACACCTTCTAGCTCTTCTGCTTTTGAATAATCTACCGATTTGATTTTTCCATGTGCTTTTGGCGAGTCGAACACCAAGCCGAATAAGGTATCCTGTCTTAGCATTAAATCGTCAACAAATAACGATTCCCCTCTAACATGTGTAAAGCTGTCAATGTTTTTCATCGTCTTCATTAGGCAATCAATTTTTTAAGTTCTACATGATTTGGGAATAGTTCTAAAAAGTGAGCAAAAAATAATTGTCTTGCCAACAATCGCTTATAGTCAGCAGTTCCACGAACATCGCTAATAGGCGAAATTTCTGACTGTAAAATAGCTTCTGCTTCTTTTATAGTTTCAGAATTGATTGTTTTTCCTATTAAAAAGGTGTTGGTATTGGATAAATATTTTGGAATAGCTGCGACACCTCCTAAAGAAAAATGAGCATCTGTAATTGTATTGTTTTCTATAGAAACTTTTCCAGCGGAATTTACACTAGCAATATCTAAATGTGTTCGTTTGCTTACTTTTTCAAAATTAAAAAAGTCTTCTGCTTGTGGAACTTTGAATTGTATTGATTGTAAGATTTCACCTTCGTGTAAATCGTACTTTTTATAGTCTTGATGAAATTCTTGAAATGGAATTTGTCGCATATTTCCATCTTCTTTTTGAATGGTTACCATTGAGTTCAATGCTAAAAAGAAAATAGACATATCGCCAATAGGTGAGGCGTTTACAAAGTTACCACCGATGGTTCCCATGTTTCTGATTTGCTCAGAAGAAACAAGTTTCAAAAATTGTTTGAGTTTAGGAAAGAGGGTTTGTAATTGTTTGCTTTCTGCTATTTCGGTCACTGTTGTATTAGCACCTAGTGTACAAAATCCTTCGGTAAAAGAAATTTCTTTTAAAGCGTTTTTATCGGTTAATAAATGTACATCTTCTTCCGCCATTTTATCAGCATGCTGTACATAAATATCGGTTCCGTTAGCTACTTTTATTCCCGTTTTTTCAAAGGTTTTTGGTTGTATTTGTGCTAATTTTTCAGGGATAGTTTCAAAATAATTAGGAATAAAACCTTCATTGATTAGCCAATCAATTTGATGGTTTTTGTCTTTTTGTTGCAGTTTTTGTTCTATTTCAAAACCAGCTTTTTCAATCGATTTATACCCTGTGCAACGACAAATGTTTCCGCTGACAGCATCGTTACAAGAAGTTGTTTGGTTGTTGTCAAGAGCATAACCAGTCATAGAAACCACAAATCCTGGAGTACAGAAACCACATTGTGTCGCATAATTATCGGCCATTGCTTTTTGAACGGTATTCAGTTCTTTTGGTAAATTGATACCTTCTACCGTAACAATATGCTTTCCGTTAGCATTTCCCAAAGGAGAAATACACGAAGTTATACTTTGATAGTTAAGGTTACCGTTTTTTTGTTCACCGATTAGAACGGTACAAGCGCCACAATCACCTTCACGACATCCTATTTTTGTACCTTTTAATTGTTGATGTTCTCGAATAAAATCGAGTAGGGTAATACCAGCGTTTGCTGTAGTTTTTATTACCTGATTATTTAATATAAATTGTATCATAAGCAGAATGCAAGATACGAAAATGTAACGTTAGGTGAAAAGTGAGGAGCTTTGATTTTTAATTGTCACTAATTTTATTATCAAAACTGATAGCAATAAAAAAGCCTCCAAATTTTTGGAGGCTTTTTATATATTTTAAGAAAAATATTAAGCAAATAAGCTGTCTATTTTTTCTTTTTCTTCTTGTGCTAAAGCAGGATCTACTAAAATACGACCACTGTGCTCGTCAATTGTAATTTTCTTACGGTTAGCAATCTCTAATTGTACCTGTGGTGGAATAGTGAAGAAAGAACCTCCTGCAGCTCCACGCTCAATAGCAACAACAGCTAAACCGTTTCTTACTTTAGTTCTAATTCTTTTGTATGCCGTTAATAAGTGCTTGTCAATAGATTGAGAAAATTCTTCAGACTTTTCTTTTAATAATTGCTCTTCTTTCTCAGTCTCTTTTAAGATAGCATCTAATTCACCTTTTTTGTGAGCTAAATGTGCTTCTTGCTTAGCTAATTTTTCTTTGGTGTTATCAATAACCTCTTTCTTTTGAGCAATTTTAGCTTTGTATTCTTTAATTCTCTTTTCAGATAATTGAATTTCTAGCTCTTGGTACTCAATTTCTTTAGATAAAGAGTCGAATTCACGGTTATTACGAACATTTTTTTGTTGTTCTTCGTATTTAGTAATTAAGTTTTTAGATTCTTCAATCGCTAACTTTTTGTTACTAATGTCAGTTTCTAAATTTTTAACATCCTCAGCTAAATTAGAAAGTCTCTTGTTTAATCCGGCAACTTCATCTTCTAAATCTTCAACTTCTAAAGGTAATTCACCGCGAACGTTTCTAATCTCGTCAATTCTAGAATCGATTAACTGTAAATCGTATAACGCTCTTAATTTTTCTTCTACCGTTACTTCTTTTTTTGCCATCTGTTAAATATAGTGTATTGGATTTGTACTCTTTTCGCTTAAAATAATTGCAAAAGTACTAAATTTTTTGCTAAGATAATCAACTAAAAGGTTTTTTGTAAACTGCTCGCTTTCATAATGTCCTACATCTGTAAGTAAGATTCTTTTTTCAGCTTTAAAAAATTCATGGTATTTAAAATCAGCACTTATATAGACATCTGCACTTGCTCGTATGGCATTTTTAATAGCAAAACTTCCTGAACCTCCTAGTACTGCAACTTTTTTAATAGGTTTGTCAAGTAATTCTGAATGTCGTACACAACCAGTTTTAAAGGTTTCTTTTACAAATAATAAAAAGTCTTTTTCATTCATCGCCGAAGGTAGTTCTCCAATCATTCCCATACCTACGTTTTGGTTTTGGTTATCCAGCGTAATAACTTCGTAGGCAACTTCTTCATAAGGATGGTTTTTAAAGAGAGCGGAAAGTATTTTTCCTTCTAAATAAGAATCGAATGTTACTGTAATGCAGGTTTCTTCTTCAAACATCAATTTACCCTTTTCACCAACAGTAGGGTTTGAGTTTTCATTGCCTTTATAACTTCCTTTTCCTTCTACATTAAAAGAACAGTTATCATAATTACCAATATTACCTGCACCAGCTTCAAATAATTTTTCACGAAGATTATTAGCTTCTGCAAAAGGAACATAAGTAGTTAGTTTTTTTATGATTCCTTTTTTAGGAATCAAAGTTTTCATGTTTTCTAAGCCTAAAACTTCTCCCATCTTAGCTGAAACACCATTGTTTACATTATCTAAGGCGGTATGTGTAGCATAAATAGCAATATTATTCTGAATAGCTTTCAACACAACACGTTCTACATAATTGTTACCATTAATCTTTTTTAATCCGCTAAACACAATTGGGTGAAAACTTATGATAAGATTACAATTTTTAGTAATAGCTTCCTCAACAGTTTCTTCTAGGGTATCTAATGTAACTAAAACTCCAGTTACTTCAGTAGCGTAGTTTCCTATTAATAAGCCTACATTGTCAAAATCTTCGGCATACGAAAGCGGAGCTAGTTGTTCAATGTAGTTGGTAACGTCTTTTATTTGCATTTGGGTAATTTTCAAAGTATTAATATAGCAAAGTTACAAAGTAGAAAAATGAAAATAAAAGTATCCTGTAGATTAATGCTTAAATTATTACTTTTGATGTAATGAAGCTACTTCGATTTTTATTATTTCCGTTTGCTGTTTTGTATGATGTAATTACGAGGATTCGTAATTGGTTTTTTAATGTAGGCATTTTAAAATCTACTTCTTTTGATATTCCTGTAATTGCTGTTGGTAATTTGAGTGTAGGAGGAACAGGAAAATCTCCTCAGATTGAATATTTGATACGATTACTGAAAGATGATTATAAAACTGCTGTTTTAAGTCGTGGATATAAACGTAAAACAGAGGGCTTTAAAATAGTGAATGATACCCATACAGCCGAAGATGTAGGTGATGAACCCTTACAATTTTATAAGAAGTTTAAAAAAGATATTGCCGTAGCTGTGGATGCTGATAGAACGAACGGGGTCCAACAGTTATTACAACATAAGAATCCACCAGAAGTTGTGTTGTTGGATGATGCTTATCAGCATAGAAAAGTAACAGCGAGTAGTTATATTTTACTAACCAAGTACAACGATTTATTTGTAGATGATTTTGTGTTGCCTACAGGGAATTTGCGAGAAAGTAGGAGAGGAGCTAAACGAGCAAAAGTGATTGTGGTTACGAAATGTCCTGAGAATTTATCGAAGACAGAACAAGAAAAGATAGTACGAAAGATAAAACCGAAATCGTATCAAAAAGTGTTCTTTACAACGATTGTTTATGATGAGAATTTAAAAGGAACAAAAGAGTTAACAATTGATGATTTACAGGGTAAGGAAGTTTTGTTAGTTACGGGAATTGCGAATCCGACTCCTTTATTGAATTTTTTGAAAGAAAAGGAAGTAAGTTATAAGCATCTAAACTTTCCTGACCATCACAATTTTACTCAGCAAGACATTTTAAAGATTGAAAAAATATTTAATGAGCTGCCGTCTAAACAAAAAATCATGCTAACAACCGAAAAAGATTATATGCGTTTAGAAGGAAAGGTTGACTCTCTTAATTATATCTCTATAAAAAGTCATTTTATAAGAGAAGAGAAAGCTTTTAATTCTTTAATGTTGGATGAAATAAAGAAAGTGAATTAAATTACTCGTTCGTCAGCTTTGTATGCGCCACGACGGTGTAATATCCATTGAGCTTCATCCAGTGGATTTACTCCTTTAAAGTCTCTCGATTTTCCTTCTCCTTCAGGGCATACATCATAGCCATGAAAAACCATTCGTAAACGTATACGACCACTACAAAGAGTATTTAATTTAATACTTAAATCTAAAGAAGTAGCAACAGGAATCGTTCCTGTAAGATGCATCATTTCATTTTGAAAAGTAGGAGAGTCGATTGTAGCTCTTCTAGTAGTAAGTTCAGAAATAATTTTACTTAAAAACTCTTCATTGGTTTTTATTTCAAAGCGAACTAAAGGTTCCAGCAAATGTGTTCCACCAGCTTGTAAACCTTTCATGATACCCATTGGAGTAGCTAAATTAAAGTCACCAGGTCTTGAATGAACATTATGATCTTCTCCTTTGATTAATGTTATTTTTACATCGGTTACTTCCCAGCCCAATAATCCTTGTTCTAAAGCTTTAGGAATTGTTCTAGCTATTTCGTTTTGATATTTGTTATGAATATCGTTTTTAGAAACAATAGATTGATAACTAACACCAGAATTTAAAGGAGCGGGTTCAATCAAAAAAGTCATAATTGCCCAACAAGGCTTAGGCATCCAATAACGAACGTAACCTTCTGCAGCTTTGCTTATGGTTTCTTTGTAAACAATTTGAGGCTCTGTAAAAGTAGCAGGGATTGAAAATCGTTCTAATAAAACATGTGTAAGTACTTCAATTTGCATATCTCCCATTAGTAATAACAACAGTTCTTTTTCGGGTTTATGCCATTTGAATTGTAGCGTTGGATCTTCTCTGTCTATGATTTGTAAAGCCTGCGCTAAAGCATTGTAATCTTTATCGTTATCAGGTATCACTTGTACACTCAAGACGGGAGTATTTAATTCGGGGAGCTTAGGAATTCCTTCGGGGCTGCCAAGAATATCTCCTGTTTTTGTATCAACAACACCTGTAATAATTCCTATATCACCTGCTTTAATAGTAGTGTCTATGTGTTTGGTATGATGAAAAACTTTCGATTGGTTTATTTTAGTTTCTACGGCTTGGGTATGATTGTAAATAACAGACTTAGAAGATAACTCACCCGAAAAAACCTTTACATGTGCCATGACACCATGAGTTTTATGATGCTCTAACTTGTATACATAAGCAGAAGTTTCTTGTGTGGCAGTATTCTTATCTGGTTTAATGAAACTTGTTAAACCATCTAATAGCTCTTTTACACCAATGTTGTTTTTAGCAATTCCTGTAAATACAGGTGAAATTAAAGCTTTGGAAGTGTTTTTTACAATAGTTTTTATATGGAGATCATCAGTAATGGTGTGACCATTTAAGTATTGTTCTAGTAAATTTTCATCGGTTTCAATTAACTCTTCTAAAATGGCTTCTTTTTGTTCTTTGGTAGCCGAATTATTATGAAAAACTGGATTAATACAAGCAGTGTCCAATCCTTCATGATGACTGGTATAGATAGACACAGTTTTAATTTGAAGCTCATCTTTTATTTGTTCTAAAACATTCTCTGTATCTGCTCCTTGTCGGTCAATTTTATTAATGAAAATTATTGTAGGAATTTTCAGTTTTTGCAAAGCATCTGCAATAGTTAAGGTATGAGCTTGTACACCTTCAACAGCTGAAATAACTAAAACAACAGCATCTACCACACATAATGTTCTTGCAACTTCACTAGAAAAATCTACGTGTCCAGGAGTATCTATCAGATTGACTTTGGTGTCATTCCAAATAAAAGAAGTGGTAGCTGCTTTTATGGAAATTCCACGTTCTTTTTCCAGTGCTAAACTGTCAGTAACAGTAGAACCTTTATCTACACTCCCTATATTTCTTATAGCTCCTGTATGGTATAATAAATGTTCGGTTAAGGTAGTTTTACCAGCATCAACATGTGCTAAAATACCTATGTTAAGAGTGTTGGAATATTCCATTAATCAGTAATATCTTATAAAGATAGAGGTAGTTTGTTAAAATTGCTCTTTTGCTTCAGTTCGTAGTTGCTTAATGTCTTGTTCGTCTTTACGTGGACAAATAACTAATACATCATCTTTTTCTACAATAATAAAATCTTGTAATCCTTGAACTACTACTTTTTTGCCATTTTTAGTACTAACCATATTCCCGTTGGCATCTTTAAAAATAGTTGTAGCTCCAACTGTTGCGTTTTGATGAGTGTCTTTATCAAGTTTGTTATATAAAGAACCCCAAGTACCTAAATCATCCCAACCAAAATCTACAGGGAGTACGTGTACCTTTTCAGAGCGTTCCATAATTCCGAAGTCGATAGAAATATTCTCGCACTTCTCATAGTTGCTTTTAATAAAATCATCTTCGAAATTAGTGTTGTACACGTTATCTTCGGTTTCTAAAATGTTTACCATTTCAGGAAGATGTTTTTTAAAGGAATGTAAAATGCTAGAAACAGACCAAACAAAAATACCAGCATTCCATAAATAGTCGCCACTCGCTAAAAACTGAGTAGCTTTTTCTAGATTAGGTTTTTCGGTAAACGTTTGTACCTTTTTTATTTCAGAAGCATTTTCTTCAAATTGAATATAGCCATACCCCGTATTTGGGTGATTCGGTTGTATTCCTAGAGTCATTAATATGTCTTCCTTTGAGCAAGCGTTAAAAGAAGTTTCTATGTTTTTAAGGAATTCGGTTTCGTTTTCTATCCAGTGATCTGATGGGGCTACTAACATCACAGCATTTTCATTTTGCTGACGGATTTTTAATGCAGCATATAAAATACAAGGAGCTGTGTTGCGCATTGTAGGTTCAAGAAGTAGTTGTTCTGAGCTAATCTCAGGAAGTTGTTTTAATATTAATTCTTTATAACGTTGATTCGTAGCAATTAAAATATTCTTAGAAGGAACTAATTGATTGATCCTGTAAAAGGTTTTTTGTAATAAAGATTCTCCAGTTCCTAATAAATCATGAAATTGTTTAGGATTGTTTTCTGTACTTACAGGCCAAAGACGAGAACCTACGCCACCAGCCATAATTACTGCGTAATAATTATTCTTCATAAGAATTTTAAGTTTTTATTAATTCAATTTCTGCGTTTTGATTGAATAAGTAGGTTTTTTTATTGTTTAAATTTAAGCATTCATAACGAGTTCTTCGTTTATTTCCTCTCTTATATAAAATATTTTTAAATTTAAAAACACTCCCTACAGGAACTTCAAATATAAAATGCTTTCCATTTTCTGCTTTACCTCCTCGTAGAGCTAACGATAAGTTTGTATCGGTATCTGTACTGGCTTTAGGATTTTTTAAATAATTGGCTAAATATGGCAGAATATTTTTTGGATAAATTTCTGGCTGTAAAAAAGGTAACATTAAATGTTGAAAAACTGTTTTCCATTCTTTACCATGAGGTTGTACTCTTCCAAATTTTTGATACGTAACATGATGTGCAATTTCATGAATTAACGTCAGTAAAAATTGATAAGGGTTTAAGTTGTTATTTACTGTAATTTGCATGTGACCATTTGGTAAGCGACGAAAATCACCATGTTTGGTTTGGCGTTCACTTACTATTTTCAAATTGATTTTATGCTCAATAATTAAATATTCAACTAATGGAATTGCTTCTTTGGGGATGTATTTAATTAGTGTTTTTTTCAAAAGTCAGTTCGAGCGGTTTTTATTTTGAAATAAAATGAAAAAATAAAAAATTGTATCGAGAATTAACTAATACTTCTAGATACAATTTTCTTTTCAGTTATGTTAAACGAAAATCATTAAAAGTGATACACGTTATTTTATTATGGAGTAGAGCTTGAAACCTGTAGCACTTTTCCGTTATAATATTTATTACCAGTTAAAGCAAAATCAAAAATATAATTAGCCATTTCTTTAGCAGATAATGGAGCTTCATAACCAGGGAAAGCCTCTTCTAACATCTCTGTTTGTACAGCGCCTAAGGCTAATACATTAAAAGCTATTTGTTGTTCTTTGTATTCTTCTGCTAATAGTTCTGATAAGGTAATTACAGCACCTTTGGCAGAGCTATAGGCAGCTAATCCAGGAAATTTCATGCTTCCTTGAATTCCACCCATACTACTCACTGTTACCACATGACTCCCTTTTTGCATAAACGGTAGAAGGGTTTTAGTCAATTCAGCAACTGCAAAAACATTCACTTTATAAACCTCTTCAAAATCTTGCGTAGTTAGTTGTTCAAAAGGTTTGTTAACCAACTTTCCTGCATTATTGATAAGGATATCTACCTCTTTCCATTTAGTTGAAACAAATTCAACTGCTTTTTGTAAATCTCTTTCGTTCGATAAATTAACAGAGATAATAGTGATGTTTGGGTGGCTAACCAGTTCTAAAGGTTTTGTGTTTCTTGATAAGGCTAATACTTGATGTCCTTGATTAGCAAACTGCTGTGCTAATTCAAAACCAATACCTCTACTAGTTCCTGTAATAACAACGTTCTTCATGTAATTGTCAAAATTTAAAAAGGCAAGCTACATAAAAATCACTACATTTATTGTTTAATCATTCTTAAATTATCATGAAAAAAAGACTTTTTTTAGCGGTTCTCCTAACAATGTCAATCACAACATTTGCTCAAAATACCTATATATTTTGTGGGAAATTAATTGATACAGAAAAAGGTAAAATAAAAGAACAACAAACTATAATTGTAAAAGGTAACAAGATTATTGATGTGTTAAAAGGATATGTGAACCCTGAAAACACTGATGATATAACGATAGATTTGAAAGATAAGGTGGTAATGCCTGGATTGATTGATATGCATGTGCATATTGAAAGTGAACATAGTCCGAAAACAAGACTGGAAAAATATATTTTGAATGATGCTGATAGAGCTTATAACTCAGTTAAGTTTGCCGAAACCACTTTGTTAAACGGCTTTACCACGGTAAGAGATTTGGGAGGAACAGGGGTTAATATTTCTTTAGCTAAGGCAATTAAAGCGGGAAAAATTGTAGGTCCGAGAGTGTTTACTGCGGGGAAATCTTTAGCAACGACAGGAGGGCATGCAGACCCAACAAATGGAAGCAGTAGAAAGCTAATAGGAAACCCTGGGCCAAAAGAAGGAGTGGTAAATTCGGTAGAAGATGCTCGAAAAGCGGTTAGACAGCGTTACAAAAATGGAGCAGATTGTATAAAAATTACAGCTACAGGAGGCGTATTAAGTGTGGCCAAAAGCGGAGACAATCCGCAGTTTACTATTGAGGAAATAAAAGCAATTTGTGAAACAGCTAAAGATTACGGAATGCATGTAGCGGCTCATGCTCATGGAGATGAAGGAATGCAACGTGCTATAATTGGAGGGGTAAAAACGATTGAACATGGAACTTATATGAGTGATGAAACAATGGAGTTGATGAAAAAATACGATGCATATTTGGTACCAACTATTACAGCTGGAAAAGAAGTAGAAGAGAAGGCTAAAGTAAAAGGCTTTTATCCAGAAATTGTAGTGCCTAAAGCATTGGCTGTTGGTCCACAAATACAAGGAACTTTTGGAAGAGCTTATAAAAAGGGTGTAAAAATAGCTTTTGGTACCGATGCAGGAGTTTTTAAACATGGTAAGAATGGAAAAGAGTTTGGGTACATGGTTGAAGCAGGAATGCCTGCTATAGAAACGATACAGTCTGCAACAGTGACTAATGCAGCATTATTAGGCATGAAAAATGAGTTAGGACAGATTAAAAAAGGGTTTGTAGCAGATATCATTGCAGTAGGAGAAGATCCTATTCAAAATATTCATACGATGGAAAAAGTAGTTTTTGTGATGAAAGGTGGGAGGGTTTATAAAGAAATTATGAATTGAAAAACAGTACGTTAAAAATAAAAAGGAATGCAAAGCATTCCTTTTTTTATAGATATATATCTATAGTATTGCCCCCCGACAAATATTTTGATGTTTAGTGATTTCTTTTTTTAAAAAGAGCTATTCAATTTTATTAATAAAGAATAGCTCTTAACTAACCAAACTTATTAATTTATTTTATTACTATGAATGAAACAAATACACTACAAATATATTTTAGATTCTATGCTCTTTTACTTTTAATTCGATGAATGGATTGTTTTTTAGGTTGAGAAGAAGCCTACTACAGATAAGTTATGTAACGAAAAAAAACAAGTAACATGTTTTTTAATTTGAATTTATTTTTGGAAAGATTTTATAAAAAAGAACAAAAAAGGAATGCTCAGCATTCCTTTTATTTATAGATACGTATCTATAGTGTTGCCCCCCGACAAATATTTTGATGTTTAATGATTTCTTTTTTAAAAAAGAGCTATTCAATGTTTATTAATAAAGAATAGCTCTCAACTAACCAAACTAATTAATCTATTTTATTACTATGAATGAAACAAATACACTACAAATATATTTTAGATTCTATGCTCTTTTACTTTTAATTCGATGAATGGAGTGTTTTTTAGGTTGAAAAGAAGTGTACTACAGGTAAGTTATGTAACGAAAAAAACAAGTAACATATTTTTTAACTTGAATTCGTTTTATAGCTTGTAAGCTATATATCGCTTGATAAATATTTTAATGTTTAATGACTCTTTTTGAAGAGTTAAAAATTAGTATGTTGGTAAGCTCCAATATCAGGGGAAGTGCTTCTGTCTACACCTAAAATATCATTAGAAACAGTAGAAGGTTTAGCTTTATTAATAGCATCACTATTTTCACCAATGATAAACTCATTTTTAGTAACATCTTTAAAGTTAGGCTCTCCGTTTAAAATGTTATTTTGATAATGTTCAGTATCATTAAAATTCAATTCAGTATTATCTGTGAATGAATTATTAAGGTCATTAAATTTTATTAAGCAATTTTCAACCGAGTAATTAAAGGTTGTACCATCAATTCTATCAAGAATAAATTCAACGTTGTTGTTTCCTTCAATAATACAGTTTATAAAGTTAGCGGTAACCAAATCATTAGTCTCTGTAATTTCTTGGTTATCATTATTAAGATAACTAATGTGGTTGTTGACTAAAACCGAAGGTAATTGACGAATACTATTGTTCCAAAAGTTAGCAAAAGTAGCATGGGCAAAGTTATATTTACCACCAAAAGTACAAGCTAATGCAGATTGTCCTGCGCTACCTATTACTAAGTTTTCTCCTTCAATATGTGTGTTTCTACCTAAAACACCATAGTTTGAACTGTTATATATTTCAGTATTTTTTATTGTTAGCGTGGGAGAGGAGGTATCTTGTCCGTCAACAAGAAGTCCAACAGTTCCATTTTTAATTTGAGTATAATTTAGTTCGTTGTTAAAACTACCTTCACGTATCCAAATAGCTCCCCATTGTCCTGGAATTTCGCTAAACTGATGTTCTAATCGGTCTCCTTCAAAAATTACTTTTTCATCTAAAGTTCCATTCACTTTAAAGTTTGCATCTTTATCAATAATTAAGCCTGAATTATTGTGAAAATGAATTTTAGCTCCGGCTTCAACTGTTAGTGTTTTACTTGATGGTACAGCAGCGTAACCGTAAATGACATAAGGTTTTTCATTAGTAAAGGTTAGTTCTTCGTCAGTTAAAAAGCGACCCTGAATTTCGGTTTCTTTACCATTAATAGTTAATGTTTCAATACCCGAACTGTTTTTAGAAGGAAAAATAAAATGAGCGTCTTGTACTAAAGTAACTAAATCTACATCTTGTTGGTTTTCTCCATTATCAAATAATATTTTATCAGTATATAAAGGATCGGTAATGGTGTTAACATTAATAGTAGTTTCTATAAAAATATAAATACTATCATTTGCCAAAATATCAATATTATTGAAACTGTCACCAGCTAATCCATCTACATTCAATCGATAATTTGAAGTATTTCCATTTTCCAATTTGATTTCTGGAATTGTAATAGTTTTACTACTCTTATTGTATACTTTTAAGTTATACGTAGCAGAACCTATATTGCTAAAAACAGTGTCTAGAAATACGGTGTCTTTTGAAAACTGTAACTTCCCATAACTAGGTACTGTATTGAAGTCTTTTCTACAAGATATTACAATAATGGATAGAATAAGTGCTAGTATGGGAAGGGTATTTTTCATGGTTTAGGATTATTGTTTGATTAATTCTATTTCAAATAATTTTCCCCAATGTTTTCCTGTAACAAATAAACGATTGTTTTCAGAATCATATGCAATTCCGTTTAGTACATCATCTTGAGTCTCCAAAGTTTGATCTTTAGCA
Source organism: Tenacibaculum sp. XPcli2-G (assembly GCF_024124505.1). NCBI lineage: Bacteria > Pseudomonadati > Bacteroidota > Flavobacteriia > Flavobacteriales > Flavobacteriaceae > Tenacibaculum > Tenacibaculum sp. XPcli2-G. The sequence goes on from NZ_JAMXSH010000005.1 coordinate 19,274, forward strand.
ACAATATCTCTCAATCCATTTAAGTTAGCTACACCTTCAACGACACCTGTTTCTGGATTGATAATAACTATTGAGTTTTGTTGCCATTTATTAGCATAAATTTTACCATTTATTAGCTCAATTTCATTTAAATTATCAACGGGATATTTGTTTGTGTATACTTGAACACTTCTTTTTTCTTGCTGATTATTGGCGTCTAAAAACCAAATTTTGTTACTTCCATCCGTTTTAATAAGCTCAGAACCGTTATGTGTTAATCCCCATCCTTGATTACTATTGGTGTAATTAAAGCTGCCAAGTTGTTTAAATGTTTCAAAATCGTATATAAATCCTTTTCGAGCGTGCCATGTTAACCAATAAATTTTATTATTAAAAATGGTCATTCCTTCACCAAAGTATTTTTCATCCAAATCTATCTTTTGTAAAACTTTTCCAGTTTCTAATTCAACTTTTCGTAAAGTAGATTCACCGTTTCGCCCCGTACTTTCATATAAATAACCGTTTTTATATTCTAGTCCTTGAGTATAGGCTCCTTTATCATGTGGGTAAATGTTTACAATTTTATAAGAGTATACAGCAGGAGCCTCTTTTGCTAAAATCTCAATAGAGTTGTTTAATTTTTTTGATTTATTAGGATAAAAAGCCAATGCGGTAACAGCATGTTTTCCTACACCAAAATCGGCAGTATTAATAGTAACACTTGTTTCGTTAGTGTTTACACGTTTGTTGTTTACATAAAGGTGTACAGAATCTATCTGCTCCCCCTTCAATTGTTCAAACTTAATAGCGGCTTTTTCGCCTAGAGTGGTTTTTTTAGTAGTGTTTAATTTAAATTTGTAATTAGTTTCACTACAAGAAGTTATGAGTAAAGTAGTTAATCCTAATGATAAAAGTTTATAAAAACGCATATATAAAATGTTATTTTCTATAGTTTATAAAGATGTACTACAAATTAAAGCAAATTATTTGTTTGCAAATTAAAAAAAAGGGTTAAATTTGCACCCTCAAATAGCCATTGCAGGTTTTTGATATATGAAAGAACTATAAAGCTTTACCAACTTTATAATTTTTTCAACAAAAATAAAAGATTTTAAATTTACAAGAGATGAAAAAAGGTATACATCCAGAAAATTATAGAATGGTAGCGTTTAAAGACATGTCTAACGGAGATGTTTTTTTAACACGTTCAACTGCTAACACAAAAGAAACTTTAGAAGTAGAAGGAGTTGAGTATCCATTAATTAAATTAGAAATTTCAAGAACTTCACATCCTTTCTACACTGGTAAGTCTAAGTTAGTAGATACTGCAGGGCGTATTGATAAGTTCAAAAATAAGTACGCGAAATTCAAAAAATAATTTCAAGTATTCAAATATACAAGAAAGCTCTGGCTATATGTCAGAGCTTTTTTTATGCTAAAATTGTATTTTTGCAAAAAAATAAAAAAAATGAGAGATACTATCTTATCTGTTGTTATTGTAATAAATATTTTATGTGGTGTGTTAGTTTATTTCATGCCAGATATGGGAAATTACATTTTACTAACAGTAGCTACAGCAGTTACTCTGTTAGCAATATATGATGCTTTTATTCAAAAAAAGCATTCATTAATGAGAGCTTTTCCAGTAATTGCTCGTTTACGTTGGGTATTTGAAGAAGAAAGAGAAAAAATTCAACAGTATTTTATTGAAGACGATTTAAACGGAAAGCCTATTAATCGTGAAAAAAGAAGTATTGTTTATCAGCGATCAAAAAAAGAAATTGAAACAGTACCTTTTGGTACTCAACATAATGTATATGCAAAAGGGTATGAGTTTGTGAAACATTCACTATTCCCTAAAGATCATCATCATATCAAAGGAGAAAGAGTACTTATTGGTTCAGATAAGTGTACACAAAAATATGACTCTTCTATAATCAATATTTCTGCAATGTCTTTTGGTTCGTTGAGTAAAAATGCAATTATGGCATTAAACCAAGGTGCTAAAATGGGAGGCTTTGCTCATAACACAGGCGAAGGAGGAGTTTCTCCTTATCATTTACAAGGAGGAGATTTAATTTTTCAGGTAGGTACAGGGTATTTTGGAGCAGGGAAAAGTGTAAATGGTAAACGTGTTTTTGATGCTGAGGTTTTTAAGAAAAATGCTGTTAGAGAAGAGGTAAAGATGGTTGAAATAAAGCTTTCACAAGGAGCTAAACCAGGTCATGGTGGAATTCTTCCAGCAAAAAAGAACACGAAAGAAATTGCTGAAATTCGTTCTGTAGAGCCTTTTACACGAGTAGATTCACCACCGGCACACGATGCTTTTTCTAATTTTGACGAAATGGTTGCATTTATTCAGCAAGTAAGAGAGTTATCAGGAGGTAAACCAATAGGAATTAAGTTTTGTGTTGGAGACAACGATGAAATCGAAGCGATGATTAAAGCTTTTGCTGATGCTAATAATTACCCTGATTATATAGCTGTTGATGGAGGAGAAGGAGGGACAGGTTCAGCACCTTTAGAGTTTTCAAACTACATTGGTACACCGTTATTAGAAGGACTATCTTTTGTAAATAAGATGTTGAAAAAATACGGACTAAAAGACCAAATAAAAATTATTGCAAGTGGTAAAGCTATTGATGCTTTTGATGTGATTAAATATCTAGCATTAGGAGCCGATGCAATTGGTATGGCTCGTAGCTTTATGTTAAGTTTAGGCTGTATTCAGGCACGTGAATGTAATTTAGATACTTGTCCTGTGGGTGTAGCAACACAAGAGAAGGACTTAGTAAAGGCTTTGGTAGTTAAGTATAAGAATATGCGTGTAAAGAATTACCATAATAAGACAATTAGTGCCATTAAAGAAATGGTTGCAGCTATGGGAAAAGATTCAATTAAAGATGTAGAGGCAAAACACATTTTTAGAAGAAAAAGAACAGGAGAAATAACTTCGTTAGATAAAGTTTACTACACTAAAGAAAAGGTTTTAGTTAGTTAAATAAAGAAAACTAGTTAAAATTGGATACTAGAGTAAAAATAAATTCAAAAACATATCAATTACAGCGTTACCCCAATACTTCCGATAAAAGTTTACGAGCTTGGAGTAACGCTGAACTCTTAGTGTTAGATTATATAACCGATAAGTATATAGAGGGGTTACACCTTTTTAATGACCGTTTTGGAGTGTGGAATTGCGCTTTACAGCATAAAAAAGTTACGACTGTTTGGACGTATGCTAGTCAGCAAAAAGCAATTCGTCAAAATTTAAAACTGAATAACATTTCTACGGAAGTCGATTTTAAAACTCCTTTAGACAACTTAGAGAGTATTGATTTAGCATTGATTAAAATTCCAAAGACATTAGAGTTGTTTGAGTTGTTTTTACAACAAATACATAAAGCTTCACATGAAAATACTGAAGTAGTTTGTGGGTTTATGACTAAATATTTTTCAGTTTCTTTTATAAAAGTTGCTGAACAATATTTTGAAGAGGTTACTCAGTCAAAAGCATGGAAAAAAGCACGTTTGTTGATTTTAAAAGTACCTAAAAAAGAAGTCAAGCATAAGGATCTAATTAATACCATCCATTGGAAAAGCAAAGTCTTACAGCAATATTACGGTGTGTTTTCTTCTGGAAGCATAGATATAGGAACGCAATTTTTCTTAGAAAATTTAGAAGTTAAAACAGAGGAGTTAAAAGTATTAGATGTAGCTTCTGGAAATGGAATTATAGCTTATGAAGTTGCTAATCAAAATCCACGAGCAGCAGTAACTTTAGTAGATGATTTTAACTTAGCTATAGAATCATCTAAAATTAACTTAGAAGGAAAAAAAGCAGAATTTTTATGTGATGATACTTTAGAGGGGGTAAAAGAAAATTCTTTTGATTTAGTAGTATCGAACCCTCCTTTTCATTTTGAATATGAGAATAATATTGAAGTGGCACTAAACCTTTTTAAAGGAGTAGAAAATTGTTTGAAAAACAACGGAAGATTTTTGTTAGTTGCTAATTCACATTTGAATTATAGTACACACCTAATAAAGCTTTTTTCTTCGGTGAGTGTGTTAGAACAAAATAAAAAGTTTCAAATAATAGAATGTATAAAAAAACGCTAAGAATTTTCTTAGCGTTTCTTGTTTGATTTGTAAACTTTAATACTACCAATAATATGATAAACCGAACATTAAATCAGTTGAGTTTATATTAAAGTTGAAAGAACTCCAAGTTCTTTTTGATGGACTCCCGGACTTTTGTGTAGCATTATTGTATCCTAAAGTTCCTATGTTAGCCTCTAAAGCTAAATTTTTGTTTAAGAAATAAGTTATTCCTGGTCGAACACCAATAAAATACTCGTTTGTATGCCCTCCATTAGAATTTAAAACGTCATTTTTTTCATATTCTGAATAGCTATACCTAAATTCTCCTTGTAACGAAATAGTCAATTTCTTTCCAACAGGAAAATATTTTTTGATGTAAGGGAAAACTCTAAAATGATTAGTTGTGTTTACTTGATTATTTGTTGTGTTTCCTGACTCGCTTTCCGTGTATCCATACCCTAAGCCCAACCCTAGAATTAAGTTGTCGTTGAAAGTATAACCTATCTTAGGGGAGAAGTTAAAATTAAAATACTTAGAAGTATTAGGTGAATCTTCAAATTCGGAATTGGTGTGTCCTAAAGAAACATTCCCGCCAACATACCACGTGCCTTTTTCAATAGTTAATTTTTCATTTTCTTTTTTTCCTTGCCCATAAGCAAATGACAATGCAAATAGCATTGTACTTAATAATAATTTCTTCATAATTAAATTTTCTTTTAAAGCAATCAAAAGTACTTGTCTTAGATTAATAAAAGGTTAGCTTAATGAAAAATCATAGGAAAATTCCTCCTCAATAATTTGTTCTGTACAATTTTTTAAGTCATTTACAAATTCATCAATTTGAGTTTTTGTTACGTTAGGCATACAAATAACATGAGAAATGTTCCCTTCAGTAGCTAACTGCCATTTATCTTTAATACTTTGTGGAGTTTTTGGTAATACAACAGTAATTGCATTTGGGTTTCTCCAAGCATTTACTCCAATTTTTTGTAATTCAGCTTCGCAATATTCAGCTACAGCTAAGCTATGTAGGTAACGTTGTTGTAGACCCTCAACACCTAATTGTTTTAAGGCATACCACAAGAATAAAGGAGAATGTCCGTTACGAGAGCCTGTAATAGTAGTATCAAAAGAACCGATGTAAGAAATTCCTTTAGCAATTCTGTCTCTGTTAGATCGTTTAGCCATTAAGACACCAGTAGGTATTGGTGAACCAATAAATTTATGTCCACTAATAGATATACTGTCAGCACCATCCATAAAATCGAAAGGGAGACGAGGTTGCATGAACGGTCCAAAAGAGCCAGCTAAGGCAGCATCACAATGAATATAATGGTCTTGGATAGCAAGGTTGCTTAAAATTCCTTTAATTCTACCTATATCGTCTTTTGCTTCTTTCATCGTTGTACCAAAAGTTGCCAATACAATTACTGGTTTGTGACGGTTCATACGAACAGTGTTTTCAAAATCTTCATAATCCATCTCGCCATTTTCTTGCGATTTAATTACAATACTTGGGATATTTAATAAATGGATATTCTTACGTACACTATAATGAGTAGATTCAGAATAGTATACCATAGCTTTAGGAAATAATTCACGAGCAATGTATAAACCATACAGGTTACTCTCTGAACCACCGTTGGTAACATATCCCCAAAAGTCTTTCGGATTTGCTCTAAATAGTTTTGCGAAAAATGCAATAACCTCACGTTCCATTTCATGGGTTCGCACACGATAAGTGCCTTGTTCGAAAGGATCACCAAGGTTGTTAATTGGATATTGAAAAAATTTATTTAATTCTGAATAATCGAAATCTTTTGATACAGGATATCCTAAAAAAGTATCGCGAGCAGAAGCTAATTCTTCTTGTAATTTATCTAGTTTTTGTTGATTTTCTAATGATAATTTCCCTTCGTTAACCATAGTATTAAAATTTAAGCGGGCAAATGTAAACTAAGGAATGTTATTTATCAGGTATTAGTTTGATATTTAGATTATTTTTCTAATTTATTTTTTTTAGTAGATAAATAATCTGGTTAGGGTTCTTTTTTAAGTTTAAAAAGAGATATATTTTAAGAGTAATATTAAAGAAAATAAAAAAGCCCATCTAATTTAGATGAGCTTTTAAACTTTATAATTTAAATTTGATTAGACCTTATTCTGCGGCTTTATCAACCACAACACGATTCTCACGATTCGCAACTTCCCAAGCTGTATGGAAAACCAAACGAGTTCTGTTCTCTAACATTTCATAATTGATTTTGTCAGGAGTGTCAGTTGGTCTGTGATAGTCGGCATGTGTTCCATTAAAATAAAAAATAATAGGAATGTTGTGCTTAGCAAAATTATAGTGGTCAGAACGATAATAAAAACGATTAGGGTCGTTATCATCGTTGTATTTATAATCTAAATCGATGTTAGTATACTTTTTATTCATCGCTTCAGAAATGTTATGTAATTCAGTACTTAACTTATCAGAACCGATTAAGTATACATAATTTGGATTTCCTTTATGGCGGTCATCAACTCTACCAATCATATCAATGTTCAAGTTGGTAACAGTATTAGCCAATGGGAAAATTGGATTTTCAGTATAATATTTAGATCCTAATAAACCTTTTTCTTCACCTGTAACGTGTAAAAATAAAATAGAACGTTTAGGGCCTTTACCAGCATCGGCAGCTTGTTTAAAAGCTTCAGCAATTTCTAAAATAGCTACAGTTCCTGATCCATCATCATCGGCACCATTGTATATTTCTCCATTTTTAACTCCCTCGTGATCTAAGTGAGCTGAAATAACTACTATTTCATCTGGTTTTTCCGTTCCTTTGATAAAAGCAACAACATTTTCAGAATCTTTTAAAGTCATTCCTCTACGGTTGTTACTTAAGTATTCAGAAGGTACTTCTTGAAAGTAATCATCACCACCTAAAGGAGAAGCTATTCCTTGACTAACATAAAAATCTTTTAAATACTTTACCGCTTTTTTTTGTCCAGGCTCCCCCGTGTTTCTTCCTTCAAATTCATCTGAAGCATAGATAAATAGATGTTTTCCTAAATCTTTTGCAGTAATAGTTTTGGCATATTTAGCTGCAAAATCAGTAGTATCATTATCAGTACTAGCTGTTTCTTTGCTAGAACCACATGCTACCAATGCAATTGCACTAGCCATAAAAAGTAATTTTTTCATCAATAGTTAAGGTTTGTTTAGTTCGATTAGTTTCAAAAGTAAGAAAATGTTACAATTGCTCAAATTTAATTTTTCTTGATAACGAATTGTTCTAATGTTTTGTTAAAACTTATTAATTCTTTTGGAAAAAGTTTTTCAAAAGCATTTTTACTAATTAAGTCTTGTGAAGTACCTGTATATAGTTGTTTTTCAGAAAGAAGTATGAATTCATCTGCAAGTTGAATGGCTAAATTCACTTCGTGGGTAGATATAATGATAGTTTTTCTTGTATTCTTTACGAGTTTTTTTAATAAAGAAAACACTTTGAATGTATGATGTATATCTAAATGAGCAGTAGGTTCATCTAAAATAATGATTTCAGTATCTTGAGCCAAAGCTCTAGCAATAAGTACTCGTTGTAGCTGACCATCGCTCAATTCATAAAATCGTTTATCTTTTAAATGGGAGATTTCTGTCTGTTCAATTGCCCAGAGAATTTTTTTTAGATGTTCTTGAGTTAGTTTGTCAATCCAGTTAGTGTAAGGTTGACGTCCAAGAGCAACGAGTTCAAAAACCGTTAGCTGACTTAGCGGTAAACGTTCGGTTAATACTAAACTCAGCGTAGTAGATAATTCTTGACTGGTGTAGGTTGAAAGTTCTTTTTGATTGATTTTTATAATTCCGTTCAAAGGTTTTTGAACCTTAGAAATGGTACGGAGTAAGGTTGATTTTCCAATTCCATTTTTACCTAACAAAGCAACAAATTTTCCTTTTTCGATAGCTAAATCAATAGCTGAAGCAATAACTGTTTCTTGCCTTTTTGATTTGTATCCTATTGAAAGATTTTCTGTTTGTAAGACGATATGTTTTTGTTGTTGATTGATGTTTGCTTGTTTAACTGTTTATAATCTTAGTTTTACACATATATTTTCTTCTTCCTAATTAATAGCCATATAACTACAGGTGCTCCAAATAATGATGTTATTGCGTTAATAGGTAAAGTGAATTCGCTTGTGGGTAACTGCGCTATACTGTCACAAATTAAAAGAATAATAGCTCCAATTAAGGCAACAGCGGGTAATAAAATTTTATGATTTGATGTAGAGAAAATCATTTTAGCTATATGAGGAACAGCTAGTCCAACAAAAGCAATAGGACCTGAAAATGCTGTAATTACACCTGTAAGAATACTTGTGATTAGTAAAATGATATTTCTACTTTTTTTTATATTAATTCCTAAGCTTTTTGCATAGTTTTCGCCTAGTAAAAAGCTGTTTAGAGGTTTTATGACAGAGAATGTTCCAAGAATTCCTACGAGATAAATAATTCCAAAAACAGAAAGTTCAGCCCAAGTTAGATTACCCAAACTTCCAAAGCTCCAAAATAAATATTGTTGTATTTGTTCAGCTTCACTAAAAAAAGCTAATACGCTAATAACTGCTGATGTTAATGAGCCAAACATTAATCCAATAATTAAAATAGACATCGTATTACGAACTCTATTTGCAGCTATAATAACTGCTGATAATACTAAGAAAGATCCTGCACTTGCAGCAATGGCCAATGCCCAGTTAGAGTAAATAGCTACAAGAAAAAATCCTCCAAAAACACTAGAACCTAAAATGAGTAATGCTACACCAAGGCTTGCACCAGAAGATATTCCTAATACAAAAGGGCCTGCAAGTGGATTTCTGAATAATGTTTGCATTAATAAACCACTTATAGCTAATCCTGACCCAACTAGCATTGCTGTAATTGCTTTTGGCAAGCGGTAATTAATGATAATGGTTTCCCAACTATCTTTTACAACAGGGTTACCAAATAAGGAGTTGAAAATTTCTTTTAAAGGAATGGATACGGAACCTAAACTAATGTTTAGTAGTAGAAAAATAATCAGTAAAACTGATAAAAGTAAAAAGTGAACTGTGTATGTTTTTGATAAATTCAATTAGCTAATTGATTTTAAAAAAGCGACTAATTGTTGAATAGCTAATCCTCTATGACTTATTTTGTTTTTTTCTTCTGAAGTCATTTCTGCAAATGATTTGTTGTATCCTTCAGGCTGAAAAATGGGATCATATCCAAAACCTTGTTCACCTTGCTTAGATGTTAAAATGGTTCCTTTACAAACTCCATCAAATAAAAATTGCTTTCCATCTAAATTTAAACAAACAGAAGTTCTAAACTGAGCATTTCTATCAGTTTTATTGTTCAACATTGTTAATAGTTTTTGCATGTTGTTTTCTGCATTAGCAGGTTCACCAGCATAGCGAGCAGAATATACTCCTGGTTCTCCATTTAAAGCTTCTACCTCTAAACCTGTATCGTCGGCAAAACAATTATATCCAAACTTTTCAGTAATATAATTTGCTTTAATTTTGGCGTTTCCTTCTAAAGTAGTTGCGGTTTCTTCAATATCATCAAAGCAATCGATGTCCTTCAAAGAAAGTAACTCAATAGAGTTAGGTAACATTTTTTGTACTTCAGCAAGTTTGTTTAGATTGTTAGTAGCAAAAACTAGTTTCATGTGTTGAAAATTAACAAAAGCAAATGTATTCAATTTTTATCATCTTTGCTGGTGTTTTTATTTTTATAAAAAAGGCCTTCGTCTTGAAAGTCTTGTAAATAAAGAGGTGTTGTGTGAAGGTAGGGTTAAGGGTTATTAAGTGCCCTAAAAGGGTTCAAGGCCTCTTTTATTCAAATAACAAAGAAACCGATATAACTTTTAAAAAGAAAAATTAAAAGGTTTATCGTAAAATTTTCTCAATTTTACGACCTTTAGCTAATTCATCTACAAGCTTGTCTAAATAACGAACTTGCTTCGTTAACGGAGTTTCGATTTCTTCTATTCGATAACCACAAATAACTCCTGTAATTAAATGAGCATTTAGATTTAAGTCGGCTTCTTTGAAGAAGGATTCAAAAGTTACTTTTTGATCAATTAATTTGTTTAATTTTTGATTGTTAAAACCAGTAAGCCATTCAATTACTTGGTGTAACTCCTCTTTTGTTCTTCCTTTTTTCTCAACTTTAGTAACATAATGAGGGTAAACAGAAGCAAAAGTCATGCTCGCTATTCTTTCGTCGTGTTTGGGTGTTGTTTTCATGACTTAGGTTAATGTGAAACGATTTTGAGTCCTACAATCGAAGTAATTAATGTTGTGATAAAAAATAATCGCCAAAATGTAGCGGGTTCTTTAAAAACTAAAATTCCAATTAGTACTGTTCCTACAGCAGCAATTCCTGTCCAAACTGCATAGGCAGTTCCAATAGGTAGCTCTTGGGTTGCTTTTATGAGAAGCAACATACTGATAGATAAACAGATTAAAAAGCCAATATACCAATATGTGGCTTCTATTCCAGTAGTTTCTTTAGCTTTTCCAAGACAAGCTGCAAAAGCTACTTCAAATAAACCAGCTATAATTAACAAAATCCAATTCATTTGTAATTACTTTTTAGATACTAAAATACAATAACTTTATTCAATTACAAGCTAAGGTGTGCTACCTTTTCTGTTTTATTTTGAAGTTAAAATGTTACTGCTATTGAGCTGAGTTAAAGGTTTTACAAATCTTCTTTAATAATTATTCCTCCCCACTCGTTAGAATATACATATTTGTTGTTTTCAAGATTGGTACAATAGTTCTCAAAGAAAACCTTAAAAGAAGGTGCTATATACTCTCTTACACTATCGTCGTGCCACATTCTTATTATCTGTCCTTTAGTTCCATTTTCTGTAGGATCCATATCTATACATAGATGATTTCCAGAACCATCATAAGTAATTGGAATCCATTTAGGGTTCCACCAAAAGTCTTTAATTTCTTCATCGGGTTCAGCTTCACTATCTTCAAAATCTCCACCCTCATATAAATCATACCAAATTTTCCATTCATCAATTATTCTATTAGAAGAAAGTAGCTCTTCAGCATCTATTAAGCCTTCGGCATTTCTGTTTTGACCGTTGTGTATACTTAAAAAGGCTATAAAGTCTTCAGGTAGTTCTGTTTGTATGGTTTGTTGTAATTGTTTTATTTCTTCTGGTTTAATTGCAGGCTGAAGCTCTTCAGATAAATGAGGAGCATTAGAAGAAACCCAATTTTTAAAACGGTTCCATAAATTTTCTATTTCAATTTTTTGATTTTTCATTGTAATTATTTTTTGTAATGTAATATTAATGCTTACTAGACTTCTTGTAAAAAAATAGATAGAGCTTTTCACAGCACTATTTAAATTTTCAAGCTAAAGTACTATGTGTGGAAAATGCTTAAGGAAGTTTTTTCGCTAATTTTTCGTTAAAAAAGAGTAGAGAAGACTAAAATTGTACTCCTAACTTAAAGTTAAACACTCTTTCTGTCATATAGTTAGGAATACCGTATTGGTTTTTACTGTAAGCATCACGTACCCATGTATTGGTGTTGGAGTTACGGATGTCGAAAATGTTAAATAATTCTAAACCAGCGGTAAGTTCTTTAAAGTTACGTAAAAAGCCAGTTGTATGTTGTTTATTAGCATCAGCAAAAACATAAGAAATTCCGACATCGGCACGTTTATAATCATTCAAACGATTTTGAAATTGATATACATCAGCGTAAGCAGGAGCTCCACCAGGTAACCCAGTGTTATAAACAAGGTTTAGATAAGCTTTTAAGTCAGGTAAGTTAGGTACATAATCTTGAAATAATACACCAAATTTCAACCGTTGATCAGTTGGTCTAGCAATATAACCTCTGTTGTTTATGTTTTCTTCGGTTTTTAAATATCCAAAGCTTACCCAACTGTCGTTACCAGGTACAAACTCTCCGTTTAAACGAACATCTAAACCATAAGCATAGGCATTAGTAACATTGTCTGCGCGATAACGAATACGTACATTATCTACTGAGTACGCATTTACATCTGATAAATCTTTGTAATAAAGTTCAGTAACTAACTTAAAAGGGCGTTCCCATACGTTGAAACTATATTCATTCCCAGCAACTATGTGAATTGACTTTTGTGCTTTTACTTCGGGGTGTACTTGTCCGTCATAATCACGTAATTCTTTGTAAAATGGAGGTTGTGAATACCATCCACCAGATATTCTAAATAGCATATCGCTTTCCCAATCAGGTTTAATAGCAAATTGCGCTCTAGGACTAAAGATTGTTTGAGAATAACTATTAGTAGAAGCTGTTTTTATAGACCAATAATGAGAACGAACTCCAATATTCATCCAAACTTGGTGGTCGTTCCACATTGCTTTTCTACTGAATTGTAAGAAACTAGTAATACGGTTAATGTCTGTTTCATTTTCTGCTCTTACATTTCTGTAAGGCTCAATAGGACCTGTAAAAGGTTCGTATGGTTGATTATTTCCGGTGTGGTGTGGTGGACGAACAGAAAAACCTAATGAATCTATTACTTCCCATTCACGAATGCGGTCTTTAATATTTTCTTTTTGATATTTAATACCAGCTTTCCATTCATTGTTACCGTCTTTTAAAGTAGCTTTTAGTTGAATGTTACTGATTAAAGCATCTAAGTCGTTACGTGCATGATTAATTTGCGAACCTATTCCTTGAGAAAATTCAACTTCACCAAAATTTTCAGAACCAATATTGCTATTTACTTCACCTATGGCGTAAGCGGCAGCAATATCAAAATATTCTTCTTCTTGTGTATTAAAAGAAGAAATAGTACCAGTAAGTTTTAGATTGTCGTTAACTTGATAATCAGCAGAGAGCGCTCCAAATAAGGTTTGAAAACGATCTTTTTCTTGCCCTTGATAAAAAACGATTAATTCTAGTGGATTTGTTAAGGTTCCAAATCGGGTTTTACGAGTTAGTGGTTTGTAATTATAGTTGTTAAGAGAGAAATTTCCTAAGAAATTTAATGTAAGTTTTCTGGTTGCTTGGTAGCTTAAAAATGATTGGACATCTGTAAATTGAGGTCTAAAGTTAACCTCGGTTTGTTTACTATTTACAAATAAGCTATTATCACGGTAACGAACACCAACAATTGTGCTTAGTTTATTATTAGCAAAAGTATCTTCAATAGTAAAACTTCCTCCTAATAAACTCAAATCTAATTGTATGCCAAAGTTAGTTGGTTTTCGATAGGTAATATCTAGTACAGAAGATAGTTTGTCTCCATATTTTGCTTGAAATCCACCTGCAGAGAAATTGATATTCTGAATCATATGCGGATTGGTAAAACTTAAGCCTTCTTGTTGACCAGAGCGGATTAAAAATGGACGATACACTTCAATTCCGTTAACATATACTAGGTTTTCATCAAAATTACCACCCCGAACATTGTATTGAGTGCTTAATTCGTTGTTGTTACTAACTCCAGGGAGCGTCATTAATATATTTTCAACACCAGCATTAGCACCAAGTATGTTTTTTACTTTTTTAGTTTTTATTTTGGTAATTCCTTGGGCTTCTTTTTGTTGGCTTTTAACGATAACTTCTTCTAATTTTTCACTCTTAATTTGTAAAGTAGGAGAGAAGTTAAAGTTTCTTTTTCCTCTAGAAGTGAATTTTTTCACCAAAGTTTTATAAGAAACATGTGTGAATGTAACAGTAACAGTTTTACGGATGGGAATTGTAAATTGATACATTCCATTAGCATCGGTAGTAGTTCCTTTAGATAAATAGGAAATCGCAACTCCTTCAATTGGTGTATTGAATTTATTGGTAATGATTCCTTTTACTGTAGCTGTTTTTTGTGCAAAAACGAGTGAAGGGAACAGTAATAAAAGAATAAATTTTTTCAAGCTTGTTTAGTTTACTTTCTGAAAAATGTTGCTGAAACTGTTTCAGTATTACCCACATTATCAGAGACTACAAGTTTAAAAATATGTTTGCTACCAACCAACTTTTTATCATTAAAATCGTATGTAAGTATTCTTTTTTTATGGTTATACTCCATTAAAATCCATTCACCATCAATAGTAGCGCGGTAATTTTTTATTCCCGTTTCTTTATCCCCAATTTTAACTTTCAGTGTTTTATTTTTAGAAATCCACTGATTGTTACTAAAATTGTATAGCTGAATAGTTGGTTTTCCTGTGTCAAAACGTAAAGCATAACTACCTAAGAGTTTAGTGGTAGTATATACTTTGTCAATTTTTTTTCTTGTAGATGTGTATCTTGGATATTTAGGACTTGTAACATTAGCGATATATACATGTTGTTTTTGATCTTCTGTTAAAAAAGAAGTCTCAAAAGTTAGTGTATAACGTTTGTCTAAAGGAATTGTAGGGTCGTGAATTTTTGCAGTACCATTTTCAACTTTAAAATCAATGAAACAATCTTTATAAAAAGTGTTTTTAGGAAAAGCAACTGTTACATTTTTTTGATGAAATTTATTAAAGTTAGTTGCTATAATTTTATAATTAGTAGTATCTTTTTCCTTAAATACTAAATTGCTTGCAGTTCCTCTAACTGGTATCCTTACTTTAGAAGTGTTATGTTTGAAGTCTTTGGCTATAATCTCAATATTGTAATTAGCTCCGTTTTCAATATATATTTTTCCGTTGTTTATTAAATCTTCATATAAGCTAAGTCTATTTGCGTCTACCTTGTGTGTTCTTTGTACTCTATCTCTATATTTTTTATAATGCTTATAGTCAATTAATAAGTTAATATATTTACTCTCTGCGAAAGAAAAGGTTTCAACATCATGATAATACACACGTTTACCATTTACTTTCATTTCTAAACTATAAATTCCATTTTTATTTAAAGCACCATTTAATCGGTCAAACACGCTAATACCAAAACCAATAGTGCCACTGGCAGTAATTTTTTCGGCAATATAATTACCTTCACCATTATTTTTAAATGAAATAACAGATTTTAATGCCGAATTATTAATTCTAGCATCATCACTTAATGGATAGGCTACTAATTTTTGAACAGTAGGAGTTTTATCGTCTTCAGCTGTTAAACCAAAATGCATTGGGTTAATAATATGTTCTGTTTTAGTATCTCGAATTTCATAATGTAAGTGCGGACCTCCAGAACTACCAGTATCACCAGTATAACCAATAAGTTGCCCTTTTTTTACAGGGAATTTATCTGATTTAAGAAAAAGGTTTCCTGTACTATATTTTTCTTTTTTGTACTGAATACTTTTTACATACTGTTGAATGCTTGGTTCAAAACGTTTTAAATGTGCATATACAGTTGTATAACCGTTAGGGTGCGTTATATATAAAGCCTTTCCAAAACCATATTGCTGCACTTTTATACGAGAAACATATCCATTAGCAGGAGCGTAAATAGGAATACCTTCTTTACCTTGAGTTTTAATATCTATTCCAGAATGAAAGTGGTTACTTCGTAATTCTCCAAAAGTACCAGACAATACAATAGGAATTTTTAAAGGGTTTGAAAAATAGTTTCGCGGATACTTATTTTGAGCTTGTCCGCTAATAAAAAAGATAAATAGAATAAGAGAAAAATAAAATTTCAAAATGCAACAGTTTTAAAGCAAAACTAATAAAATTCTATTAAAGCTGTTAAAGATTTAAAATCAGTAATTTAGTAAAAAACACTAAAAGAGTTGCTAATTATAAGTTATATTAATAACTTTGTAAATATAGTTTTATTCTCTAAAATAAATGAGTAACCCTTTAAAAGCAGTTCATTTACTGGAAGATAGATTGAAGGACTTACTTTCGAACTACGAGTTTTTGAAAGAAGAAAATAGAGTTTTACTTCAAAATAACGGAGAGTTACAAGTTTTATTACAGGAAAAAGAGAGGCAATTAGAAGAACAGCAAAAACAATTTAATTTGCTGAAAGTTGCAAAAACTATTGAGGGCAGTAACGAAAGTACAAGAGAAACAAAACTCAAAATAAATACTTTAATTCGAGAGATTGATAAGTGCATCACCCTTTTGAATACATAATATAAGTTTTTTTGCATGGCAAAAATAAAAGTTAATGTGGTAATTGCTGGGAGAACATATCCATTAAGTGTAAATAGTACAGATGAAGAAGAAGGATTACGAAAAGCAGCAAAAAGTATTAACGAATTAATAGCCAAGTTTGAACAAAATTATGCGGTAGCAGATAAGCAAGATGTTTTAGCAATGAGTGCTTTACAGTTTGCATCAAAAGCAGAAATAGTATCGTTAAAAAATACTAAAGAAAAAGCCGAAGTATTGCAAAAGATAAATGAATTGACTAACTTGCTAGAAGATCATTTATTATAACGTTCTTTAAAATATATTATTTAATATACTGCCTACATTAGTACATTGTTTGTTAAACTCAACGTTATTCAATTATAAAGGATGAGTCGTGATTAGTAAAGCAAGCCGATTTTACCTCGGATCCTTGATCAATCAGTTAATCCTAAACTTGTTATTTTGGAGTTTTTAAAACCCTATTAATGTGGGCTTTTTTTATACAATCAAATCAAAATTATGGAGGGAATATTATTTCCTGTTTTAGCAGGAATTATAGGTGTAGCAGTAGGTTTTTTTATTGCTAAAATGTTAGAAAAATCTAATGCAAATAAATTAATACAAGAAACAAAAAAAGAGGCTAATAGCATTCTTAAAGAAGCTAAAGTAGAGGCTGAAGCAATAAAAAAAGATAAAATATTACAAGCCAAAGAGAAGTTTATAGAATTAAAATCAGAGCATGAAAAAGTAATTTTATCTAGAGAAAAGAAAGTTTCTGATGTAGAAAAAAGAATTAGAGATAAAGAGAGTCAAGTATCATCAGAACTAGATAAGAACAGAAAACTTAATAAACAATTAGAAAAAAAAGAAGCTGATTTTGATTATAAATTAGAGTTCTTAGAAAAAAAAGAATCTGAGCTAGAAAAAATGCACAAGCGTCATGTAGACATGCTTGAGCAAATTTCAGGTTTATCTGCAGATGAAGCTAAGACAGAATTAGTTGCATCATTAAAAGATGAGGCAAAATCTGATGCAATGTCTTTCATACAAGATACCATTGAAGAAGCTAAAATGACAGCGCAACAAGAAGCTCGTAAGGTAGTTTTAAACACTATACAAAGAGTAGGAGTAGAGCAAGCTGTAGAAAATTGTGTGTCGGTATTTAATTTAGAATCAGATGACGTTAAAGGTAGAATTATTGGTAGAGAAGGGCGTAATATTCGTGCTTTAGAATCTGCAACCGGAGTTGAGATTATTGTAGATGATACGCCAGAGGCAATTATTTTATCGTGTTTCGATCCTGTTCGTCGTGAAATTGCTCGTTTATCAATGCATAAATTAGTTACAGACGGAAGAATTCACCCAGCAAGAATTGAAGAGATTGTAAAGAAAACCGAAAAACAAATCACTCAGGAGATTATTGAAGTTGGTAAACGTACTGTTATTGATTTAGGAATTCATGGTTTACATCCCGAATTGATTAAAACTGTAGGACGTATGAAGTATCGTTCTTCTTATGGTCAAAATTTATTACAACACTCACGTGAAGTAGCAAATCTTTGTGGTATTATGGCAGCTGAAATGGGATTAAATGCTAAAGCAGCTAAACGTGCAGGTTTATTACACGATATAGGTAAAGTACCTGAAACAGAAAGCGAATTACCACACGCATTATTAGGGATGCAATGGGCTGAAAAGTACGGAGAGAAGCCAGATGTATGTAATGCAATTGGAGCTCACCACGATGAAATTGAGATGAAGAGTTTAATAGCTCCTATTGTTCAAGTTTGTGATGCAATTTCAGGAGCAAGACCTGGTGCACGTCGTCAAGTATTAGATTCTTATATTCAACGTTTAAAAGATTTAGAAGATATTGCTTTTGGATTTAACGGAGTTCAAAAAGCTTATGCAATTCAAGCGGGGCGTGAATTAAGAGTTATGGTAGAAAGTGCTAAAGTTAACGATACTAAAGCTGCTGAATTATCATTTAATATTTCTCAAAAAATTCAGAATGATATGACGTATCCAGGACAGGTTAAAGTTACTGTAATTAGAGAAACAAGAGCAGTAAATGTGGCGAAGTAATTATTAAATTATAAAATATAAAAATCCCTCATCAATTTTGATGAGGGATTTTTGTTTAATCATGGTTTCTTCTTGATTTACCTCTTTGTTCAGGCTTTCCTTTTCTATATTTATTGTTGTCGTTTTTGTAAATTTTATGTTTACGTCTTTTTATAACTTTACTACGCTTGCCAATTTTTGCATTAGGTAATGCTCTGTAGTAATAAAAGTTTTTATCTTCTCTAAACTGACGATAGTTTCTTCTAAAGTCTTTTCTGTAAAAATATACATCGTCATAATCAAAAATATCTCCTATGTTTATGTCGATATTTACATCAACTCCATCATCGTAATAATAATGATCATTTCCATAATAGTGATGTCCTCCTGATTTTACATGTCCTCTAAACCTTGGGTTTCCCCATCTATCATATTGAATATGTAGATTTCCAACCTTAAATAAGTTTCCGAATTTGTATCTCATAAATACACTACCAATTCTTTTTACATTTCCCCTGGCATCGTAATTTATATATACGTTTCCAACACTTCTAACACGTCCTCTTCTATCTCGTTTTATACGTACACCATAGTCAGAATATCTATCGTAGTGAGTGTTAAAATCGAAATCTCCATTTAAAAACACATGAAATTGGATTCCTCTTTCTACAAAGGTAACCGCTTCATTATAACGGTATGTAACCCCAATTTTGCTAGTTGATTTTTCAATGTTGTCGGCATTTACAGTTGTTAATGACATCATTGCTAATAATAAAAGTATCCCTGTTCTCATAATTGCTAATTTTAGGGTTATGCTTACTCTATATGCTTTTCGGCTTCCGCAGTTGTTATGTAATTTTCCAAAGAACGTGCCAAAAAATATTTTAAAGCTTTTTAAAAGTAATAATATAAAGTGATTTTTTACTTTAAGCTACTGATATTTAGTGTCTTTTTTAGGATTAAAAAAATAATTTATTTCTCCCCGTAAAAAGTTCTATATTTATACGACTTACTTGAAAACTTATACTTACGAATGATAGCAGCTATTGATAAAAATTTACAAAGAGGGATTAAATTATTAGAAGCAATTAGTGATGAACAATATAGTGATACATCTATTCCGCCTTATTATTCGAGCATAGGGGCCAATATGAGACATATTTTAGACGTTTTTACCTGCATTTTTAATGGGCTAAATAAAAACTGTGTTGATTTTTCTGATAGAGAACGTAATCATTTAGCAGAGCAAAAAACAGCTTCAGGAATAGCATATTTTAATGAAGTTATAGAGCAATTATATTGTTTGAAGACAGAAGATTTTGATAAAATTATTTCTGTTACTGACGATTTAGGAACAGGGAAAGTAACAGCAAATTATACTTTAAGCAGTGCTTTAATCCAGGCACATAGTCATGCAATACATCACTTTGCCAGTATAGGTTTTATTATAAATCAATTAGGAATAGAGTTACCTGATGCAGATTTTGGGTATAATCCTACAACACCTAAGAAAATATTAATAAAGTAGTAATTAATAATTTATCGGTTAATATACACCCAACCTTTTTTCATAACGTTTAGCTTATCGGGTGAGTTACCTAGCTCTAAATAATAAAAATACGTAGCAGTAGGAAGTTTGCTTTCTTTGTTTAGTGTAGCTCTACCGTTAGAGGTTCCATCCCAATTATTCTTGTAATTTAAAGTTTCATAAACTAGGTTTCCCCAACGATTATAAATTGTTAATTTATTATGTGTATAGTTATTAACTTCATCAAAGACCAAGAAGTCATTAAGACTATCTCCATTTGGAGATATTAGAATGTTATTGTTATTACTTATTTCACTATTTAACAAAGAACCAATAGTTATTACTTCGTAATTATTAGGTGTAAATGCCGCCGATGTAATTGTTCCTTCAGACAAGTCTCCGGTAACTTGCATTACATTTAAGTTTACCCATTGATTTTCTGCTTTGCTCCAGCCAACAACTATTAATTGAGAAATTTGATTAGCTATTGATGTAATATCACTACGGTTATTCCATGTTAATGTAATTTGAGTTTCATTATTTCCATCTAAATCCCAAAACTCAATATTACTTACGTTTTCGATAACAGCTTGTTTTTGATCTGTTAAAAAAACTGAAGTAAATGTTGAAGGGAAATTTGGGTTTTCGTAAAAATAAGCTCCTTTGAACACATAATATTTATCATGGTTTGGCAAACTCATAGGACGCAACATACTTCCATCTCCAATTGGGAATGTAAAATTTGTAGTATTTTTATTTCCTTGTTCTACTAAGGCATAACCATTAATATGTCTAGAGTTATCTTCCCCGGCATAAAAATCATAGTCTAAAAATTGAAGAGAAATAGAGTTGTCGAGTCTAGGTGTGACAATTTGCCCGTTTATAAAGTCTAATTGATTACGAATTTTTAAAGAGTTGTAAAGTTCTATATTTTGTAAAGCATCAACTTCTACATTAAAAAAACTAACACTATTAGTACCGGAAATCGTTCTTACTTCATTATCAGCATAGAAACCAGCAAAACCTGTGTAATTATCTAGAGTACCATTGTTTACTACGTTGGTATGAAAACCTATTTTGGCGTCGTTATGTAATTGCACATTTCCAACATTGTAAAATGCATTTTGAGCAAGTAATGAACTAGAAAATAATATGAAAAATAGATTTTTCATTTAAACTATTTATATGCTGTGTATAATACAACAAGGTTTTCGGAGCTAGCATTATTAGTTCTATTTACATTAATAGTAAAACCATTTGTATTAAAAGAGGTCATGGAAGCTGTAATTTTACCGAGATCATTACCATTTTGATCACTATATCTTAAACCTATACAGTTTGAAGAAGATGCAAACCTTGAAATATCATTTATAGAATTACCACTACCTCCAATATAAATAACTTGTTGTGTTATTGTTCCAGAGTCATTTCTAGCAAAACCGTTCATTGTACCAAAAGAATTAGCAATGCTTCTGTTGTTATCACCTATATTATTGTCTAGATCTAAGTTAAAAGATTCAACATTTGCGTGAGCTACAAAAGTTATTTGAGAAGGTTGAAAAGGTAGTGTATTTATAGTAACATTTCCGTTTGTATTAATTATAAAAGCACCAGTATATACAGTTGGTCCTAAATATACACCACCATTGGCTCCAGTAGAAATTTGATTATTACTTTCAGAGGCAATCAATTTTTTCTTTTCAACAACACCGTTTGTATTGGTTGTTAGTATATCATTATTTGTAGTAACAGTAGATATATCTCTAATACGTACTTTACCATTAACATCTAAACGTTCAGAAGGGATAGTGGTATTTATACCAACATTTTGATTAGATTGAAGAATTCTAACTGCTTCAGTATTGTTTGTTCTTAAAGATAAATCTTGAGCATCAGTAGTTCCAATAAAATTATTTGTAGGATTTGTGGCTGAGTTACCAGTAACTTTCCAATTATTATTAATATTGTTTAGAATATTACTAATACTTACCCATCTAGTTCCATCACTCTGTACCTTTAATGTAGTATTATTGTTTATCGTAGATGTATCTGTGTTTGATTCGTTTCTGTAAGTAGAAGAATTAATGTTTCCACCAGATACATTTTTAATTATGTAGATTCTTCCTTTACAGGTATTTGCTGTAGGAAAGTTAATTGTAACGTTAGCTGTAACAACTACTGTATGATGGTCTTCATTAAGTGTAGTGTTAGAGTTAATTTGTTCAATAGATTTAGAGACAGATCCCTCAATTTGTAAAGTCGAATTAGCTATTAATTTAGGGTTTGTAACACCTCCGTTTGAAGGTGCATTTATATTGTCTGTTACAGAATATTGATTCTGATTAATATTAATACCAAAACGTGTTTTAGCATTCTCAGTAGCATTAGATCCTTGAACTCTAAAAAACTCTTTATAGAACTCTCCATTTCTATAGTCAAACCTTTTGAAAACAATAGGTTCGTTTCCATCATCGGCAATAACAAACTCCAAACGACCGTCATTAGTTGGACCAGCGGAACCTATTTCAAAAAAATCAGTACCTCCAGAACTACCTTTTAATCTAAAACTTCCATTAGAAGTTGTATAAAACATAGGTTTGTAAAAGCTAGCACCGTCAGCTCTAAATTGTAATGCAGATACACCATCAGAACCATTTAAATATACTAACGATTGGTTTGGGTTGTTATAATCAGTTCTAGTTGGTTCGTTTAAGCCTAATGTTTGTCTTCTACCAAACTCTAGCATAGAAACGTTATTAGAACGGATTTGCATTTTAACATCATCAATCGTTCCTAAAAAATTTGTATTCGTAGTTCCAGTATTACCTGTAATTAGCCAGTTATTCAAAGCAGGATTATCTATCCAATCTACACCGGTGCCTGTAGAGGTTAATATTTGACCAGAAGTTCCAGCAGAATTATTAATATCTAATAAGCTACTGTTAAATTCAGTAGGACTTTGTAAAATAATATTACTTGGGGCTGTTAACTGCATTGTTGAAGAAGCAGATAGTTGCATAGGGCCTCCTGTGGTACTTATTTGGGTACTGTTAATACCATTTATTTGTATAGTGTTACTAAATAGTTGTAGATAGTTTAAGTTTTGTAAAGTTAAACCAAAGCTATTGGTGCCGTTTAAAGTACGGTTTGAAGTTAAATCACCGTTGGCAGTATAGATATTTTGAGAAGCAATAGTAGAGCTAATTAACTTCCAACCGTCTACAGTGTCATATATTTTTATTTGACTATTGGTTGTATCGAACCAAACATCATTTTCAACAGGGTTGGTTGGTGCGGTTGTAGAAGTAGTAACGTTATTATTATTTACTTTTTGAATAGTTCCTTTATTATCTATAACCCTAACTTCTTGTGCATTGGCACTAAAAGAAAATAGTGCCAATGCAAAAGCTAGTATAAATCTTTTTATATGTTTAATGTTTTCAAGCATTAAGGTAAATTAAGATTTAATTATTTAGACCAATGAACTTCGATAATATCTTCGGTAGTTATTGACCAATCATATGGAGCTGTATTGGTAGGAGCTAATGAAACAGAGGCAGGGTCTGTAGCAGTTGCCCCAGCTATAATACTATAATCTCTATTAGCAATCAGTTTTGCACCATTTCTATATACACTAACATTTTTAAACTCTAATGTTTGAGGAGCGTTTGTAAGTACTAAAGTTAAGGTAGCAGGATTAGCTGTAGCAACAACTGCAGGTGTAGTAGTACTATCAAAAATATCATGACCACTTTGGATTAAATCACTTAACAGTAATTTTTTTACTTGACCAGTAGCTTGATCTCTTACTAAAAGAGTGTAACCAGTAGTAGAAATACCATCAGCTTGTCCTGCATCAGCAGTTGCAGCAGCACCGTTTTCAACAACTGTATTATTTAGGTTAAAATTAATACCATCAATAGTAAAGTTACGATCTGTAGTACCATCATTTAAAGTGATTGTAGTATCACTATTTAAAGTTCCTCCCAATTGAATAGTGGTGGTAGTGGTATTGTTAGTAGTATTAGTTAATGTAGTAATACCATTTTGAGTTTGGATGTATTTAATAGTACCTTTATTGTCTATAACTCTTATAGTTTTATTTACTCCAGTTTGAATGTCTTTATTTGCAGGAGCAATATCTACACCAGTGATTTGCGCACTAACAGTACCAATAGCCAATAAACTTAAGACAGCTAATGTTAATTTAAATTTGTTTGTAATTGTTTTCATGAATTGATAATTAAATTGTTTTTAAGATTTTTAATTAAGGATTGTTATTAATAAAGTTGAACTATTCGTATTTCATCACCTGCATAGCATGTTGCTTCAGGTTCTATGGTAATCGTTGTGGCATTATCAACAGTAAAGTCTATTCTAACTCCGTTTCTGTATACATTAATTTTATCAGTTGTATATAATGTAAGCCCCGTAAAAGTTACCTGACCGTCAGTTGCTATAATTTTTATAACTTCTTCATTTAGTAGGTTAGAAGCAGCGGTTCTTTTTAAAACGCCAGTAGTTCTGTCTACTGTAACGATATCATCAGTAGTAGTGCTTCCATTTTCTAAACCACTAATAGCTAATGTATTTGTAGTACTAGTTTCAATAGTGGTAGGTTGAATTAATACACCACCTAATTGAATAGTATTACTAGCATTTATTAAAAGTCCGTTATTTGCAGATGGTGTTGTGTTAGATGTCACCCAAGTTGTACCATCATAAGCATAAATTATACCAGTGGTTGTATCTACATAAACATCTCCAGAACTTGGATTCGGGGCAGTACTATTATTAGGTGTTCCATTTCCTCTTCTAGGGTTGTTATCTATAGAAATCCAATTTGTTCCATCCCAAATACTGGTGGTATTATTTTGAGAGTCGTTAATCCAAAAATCACCTATTTCATTATCAATAGGAGGTGTGGAAGAAGTAGTTACGTCAATACTTTCTCTAGTTCCTGAAGAACATAAACTTCTCCATGAGCTACCATCGTACATGAAAACACAATTCTGGTCAATGTTGAAAACTAAAGCACCTCGCAAAGGTTGAATTGCATTCATTTGAGTGCTGGTCATTCTACTTATAACTAAAACTTTGTCAGAACTCTCTAGTTCTAGGATAGAGCTTAAATGAATTGAAGAGGGATTATCTCCAACTTTTACTTGAGAAAAGGTTGGGATAATAGCACAAACAAGAATCAAAGAAAAAAGTAATCTTCTTTCCATTCAGTTAAATAATTAATTGTTCTTAAGACTCGGGGGGATTCTTAAAAAATACATGGACATGTATTCGCTTACAAATGTAAGAAAGATTTTTTATTTAGAAAGACGTTTAATTTTTTTTGTATATTTTTTTAGTAAAAAAATTTCATAAAGAAAACTTATCGAATTTTTATATGGAGTGTTGAAATTTTTATGGTTCGTAATAGCGATATTAAAAAGAGATTTCCAATGTACCCTTATAGCTTTTAAGGCTTTTAGATAGGTATAATTTTGTGAATCGTAAATATGAGTAGGTTCTGCTATAATTCCGTTGATTTCTAGTATTTTAAAATTGACACCCTTTTCTAGCTCCTCAAAAGTATTGTACTTTAAATCAATTCGTCCATAATACCAACCGGGAATTGATTTACTTAGTTTATCAAAAGTGTCAGTTAGTTTATCATTTATCAAATGATTACCATTAATAAACTGAGTTCCCTTAGAATGATTACCTATAGCAGTAAGTTTAATAACCTCATTTTTAACAGGTATTTCTGTAAGTTTATTTTGATGAATTTTAAAAAATAAATCGACGTATAATTTAGCTCTTTTATCAGCTAAAATTAATTCTTTTAAAGTAGAGGTCCCGTCTCCTGTAACGGATAAAAAATGTTTTAGAGTTAATGAAGAAATTTTTCCAGAATCATCCTTTGGGTTTCTATGATAAAATATCCCACACTCATTTTTATAATCTAAAAACTCTTGAATAATAATGTCAATGGAGTATTTTTCAAGATAGTTTTTTAATGTTTCTTTTGTAGTTATTTTTTCAACTAATAAACCTCTAAAGCCAACATCTGGTTTTGCTATTAAAGGAAAATTAATTTTTTGTTCTTTGATATTTTTACAAACAGTTTTAAAATCAGTTTTTGGTTTAATTAAAACTGTTTTAGGTCTATGTTGTTCAGGAACTAATAAAATTGTTTCGTACTTACTTTCAGTTCCATTTCCAGAGCTTTTTATACATGGATTAGTTGCACTAAAAAAAGCTAAATGTTTGGCTTTGAAGGCTAGATAAAAAGCGTAAGGAAGATTAGGAAGATAAAACATAGCGGATGGCCAATGCTCCCAGTCTGTTATTTTTTTTATGGAACTATTTTTAATCAAAAGTTATTTGCTAAAAAGGTGGTCTAATATAGTTTTAAAAGTTTTAAAGCCATAATATACGGTAAATAGTATTAGCAACACACCAACTGCGAGCAGACCATATGCAATAAAAACTTTTGGAGCATCTTTAAAAGCACGTAAGGCTTTAAAAGCAATACTTAATACTAATGGAGAAATAATTAACAACCCTAAAAAAACTAAGAGCTTTTTTATACCAGCTTCAAAAGTAGTAGGTTTATTCATTTGTATAGTTTTTTATTGCTTCACGAACATTTCTATATTTTTTTAATAGCTCGCTAGCAGTTTCTTGGTCGATATTTAATTCAGAAGCTAACATTTTTTCTCCTCTATCTACTAATTTGTTGTTAGACAATTGCATATCAACCATTTTATTTCCCTTAACTCTTCCTAATTGAATCATACTAGCTGTAGAAAGCATATTCAATACTAATTTTTGTGCTGTTCCAGCTTTCATTCTAGAACTTCCAGTCACAAACTCAGGGCCTACAACAACTTCAATAGGAAATTGAGCAGTTAATGCTAAGGGACTTCCTTGGTTACAGGTTATACAGCCTGTAATAATACCGTTATTGTTACATTCTTCTAAAGCAGAAATAACGTAAGGTGTAGTGCCAGACGCAGCAATACCTACTACAATATCTTTTGATGATATTTGATGCTCTTGTAAATCTTTCCATCCTTGATTCGTTGAATCTTCAGCGAATTCAACAGCTTTTCTAATAGCATAATCACCACCAGCGATTAATCCAACAACTAACTCGTGAGGAACGCCAAAAGTAGGAGGACATTCACTAGCATCTACAATTCCAAGCCTACCACTGGTACCAGCACCAATGTAAAACAATCGACCACCTTCTTTTAATTTTAATACAATATGTTTCGTTAGTTTTTCTATTTGAGGAAGTGCTTTTTCTACAGCGAAAGGAACTGATTTGTCTTCTTTATTGATGTTAAACAGTAATTCAGATACACTCATTTTTTCCAAATTATTATAGTTGGAATCTTGTTCGGTTGTTTTTGTAAACTTCATGCTTCAAATTTACTAATTAAAAGTTTTAAGAAATTAGATTGTTGTGATTATAATTTTATGGTGTCATAATTATAAGTCAAAACAAAGTAATGGGGGTGAATAATAATTCGGCGGACATTATTGTTTAATAATTTGTTTGGTTTACTTTTTTAATAGAAAAAGCAGGTGATTTATCACCTGCTTTTGAATTTTATATAACTAATTAATTATATGTTTTGTAAAATATTATTAAGAGTTTTACTTGGCTGCATTACTGCATTAGCTAAATCATCATTTGGTTCATAATATCCACCAATGTTTACAGCTTTACCTTGTACAGAATTTAATTCTTCTACAATTGTCGCTTCATTAGTAGCCATTTTTTCTGCTATAGGAGCAAATTGAGATTTTAAATCAGCATCTTTGTCTTGAGAAGCTAAAGCTTGTGCCCAGTACATAGCTAAATAAAAATGAGAACCTCTGTTGTCTAGCTCACCAGTTTTTCTTGAAGGTCCTTTTTTATTATCTAACAATTTGCTTGTCGCATCATCTAAGGTTTCTGCTAATATTTTAGCCTTGGTATTATCGTTAGTTTCCCCTAAGTGTTCTAAAGAAACTGCTAATGCTAAAAATTCTCCTAAAGAATCCCAACGTAAGTGATTTTCTTCTACTAATTGTTCAACATGTTTTGGAGCAGATCCACCAGCACCAGTTTCAAATAATCCACCACCGTTCATTAATGGAACGATAGATAACATTTTAGCTGAAGTTCCTAATTCTAAAATAGGGAATAAGTCAGTTAAATAATCACGTAAAACGTTTCCTGTAACAGAAATAGTATCTTTTCCTTCTTTAACTCTTTCTAAAGTATATTTGGTAGCCTCTATTGGAGATAAGATTTTAATTTCTAAACCTGTAGTATCGTGGTCTTGTAAATATTTTTCTACTTTTTTGATGATTTCTGCATCGTGTGCTCTTTCTTTTCCTAACCAGAAAACAGCAGGAGTTTGTGTAGCTCTTGCACGAGTAACAGCTAACTTTACCCAATCTTGAATAGGGGCATCTTTAGTTTGACACATTCTCCAAATATCACCCGTTTCAACAGTGTGTCCTAATAATACAGTTCCATTAGCATCGATAACTTCAACTTTTCCGTCAGTAGTGATTTCAAAAGTTTTATCATGAGAACCATATTCTTCAGCTTTTTGAGCCATTAAGCCTACATTAGGAACTGTACCCATAGTAGTTGGATCAAAAGCTCCATTTTTAATACAGAAATCGATAGTTTCTTGGTATAAACCAGCATAAGAACTATCAGGAATCACAGCTTTAGTATCTTGTTGTTTTCCTTCTTTATTCCACATTTGTCCAGAAGTACGAATCATTGCTGGCATAGAAGCATCAATAATTACATCAGAAGGAACGTGTAAGTTAGTAATTCCTTTGTCAGAATTAACCATTGCTACATCAGGGTTACTAGCATAAATAGCTTCAATATCTGCTAAAATCTCTGCTTTTTTATCAGCTGGTAATTCTTCTAGGTTACTCAACAAGTTACCAAATCCGTTGTTTACATCAACCCCAATTTTTTTAAATGTATCACCGTGTTTAGCAAATAAATCTTTAAAGAAAACACGAACAGCATGACCAAATATAATAGGGTCTGAAACCTTCATCATGGTTGCTTTCATGTGTAAAGAGAATAAAACTCCTTTATCATTAGCGTCTTTAACCTGTTCTTCTAAGAAAGTTAACAATGCTTTTTTACTCATAACAGAAGCATCAATTACTTCTTCAGCTAGTAATGATACCTTTTCTTTTAAAACAGTTTTGTTTCCATTAGCATCAGTATGTACAATTTGTACATCTGTAGCATTTGGTACTGTAACTGATTTTTCACTGTGTGCAAAATCTCCTTCAGTCATTGTTGAAACATGAGTTTTAGAGTCTGTACTCCAAGCTCCCATTGAATGAGGATTCTTTTTTGCGTAATTTTTTACAGCTTTTGGAGCTCTACGGTCAGAGTTACCTTCACGTAAAACAGGGTTTACTGCAGAACCTTTTACTTTGTTATAACGTGCTAAAATAGCTTTTTCTTCATCGGTAGTAGCTTCTTCAGGGTAATCAGGTAAAGAGTATCCTAAAGCTTGTAGTTCCTTAATTGCGGCTTTTAATTGAGGTACAGAAGCAGAGATGTTAGGAAGTTTAATAATATTAGCTTCTGGCTTTTTTGCTAAATCTCCTAAAAAAGCTAAAGCATCTTCTACTTGTTGTTCTTTAGGTAAAAAATCTGAAAAGTTAGCAAGAATACGACCAGCAAGAGAAATATCTTTGGTTTCTACTTCTATGTTAGATGATTTTGTAAAAGCTTTTACGATTGGTAAAAACGAACGAGTAGCTAATGCTGGAGCTTCATCCGTTTTTGTGTACATAATTTTAGCAGTCTTATTCATATGTATAAGTAATAAATTAAATTATATTTTGAAGTGACGCAAATTTAAGAATTACGGCTGAGTTTTTTGATGGTAAATTATTATTAATTAGTGTGTTTTGTTGTGAATATGATAATTTAAAGAGGTGAAATAGAGAATTTGTTATTAAAAATAAAAGCCATATCAAACAATTTCTTGTAATTGATATGGCTTTCTTGAAATAGTAAGAGGTACTGATTTATATTACTACATTATCAAATAAACGGTGTTTATGCTTTTTCCTTAGATAAAGCTACGTTACTACCTCAAAAGAAACTTTACCTTATAAATTATGTCACCTATAAAATAAAAGTTTCGATGTTTTTAAACAGGTTAGTCCAGCTAAATTTAAACCAATAATACTTATAAACTTATAACTAGAAAACTATAAATTATTAATAACTTACAATTAATCAAAAATTATGATGATCGTATTTAGCTTTAATTACGTTTAAAAACAAAATATATAAAGAACGTTACTTTAATGGTTTACTTTTAGTGATTAATACAGTTAACTATAATTCTGACGTCACTTACTTTGTAAACTCTTTTCCAAATATAAGAAATAAATAACTCTTTTTTAGTGTTTTAGGTGTTTTGTTATCAACAAGTTGGATGTAATGTTTTATTAACAAATGTGAATAAAAAAAACACCATGAAAATCATGGTGTTTTTAATTTCTTTTGAGAAGAAGTTTTTAGTGTCTTCTTTCTTTAATTCTTGCTTTCTTACCAGTAAGACCTCTAAAGTAGTAAATACGAGCTCTACGTACTTTACCTCTTTTGTTTACTTCGATCTTTTGGATAGAAGGTAAGTTGATAGGGAAAATACGCTCAACACCTACAGTACCAGACATTTTTCTAATAGTAAATGTTTCAGAAGCTCCGCTTCCTCTCTTTTGGATAACAACTCCTCTAAAAAACTGAGTACGAGTTTTGTTTCCTTCTTTAATTTCGTAGTATACTGTAATAGTATCTCCAGCTGCGAATTCTGGTAATTCGTTTTTTGTTACAAATTCGTCTTGAACAAATTTTACTAAATCCATTTTCTTATTATTTATGGTTGTATAAAAGCAACATTCACGATTTTCGTCAGAGGTTGATTTTGTGGCTGCAAATTTAGAACTTTTCTTTTGATAAAAAAAATAAATAAATCACTGATTATTAGTTAATCTAATAAATCTGGACGTATTTCTTTTGTTCTTTTGTAAGCTTGTTCTGAGCGCCATTCTTCAATTTTAGGAAAATTACCTGATAGTAACACCTCAGGAACCTTCATTCCTTCATATTCTGAAGGTCTAGTATATACAGGAGGTGATAGTAAGTTGTCCTGAAAACTATCGGTTAAAGCAGAAGTTTCATCACCCAAAACTCCAGGAATTAAACGAATGACAGCATCGCATAAAACAGCTGCAGCCAATTCTCCTCCAGTTAACACATAGTCACCAATAGAAATTTCTTTGGTTACATATTTATCACGTACACGTTGATCTACACCTTTGTAATGTCCCGTTAAAATAATTATATTTTCTTTTAAAGAAAGGGTATTTGCTGTAGCTTGATTTAGAGTTTTAGCGTCTGGAGTCATATATATGATTTCATCATACGTTCTTTCAGATTGTAGCTTTTCAATACATTTAGCTATAGGTTCAATCATTAAAACCATTCCAGCACCTCCACCAAATTGGTAGTCGTCTATTTGACGATAATTACCAAAACCATATTCTCGTAGGTTATGAAAATGAACTTCAGCGAGTCCTTTGTCAATAGCCCTTTTCATCATTGAGTTTTCAAATGGGCTCTTTATTAAGTCGGGTTCAACCGTAATAATATCTATTCGCATGCGGCAAAGATAGATGTTTTAAAGAGATTTTTTATGGGAATATTTTTTTGAATTTCTTTGGAAGTTCTTTTGTAATGTTGATTGTTTCTTTAGTAAAAGGGTGTGTGAATTCGAGTGTTGAAGCATGAAGAAAAAGCCCCTTTCCTTTTAATACTTTATTTTCTATAAAGTATTCTTTATCACCTAAAATCGGATTGCCAATAGCGAAAAGATGCTTGCGTAGTTGATGTTTTCTTCCTGTTTTAGGATGTAATTTAACCAAGTTCAAGAAATCAAATCTAGGGGACTCAGCAGTTTCAATAACTTCAAACGAAGTAGAAGCCTCTTTATCATCAATAGGAAAGTTAATTTCTCCTTTCTTCTCTATTTTACCAATACAGATTGCGTGATATGTTTTCTGAATCTCCTTTTTTTCGAATAGTTGGTTCAAAACAATAATACTTTCAGTTGTTTTTCCAATGAGTAACAATCCACTTGTAGGATAATCTAATCGGTGTACAGGTCGAGGGCGAGTAGCATTTGGTGAATCGCTTTTTTGTAAATTTTGTATTAGAGCATTATCAATTGTGGCAAAAGAATTTCCACTAACCAATATTCCTGCTGGTTTATAAATAATAGCTAAGTAATCATCTTCAAAAAGAACTTCTAAAGGGAAATCAAAATGTTTTCTTTGAGTTTTTTCTTCTAATTGAAATAACTCAATAGTATCTTCTTTACTAATATACAAAGCTGTTGTAGCTATTTTACCATTGACCTTTATTAATCCTTTTTTAATAGCTTTTTTTAGGCTGGATTTAGTAGGGACGGTTTTAAAAATTCCGACAGCATATTCTTGTAGTCGAATCGGGGTTGCTATGCTTTCTACATTATGAGTTTCAGAAATTATCAAAACAAAGTACTTATTTTATTCAAAACTAAGCAAATAATTTTTGTTATCAATTAAGGTACGTCCGTACCTTTTTTTCAAACATTAGTAGAAAAGAATTAAATACAAGAAAAAGAGTAAACTAAATTTAAGTCATACTGGAAAAACAAGGAGGAGTGAAAGGTGTAACTAGTTTACATTTAGTTGTTTGGAAGTAAGTAAAGAGGAGGTGAACGCTCCTTTTAATATAATTGTAAAAATAAATAAGTTATGTATAAATCAGATAGTTGTATACTAAGAAATCCAATGCCTAGTGGAGCTATCGAACCTAATGAGAATTCTGTAAATGGAATGTTAGAGTTTGATGGGTATTATTGGTGGACTAATTATCCGTTTGGAATATCGTATTCTGGATATTGGTTCAATAATCAACAATGGGATCCGCGCTGTGCGACTGTAGACAGTGATGGATTACATTTAAAAATGAAAGAAACACAACTGCCTAACGGTCTCAAACAATGGTCTTCAGTGGAGTTAGTGTTGTGGGGAAAGGTAGCCAACAACCCTAATACGGCAGGAAACCCACCACAACGTATGTATCCTGGTTATGGAAAATACTTGGTGGTAGCAGAAACACCAGTAGGTAGTTTTAATGATATAGCTAATAATTGTTGTTTTGGGGTGTTTACATATCAATATGAAAAAGATTCATCAATAACTAATTGTCATAGAGAATTGGATATGTTGGAATGTAGTAGGTGGAATAAGCCTAGTGATTCAACAAATGCACAATTTACATTGCAGCCTTGGGAACCTGCTGGAAATGTACATAGAATTACATTGAAGGATAAAGGTAAAATAACTATTGTAATGGATTGGAAAAATGAAAATACTCCAGTAATTTATTCAATTTATTATGGTATATACGATTTAAATAGTTTGCCTGCTAAGCCTGATATAAGTTGGACAACAGCAGTGAGTCAAAATCAGTATATTCCTAATGAAGGATACCAAACAGTGCATTTAAATTTATGGAGACAACCACAAAATTATACTCCTTCTGAAGAGCAAGAAGTTGTGATTAAGAAGTTCCAGTATAAAAGAAATAATTAAAACCCTAAAGCGGTGTCGTCCCCTCTAGGGTCTGCACCGCCTTCTAGTTTTCCGTTAGGAAGCACTAAAATAGCATCTACTTTTCCTATAACAGGTGAATTTGTTTCATCTAATTTGTATCCTAATTGTTGTAAGTCTTTTTTTACTTGTTCGTCAAAACCTTTTGGTTCCATTTTAATTACATCTGGTAACCATTGATGATGAAAACGTGGTTGATTCACGGCTTCTTGCATTCCCATATCAAACTCATGTACATTTAAAATAGTTTGCAAAACTGAAGTAATAATTGTTGAACCTCCAGGAGTTCCTACAACCATGTATAGTTGACCATTTTTTTCTACAATAGTAGGGGTCATAGAGCTTAACATGCGTTTTTCAGGATCTATTTTATTGGCTTCAGCACCTACTAAACCAAACATATTTGGTGTTCCTGGTTTGCTTGAAAAGTCATCCATTTCATTGTTTAAGAAAAAACCTAAATCTGAACAATATAGTTTAGAACCGTAAGCTCCATTAATGGTTGTTGTGGCTGAAATAGCATTTCCAAATTGATCAACAATAGAGTAGTGGGTGGTCTCATCGCTTTCAACCATTGTAATATTTCCGTGAGAAACATCGGTTGAAGAAGTCGCTTTTTCAAAAGAAAAATCATCCATTCGATTTTTTGTGTACTCTTTACTGATGAGTGTTTTAATAGGGATTTCTACAAAATCAGGGTCTCCTAAATAAAAACTTCTATCTGCATAAGCTCTACGTTCTGCTTCAGTAATTACCTGCATAGCTTTTGTAGAATTATGTCCGTATTTATCTAAATCAAATGGTTCAATTCCATTCATTATTTGGGCTAAACAAATTCCCCCACTTGCAGGCGGAGACATAGAAATAATTCGTAAATTGTCGTAGGTAAAAGTGATTGGAGTTCTCCATTTAGCTTCATACTTAGCCAAATCTTCTTCGGTCATAATTCCACCATTGTTTTGCATAAAAGCAACCAAGCGTTTAGCGGTTTCTCCTTTGTAAAACTCATCACGACCGTTTTTTGCAATACGCTCCAAAGTTGCTGCTAAAGCAGGATATTTGATCGTGTCTCCCTTTTTCCAAGGCTTGTCAAAAAGAATAGAGTCTTTATTTACTTCTGAAAAATAATGTTGATACTTTTTTATGCGATCTTCTTGTTTTTGAGTAACTACAACTCCTTTTTTAGCTAAAGCTATGATTGGTTTTAAAATTTCTTGAATAGGTAATGAACCGAATTTTTTATGTGTAGCAAAAACACCAGCTACTGTTCCTGGGATTCCCACTGCCATAGCACCCAAAGTGCTTTTATTTTCAATTACATTTCCTAAGCTATCTAAATACATGTCTTTATGAGCAGCAAGTGGTGCTTTTTCGCGATAGTCAAGCGCACCAATTTCTCCTGTGTTTTTTCGATAGACCATAAATCCACCACCACCAAGATTACCAGCATAAGGGTACGCTACTGCTAAGGCTAGTTCTGTGGCTACCATGGCGTCGAAAGCATTTCCTCCTTTTTGTAAGATATCCGAACCAATTTGTGAAGCTTCTTTACGGGCAGAAACTACCATAGCTTTTTCAGTAATTGTACCTACAACTTTTTCTTTTTTACAGCTATATAATACTGTGAGTGTTAAAAAAAATAAGAATGCTTTTTTCATGTGTTGTTAACTTAGTTCTTTTAGTTTTTGATGAGAGAATACACGAAGGTTTTCAAAAAAAGTAGTGAAATCATTTTCAAAAATTTGATAATTCTCTAACAAATCTCCAGTAGCTAAATTCATTTTTGACTTCCCGTTAGTGCGTCTATTCATTCCGTTTAGGACTTCCTGAATCCCTTTAGCAAATTGATAATTATATAACCAGTCATACTGTATCATGTAGGGTAGCATTTCTTGTGTTTTTTCAGGAAGAATATCAATATTGTCTTGAAGTAAATTATAGACAGAGTTTACATAGACGTCTAGTGGAATTTGTGAATAATTTTTCCAGTTTTTGGCTAAATAATGATCGTAAAAAATATCGATAATTACTCCGTCGTAATGACGATATCTTTTGTGAAGGCGACGCTTACTGATTCTAACAATTTTATGCGCATCTGTGTAGGTGTCAATTTCGCGATGTAACAAAATTCCTTTTTGAATGTCTTCATGATAGTGAGAGAAGTTTCTTCCTTTTACATGGTCGGCAATAAAGTTACCAATCATTACATTGGTGTTGTTGTCAGAAAGATATAAATGCGCTAAAAAATTCATTTTATAAATGTAAACAAAAAACCACAACTGAAAAGCTGTGGTTTTAAAGTTTATGTGTAAGTCTTTAACTCTTAACTGGAGTGTTCTTTAAAATCTCTAATAAAAAATTCCAGAATTTTTGTGTTGATGATATTTGTGCGCGCTCATCAGGTGAGTGTGCACCTTTAATGTTTGGACCAAAAGAAACCATATCCATTTCTGGATAGTTTTGACCTAAAATACCACATTCTAATCCTGCGTGACATGCAGCTACAATAGGTTTATCGTCGTGTAATTCTTCGTATAAGTCAGTTACAGTTTTTAAAATTTCAGAATTTACGTTTGGTAACCATCCAGGATAAGAACCAGAAAATTCTACATCAAAACCTGCTAATTCAAAAGATGAACGTAACGAGTTTGCTAAATCCCACTTATTTGTTTCAGAAGAAGAACGTGTTAAACATCCAATTTTAATAGCTCCATCTTTTACAATAATACGAGCAATGTTGTTTGAAGTTTCTACTAAACCTTCAATATCAGGGCTCATACGGTATACACCATTCAACGCAGCATAAACCGATTTAATTAATCCTTCTTGAACACCTAAGTCCATTACAGTTTCAGGAGTGTCAATTTCTTTTAATTCAATAGTTAGGTTAGGTTCTAATGTTGAAAACTCAGCTTTAATATTGTTAATAAGCTCGTGAATTTCAAATAAGAAAGGTTCTTTAGAAACAGCATCAATAACTACAGTAGAAAAGCTTTCACGAGGAATAGCATTGCGTAAACTACCTCCGTTAATTTCTGAAACACGTAATCCGAAGTTTGTAAAACCATCAAATAATAAACGGTTCATAATTTTGTTAGCGTTTCCTAAACCTTTAATAATATCCATTCCTGAGTGACCACCATTTAATCCTGTAACAGAAATTTCATAGGCGATTGTGTTTTCAGGAGTAGTTTCTTCACTATAACTTCTAGTAGCAGTAACATCTACACCACCAGCACATCCCATTCCTATTTCATCATCTTCTTCAGTATCAAGGTTTAATAAAATTTCACCTTCTAATAAACCTCCTTCAAGTCCCATTGCACCAGTCATACCTGTTTCTTCATCAATTGTGAATAAAGCCTCGATAGCAGGGTGAGGAATATTAGTAGATTCTAAAACTCCCATGATAGCGGCAACACCTAAACCGTTGTCGGCTCCCAATGTAGTTCCGTCAGCTTTAACCCAATCACCATCTACAAACATTTTAATTCCTTCGGTGTCAAAATCAAAAACAGTGTCTGCATTTTTTTGGTGTACCATATCTAAATGGCTTTGCATTACTACTGTTTTTCTGTCTTCCATTCCAGTTGAAGCAGGCTTGCGAATAATTACATTCCCAACTTTATCAACCATGGTTTCAAGATTTAATTTCTTACCGAAATCTACCATAAATTGAATGACTCTTTCTTCTTTTTTAGAAGGGCGAGGTACAGCGTTTAAGTCGGCAAAATTTTTCCAAATAGCTTTTGGTTCTAGGTTTCTTATCTCTGAATTCATGTGAATTGAAGTTTTAATTTTAAAGCTACGAAGATACTTAATCCTTATCGAAAAATTGTAAATTCGCAACATGGATTTTTCGTCGAAATTATTAGAAAATGCAGTAAATGAAGTAAGCAGATTACCGGGTATTGGTAAGCGGACAGCACTTCGTTTGGTGTTACATTTATTAAAACAACCGAAAGAAAATACAAAGTATTTGTCAGAGGCTTTAACGCATTTACGAAATGATGTAAAATCGTGTAAAAAGTGTCATAATATTTCAGATACAGTGCTATGTGATATTTGTAGTAACCCGAAACGAAATGCTGAGATTGTATGTGTGGTAGAAGATATTCGTGATGTAATGGCGATTGAAAATACAGCGCAATACAGAGGTTTGTACCATGTGTTAGGGGGAAAGATTTCTCCTATTGAAGGAGTTGGTCCTCAAAACTTACAGATTGAATCATTAGTAGAAAAAGTAAAAGAAGGCGAAATTAAAGAGTTGATTTTTGCTCTGAGTTCTACCATGGAAGGTGATACCACCAATTTTTATATTTACAAACAGATAGAAAAATACGGAGTAACTACATCAACCATTGCTAGAGGAATCTCGGTAGGAGATGAGTTAGAATATGCAGATGAAGTTACTTTGGGAAGGAGTATTGTAAATAGGATACCGTTTGAACAATCGATAAAGGGATAAAAAACAGCTTTGAAATTTATTTCAAAGCTGTTTTTTAGGATGAGTCAAAATGTAAATAAGTTACTTCCTCTTAAAAACAGTTATATCTGTAAGAGTTTCTCCATTATATTCCTGTTTATATACAGATGTCATAGTATTACCATTATCAGAAAAAGTAATGCTTGAATCAGATGATTCACCATTGTTTATTCTTGAATAAACCCCATTTCCTTTGTTTGTCCATGTAGCGGAAAACTCATCCTCTATAATACATTCATCATCAATAGATTCATATGATACTGAGTTAAAGGTTCCATTTTCTTTAAAAGTAACAGAAGATTTCTTTTCACAATCACTTGCTTCTATGCCTTCTTCAGAAAACTTATACCAAGTTCCTACTATAGGGTCTAAATTGTTTTCATCATCAGAAGAACAAGCTAATAAGCTAAACATAGCAATTGTTAAAACTAAAATTTTTTTCATAGTTAAATGTGATTTAATTTGAGGTTTATAATTTGTCGCGAAAGTAGTAAAGTTACTTGTTATAAAAAAGAAATTAATTGTTAGTTTTTTTTTCATCATCCATCAATTCTTGCTCGTATTTATCCCAAGATTTTTTAGCTCTTACCTTTTTATAATAACGAATACCAATCATCAATAATACTCCAAATAAGATAATTCCTACAACGCCCCAAATCCAGTTGATAGCACTTTTTAAAACGACTAAAAATACAACAGCGAATAAAATTACAGTTGGAATTTCATTAAATAAGCGGAGTTTATTAGGTGTGTATTTAATCTGATCATGTTGTAGTTCTTTGTATATTTTATGGCAAAATCCGTGGTAAAAATATAGCGCTAATACAAAAGCTAATTTTACATGCATCCAAGGCATTTTTAAGTAATAAGGATTTTTATATAGCATCCAAAAAGCAAAAAAACTTGCTAAAAATAAAGAAGGCCAAGTAATAATATACCATAAACGTTTAGACATTAACTTGTATTGTGTTTGTAATATAGACTTGGCTAGTTCGTCTTTTTTTTCAGCTTCTACATGGTAAATAAACAGACGACCTATGTAAAATAATCCTGCAAACCAAGTTACTACAAATATAATGTGTAATGCTTTTACGTATAGAAAATCCATGAGTTTTAATGTTTGAAAGTTGTAAAGTTACAAGTTTTTAATTTTGTTAACTTATGACTTGAAAGAGATTATCACGTCGTTATCGCTTCTCATAATGACAGTTTTTGTGTCATTGCGAGTCTTTCGACTGTGGCTCAAGAGAAGCGAAAGCGTGGCAATCTGTTAATTGTTTGTTGTTAACTGAAATTCATTAATCCATCCTGCTAAAACATTTACCCATTCATCATTGTCGTTAATACAAGGAACTGTGTGAAATTCTTCACCACCAGCTTCTAAGAACTCGTGTTTTCCTTCCATAGCTATTTCCTCTAGTGTTTCTAAACAATCAGAAACAAAGGCAGGAGTTACAATTGCTAATTTTTTAATGCCGTCTTTTTCGGCTTTATTCACAATAGTTCTGTCGGTATAGGGTTGTAACCAAGGATCCACTCCTAAACGTGATTGGAATGAGGTAGAAACTTTATTTTCGTCTAATCCTAATTCAGAAATTACATTTTTAGTGGTTTGATAACATTGATGACGGTAGCAATATTTATGAGCTTCTGAAGGAGTATTACAACAACTTAAATTTCCTGCTTCAGGATTACAGTGCGATTTTGTAATGTCAGATTTTCTGATGTGACGCTCTGGAACTCCATGATAAGAGAATAAAATATGGTCATAATCTTTATCAGATAAATAATCTTTTATGCTATTAGATAGTGCTTTTATATATTCTGGTTTGTTATAAAAAGCAGGTACATCGGTAATTTTCATGTTAGGAAAGAATTCTTTTCTTAACTCTTCAGCTAATACCAAGATAGTCTCTGTAGTTGCCATGGCAAACTGAGGGTATAACGGAACTAATAGTACTTCTGTGACGCCTTTATCATGTAGTTCTTGTAATCCACTTTTAATTGAAGGGTTTCCATAACGCATTGCTAAGGAAATAGGAAGTTCTGTTTTTGCTTGTACTTTGTTTTGTAAACGTTCTGATAATACAATTAAAGGAGAGCCTTCTTTCCACCAAATTTTTTGATAGGCTTCAGCTGATTTTTTTGGGCGCGTATTTAAAATAATACCTTTAACAATAAATGTTCTTAGCCAGTAAGGAACGTCAATAACACGTTCGTCCATTAAAAATTCTCCTAAGTATTTTTTTACGTCTTTAGGGTTTGTGCTTTCTGGTGAGCCAAGGTTTACTAATAAAACTCCTTTCATACTATTTCAAGTTCTTTTCTTTTAACTGATTTGTCGTTTCGTATAATGCGATAGCTAAACTGTGAATTACATTCATGCTAGAATTTCTTCCGTACATTGGTATCGCAACTGTTGCGTCTACTAAATTTATGTTTTCTATACCGTTTCTTTCGCTACCCAAAAGTAATACAATTTTAGAATGTGTACAGAAATCGTAATCGCTAATATCTATGCTTTCATCGGTAATTTCAATTCCAATAATAGTGTTTCCTTCTTCTTTTAATTGATGGATAAGTTGTTCGAAATTGTTATACGTATTATGTGATATTTGTTGAATTGTATTTCGAGCAGTTTTTTTTACAATTCTATTATCTACAGAAGGAGAGCTTTCGTGTAAATATATTTTAGATACGCCAAAACTTTCTGAAATTCGAAAACACATTCCTATATTTTCAGGAGTACGGATAGTATCACAAACAATGGTTATAGGAAATTCTTTTTGGTTATTTTCTATATCGTAATGAGTAAGTTGTTTCATTTTGTAAGATTATGAGTTTTTAATTTTTTTCTACTGTTGTAAACTCATTACATATTGTTTAGGGGTAGTGCCAAACTTTTTTTTAAAAGCAGCAATAAAATGACTAGAAGTACTATAACCAACCTGTAAACCAACTTCGTTAACATTATATTGGTTACTTTCTAATAGTTTTCTAGCATGATCCATTTTATAGTCAAACAAAAAGCTGTATACAGTATCTCCATAAATTTGTTTGAATCCTTCTTTTAATTTTTTTAAGTTTAAACCTACTTCGTTAGATAAATCTTGTAAACTAGGAGGCTCACTCATTCTAGCAATGATTATATCTTTTGCTTTTCTTATTTTTAAAACTTCACGATCATCCACCAAAAAAGGACAATATTCTTCGTTGGTGTTTTCACCGCTGTCAAAATGTAAACTTAATAGCTCGTATGTTTTTCCTTTTATATAAAGGTCTTTCATAGAGCTTTGGTTTTTCGCTGTTAAAATTTGTTGAAGTACGAATAAAACATTAGCACTTATTTCTGCGTTGTCGTAATATTTTTTATTTTTATTATTTTCACTTAAAAAAGGTATATAACTAGCTTCTTTAGAGAAAAGAGCGTGAAACTTTTCAATAGAAATTAAAACTGAAACCAAAGAGGTTTTAGGTAGTATTTCTAAATTGATAGGTAAATCTTGTTGTGGGTTATATAGGAAAATTGAATGTTTGTCTAAAACATTAAAAGTATAGCTATTGTTATTGAAGTTAAACTTACAATTACCTTTAACACAGTAGTGTAGTTGTATGTATGAGTTGTCTATATCTCTTTTAAAAAACTCCGTTTGGTCAGAATTGTTTTGAAATTTTAGGACAAAAAAACCTTTTTCTATAGAAATTTCTCTAAATGTACTTTCTGCGATGTTTTTTGACATGAATTTAGTGGTTTACGTAAAACTTGTTATTTAGAATGGTTCTAAAATAAAATGTTTTCCCTAGTCTATTTTACTACAAAAATACACTTTTACAGAAGTTTTTAGGGGGTTTTTAAGTGAAAAAACAAATAGCGACATTAAAAGTTCTTTTAGCGATACTTTTTTTTGTTCAATATTTATATTTTTGACCGACTTTTTTGAAGAAGACTCAATGATAGTAGAAAACAAACATCATAATAATTTATACAATATAGGCGTTAGTTATAAAAAAGCTGATGCTTTGATTAGGGGGAAATTTAGTATTTCTAAAGAAAATCAAATACAACTTTTAGAAGAAGCCAAGCAAAGAGGTATAGACGGAATTTTTGTGTTGTCTACTTGTAATAGAACAGAAATTTGTGGTTTTGCAGAACACCCTTTTCAGTTAATAAGCATGTTGTGTAAATACTCAAATGGTTCGGTAGAAGAATTTGCAAACGTATCAAACGTATACAAAAACAAAGAGGCTATTAACCACCTTTTTAGAATGGGAACAGGGTTAGATAGCCAAATTTTAGGTGACTACGAAATAGTAGGGCAGTTGCGTCAGGCATTTAAACAAGCTAAAGAAGTAGGAACTACAAATGCTTATTTTGAGCGTTTGTTGAACCATGTAATGCAAGCAAGCAAGCGAGTTAAAAATGAAACTAAGTTAAGTTCAGGTACCACTTCAGTATCATATGCAGCTGTTCAATACTTAATTAATAATTTACCAGATTACAACTCGAAAAATATTTTAGTATTTGGATTAGGTAAAATGGGAAAACATACCTGTAAAAACCTAGCAGAATACACACAAAATAAATCGGTAAGTTTAATTAATAGAACTGAAGAAAAGACTTCAGCATTTGTAAAAGAACATAATTCTATTAGAAAAGCGTCATATGCAAATTTAGCAAAGGAGGTTTCAAATAGTGATGTTCTAATTGTTTCTACAGGAGCAAGTTTTCCTACGGTTACAAAAGAACATGTTCCAACAGATAAGGAATTATTGATTTTAGATTTATCAATGCCAGCAAATGTGTCAAAAGAAGTGGCAGGTTTAGAGAATGTAACAATGGTAAATGTAGATGATCTTTCCAAAATAACTGATGAAACATTAGCAATACGCCAACAAGAAGTACCATTAGCAGAGGCGATTATTGAAACTCATAACCAAGAATTTCAAGAATGGTTAAATCATAGAAGATTTACGCCAGCAATTACTGCTTTAAAAGAATCATTACAAAATATTCAACAAGGAGAAATAGCCTTCCATAAGAAGAAAATTAAAAATTTTGATGAAGAACAGGCAGAAATATTAACATC
Organism: Tenacibaculum sp. XPcli2-G; assembly: GCF_024124505.1. NCBI lineage: Bacteria > Pseudomonadati > Bacteroidota > Flavobacteriia > Flavobacteriales > Flavobacteriaceae > Tenacibaculum > Tenacibaculum sp. XPcli2-G. The sequence continues at coordinate 62,303 of NZ_JAMXSH010000005.1, forward strand.
AAGATTTATTCAAAAAATAACCACACAGTTTGTTAAACACTTAAAAGACGAAGAAACTTCGGTAAATACAAGTATTGAAGTAATGGCTAAAGTGTTTGGAGCAAATTTAGAAACCATCCATGCAGAAGATAATTAGAATAGGTACCCGCGATAGCCAATTGGCTATGTGGCAAGCAAGAAAAGTTCAAAAACTTTTAGAAGAATTAGGCCATCAAACTCAATTAATCCCCGTTAAAGCAACGGGTGATTTAGTTTTAGATAAACCCCTTTACGAATTAGGAATTACAGGGATTTTTACTAAAAATTTAGATATCGCTATGTTGAATGACGACATTGATATTGCAGTACATTCTATGAAAGATGTTCCTACAGTATTGCCAGAAGGTATTATACAAGCAGCTGTTTTAAAACGTGCTAATTATAACGATATATTGTTGTTAAAGGACAATGAAGAGTTTATGGCGCAACCCAACGGAGTAGTTGCTACAGGTAGTTTACGTAGAAAAGCCCAATGGTTAAATCGTTATCCAACTCACAAGGTAGAGGGTTTACGTGGAAATGTAAATACACGCTTACAAAAGTTAGAAAGTAATGACTGGAACGGTGCTATTTTTGCAGCAGCAGGATTGGAACGTGTAGGTTTAAGACCTAAAGGAGCTGTTAATTTGTCTTGGATGATTCCTGCACCAGCACAAGGAGCTATAATGGTTACAGCTTTAGATGAAAATCAAGAAATAAAAGAAATTTGTGCTAACCTAAATGATAAAGACACTGAAATTTGTACAGGTATAGAGCGTGAGTTTTTAAATCGTTTAGAAGGAGGGTGTACAGCACCTATTGGTGCATTAGCTTTTATAAATGAGAAAGAAGAAGAAATTAACTTTAAAGGAGTTTTACTAAGTAGAGATGGTAAAAAGAAAATTGAAGTTAGCAAGAAAGTAAAAGTAGGAAAACATAAATATATAGCAAAAGATTGTGCGAATTACGTGATAGATAAAGGAGGGAAGCTAATTATGATGGAAGACGAAGGAATTGAAAAACAGTTTTCAATCTATTCGACAAAAAAACTATCAGAAGCACAAAAAAAACTATTACCAACAAGCATGAATGTTCAGGATAGTGATTTTATTAAAATTCGTTTTAATAGAATAGCTCCTAAAGTAGTTAAGGAAGAAATAGAAAATGTAATTATTACTAGTAAAAACGGAGTAGAAGCATTACTAAACTCATTTACTTCAGATGAATTACAATTTAAAAATATTTATTGTGTTGGTAGAAGAACCAAAAAGTTAATTGAACAACGTATAGGAAAAGTAACACACTCAGAAAGAAATGCTAAGAAACTTTCTGATTATCTATCAAAAGAATTAAAAGGGCAGGAGGTAACTTATTTTTGTAGTAATCTACGTTTAGATACTTTACCACTTATCTTAAAAGCAAAGGGCATTACTGTAAATGAAGTAGAAGCTTATAAAACAACGTATAGTCCAGCAAAAGTTAATGAAAAGGTAAATGGAGTGTTGTTTTATAGCCCATCAACAGTAGAGAGTTACATGGAAAAAAATACTGCAGATAAAATAGCCTTTTGTATTGGAGATAGTACTGCTAACGAAGCAAAAAAACATTTTAAAGAAGTACAAATAGCAAAATTACCAACAGTAGAAAGCGTTTTGGAGTTGGTTAATTTACATTTTGTAAAGGAATAGAAATGAAGGGAATGTTTTATTTTATGTGTTTTTTGTTTCTTTTTAGCTGTAAAAATAAAAAGACAGAAAAACTTATATATCCACGTCAAATAGGAGATATTGGTTATGATGTAAAGTTAGACAGTCCAAGTTTTATTCCATGCAACGAAAATGATAAAATATTTCAATACTTCAATAATGGCAAAGGTTTAGAGTATAAAGGAAGTAAAAGAGAAATAGAAAATTTATTTAAAAAAAAGTATACTCATATAAAAGTGGATGAAAGCGGATTGATAAGGATTCGTTTCATTGTTAACTGTAAAGGAGAAACAGGCAGGTTTAGAGTTATACAAATGAATAATAACTACGAACAATTTACTTTTGATAATAGAATCACTAATCAGCTATTGATGTTAACCCAAAGCTTAAATGGCTGGAAAACAAAACAAGATGGTCGAGATAGAGAAATAGATTATTATCAATACTTGATATTTAAAATTGAAAAAGGAAACCTTATTGAAATTTTACCATGAGATCTATTATAATATGTTTGTTAAGTTTTTTTGCGAGTAATACTTTTACTCAAAACTGCAATGCATACAAATGGGAAGGGGAGATTAAAAAATATGAGGCTTGTAAAAAACAAAAAGAAGCCTATCAATTTTATCAGTTCACCAAAGAGTATCAAGAATTATTAGATGAAGCCATACAGATAGATTCTACTTATGATAAAGCTTATTGGGCTAAGTCAATTGCATATTTAAAAAGTGGAGATTTTTTATCATGGAAACCATTAATTGACAAGGCTGTAGAATTAAATCCTAAAATGCATTTAGGTTATAGAGGATGGTGTAGATATCAATTTTTTAGAGATTATAAAGGAGCTATAAAAGATATAGAACAATATGAAAAAATTATAAAAGATGATATAGGTTACTGTCAAAATGGAGACTATCATTTACAAATAGCAAAAGCAATTTGTTATAAAGCAGTTGGAAAAAAAGATAAGGCAATTAAAATAATAGAGGATTATTTAAAAGATAATAACGAAGAACCTGATCTGTACAACTATTTTCATCTAGGAGTTTTGTATTTCGAAAAAGGAAATTATAATAGAGCTTTAAGTAACCTTATGAAGCAAAAGGAGAATAATAATTTAGCAGATAATAGGTACTACATAGCAATGTGTTATAAAAAAAAGAATAACCTCAATAAGTATAAAGAAATAATATTAGAAGCAAAGAAGTTATTTGAAGAAGGATATTTATTAAATGATCCATACACTCATCACTATGATAAGGTGTATTTGTCTCAAATAGAAGAGGAAATTAATAAAAGTAAAAGATTTACCCCTTAAACTTTTAAAAAGAAAATTAATGTTTAGAACACGAAGACTAAGAAAAACAGAAAACATCCGTCGATTAGTTAGAGAAAATAAGCTTTCGGTAGATGATTTTGTATACCCATTATTTATTGAAGAAGGAACAGGCATTGAAACCGAAATTCCATCAATGCCAGGAATCAATCGTTATTCATTAGATACTATTTCTAAAGAATTAGATGAAGTTGTAGCTTTAAAAATTCCAGCAGTATTATTATTCGGTATTCCATCTAAAAAAGATGATGAAGGGACTGAAACTTGGAATGATAACGGAATTATGCAACAAGCTATCCGATTCATAAAAAAGAATTACCCAAGTTTATATGTAATTACTGATGTATGTTTTTGTGAATATACAAGTCATGGTCACTGTGGAGTTATACACGATAATGATGTAGATAACGATGCAACTCTAGTTAACTTAGCAAAACAAACCGTATCACATGCGAAAGCTGGAGCGGATATGGTAGCACCATCAGGAATGATGGACGGTGCTATAGCTATGATGCGTGAGTCGTTAGATAATACAGGTTTTGCGAACTTACCAATCATGGGATATTCTGTAAAATACGCATCAGGATTTTACGGACCTTTCAGGGAAGCAGTTGATTCAGCACCGTCATTTGGAGATAGAAGAACTTATCAGATGGATCCTTCTAATAGAGATGAAGGATTACGAGAAGCAACTTTTGATGATGAAGAAGGAGCAGATATTTTAATGGTAAAACCAGCACTATCGTATTTAGATATCATAAGAGATTTAAAAAATAATTTTGATAGACCTATTGCTTGCTATAATGTAAGTGGAGAATACTCAATGGTAAAAGCAGCAGCCGAAAAAGGATGGATTGATGGTGAAAAAGTAATGATGGAAAGCTTACTGTCTATGAAAAGAGCAGGAGCAGATATTATCATTACCTACTTTGCCAAAGAAGCAGCTAGAGTTTTAAATAGATAAAATGGAAAGAATAGCTGTAGCAGGAAATATAGAAGCCCCGATATATAAATTTTTATTAGATAAAGGGTTTAAAATATCTATACAAGGAGAGTATTGGGTTGCTAAAAATAATAATTTCGAGGCTATAGCTGATAATATAATAGAACTGGTAGGTATTATATACTTGAGAGAAAATAAAGGTAAGAACTGGAAAGCTAGTGATGATGTAATTGATAATTATATCGACTTTCTTAAAATGAATGAAAAATAAATGGAATTCAAAAAATCACAAGAATTATATAACAAAGGATTAGAAAACTTAGTAGGAGCAGTAAATTCACCAGTGCGTGCATTTGCATCCGTAGGAGGGAATCCTTTATTCATAAAAAAAGCGAAAGGAAGTAAGATTATTGATGTAGATAATAATTCATACATTGATTTAGTGTTGTCTTACGGTCCAATGATTTTAGGACACCGCCATAAAAAAGTAGAAAAAGCTATTAGAAAAGCGTTGAAAAATGGGTATTCTTTTGGAGCATCAACAAAAGGTGAAATTAAATTAGCAAAAATTGTTTGTGATGCTTTTCCGGGAATGGATAAAGTACGCTTTGTAAATTCTGGTACAGAGGCTGTATTAAGCGGAATTCGTTTAGCGAGAGCGTTTACTGGAAAAGACAAAATTATAAAGTTTGCAGGTTGTTATCACGGGCATCAAGATGCTTTATTAGTAGCTGCAGGTTCTGGTTTAGCTACGTTGAGTTTACCAGGAAGTAAAGGAGTGCCAGAAGGAGCTGTAAAAAATACGTTGATTGCAAATTACAACGATTTAGAAAGTGTAAAAGCACATTTTGAAGCTCATGATGATATTGCAGGAGTTATTTTAGAACCTATCGCAGGAAACATGGGAGTAGTAACTCCACAAGATGACTTCTTAAAAGAATTAAAAGAGTACGTAAACTCAAAAGGAGCTTTATTAATTATTGATGAGGTAATGACAGGTTTCCGTTCTAAGTTTGGGGGAGCTCAAGAAATATTAGGTGTTGAAGCTGACATTACTTGTTTAGGAAAAGTAATTGGAGGAGGTTTTCCAGTAGGAGCCTATGGAGCACGTAATGAAATTATGGAAACAGTAGCCCCATTAGGAGGAATGTACCAAGCAGGAACATTGAGTGGTAACCCAATTGCCATGGCAGCAGGAATTTCAACCTTAACAGAATTAAAGAAGCAAAATCCATATGAAAGGTTCAATGAGATAGCTCAAATTATTGAGGTACTCTTACTAGAATCAGCAAAAAAGCACGGAGTTGAAATTACAGTTAACCGATTTGGTTCGATGATTAATCCATTCTTTACTAATAAAAAAGTAACCAACTTTGAAGATGCACAAACTTCAGATACGAAGAAATATGCAACTTTCTTTTGGGAAATGACTAAAAATGGAGTGTTTTTACCTCCAAGTCAGTTTGAAGCTTGGTTCTTATCATCAGCATTAACAGAAAAAGATATTCAAGAGATAGCTAATGCCATTGATAAGTCGATGGAAGCAGTATCAAAAATGTAGAATAAATAATTGTCATTACGAGGAAGAATGACGTACAGATAGACATGATAAAAAACGATTTATTTTTAAAAGCATTAAAAGGAGAAACAGTTGATCGTCCACCAGTATGGATGATGCGTCAAGCAGGAAGGTATTTGCCAGAGTTTATGGAAATTCGAGAAAAGTACGATTTCTTTACACGTTGTAGAACTCCAGAATTAGCATCAGAAATTACAGTACAACCAATTCGTAGATACGGAATGGATGCTGCAATATTATTCTCAGACATTTTAGTAATTCCACAAGCAATGAATATTGAAGTGGAAATGAAACCAAATTTTGGACCTTATTTACCAAACCCTGTAAGAGACAAAAAAGGATTAGATAGTGTAATTATACCTGATATTCATGAAGAATTAGGCTATGTAATGGATGCTATTAAAGCAACTAAAGAAAAGCTGAATGATGAAATACCATTGATAGGTTTTGCAGGGTCTCCATGGACAATTTTATGTTATGTTGTACAAGGACAAGGGTCTAAGAATTTTGATAAGGCAAAAGAATTTTGTTTTACGCAACCAGTTTTGGCACACGAATTGCTTCAGAAGATTACAGATACCACAATTGCTTATTTAAAAGAAAAGGTAAAAGCAGGTGTGAATGCTGTACAAGTTTTTGATTCTTGGGGAGGAATGTTATCTCCAACAGATTATCAGGAGTTTTCATGGCAATACATTAATCAAATAATAGAAGCATTAAAAGATGATGCACCAGTAATAGCTTTTGGTAAAGGATGTTGGTTTGCCTTACATGAAATGGCACAATCAAATGCTTCAGCTTTAGGAGTAGACTGGACGTGTTCAGCAAGAAACGCACGCTATTTAACAGGAGGAAATATTACATTACAAGGTAATTTTGATCCTTCAAGATTATTGTCTCCACCGGCCGAAATAAAAAAGATGGTACACCAAATGATAAATGAGTTTGGTAAAGACAAATATATTGTTAACTTGGGGCACGGAATTTTACCAAATATACCGATAGAGAATGCAAAAGCATTTATAGATGCGGTAAAAGAGTATAAAGCCGACAGATAACCCCTTTTAAATAATTAAAAATGAAGAAATTATCTTTTGTTTTGATGTGTTTTTTAACGACTGTTATTTTCGCACAAAATAAAACGTATTACAATTTTGCAGTAAACAATTGTGTAGAAGAAAGTGCCGAAGGTTTGATTGATAAGTGCATTAAAGGCTCTTATTTGTTAAATTATAACTTTACTACAATTGACAGTAAAACAGTAAGTACAGACAAAATTAACAAGCCAATTGTATTGATAGCTAATGCTACTTGGTCGGCTCCTTGCTGGGGAGATGTACCAGCCCTAAACAAAATGGTAGAAAAATATAATAATCAATTGGAGTTTATTATGATTTTCTGGGATAAGGAAGCTAAAGTTAAAAGAATGGCTGAAAAGTTAGATAAGAGAATTAAGCTTGTTCCTGCAAGAGATATTGATAAAGTTCAAAAAGGATTTTTAGATATCAGTGGGTTTGTTCATAAGTTAGACTACCCAACAGCATACTTAATAGGTAAAGACAAACAGTTTGTTAATGTTAAAAGAGGAGCTGCAACACCAACAAAAGAAGTAGGTTGGGATAAAGTTAACGAAATAAATACCAAAAACTTTGAAGATTTTTTAGCACCAATATTAAAATAAATCATTTGAAATAATATTACTAGTAACCTCTTTCTTTATTGAAAGAGGTTTTTTATTTTCACACAAAAAAAGATATGATACAAAATATTGTAAAAGGAATTAAAGCCTATTTTGGTGCTTTCGGAATGATTTCAAAACTAAAGCTATGGAAGTATTTTATTATTCCAATGTTTATAAGCCTATTAACAGCAACGTTTATTGGTTTTATGGCCTATACATTTTCAGATAATATTGGTCATTATGTAGCCAATTTCTGGAAATGGGAGTTTGGTAAAGAAACCTTTGAGGTTATCAGTACTTTTATAAGCGGATTACTTATTGTGGTAATAGGTTTGGTATTGTATAAACATATTGTAATGGCTTTATCTGCGCCTTTTATGAGTCCAGTTTCAGAAAAAATTGAAGATCATCTTAGAGGAGAAGACCATACACATAGAATAACTTCTTTTCAAGAGCAATTAATTAGAGGTATACGAATAAACCTTAGAAATTTAACTAGAGAGCTCTTATTGACAATCCCTATCTTATTGTTAGGTTTTATTCCTGTAATTGGTATTATTTCAACGATATTACTGTTTTTAATGCAAGCATATTATGCCGGTTTTGGAAATATGGATTATACCTTAGAACGTCATTTTAAATACAGAGAAAGTATCAATTTTGTAAAAGAAAATAAAGGGCTAGCTATAGGAAATGGAGTGGTATTTATGTTGTTTTTATTAATTCCTGTTATCGGAGTAATTTTGGTATTACCACTATCAGTAACCGCAGCTACTACAGAAACTATTAAGAAAATACAGCTTAAAAAATTACTAGAATAAGTACTTTTGCACGTCAATAGAAACAAACACATGAAAGAACAATTTTACGCCTACATTCAAGAATTACAAGATACCATAACATCAAAACTGGAAGCAATAGATGGTAAAGCTAAGTTTCAAGAAGATTTATGGAAGCGTGCTGAAGGAGGAGGAGGTAGAACTCGTGTAATTGAAAATGGGAATATTTTTGAAAAAGGTGGCGTAAATATATCTAAAGTATTTGGAGAGTTACCAGAAGCATTAAGAAAGCAGTTTGGAGTAGAAAGTGGAGATTTCTTTGCCTGTGGACTGAGCTTGGTAATTCACCCGAAGAATCCATTTGTACCTACAGTACATGCTAATTGGCGTTATTTTGAAATGTATGATGGTGAAGGAAATATTGTTACCCAATGGTTTGGTGGTGGACAAGATTTAACTCCGTATTACTTATTTGAAGAAGATGCGGTACATTTTCATGAGGTATGTAAAGGAGCTTGTGATAAGCATCATCCAGATTTTTACCCAAAGTTCAAAGAAACTTGTGATAATTATTTTTGGAATGCGCATAGAAATGAAGCACGTGGCTTAGGAGGCTTGTTCTTTGATTATTTAAAAGAAACAGAAGAGTTCTCTATGCAAGATCGATATGATTTTGTAACTGAAGTAGGAAATAGCTTTTTAAACTCCTATGTACCTATTGTTGAGAGAAGAAAAGACACTGCCCACACTCAGGAGCATAAAGATTGGCAGGAAGTTCGTCGTGGTCGTTATGTAGAGTTCAATTTAGTACACGATAGAGGAACCTTATTTGGTTTAAAAACCAACGGACGTATCGAAAGTATTTTAATGAGTTTACCACCAACAGTACAGTGGAAATATAATCACCATCCAAAAGAAGGTTCTGAAGAAGCAAAATTATTAGAGGTATTGACAAAACCTAAAAATTGGGTGTAAACATTTCTTTTAAAATAAATACAAAGGAAAAAAGACAAAACAGATAAAGTTTTGTCTTTTTTTGTTAGATAGAAAATTAATATTAAAAATAAAATAGTGCTTAATAATTTTAATTAGGTTAAAGAGTTCAAAAATAGAATTTTGAGTAAAGAAACAATAGTTTAATTAGATATTAGATTATTCGTAATGATATTCTATGTTTACAGAGATAACAATAATCTATTTGTTGTTTTTTATAGTTGAATTGAGGATAATTTAATTGGTAAAGAAAAAATCAAAAATATTTAACGTATAAAACCATGAAAAAATCGTTGCTTTTTAGTAACTTCGCAAGCGTTTAAAATTATACACTATGGCTAGATACGAATTGAAGTTGCCTAAAATGGGCGAAAGTGTTGCAGAAGCAACAATAACTTCTTGGGTAAAAGAAGTTGGAGAAACTATTGATATAGATGATACCGTTGTTGAAGTAGCTACAGATAAAGTAGATAGCGAAGTACCTAGTGAAGTTGAAGGAACTTTAGTTGAAATCTTATTTGAAAAAGATGCTGTTGTGCAAGTAGGTGAAACTATTGCAATTATAGAAACAGAAGGAGAGGAAGGAGCAACAGCTGATGCGTCTAAGAAAGAAGAAGTTAAACCAGAAACTGTAGCTGCTGTAGAGAAAACTGTTGAAGTAGCTAAAGAAACAGTAGCGACTACGATTGATACTTCATCAAGCGATCGTTTTTATTCACCATTAGTTAAGAGTATTGCGCAAACAGAAGGAATATCTGTTGAAGAGTTAGAAAACATAAAAGGAACTGGCAAAGAAGGAAGAGTTACTAAGAATGATATTTTATCATATTTAGAAAACAGAGGAAGTCAGCCAGAAGTTGTAGCTCCAGCTTCAACAGAAAAGAAATCGGTACCTCAGTCAGCACTAGCACCAACTCCTGTTTCGTTAAGTGGTCAAGATGAAATTATAGAAATGAGTCGTATGGGGAAATTAATCTCTAAACATATGGTTGACTCTATTCAAACATCAGCACACGTACAATCGTTTATTGAAATTGATGTAACTAATATTGTTAATTGGAGAAATAAGGTTAAAAAAGCCTACCAACAAAGAGAAGGAGAAAAGTTAACATTTACACCAATATTTATGCAAGCTGTTGCTTCTACAATAAAGAAGCATCCAATGATAAACATTTCTGTTGATGGAGATAAAATTATTAAAAGAGGGAACGTAAATTTAGGAATGGCAGCTGCCTTACCTGACGGAAATTTAATTGTACCAGTAATTAAAAATGCTGATATGTTAAATTTGGTAGGTATGACAAAGCAAGTAAATGATTTAGCTACTAGAGCTCGTGCTAATAAGTTAAAACCGGATGAGATTCAAGGAGGAACTTATACAGTAACGAATGTTGGTAGCTTTGGAAGTATTACAGGTACACCAATAATTAACCAACCTCAAGTAGCAATTTTAGCTTTAGGAGCTATTGTTAAAAAACCTGCAGTAATTGAAACTCCAGAAGGAGATTTTATAGGAATCCGTCATAAGATGATTGTATCACATTCTTATGATCATAGAGTAGTAAATGGAGCTTTAGGTGGTATGTTTATAAAAACATTAAAAGAAATTTTAGAATCTTGGGATGTAAATCAAGATTTTTAAGAAAGAAGAAATAATATTTTAAAAGGCTTAGGTATTTACCTAAGCCTTTTTGTTTCAACTATGTTGATTATTTAACTATTAATATTTTTATTGATACATTTTGAGAGTACAGTTTACCAAATATTAAGGCTTGCTTGAAGAATCTAGGAGTTTATTGAGGACTCTTATTTTTTATGAAAATACCACCAATTCATATCTCGTGTTAGTCGATACCCTAATTTTTCATAAAGCTTAATTGCAGGATTTCCTTTATTAGTATGTAAAATAGGATGTTTTCCAGCTTTTAAAATTTCTTTAGTAACATGTTGAGAAAGTTGTTTAGCCAATCCTTTTCTTGTATGTTCAGGATGAGTAACTACAGCACTAACTTCAATAAAGTTATCAGTTTGCATACGTTGTCCAGTTACAGCAACAAGTTTGTTATCCTTAAAAATCCCAAAATACTTTCCCATATCAAAAGTTCTTTTTCTATAATAACCAGGCATTACTAACCATACAAGGTTATAAATTTCATCAACATGTTCTTCAGTTAACGGAATTATTTCTTCAATAATATCAAAATCAGTTAAGTCTTCAAGTATCATTTGGCAACCATCAATCTTTTTGTATAGAAGAATTTTGTCTTTGTCATAAGTAGGTGTTTTATTTTCAGAAACTAAAAAGAATTTATCTGTAAGCTTTGCATATTCATTTAGAGCATACGTTGTTTTTGAAGCCTCAGTAAAAGCACCAAAAGGACAAATAGTAGGATTATAAAACTTTACACTATTATAATTAATAGCAAATTTTTCATGTGTTTCACACAACGAATGCCAAACAGGATTTTGAAGTTTGTTATTCATTATAAATATTGGTTAAAGCAGTATTTAAGTTTGAAAAAATAAAATTATAAACATTACTTGTTTTCTCATAGGAAATCCTACTTCCTTTTAATAAAATATAAGCCATTTCACCTAAAGCTATTTTCAAAATAAATGAAGGAGCATTCATGGGAAGTACAGGTTTATTAATAACCTTTCCTAGTAGCTTTGTAAAACTTTCATTAGTCTGATGTTCGGGAGCAACAGCATTATAAACTCCAGTAAAACCGTTGTCTTCTATCGCTTTTGTATACAGTTCACATAAGTCATGAATGTGAATCCAAGGCATATACTGTTTACCATTTCCTAAGGCAGATAGAAACAAAGGAGTATTCATCTTTTGTAATGCACCACCATTTTTAGAAAGTACAACACCAGTTCGTAAAATGGTTACAGGAATATCTATTTGTTCGAATTGAAGAGCAGCATTCTCCCATTTTACACAAATTTTAGAGATAAAATCATTTTCAGGTTTATCATTTTCTGTATAGATTTTATTAGAAGTAATTGCTCCATAATATCCAATACCAGAAGCAGAAATAAATTTCTTGATGGATATTTGATACTCTTGTATTTTATTAAATAGTAAAGAAGCTGTTTTTACACGGCTATCAATTAATTCTTTTTTTCTTTCATTAGTCCAACGTTTATCAGCAATTCCAGCTCCTGCCAAATGAATAATATAACTTACATTATTAAAAGCATCTTTATCAATAAAGCCTTCTTTAACATTCCAACGAAATTCGTTACTCTTTTTTGGAGTTCTGGTAAGAATGTTAACCACATGCCCTTTACTAGTTAACCTTTTTGTTAACTCTTTTCCGATTAAGCCAGTTCCTCCTGTAATTAATATAGTTGCCATAGTACTCAAAAATAAACATTCATTTTTAAAAAAGAGGAGAGTAGGAGAAAGATTATAAAAAAAATAATCATCAAATACCTAGTAAAATTAAGACTTACGAATCTTTTATAAAAAAAAGTTAAAAAAATAAAAACCGTCATCACCATTTTCTCGTAAGTAAGGTAGAATGAGTAATTAACTTTAAAATTTACAACCATGAAAAAAATGAAATTAATTATTGGAGCCGGTGCTTTAGCATTAATAGGTTTAGTCTTATTAGCAGCCGATCACATTGACGCTCCAGACGTAACAGGAGGCTCAAGTGATATTACAGACTTTTACGCTTTTCAAGGAGAAAATACGAGCAATCTTGTGTTTGTAGCAAATATTCAAGGATTATTAAGTCCATCAGCTACAGCATCAACAAGTTTTGATGAAAATGTATTGATTGAGTTTAATATTGACAATACTGGTGATAATGTTGAAGACTTGGTAATTCAAGCAATTCCTAGAGATGGAAAAATGTACTTTTTTGGTCCGTATAGTCCATCAACTACTGGTTTAAGTAGTACGTTACCACAAGATGGATCAGAATATGGGGTTTCTATAACTCCTTATGGATCTAGTGCTATTATTGGTAGTAAGGGAGGAATGCAATTTTTTGCAGGGCCTAGAGACGATCCTTTCTTTATGGATTTTGCACAATACGGTGAAATTATAGCTGGAAATGCAGGTGGTTTTAACGATCCAGGAGCAGATACTTTTGCTGGAACAAATGTATTATCAGTAGTAGTAGAGGTGCCAAAATCTATGATTGGAGGCTCAGGTACTATTAATACTTGGGTAGAAACTAAAACGAAGCAGTAAAAATCAATCAACTTTAAAATTCAAAGACATGAAACTTAACAATATAAAAATTTTAGCAATTTCAATTCTATCAATCTTTGCCTTAGCAAGTTGTAGTGATGATGATAATAATATACCACCAATGGCTTCTATTGACTTCTCGGGAAGTTACATGCAAAAAGACCAAATGGGTAGACCAGCAGTAAATACAGTATTTGTAAATAGCGATATGAAAGATGCGTTTAATGTAACAATACCGTCAGAACAAGGAGCAAATTTTGCTGCAATGTTTGAAACAAATTTAAAAGCGTTAAGCCCAGCATATGCAAATGACGGAGATACCAACGCATTAGGTTTAGATGCAGCAACTTTTGCGAGTGTTTTAGCTACCGATGTATTAACCGTTTCATTAGATGGAACAACAACTTTTTATGATGGAACAAATGTGTTAACAGGTAGAGCTTTGGCAGATGATGTAATTACCGTTGAATTATTATTGATTTTCGGAGGCGAGGACTTTTCTGAAAATCCTACATTATCAGATGATAATGTAGATGGAAATGATAAAGACTTCTTAAGTTCTTTTCCATATTTAGCAAGTCCTTGGTAAAATGGGGAGACTAAACCTCCTGGGGTTAAAATTGGTTGCTTTTTAGCAACCAATTTTTAAACAAATTATTAACTAAAAATCCTTCTAAAATGAAAACTATAAAAATAATTATTTGTGCTATTTTAAGCAGCACAATATTAAGTTGTACAACTTCAAAAACAACAAAAGTAGCTAACCAAGAAGAGTATAATAAATATCTACAAAGTACAACCACCACTTCAGAATCGTTAGCTCAAAAAGAACTAGATTTTTGGCAGAAAAAACTAAACAATCAGCCAACGCAGTATCCATATTTAAGTAAAATAGCAAAGGCTAATTCATTACTTTTCTCAGAAAAAGGAAATATTTCTTATTTGATAGAAGCTGAAGAAAAGCTGTTAAAAATCAACCAAAAAACAAATTATAACAAAGCTTCACATTTACGATCATTAGCAAGAAACTATATTTCTCAACATCGATTTAAAGAATCGTTAGAATTATTAAAAAAAGCAGAAGTAAATGGAGAAAACCTAAATGCTACTCAAAAAATGTTGTTTGATGTTTATTTAGAGTTAGGAGAACCTGAAAAAGCTTCAGAATACTTAGCAGAAATTGAAAATTATGCTGACTTTGATTATCTAATAAGAGTTTCTAAATGGCATGATTATAAAGGAGACTTATCTTCAGCAATTCGTTTTATGGAAAAGGCCATGAAAAAAGCAGAAGAAGCTAATAATAAAGATTTAAAAGCATGGAGTTATACTAACTTAGCTGATTTTTATGGACATAATGGTCAAATAAAAGATTCTTATAAATTATATTTAAAAGCATTAGAACTAGATAACAGTAACGCGTATGCAAAAAAAGGTATTGCTTGGATAGTATATTCTCATGATAAAAATCCAGATGAAGCACTCCGAATTTTAGATATCATAAGTAATGAACATTCTTCTCCAGATTACTATTTGTTAAAGGCAGAAATAGCCGAGTTTAAGAATAATTTAACAATAAAAGAAAGTAATATAGAGGTATATTTATCGGCTGTAAAAAATAGCTCATATGGTGTAATGTATAATCAGCATTTAGCTAAATTATATTTAGAAGAATTTAATGATACATCTAGTGCGTTATCATACATCGAAAAAGAAATTGAGAGTAGGTCTACGCCACAATCTTACGATTTACTAGCCTGGTATTATTACAAGAATAAAGACTTTAAAAAAGCTTTAGAAGTAATTAATACATATGTAGTAGATAAAACTTTCGAGCCCGAAATACAGTATCATATAGCTGAAATTTACAAAGCAAATGGAATTAATGATAAAGCTATGGCTCTAAAAGAAGAGTTATTAGATAGCTCTTTTGAATTAGGTCCATTGATGACAGAAAAAATTTTAAATATATAACCAAACTTCAGTATTTTGAAAACAAAGATTTTATTTTTAGCATTATTGCTAGGTAGTTACCATGTATTTTCACAACAATTTAAAGGAAAGGTATTAAATACCAACAAAAAGCCTTTAGAGAATGTATATGTATATAATACTATTAGTAACAGCCATACACACACAAAAGTTAATGGAGAATTTATCTTAGATAATTCAAAAGTAGGAGATATTATTGAATTTGGAATTCTAGGATACAAAAAAATCAACTTAGAATTAGGTAGTGACGATCTAAGCTCTCCAAAAACAATTATTTTAGAAATGAAAAGTTTTTTGTTAGATGAGATGGTATTATCTAACAAGAGAGATCCATTACAAACAATTGTAAGAGTTGATTTAGATAAAAAACCAGTAAGTTCATCTCAACAAATATTACAACGAGTACCAGGACTTTTCATAGGTCAACATGCTGGTGGAGGAAAAGCGGAACAAATATTTTTAAGAGGTTTTGATATTGATCACGGTACAGATATAGCGTTGTCGGTAGACGGAACACCAGTAAATATGGTTTCTCATGCACACGGACAAGGGTACAGTGATTTACACTTTATAATTCCAGAAACCATCGAAAAAATTAACTTCGGAAAAGGGCCTTATTACGCAAGCAAAGGAGACTTTAATACAGCAGGATATGTAGATTTTAAAACAAAAACATATTTAGAAAATAGTCAAGTAGAAGTAGGTATAGGTCAGTTCAATACATTTAGAACTTTAGGAATGTTTAATTTGTTAGATAAAAACAATACAGATAATGCTTATGTTGCTATTGAATATTTAGAAACAGATGGTTTTGTAGAATCTCCTCAGAATTTTAGTCGAATTAATATTTTTACGAAGTATAGAACCTTTTTAAAAGACAATAGTAATTTATCATTATCAGCTTCACATTTTACGAGTAAATGGGATGCTTCTGGACAAATACCGCAAAGAGAAGTTGATAATGGAAATATTACTCGTTTTGGTTCAATTGATGATACTGAAGGAGGAACAACATCAAGAACAAACATAAACTTAGAACACTCAAAAGTTTTAAAGAACGATGTTAGCGTAACTTCAAATGTTTTTTATTCAAATTATAATTTTAATTTATTTTCAAACTTTACCTTCTTTTTAGATGATCCTGTGAACGGAGATCAAATAAAGCAAACTGAAAATAGAGATGTCTTCGGGTTCAATACACAGTTTAAAAAGAAAACCCATATATCAAATACACCAGTAGAGTTAACTTTTGGAACAGGTTTACGTGCTGATATTGTAGATAACTTAGAGTTATCACATACACTTCAAAGAAAAGAAGTGTTAGATCGAATTCAATTAGGAAAGGTAAATCAAACTAACTATTATGCTTTTGTAAATAGTGAGTTTGAGTTTGGAAAATTTATGGTGGCACCAGCTTTACGTTTAGATTATTTAAAATTTAACTACAATGATTATTTACTAGATGAATACAAAACGTTTTCTGAATCACAAGTAGTAGTTAATCCTAAGATAAATGTTACTTATACTCCAAATGAAAAAATTCAATGGTTTTTAAAATCAGGAATAGGCTTTCACTCAAACGATACTAGAGTAGTAGCTACACAACCTAATAGGAAAACATTACCTAGAGCTTATGGTGTTGATTTAGGAACCGTTTGGAAACCAACCTCAAAAATAGCTATAAATACAGCATTATGGTACTTACTTTCAGAAGATGAGTTAGTATATGTTGGAGATGCTGGTATTGTAGAACCTTCAGGAGAAGCACAGCGTTATGGTATTGATTTAGGTCTTAGATATCAGCTAACAGATTGGTTGTATTTTGATAGTGATGCTACTTTTACAAAAGCAGAAAGTGTTGACGATCCGTCAGGAGAAAACAATATTCCTTTAGCTCCTAAAGTGACTGTAACAGGAGGATTATCAGTAAATAATTATAAGAACTTTTCAGGAGGAGTTCATTACAGATATATAGGTGACAGAGCAGCAAATGAAGATAATTCAATAGTAGCAGAAGGTTATTTTGTTACCGATGCGAATATTAGCTATAAAATAAATAATATAACACTAGGTGTAGCGTTAGAAAATATTTTTGATGTAGCTTGGAATGAAACACAGTTTGCTACAGAATCAAGGTTGCAAAATGAACCAAATTCTGTAGAAGAAATTCATTTTACACCAGGAACTCCGTTTTCTGCAAAAGCCACCATACGATATTCTTTTTAAAGATAATGATAGTCCGGGGGGGCTTGATAAGTTGTCATTTTTTAGAAGGATTAATGGCAACAAAAATATAGCCGCTTTAAGCGGCTATATTAATTTATAAAATAGATTATTATACTGCACCTAGAGTATATAATTGTTCTAAAGTAGGAGTTTCGCTACCACCTGCTGGCTCAAGAGTAATACCAAAAGCTTGTGAATCATTAGGATTGTTAATAGTAAATATTTTACTATCACTAGCAGTAAAGTTATCTATAGTACCTAAACTAGTTGGAGATAACGGATCAAGTTTTAAAGACCATACTTGGTATACTTTTCCTTCTGGTGGATCAGGTAAACCTTGAACATCTAAGAAAATATTTTTAGAGTTTTTATTCCAATATACCTTTGCATAGGCTTCAGGATATACTTTTTGTCCTTGTAAAGGAACTGTAACTATATCTTTACTTCTTATTACTGCTAAAAGTTTTTTGTTTTCAGCTAAATTAGCATTAGTTTCATCTAACTGAATTTCATATTGTTCTTTAGCTTCATTAATAGTGTCTATTTGCCCTTGTAAATTAGCACTCTTATTTAACGATAAAATTAAAGTACTACCAACTACTAAAGCAGCAGCCCACCCTGTATAAGTTACCCAATTATTTTTAGATGTTCGTAAAGGAATTGTTTTAGCTGAATCTTCTTTTTCTTGTAACATTTTTATTAAAACGTCTTTAAAAGAATTTTTAGCATCTTTAGGAGCAACATGAGAAGTAAGAATAGAAATTGATTTTTCAATTTCTTTTACTTCTTCTAAAATCTCAGGATGTTCCATCATCAAACTATATACTTGCTCATTTTCTTTATCAGAAAGAGCACCAGCTATATATAGTTCTAATATTCCAGATTCTATGTGTTTGTTTGTAGCCATTATTTAAGCATAAGTCTTAATTCGTTAATACAATTTCGGCTTCTAGTTTTTACAGTACCAAGAGGTATTTTTAAACTTTCAGAAACTTCCTTTTGTGTAAAGCCTTTAAAATAAAGAAGCTCTATAACTTTGATACAAGTGTCTTTTAACTTGTTTACAAAGTTTTTTATACCAATTGCATCAGTTTTAGAGTCCAAGCTATCGTGGTTCTCTAATATATCTACGAAAATTTCGGCATCAAGGTTTTTAGAACTGTTTTTAAAGTTTTTAGACCTTGTTTTATCAATAGCTGCATTTCTAGCAATATTGATAATCCATGTAAAAAAACGTCCTTTTTTCTCAGAATAAGAGTTTGCGTTATTCCAAGCTTTTATAAAAACATCTTGTGTTATTTCTTCAGCTATTGCTTGATCTCTAACAATATTAAAAACTACACCAGTAACGCTTTGTTTGTACATTTCGTAAAGGCTTTCAAAAGCTTTTACATCTTTGTTTTTAAAATTTTTAATGAGGGATTCTAGTTGCATATAGTTAATTGATTGGAGTACAAAATACTAAAAATCATTTAGATTTAATATTAGCTTCACACAAACGAATAATTTCATCAATTCGTTTTACTCTAGTAGCTTCTCTTTTAGCTTGATGTATCCAGTACAAGTAGTTCTTACGGTAAGAGGGAGCAAAATTTTGAAAGTTGTTAAGAGCAGTGGGGTTTTTCTCAAATTCAATCTGTAGGTCTTTTGGAATTATTAAGTTTTCTACAGCATCTAAAGCATTCCAAGAACCATTTTTTTTAGCAATTTCAACAGACGCAATTCCAGCAGGGTGGATTAAGTTGGAAGTAGTTAGTTCCTTAATATATTTCTTGTTTAAAGCACTCCAAACACTTTTAGGTTTTCTAGGACAGAAGTATTGTCGCCTTTTACCATCACCTAAACTTTTTACAGTACTATCTATCCAACCAAAGCATAAAGCTACTTTTACAGCTTCTTCCCAACGCATACTAGGTATGTCTACGTTAACTTTGTATAAAATTAGATGAACTCCATCACTTTCGTTATGGTTTTCTAATAACCACTTACGCCATTCTGTGTCTGTTTTAAAATATAGGTGAGGTTTGTCGTCCATTTGTTAACGTATAATTTTAGAAGGGAATGAAACGATACTTTCGTGTCCGTTTTTTCCTACAGCACTTACACCAAAGAAGTAGTTGTCAAGAACAATTCCTTCTAAAGTAAACTTAGTAGTTTTTTCTACATATTTGAAGTTATCCCAAGTTGGGGAAGTAGTATCTCTCCAATAAATTTTGTACCCTTTAGCACCATCAACTTTATCCCATTGTAATTTTGCAGACGCTTCAACAATACCACCAATTCCTACATTTTTAGGAGAAGGTGGAGCAGAAGCGATGTTTGCTAAATTAATAGCATTTACAGCAGTTAATTTTTTAGCATATTCAAAATTTACAAATTCTAAGCGGTCTCCATATTCAATACCATTTTCAGTTCTAATATCTTGGTGTTGTTGCGTGTAGTTTTCATGTGCTTCCATAATTCGAATGCCAGCAAAACCTGTATCGTTAAAAGGTCTGTGATGTCCGCCACGACCAAACCTATCTAAGCGATAAATCATTTTCGGATTCATTTCTGGCATATACGTTTTAGTTGTTGTATAAATATAACGTGCTAATTGACGTGAAATTCCGTCCACTTCACCACCATAAAAGCGACGTGCTTTTCGTTGACGTTCAGTTTCGGTTGGAGGTACGGGTTCAGAAAAGATTCTAAATGTACGATTGTCTATAATTCCATCAACACCTTTTATGTTTCCAATCATATCATTATTCATAACTCCCACAATATTCCAATTTTTTTCCTTGGCATAAGCAGCCAATCCTTTTCCACCAAATAGGCCTTGTTCTTCACCAGACAATCCTACATAAATAATACTATTTTCAAATGTATAGTTACTTAATACACGTGCTGCTTCAATAGTTCCTGCCATTCCAGAGGCATTGTCATTAGCCCCAGGAGCATCATCAATAAAGTTATTAGGATCGGAAATTCTTGAATCTATATCACCACTCATTACAATGTAATTGTTAGGATATTTTGTTCCTTTTTGAATAGCAACAACATTAACAACCCAAACATCTTTGGTGATTCTGCTATTAGTTCCTTTTTTTACAAAGTCTTTTTGGTAAAATACTTTTAAACAGTTGTTGCAATTAGAAGAAATTTTGTCGAATTCAGACTTAATCCATCGACGGGCTGCACCAATTCCACGTGTATTTGAAATAGTATCGCTTAATGTATGACGGGTACCGAAATTTGTTAGTGTAGTAATATCTGATTTAATTCTATTTGCTGAAATAGCATTAATAATATCGTATATTTTAGTGTCGGTTTGTGCTGATATTGTTGTAGAAGTTAGTAAGAATAGTACTATGAATTTTTTCATAATTAAGGAATTTAGCTTACTAAATTACAAAACAAAAAAGAGAATAAATTGTATTTATTCTCTTTTTACTTATTGTGGAAGTGTATTTTGTGAAAAAGTTAGACTTATAAATTTATTTTACAAACCTAACCACAGCAATTTTACCATTAACTATTTCATAGATGGCGACAGCATGAAAGGTAGCTCCGTTTGCTGTAACTTCTTCCTCATCTATCACTACATTTCCTTTAACTATTCTACTAATAATTTTACAGTGTAAATCTTTTGTTGTTTCAAACTTAGGGGCATATCGTTTGCGCATTTCTTCAATACCTTCATATTCTAATTTATTTGGGTAACTATATACTTTTACACCTTTAGCGTAAGGTTTTAAAAATGCATCTATATCCCTTTTATTATAAGCTTCTAATTGTTCTTGTGCCAAAGCTCTGGGAGATACTTCTGCTACGATTGCTAGTTTTGTTCCTTCTGGGTTTGCCATAATTCTTGAAATATTATTGATGTTCTCATTTTCAAACTGATGAAAAACAGTTATTTCTTTGTCTGTTTTAGGGTTGTATTGAAAAATCATATTCTGATAAGCAATTAACAGTGTACCATTAGGAAGCCAACAAACATCTTTACTTTTACCTGTTGACACGATTTTTTTAGTTTCTTTAGAAAAAGGGTTTAATGACCAAACTTCCCATTTTTTACCGTTTTGTTTCATAAAACTAACTAAGTTAGAGTTTGGAATTTTATGAAATGAACGTCCTGTTTGTTTAGCTATTGAAATGTTAGTGTTCTTTTTTAAGTCACTCATATAAAGTTGAAGAGTATCATTTACAATTACGGAAGAAATTACAAGGTTTTTAGTATACCACATAGGGTATGCTACTACTAAGTCTTTAATTACTTCTTTACTTTTGCCCGTTTTAAAGTTATACTGATAAAAACGTTGTAGACCATTATTATCTAAACGTACTGTTGATACATCTTTTGACTTGGGAATTCGTTGAGGTGAATATTCACTTCCATTTGGTGTGTTATTAATAAACCTCTTAGCTTCACTATCTATAGAATATTTTACAATATCGGTTTGTCCATTTCTATTGGAAGCAAATAGGATCGTGTTTTCATCATAAAAATAAGGTTGACTATCATATCCATCATTGTTAGAAATATTTTTTCCATTGGTCACCTTCCATTGTCCATCTTCAGAATTGATGTCAAATAAATGAATTTCGGTATTTGTTTGAGCGAAAGTAAATGAGGTAACAAATAGGGAGTATAATAGCTTTTTCATAATAAATAAATTGAGGTCTAAAATACTAAAAAAGTCCGCTCTAAATAATAAGAACGGACTTTTTATGAAGATTTAGAAAGTTATTTTAGAGAAGCTATCCACTTGTCAATTTTGTTTTCTAAAAGTGCTAACGGAATACATCCAGTTTCTAAAACTTGATTGTGGAATTCTTTAATATCGAATTTATCCCCCAATTCTTTTTTAGCCTTAGCGCGTAATTCACGGATTTTTAATTGTCCGATCTTATATGACAATGCTTGTCCAGGATTCGCCATATAACGCTCAATTTCAGAAATGATACTAGCTTCACCTTCCGCTTCATTATCTAATGAATATTGAATTGCTTTTTCACGACTCCAACCTTTAGCGTGTATCCCTGTGTCAACTACTAAGCGAATAGCTCGGTGCATTTCCATACCTAACATTCCGAAGTATTGATAAGGATCTGTATATAAACCTAATTCTTTTCCTAAGTTTTCAGTATATAAAGCCCAACCTTCACCATAAGCGCTGTACCATAACGTTTTTCTAAAATCTGGTAAGTCTTCATTTTCTTGCGTTAATGAAATTTGATAATGGTGACCCGGAATAGCCTCGTGTAAAAATAAAGCTTCATCAGAAAATACATTGTATTTAGTAGCATTAGGAATTGGTGTATAGAAAACTCCAGGACGAGTTCCGTCTAACGAACCAGGGTTGTATTCAGCACTAGCAGAAGCTTCTCTGAATTTTTCAGTTTGCTTTACCACAAATGGAGTTTTTGGCTTATTACCAAATAATTTTTCTAATTGTGGCTTCATTTTTTCGTGAATCGCATTAAAGTTATCAATAATTTGTTGCGGTTCAGTATATGGCATTAACTCTTTGTTGTTACGAACAAAATCAAAGAATTCTTTTAAGTTTCCTTCAAATCCAACTTGTTCTTTTACTTTCTCCATTTCTGATAAAATTCGAGCAACTTCTTTTAGCCCTAATTCATGAATTTCATCAGCAGTCATGTTGGTAGTCGTATAATTTTTGATAGCATGTTGGTAGTATGCTGTTCCGTTAGGAATATCAGAAATACCGCTACTTTCTCTACCAGCCGCTAAATAGTCAGTCTTTAAAAACTCATACATAGCTTTGAATGACGGAATTAATTTATCATTCAATATATTGGTATACGCTTCTGTTAATCTAGTTTTATCACCCTCAGAAAAATCTGCAGGTAAAGTGTTTATTGGAGAATAGAATAAATGCTCAGAAAAATCGATAATTCCTTCAGAAGACTTCTTTACAACAGTTAAGCTTTCGAATTGAGGAATTACTTTTTTGATTAATGATTTAGGTAAAACATATCTTTCTTTGATACCTTGTTGCATACGTTTTTTAGCCGATTGTAACCACGTGTTGTATTTGTCTAATCTGCTTAACCAATTGTCGTAATCTTCAACTTTTTTAAAAGGTTGTGCGCTACTACCACTTGCCAATTGCCCCATGGTAAGGTTAATTGTCCACATTTGGTTAATAGGCATTAATAAGTCGTTTTTATAGCTAGCTTGTGCCAATGCCATATCACAATCCCAATCCAATACAGCTTTACTCATTTGTTGACTTTCGGTTAAGTCGGTATCTTTAAAATTGTTGAGTTTTGTTTTGTAATTTTTGTAAAACTCCTTGCTTTTTGTTTGATATTCGTCTGACAATGTGTTCGGAAATAAATCGTTAAAACGATTATCACCCGCAAAAGTTGCATTTACAGGGTTTAATTGTAGTTTCCCTTCGTTATAGTCTTTTAGTAACTGATTAAACTCCATGTTTTCTGGAGTAGGAGTGTTAACCGCTTCTTTTTTTTCTTGTTTACAAGAAGCAAAAAGTGTGGTGGCAGCTACAATGGTTAAGAGGATTTTCTTCATGATTATATTTTTGATTGTGAACAAATATATTAAAAAGAAAACCTCTCTGTTTTCACAAAGAGGTTTTTAAAAATGATCTATGACGATTCGCTATTATTTAATTAGTTCATATGAACGTTTGATAAAATTTGTTAACTCTTCACCATGTAATAGGTTTTGAGATAATTTAGCTAAATCAAATGCTTGTTTAACTAATTGTTTTTGCTTGTCTTCATCAGCATTTAATATTTCCGATACTAATTCGTGATTCGTATTTACTACTAAGTTATACATTTCTGGCATGTTACCCATTCCCATCATTCCACCTCCACCAGTAGCACTCATTTCTTTCATACGACGCATGAACTCTGGTACTGTAATTATGAAAGGAGAAGCACTAGAATCCATAGCTTCTAATTGTACTGTATAACTTGTATTATTTACAGCTCCTTCAATAACAGGTTTTAATTGCTCTTTTTCTTCGTCAGAAAGTTTAGAAATTACTGTATCGTCTTTCTTAATTAAGTTGTCAATATGGTCAGCATCTACACGTTTGAATTGTACTTTAGCATCGCCAGACTCCATTTCTAATTTTTGCATTAAATGCGAAACGATAGGAGAGTCTAACAACAATACTTCATAGCCTTTGGCTTTTGCATCTTCAATATAACTGTGTTGCGCATCTTTATTGGCGGCATATAAAACGATGTGATTTCCATCTTTGTCAGTTTGAGCATCTTTAGTTTTTTCAACTAACTCATCAAACGTAAAGAATTTATCATCAACAGTAGGGTATAAGGCAAACTTCTTTGCTTTGCTAAAGAATTTCTCTTCCGATAACATTCCGTACTCAATAATAACCTTGATGTCGTTCCATTTTTGTTCGAAATCTTCACGATTATTTTTGAATAAAGAAGAAAGCTTATCTGCTACTTTTTTAGTGATGTATCCAGAAATCTTTTTAACAGCTCCGTCTGCTTGTAAGTATGAACGAGAAACGTTTAATGGGATGTCTGGAGAATCAATTACTCCTTTTAACATTTGTAAGAAATCAGGAACGATTCCTTCTACGTTATCTGTTACAAAAACTTGGTTTTGGTATAATTGAATTTTATCCTTTTGCATATCCAAGTTCTGCGTTAACTTAGGGAAATATAAGATTCCTGTTAAGTTAAATGGATAGTCTACATTTAAGTGAATATGGAATAAAGACTCCTCAAATTGCATTGGATACAATTCACGGTAGAAGTTTTTATAATCTTCATCTTCCAAATCCGCTGGTTTTTTAGTCCATGCAGGTTCAGTATTATTGATGATATCATCAACTTCAATTTGTTTGTGAGGCTCAGTTACTTCTTTACCGTCTTCGTCTTTAGTGGTTTTTGGAGTAAAATCTGGATCATTTATTTTCTTAGTTCCAAATTTAATCGGAACTTGGTTGAAACGATTATATTTTGTTAATAGTCCACGGATTTTACCTTCTTCTAAAAATTCAGTAGAATCTTCAGCAATATGTAATACAATTTCTGTACCTCTGTCAGACTTGTCGTGCTCCACTAAAGTATATTCAGGTGAACCATCACATGTCCAGTGAGCAGCTGGCTCGTCTTTGAATGATTTTGTGAAAATTTCTACTTTATCAGCTACCATAAAAGCAGAATAGAAACCTAATCCGAAGTGACCAATAACACCTGTTTCGTTTTTATCGTCTTTGTATTTTTCTAAGAACTCTTCTGCACCAGAAAAAGCGATTTGGTTGATGTATTTTTCAACCTCATCCATTGTCATACCAATTCCTTGGTCTTTAATGGTTAGGGTTTTCGCATCTTTATCGATACTTATTTCAATTTTAGCATCGCCTAATTCTGTCTTAGCTTCACCAATTGAAATAAGATGTTTTAATTTAGTTGTAGCATCAGTTCCGTTAGAAATTAATTCACGTAAAAAGATTTCGTGGTCAGAATACAAGAATTTTTTAATCAGTGGAAATATATTTTCAACCGATACATTAATGTTTCCTTTACTCATAAGTATATATTTTAATTGATATTATTTTCTGCAGAATCAATAGTCAAAAAAAATACCAAATAAGAATTAGTGACAAGATGGCACTTTTTGTACGAATTATATAAAATTCATACTTTTACAAGCTTTTAATTTGTTAACTACAGAATAATCAACATAAAAAATATGTATAACTCAAAAATTACAGGATTAGGTTATTATGTTCCTGAGAACGTAGTGACTAACGATGACTTGACTCAGTTTATGGAGACGAGTGATGAATGGATTCAGGAGAGAACTGGTATAAAAGAGCGTCGTTGGATAGACCCAAAAACTTCTGATGATTCTACATCAGTAATGGGAGCAAAAGCCGCTAAAATAGCTATTGAGCGTGCGGGATTGACTAAAGATGATATTGATTTTATCATTTTTGCTACGTTGAGTCCTGAATTATATTTTCCAGGAGGTGGAGTACAAATTCAAGATTTATTAGATATGCCTACAATTGGTGCGTTAGATGTACGTAACCAATGTTCTGGTTTTATTTATTCACTTTCTGTTGCTGATCAATTTATCAAAACAGGAATGTATAAAAATGTTTTAGTAATTGGTTCTGAAAATCATTCAGGTGGTTTAGAACGTTCTACACGTGGTCGTGGAGTTACTGTAATTTTTGGAGATGGAGCAGGAGCAGCTGTTTTATCACGTTCGGAAGAGGAAGGAAAAGGGATTTTATCTTCTCACTTACATTCTGAAGGAAAGTTTGCGAAAGAATTAATGCTAGAAGGGCCTTCAACAGGACGTTGGGTTCCTGAAATCATAGAGGCCAATGACCCAGATGATACTTCGTATTATCCATATATGAACGGTCAGTTTGTATTTAAGCATGCAGTCGTTCGTTTTTCAGAAGCTATTATGGAAGGATTACAAGCAAACGGACTGCAAAAGGAAGATATTGATATGTTAATTCCTCATCAAGCGAATTTACGTATTGCACAATTTATTCAAAAGAAGTTCCAGTTATCTGATGACAAGGTGTATAATAATATTATGAAGTATGGTAATACTACTGCTGCTTCGGTTATTATAGCATTGACAGAAGCTTGGGAAAAAGGAAAAATAAATGATGGTGATTTGGTAGTGTTAGCTGCCTTTGGTAGTGGATTTACTTGGGGATCGGTAGTGATTCGTTGGTAATGTTAGACTACCTACTTATAAAATAAATAAATCCGAAGTATTAACTTCGGATTTTTTATTAAAACATACCTCCTTGTGCTTCATTATTATCTCTGTATTTTCTGCCTTTACTTTTGTTTTTTCCACTTCCAAAATTATAGGAAAATCCTAGGTAGACAGAGTTGTACTCTAGTGTATACTTTCCTTTTTGCATAAAAGGGGTGTTAGATGTATAATCAAAATTTACATTATTAAAAATGTCAGTACTTCTTAAGGTAATACTTCCTTTACCGTCAAATAGCTTTAACCTAGCTCCGGCATTAATCATAGTATATGGTTCTATAGAATACTGAATGTTTTTACTTTTACCTCTAAAAATACCTGATAGCTGGAAGCTCAGTTTTTTTGAAGCTTTAAAAGAGTTGCTTATACGTCCTTTTACTAAGGTGTTTTTTACCGTTTCAAAGTTACCATTTAAAACACCTTGAGAGTCTTGAATGTATGTTTCAAAAGAAGAATTGAGTGTCCACCATTTTTTTGGCTTAAAACTAGAAGAAAGTTCAATACCATAACTATCTGCATAATCGTAATTGGTAAACGAAGTAATGACTTTGTCTGAATTTTGTTCATCTTGCTGCAATAGTCGACCAATTTTTTCATTTGTTCTTCGATAAAATGTTCCGAATGATATATAACCTTTAGTGACTGTTTTAGTATAATTAAGCTCTAGAGAGTTTGTAAATTGCGGCTGTAAATTAAGGTTTCCTCTTGATATAGTTAGAGGAGAAAACCACTCTTGAATTGGTGTTATCTGATATGCAGAAGGTCTGTCAATTCTCCTACTATAGGCAAGTTGTAACTTATCTTTTTCAGTAAAGCTGTATAGAATTGATAATGAAGGATACCAACTAAAAATATTATTTTTTAAAGTGGTGTTTCCTTGTTCTGTATTCGAAAAAAGAGCATCTAGGTAAAATTGTTCTAATCTTAAACCTGTCTGAATTGAAATTTTTTTGAACTCCTTGTTGAAATTTATATATCCTGAATAAATATCTCTATCATAATTTAACGTTGTATTTCCTATAGGTTCAAGAGAAGCAGAATCATTTATGTTTTCTCTATCGGTAAGTATTAGATTGTAAAAATCTTGCTTTCTAAATTCAAACCCTAATTCTAGTTTTCCTGACTTTATAGGTTTTATATAATCAATGTTCAACAACCAAAGTTTACGAGTGTCTTTAATGTCATTTGTATAATTATATTCTTTTGAACTGGGATTTATAAACTCTTCGTTAGTTGTTTTTTCAGGATTTTTGGTTAGAGAGTGATTAAGTTCAATCTCTAAATTCTGTCCTTTATCATCAAAATTGTAAACATAATCAGCATTATAGGTTTCATTTTTTTGATTGTAATTAGAAAAACTTCTATTGTCAAAAGTCAAAGAATTGTTTTCGGTTACTAGTGTATTCGTTATTAAACTATTGTTATCGAAATTTTGATAAGTGTATATAGATAAAATACTTTTAGCTGTAAGATCTATATCTATTCCAAATTTGATGTTATGATTTTCAGAATTATTTAAAAAGTAAAGGTTTTGAGACAGATTACTGTCTACTCTTGTTAAGTTATTGAAAGTTTCATAATCGCCCCAACTAGTATTATAGTTTAGATAAAAATT
The DNA here is from genome assembly GCF_024124505.1 of Tenacibaculum sp. XPcli2-G. Classification (NCBI taxonomy): domain Bacteria; kingdom Pseudomonadati; phylum Bacteroidota; class Flavobacteriia; order Flavobacteriales; family Flavobacteriaceae; genus Tenacibaculum; species Tenacibaculum sp. XPcli2-G. The sequence goes on from NZ_JAMXSH010000005.1 coordinate 91,150, forward strand.
AGTAACTCCTGCCTTGTAATTGGTGTTTAAGATTATGTCGGGTTTGGTGTTTCTACTGTGCTTAATACCTGCAATAATACTACCATTAAAACCAATTTTGGTGTTCTTTTTTAGGATTAAGTTGATAATACCACTCATACCTTCAGGAGTGTATTTTGCTGAAGGATTTGTAATTATTTCAACACTTTTTACTGAGTTGGAAGGTATTTGTTTTAATAATTGAGCTGTATTTACGTTGGAAGGTTTTCCATTCACTAAAACTCTAACATTTTCATTACCTCGTAAACTTATAGTTCCAGAAAGTTGATTAATATCTACAGAAGGAATGTTTTCAAGCATTTCTAAAGAGGTGGCTCCAGAAGCTGTTAAGTCATTACCTACATTAATGACTTTTCTGTCAATTTTTTGAATAATAGTTGAAGTTTCTCCTTGTATTTCAACCTCATCTAATTGAGTGGTATTTTCTTCAAGAAAAACTATCCCTATTTTACTATTCTTTTTTAAATCAATTTTCTTTTCAAAAGCTCTGTAACCAATAAATTGAAAAGTTAAAAGTAAATTTTCCTTTGGAAGTTTTTCAATTTTAAAATTCCCTTTTTCATCAGAGATACTACCAGTAAGTATTTTGTCAGAAGTATTTTTACAAGAAATAGTAACGAAGGGTATTGGTTGGTTATTTTTTTTATCTAAAATAGTTCCTGTAACTTGTAGGTTTTGAGCTAGGCTCAAATAAGTACTTAGGAATAAAATTAATATTAGCAATCTTTTCATATATTGAAGGGAATGAAATTCTGCTAAAAATAAAAAAAACGAAGTATTTAACTTCGTTTTTTTTAAATAATTAAAGAAATGTAATGCTACATGAAGCCTCCGCCTCCTTGCTTTTCATTATTATCACGTTGTTTTCTGGCACGAGCTTTGTTTTTTCCTCCACCAAATCTATAGTTAAATCCAATATAAGCAGTTCTACTTTCCCATTTAAAACGTCCATTTTGAACAAAAGGCCTTTCAGAATTAAACTTAAATCTCATATCGTTAAAGATATCATTTACTCTAAGGTTAATATTTCCTTTTCCTTTAAGAATACTATAATTAGCACCAATATTTACCATTTTCATAGGGTCAACATTCCATTGAATGTCTTCTCTTGGTCCTCTATACATTGCAAACAATTGTAAACGTAATTTTTTAGATACTGTAAAACTATTACTTATACGAGCATTAAAAATATCTGTTTTAACTTCAATAGTTGGTGAGTTCGGGTCGCTTAAATCAGTAGTTCCAAATTGCTTTTGAGAATAATAATCCATACTAGCATTTGCTCTCCACCATTTTGCTATCTTATAACTAGCAGAAAATTCTAAACCGTAAGCATCTGTGTCATCAAAATTAGCAAAAGTTAATATTTGCCTAGTGTTTGTTTCATCTAAAGGATCCATGTAAGTAGCTCTATTAATTACATCAGTGATGTTTCTATAAAAACTTCCTAATGTTATTGAACCACCTTTTATTTTTCTTGTATAATTAAATTCAACTGAGTTTGTAAATTGAGGAACAAGATCAGGATTACCTACAGAAGTAATTAAAGGAGTACTCCATTCTCTAATAGGGTTTACTTGCTGTATTCCTGGTCTATCAACTCTTTTACTATAGCTTAACTGAAATTGATCTGCATCATTAGGATTGTAAGTAAAAAAAGCAGAAGGGTATACGCTGAAAATATCATCAGTAACTTTATCTTTCTTTACATCACCATTTTCATCTAGTCCTGTAAAGTTTCCTTCAATTTTATATTGCTCAAAACGGGCACCTAATTGCATAGATAGTTTTCCAAACTTATGACCATAGTTTATGTAAGCAGAATAAATATCTCTGTCATAAGTAAAATAAGAATCTCCTACATCTCTATATGTTTTATTTCCATTAATATCTTCTAATACAATTTGTTGGTTTGTTAGGTTTACATTGTCGGTATTATTTACTCGATACTCTAAACCTAACTCAAGTTTACCATTTTTAGAGATAGGGTTTGTATAATCTAAATTTAATAATGTACTTTTTCTATCATTATTAATATCATTGAAATAATCAGGTTGAGTACCTTCTAAGAAGTAATTATTTAAGTAGTTTGGAGCATTGTTTTTAGAATAGTTAGCTTCAAACTCTATGTTATGTCCTTCTTTTTCAAAATCATGTTTATAATTTACATTATAGGTTTGATTATGGCTTTCATTGTTTTGAGTATTAGGTGAATGTTCAATTAAATTACCATTATTATCTGTAATTATAGCACGTCCTTTAGCAAAAACATTAAACCAGTTTTGAGTTGTGTAAAGCGAAAGAGTGTTTTTATCATCTAAATAAATGTCTGCTCCAATTTTAAATAAATGTGATTCATCATCATTCTGAAAAATAAAGTCTTGATAATTTTCTCCAGGTCTACTAATGTATCCAAAATTGTAATTATCACCACCTCTAAAGCCATAGTTACCAAAAAAGTTCACTTTTCCTGTTTTGTAATTCATGTTTGTAGAAGCATTGTAACGAACATAATGACCAGCTTCAACTCCAGTATTTATAGAACCATTAAAGCCCATATTGGCATTTTTATTAAGAATTATATTAATAATACCACTCATTCCTTCAGGGTTGTATTTAGCAGAAGGATTGGTAATTAACTCAACACTTTTAATAGATGATGAAGGTATTTGTTTTAATAACTCAGAAGCAGGAATGTTGGTAGGTTTACCATCAACTAATACACGTACATTTTCGTTACCACGCAAACTAATGTTACCTGATTGGCTATCAACACTTACAGATTGTACGTTATTTAATAAATCAGAAGCAGTAGCTCCTGCTGAGGTCAAATCTTTACCAACGTTAATAACTTTTCTGTCTACTTTTTGAGTTACTGAAGAAGTTTCTGCTCTAATTTCTACTTCATCTAAAGTAGTGCTATCTTCCTCTAGAGGAATAGTGCCCAAATTAACATTGCTTGATTTACGACTTACAGAAATAGGTTTAGAGAATGTTCTATACCCTATAAACTGAACTTCAACAATACTATTTCCTTCAGGTATATTTTTTATAGAGAATAAGCCATTGTCATCAGTAATTCCACCAGTAATAATTTTTTTGGCAATATCTTTGATTATAATATTTACATAGGGAAGAGGTTGCTTGGTTGCTTGATCGACTACTTTACCAGAAATTACTCCTGGTTTGGGTAGGCTACTTTTAGGCATTTGTGCATAAATACTTGTAGTAAATACAGCTAAAAGTATTAGTAATATGTTTTTCATTTTTGTTGTTTTGAATTGTTTTGATGCTTAATAGACTCTTTATTACCTAACTTTGTTACTTAACTTAAGAGAGTTTAACGTATTATTAACAGAAAATGAAAAAACGAACTTTGGTACTAGGAGCCTCTTTAAAATCCTCTAGATATTCGAATATAGCTATTAAAAGGCTAAGAGATAATGGAATAGAAACTGTAGCAATTGGTTTACAAAAAGGAATTGTTGCAGATGTAGCTATTAAAACAGAAAATATTTTTTTCGAAAATATTGATACTGTAACTTTATATTTAAATCCAAAGCGACAGGAATCTTATTATGAGTATATAATTAACTTACAACCTCGCAGAGTGATTTTTAACCCTGGAACCGAAAATATTGAGCTTATGGAGTTGTTAAAGGAAAATGGTATTGAGAGTGAAATAGCATGTACTTTGGTACTTCTATCAACAAAGCAGTATTAATTTAAAATTTCAACAGGAAAAGAATTAGTACTATATCGTTTCCCTGCTTCCGCTAATTCAGTATTCTTAAAAACTGTTTGAGCCTCAATTTTAAAATCGTTAATGTTTTTATACCTGCTAGAATAATGCCCAATAATTAATTTGTTTGCATTTGCTTTACTAGCAATAGAAGCTGCTTGTTCTGCAGTAGAATGTTTAGTTTTATCACATAAATCTTCTCTGTCTTTTAAAAATGTAGCTTCGTGGTATAACAAGTCTACATCTTTAATAATAGGAACAATGTCTGGTTTATAAGCTGTGTCACTACAGAAAGCAAAACTTAAAGGTTTAGGAGGATCAATTGTAAGCTCTTCATTAGGAATTACTTCACCCGTAGAGAGTGTAAAGTCTTTACCAGCTTTAATGTTATGAAAGTCACAAGTTTCTATTTCGTTATATTGCTGAATATTCTCAATGTGTAACTTTCTAAGTTTAGGTTTTTCAGTAAATAAAAAACCATTAGTATACACTCTATGATTTAAAGGAATGGTTCTTACAGAAACTTTATCATCTTCAAAAATAAGCTCACTTTCTTTTGATTCTAATTCGTGAAAAATAATAGGATATTTAGTCCACGATTTTGAAATTTTTAACTGAAGTGTTGTCACTTCTTTTATGCCTTTTGGGCCGTAAATATGTAACTCTTTTTCTCTGTTTAGAATCCCAAAAGTAGCGATGAGTCCAACCAAACCAAAAAAATGATCACCATGCAAATGAGAAATAAAAATATGGTTTATTTTTGAAAAACCAACCTTGTATTTTCGCATTTGGCGTTGTGTACCTTCTCCACAATCAATTAAAAAATGACGATTGTTAATTTCTAAGTATTGAGCGGTAGGGTAGGCATTAGCTCTTGGAGTAGCAGAATGACAACCTAAAACAGTTAAGTGTAAACTCATTTATTTGATTACAAAGCGTTTTGAAATTATTTCTTTATTACTTTGTATTGCATAAATGTACATACCAGACTTTAAATCATTACGTTGAAAAGGGAAAGAGTTATGTCCCTTAACCACTTTAAGCTCTTTATTATAAACAGTTTTACCTAGTACATTTCTAACAGTTAAAATAACTGTTTGACTATGTTTAGCATTAAAGTAAATAGTAGTATTGTTCGTAAAAGGGTTAGGAGATGCTATTAACTTATTAATTGATTTTTCTTGTGAAAAAGCAACAGAAATAGTTAAGAAAAAAGTTATAAAAAGTATTTTTTTTATCATAAATTATCGTTTAGGGGATGGATAATTATTAAAATTAAAGGTTAAAAACCTAAATCACGCTGAATGTTTTCCATTTCTATAACATCTTCTGCTTCAATTAAAGTAGGAACAATGTTAAAAGTTTCAGGAAAATCATCAATAGTAACATCTTTAGATATAACAACAAAAGATGTGCCATTGTTTTGATGTTTTTCTGCGTATTCCAAAAATAGTAAAATATTTTTGTTAGAGGGATTAAATTCTTCTGAAATTACAACAATTAAATTTTTATCTGTAAGGTTTACATGTTCATTTTCAAAGCTTTCAAAGAAGTCAGAAAATGTTTTTTCATCAGAAGTTACTAGGGTGTAATTAGTTTTATCAGTTATATTCATGACTATCTTTTTATTTGTTGTGCTAACAAATAAATAACTGCCATACGAACAGCAACTCCATTTTCTACTTGGTTTAGAATAATTGATTGATCACTGTCGGCAACATCACTTGTTAGTTCTACCCCCCTATTAATAGGTCCAGGGTGCATTATGACAATTTTTTTGCCAAGACTGTCTAATATTTCTTTGTTAATACCAAAAAGTTGTGTGTATTCTCTAGTTGATGGAAAGTATTTTATATCCATACGTTCGTGTTGCACACGTAATACATTAGCAACATCACACCACTCTAAAGCTTTTTTAAGGTTGGTTTCCACTTCAACTCCTAAACTAGAAATGTATCTAGGAATTAACGTACTAGGTCCGCAAACTTTTACTTTAGCTCCTTGTAATTGTAGTGCAAAAATATTTGATAAAGCTACACGTGAGTGTAAGACATCACCAACAATTACAATTTTCTTTCCTTTTAAGTCGCTATTTAAAGCTTCCCGCATAGAAAAACTATCTAATAATGCTTGGGTCGGGTGTTCATGTGTGCCATCTCCAGCATTAATAATCTTAGCATCTACATGGTTTGATAAGAAAATTCCTGCTCCTACATTTGAATGTCGCATCACAACAATATCAACTTTCATCGACAAAATATTGTTAACAGTATCAATTAAAGTTTCTCCTTTTTTTACTGAAGATTGCCCTGCAGAAAAATTAATAACATCAGCAGATAAACGTTTTTCAGCTAATTCAAAAGAAAGCTTTGTACGCGTGCTATTTTCAAAAAATAAATTAGCGATGGTAATATCACGTAACGAAGGAACCTTTTTTATAGGTCGGTTAATGACTTCTTTAAAATGAGCGGCAGTTTCAAAAATAAGCTCAAGGTCATTTTTGTTAAGGTATTTGATTCCTAATAAATGTTCAACACTTAACTGCTTCATTTTAGTTTGTTTTTTTAATCATAACTAATCAAGCTTTGAGGGCTTGGGTTCAAGGTAAATTGTATCTTCTTTATGAGTTTCTTGCCAGTTCACAACTACTTTTTCTTCATTGATGGCATCTACTTGTCTTCCTCTATAATTAGGTTGAATAGGTAAATGACGGCTAAAGCGACGATCTATTAATACTAATAACTCAATATTATCAGGTCTTCCATACGATTGTAGTGCTGTTAAAGCACTTCGAACGCTTCTTCCTGAAAATAATACGTCATCAATAATAACCACCTTTTTTCCTTCAATTAAAAAGTCAATTTGTGTAGAGGTGGCTTCTAATGGTTCTTCTCTTCTGCGAAAATCATCACGATAAAAGGTAATATCTAACAAGCCTAATTTTAGGCCTTTAATTTGATACTCTTCTCTTAATAATTTAGCCAATCGATTAGCTAAATAAGAGCCTCTAGGTTGTAATCCTATTAAAACGGTATTAGAAAAATCGTTGTGATTCTCGATTAACTGACACGCTAATCGATGCAGAATGATTTCAATTTCTTTCGAAGTAAGTAGTGTTTTTCTGCTCATTTGTTGCTACCAAATTGGTTTGATAGTTCAACGTTCAAAATTAAGGCAAAAATTTACGCTGACAAAATTAAACTTAATGAAAGCTAAAACTTGGTCTATAAAATTATCTTTACATTTGCGCATTTTTACAAAAGACTCTTAGAAATTATGATGAAATACATTAAAAGTAAGAAGATTAATATAAAAGACGATTCGTTAGCAGGTATTACGGTATCGTTAGCAATGATACCAGAGGTAGTAGCTTTTGCTTTCGTAGCTCAAATTAGTCCTATTGTAGCTTTGTTTGGAGCTTTCGTGGTAGGGATTGTTTCTGCAATTTTTGGAGGAAGACCTGGTTTAATTTCAGGAGCAGCTGGTGCTGTGGCAGTAATTTTTGTAAACATGATACAGGAAGGACATGCAAAAGGACTGCTGTTTGATACTCCTGTAGAAAATATGGGATACTTTTATTTACTAGCAGCTGTAGTTTTAATGGGAGTTATTCAAGTGTTAGCAGGAGTATTTAAATTAGGGAAATTAGTTCGGTTAATTCCACATCCAGTAATGATGGGATTCGTAAATGGTTTAGCTATAGTTATTTTTATAGCTCAACTAGGAATGTTCAAAGAAAATAAGAAGGACATTTTTGGTCAAAATATGCGTAAAACTGAATCGAAAGAGTTGGTGTATAAAGTTGCAGATAATGAGGTACAAGATCTAGTATCAAGTGCTGCATTGTTTTCAATTAAAGGAAATTCAATTATTAATAATGAAACAAACAAGGAAGTTTTTGTAAAATCAGAAACACAAGTTTTTGATGCAAAAACAAAAAAAGTTGTTTATAATATTGAAAATGGCGGATTTTATTCAGTAAAAGATAGTGGGGTAGTAAAATCTACTTTACAAGGAACAAAGCTATATACTATGGTTGGGTTAGTGTTGTTAACGATGCTAATTATATGGTTGCTTCCAAAATTAACAACAAAAGTACCAGCAGCGTTAACAGCTATTTTAATTGTTACGTTTGTATCTATTTTCGGTGGATTAGAGTCTATAAATGTTGGAGATTTTATTAGAGATGGAGGAGGAGCTGGTTTAAATGGTTTTGATGAAATTTCTAAGAAAATGAATTTAGCAGAACTTTGGAGTAATTTGCCATTTAATTTAGATACATTAAAGTTTATTGCACCGTATGCCTTTTTAGCAGCTTCAGTTGGGTTGATTGAAACGTTAATGACGATGAATTTAGTGGATGAGTTAACAGATTCAAGAGGTGATGGTAATAAAGAATGTGTAGCACAAGGAGCTGGAAATATGTTAAGTGGATTGTTTGGAGGAACTGGTGGTTGTGGTATGATTGGTCAAACAGTAATTAACATTAACGCAGGTGGTAGAGGGCGTTTATCAGGAGTTATGATGGCGGTTACTTTATTAATTTTTATCCTTTTTGCAGATAAATATATTGAGCAAGTACCTATCGCAGCTTTAGTAGGAGTAATGTTTATGATGGTTATTGATACGTTCGCATGGTCTAGTTTTAGAATTATGAATAAAATTCCAAAATCGGATGCAATTGTATTAATTATAGTATCTGCGGTAACTGTAATTTTTGATTTAGCAATTGCTGTATTTGTTGGGGTAATTATTTCAGCATTAGTTTTTGCTTGGGAAAATGCAAAAAAAATTAGAGCGAGAAAACGTTTTAAAGAAGATGGAACTAAGATTTACGAAATTTGGGGACCATTATTCTTCGGAAGTATTACTGCTTTTAACGAAAAGTTTGATATTAAAAATGATCCTGCTAACGTGGAAATTGATTTTGTAGAATCGCGTATTTCAGACCATTCAGCTATTGAAGCTATTTTTATATTAGTAGAAAAATATCAAAAAGCAGGGAAGAAGGTAACCTTAAAACATTTAAGTGAAGATTGTAAGGTATTGTTATATAAAGCAAGCCCGATTTTTGCAGATGTTATTGAAGAAGCAGTAGATGACCCTCGTTATCACTTAGCTGCAAATCCAGAAGATTTTCCAAAACCTTTATCAGAATATAGTTTTTAAATCGCAGAGCGATAAAAAATAAAAAGTCCCGCTAATAGCGGGACTTTTTATGTGTTTTTTAGAATTAGGCGTATAATGATTATTACAACTATAAATAATAGATACTTTAGAAATTTCGTGTTTAGTTGAGTGTTTTTATTTAAGTTATCAAGAGGAGAAGAAACTTTTCTTATGTTAGTAGGTGTTTTTGAAAAACTATATCCTTCGAAATTAGTATCAAATAATAACTCATCATCTGAATCCAATTGCTTTCCAAAATACCTTGTACATAACTCAAATACAAAATTTTCACCTACTTGATCTTCAGTAAATTCTCCTTCAGTAAATTCATCGAAATTATAAAACCTATTTCCATTTTCATTTATTTTTGACTTAGATAATAGTTTTTCTTCCTCTTTAAGAGGTTTACCGAAATCAATAAAGGTGCCTAGTTCTGATGTTCCTCCTTTAACCCTTAATTTTTGATTATTTTTAGTAACAGAATATCCCCAAAAATTAACAGTGCTTTGAAGAGCAATAGAACATATTTCAGTATCAGGGAAAAAATCAGATAGTGTATTTTCCTCATAGGAAGTATTTTCTTCAAATGATTTTATGGGTAATTCTTGTTCACATATTATCCAATTTCCTTTGTATTTTGTAATATAAACGGTATTACCAGGAGGTAACATAACCTCTTCAAACGTTTTAGGAACTATTTTTTTTAGATTATGAAAACCGATACTATTTAAGAGTTTTTCTTTCTCTATTTCTTTGTTAGAGTTAATAATTACGCATGATATTTTCCATCCCATAGCTAGGTCAGTTATTTTAAAATGTTAGCTTAATGAGGTTTATTTTTTCTGAAGTGGACTTATAATTTCTACATCACTAAAAGCAATAGCGCCTCTAATTACACTGTCAATAGTACTTTTTAAAGCTTCAATCAATTGCATTTTTAATTGCGATTTGTGATAAATCAAGCTAACTTCACGTGCAGGAGATGGAGATTCAAATTCTCTTAAATGAGTTTTGTCTCGTTCATTTAAATCCAGCGTATTTAAATAAGGAAGTAAGGTCATTCCTAATCCGTCTTTAGATAACTTTATTAATGTATCAAAACTTCCACTTTCTAACTGAAAGTGATGTGTAGAGCTTCTTTTATTAGTTCTACAAAGATTAATTACACTGTCTTTAAAACAATGTCCGTCTTCTAACAATAAAATATCATCAACTTCTAAATCATCAACTTTTAATTTCTTTTGTTTAAATAATCGATGTTCACTTGGAACTAAACCTACAAAAGGTTCATAATACAAAACACGCTCTTTTATGGCTTCATTTTCTAATGGAGTAGCAGCAATAGCAGCATCTATATAACCATCCATTAACTTTCTAACAATTTCTTCTGTAGTTAATTCTTCAATAACTAATTGAACTTTAGGGTAGTTCTTACTAAATGTTTTTAAAAACATAGGAAGTAGTGTAGGCATAATTGTAGGGATTATTCCTAGTCTAAACTCACCACCTACATAGCCTTTTTGTTGATGTACAATATCAATAATACGATTACTTTCATCAACAATTACTTTAGCTTGTTCTACAATACGTTTACCAACTTCAGTTAATTCAATAGGTTTTTTAGAACGATTAAAAATTTTAGCATCTAATTCTTCTTCTAATTTCTGAATTTGCATACTTAACGTTGGTTGCGTGACAAAGCAATGTTCTGCAGCTATGGTGAAGTTTTTATATTCAGCAACGGCTAGTGTATATTTTAATTGTGTTATAGTCATTTCAATAATAATTTTTGATAAAGATATTAAAACAATCGATTACGTTTATAGTAAAACTGTTAAAACTTGCCTTAAATTTGTAATAGAAAAAGTAAAAAACTTAAAATCAAAACAATATGTCAACTACAATTTTAGGATTAGATAAACAAAAAACTGAAAACTTAGTAAAAGAGTTAAATGCCTTATTAGCAAACTTTCAAGTATATTACCAAAATGCAAGAGGTTTACACTGGAATATTAAAGGAAAAAACTTTTTTGAGTTGCATATGAAGTTTGAAGAATTTTATACAGATGCACAAGAAAAAGTAGACTTAATAGCAGAACGTATTTTAACATTACAAGGAACACCATTGCATACTTTTGAAGATTACACTAGTGTATCAAAAGTACCAGTAGGAAAAAATATTTCAAATGATGTTGAAGCAGTAAAATTAATTATTGATTCGTTATCAGAACTATTAAAAATAGAACGTTTAATTCTTGATTTGTCTGATGAAGCAGAAGATGAAGGAACAAACTCAATGATGAGTGACTTTATTGCAGAACAAGAAAAAACATTGTGGATGATGAATGCTTGGTTAAGCTAAGAAATAGTTATCTATGTTTAGGGGATGAAAGAGCAACGTGTTTACGTTGCTTTTTTTATGTAGAAGAAAATAATATGAATAATTGGCTAATATAAATACTTAATTAAAATCCGAATACTTACAAAGGCAATTAGAATAGCGGTTGCTTTTTTCAGTTGTGTGGAATTAAAGAATTGGTTACTCATTCTACTACCAATTTGACCACCAATAAAAACAATAATTAATAAAATAGAAGTAAGCTTCCAGTCGATAGAAAATTCAGGGTTCACATATTGACCTATCAATCCAGATATAGAATTTACTAAAATAAAAAAGCTTGCTGTAGCAGCTATTTTTTTAGGAGTGTCCCAATTGGTTAAATGAAGTAACGGAGCTAAGAAAATACCACCACCAATTCCAACCATTCCAGAAATAAAACCAATAATTCCGCCATAACCTGCATTTTTTGCTATGTTTAAATCGGTAGTTTTATTGCTGTTGGTAACTACTTTGTTTGAACTCCACATGGTAATAGCAGCAAAAAGTAGTGTGAAACCTAAAAGAATAAAGAAAAAAGTTTGACTTATTCGTAAATAGCCACCCAAAAAAGCCATAGGAATACTAAATAAAGTAAGCGGAATAACCTTTTTCCAATTATATTGTTTTTGTTGCATATAAAGTAAAACATTACCTGTAACAACCATTACATTACAAAGTAATGCTGTAGCTCTTATTTGTGTAAAAAGTAAGCCAGTGAGTGCTAAAACAGCCAAGTAACTGGAACCACCACCAAATCCGACAGAAGAGTATAGAACAGCCACAATAAAAAAGAGTAAGACTATGTACAAATTAGTACTTAAAACATCTAGAAAAAGAGATATCATCATATCAAACAAATGTAGCTATAAAAGTTTTTTTTAAAAAGTTGATGATTTACTCTTTTATAAAAGACTTTTTAAACTGCTGAGGAGTAATCATCTCCATTTTTTTAAATTGTCTGTTAAAATAGCTAATGTTATTAAAACCAGATTTGTAAGCTATTTCAGAGATTCGTAGGTTTTTAGATTGTTTTATAAGTTTTTTAGAAAATTTAATTTTTTCAGAGTTTATGTAGTCAATAGGAGAAATTCCTAAGGTGTTTTTAAACTTTTTATGAAAATGAGATGTACTCATACAAGCCTTCTTAGCTAACAATTCTACAGTAATATCTTTATTTGTGAGGTTGTTTTTTATAAACTTAATAACCATACCAATGCGGGTGTCTGTAAGCGTGTCAGAAGGATCGTTTAAGATAAAAGCTTTAGCTTTCGTTTGTAATAATCTAACAATCAATTCCTGTATCATAAGATCAAGAAGAATGTCTTTAGATTTGTTTTGATCGGTAAACGTATGTACTAAACGTCCAACTAAATGATTAATATCCGTATTATGAACAAGGTGAGAAGAAGTTTCGTTTAATTTCCAATTATTGTTTTCGCGCTCTATAGTAACATTGTGATTAAACTTATCTACTATCTCATCAATCTTATCAGAGTCAATACCTAAAGCCAAACATTGAGTAGGATTATTTTTTTCAGCCAAGGGGAAATCTATAATCATTTCTTTATTAGTTGGCATTACCACAGATTCACCAGGGAAAAAATCAAAAGGTTCCATACCTTCTAAATGCATTACTTTTTTTCCAGTGAGCATACTTGCAATCACAGGAAAATCAAAAGTCAAAGAAACCTGTTCAGCACTTTTATGAGTCTCAAAAATATTCAACTCAGCATATTCGGCATTATACGTAGTTCTGTTCTCTATTAAAGTAGTAAGTTTTCTACTTTCTTTATGTCGACTTAATAAATGGTTCATAATCAATAGTACAAAAATCTATTTATCCTTTTTTTGAGATAATAGATATGTGTTACAATTTAATAAATACGTTCAATATATTGACTATATGATATTTTAATTTTACAAAAATTACGAAATACTCATTTTTAATACAGGTTGATTGTAGAAGTGTTATTTCGGGATAGTTAATTTAAGTAAAGAACAAAAATACAAAGTTTTATGAGTTACACGAAACCAAAATTTAAAGACACGTATGCAAATTTTATCAATGGGAAGTTTGTGTCTCCCTTAGGTGGAGAATATTTTGAAAACAAATCTCCAGTTGATAATAGCATCATAGCAAAATATCCAAGATCACAAAAAGAAGATATAGAACTAGCTTTAGATGCAGCCAATGCAGCGAAGGAAAGTTGGGGAAACACTTCAGCAGCAGAACGAGCTTCATTGCTAAATAAAGTAGCAGATATAATTGAAGCAAATTTAGAAGAGTTTGCATTAGTAGAAACCTGTGATAATGGAAAACCAATACGAGAAACATTAAATGCTGATGTTCCTTTGGCAGTAGATCATTGGCGCTATTTTGCTGCTGCCATTAGAGCAGAAGAAGGAAGTGCAACAGAGCTTGATCAAAATACCTTATCAATGAACATTAAAGAACCTTTGGGGGTTGTGGGGCAAATTATTCCTTGGAACTTTCCTCTTTTAATGTTATCGTGGAAGTTGCCACCAGCATTGGCTACAGGTAACTGTGTAATATTAAAACCAGCAGAACAAACTCCGTCATCAGCAACATTGTTAATGGAAAAAATAGCCGATGTTTTTCCTCCAGGAGTTATTAATGTAGTTCATGGTTTTGGTCCTGAAGCAGGAAAACCATTGGCATCAAGCCCAAGAATAGATAAAGTAGCATTTACAGGAGAAACTACTACAGGACAATTAATAATGCAGTATGCTTCTAAAAACTTAAATCCAGTTACGATGGAGTTAGGAGGTAAGTCTCCAAATATCTTCTTTAATAGTGTAATGGATGAAGATGATGCTTTTTTAGATAAAGCAATTGAAGGAGCGGTGTTATTTGCTTTTAATCAAGGAGAAGTTTGTACCTGTCCTTCACGTATTTTAGTACAAGAAGACATCTATGATAAGTTTATGGAGCGAGTGGTGGCAAGAACAGAAGCAATAGTACAAAAAAGTCCGTATGATGTAAACACAATGGTAGGAGCACAAGCATCAAATGATCAATATGAAAAAATTCAAGCGTATATTAAAATAGGAAAAGAAGAAGGAGCGAAAGTGCTATGTGGAGGAGAAGTTAATACACTAGAAGGAGAGTTAGCAAATGGATTTTATATTAAACCAACTATTTTAGAAGGACACAATAAGATGCGCGTATTTCAAGAGGAAATTTTTGGGCCTGTTGTGTGTGTGACAAAGTTTAAAGATGAAGCAGAAGCGCTAGAAATAGCAAATGATACCATGTACGGATTAGGAGCAGGAGTGTGGACACGAGATGCACATCAGTTATATCAAATTCCAAGAGCTATTAAAGCAGGAAGAGTTTGGGTAAATTGTTATCATGCTTATCCAGCCCACGCACCATTTGGAGGGTATAAAAAATCAGGATTTGGTAGAGAAAACCATTTAATGATGATGGATTACTATCGTCAAACTAAGAACATGTTGATATCGTATGATAAAAACAAGTTAGGGTTCTTTTAGTTGTTTGAAAATACTGAGCTTTAAAAAGCTCAGTATTTTATAAAAAAATATAATATGCAAAGAGTAGCAATAACAGATGCAGCAAAAGAAATAGTTAAAAAACTAAAAAAGCAACATGGCGAATTAATTTTTCATCAAAGCGGAGGATGTTGTGATGGATCATCACCAATGATTTTTCCTAAAGATGAAATGTATTTAGATGAAAGTGATATTCTGTTAGGTGTGTTAGATGAAGTTCCTTTTTATATGAATAAAGATCAATATGAATACTGGAAGCACACGCACTTAACCATTGATATAACTGAAGGAAGAGGAGCAAGTTTTTCATTAGAAATTCCTTTAGGAGTTCGTTTTATTATACATTCACGTTTATTGCAACAAGAAGATGAAAGTTAGTATATGTTTTAAGAAGAAGAATTAATAAATTGATAAACAATTAAAAATGATTTATTTTAGTAGCTTAAGCTAAAATAAAAAGGAGTATAAGAATGAGTAACTACCACGTAAAAACATTAGAAG
Source organism: Tenacibaculum sp. XPcli2-G (assembly GCF_024124505.1). Taxonomy (NCBI): domain Bacteria; kingdom Pseudomonadati; phylum Bacteroidota; class Flavobacteriia; order Flavobacteriales; family Flavobacteriaceae; genus Tenacibaculum; species Tenacibaculum sp. XPcli2-G. The sequence continues at coordinate 106,515 of NZ_JAMXSH010000005.1, forward strand.
AATATTTTCAAGTATATAGAAAGTCCGTTAGAAATCCAGAATTATTTTGGGAAGAAATAGCAGAAGAACACTTTGTTTGGAGGAAAAAATGGGATACCGTTTTGGACTATAATTTTGAGAAAACTGAGTTCAAATGGTTTGAAGGAGCAAAGCTAAATATTACAGAAAACTGTATCGACCGTCATTTGCATATCAGAGGAGATAAAACAGCTATTTTATTTGAGCCCAACAACCCAAAAGAAGAAGCTCAACATATTTCTTATAAAGAACTACACAAACGTGTTTGTAAGTTTGCTAATGTTTTAAAAGACCACGGGATAAAGAAAGGAGATAGAGTTTGTATTTACTTACCAATGATTCCAGAATTAGCTATTTCGGTTTTAGCTTGCGCACGAATCGGAGCAGTACACTCAGTTGTTTTTGCAGGATTTTCATCAACAGCATTAGCAACGAGAGTTAATGATTGCGAAGCAAAAATGGTAATTACTTCAGATGGTTCCTACAGAGGGACAAAAACTATTGATTTAAAGAGTATTGTAGATGAAGCATTAGAAGATTGTCCTACTATAGAAAATGTATTAGTTGCTAAAAGAATTAATTCAGATATTCAATTAAAAGAAGGACGAGATAAGTGGTTAGCACCTTTATTAGAAGAAGCTTATCAAGATTGTGTTCCAGAGATTATGGATGCTGAAGATCCATTATTCATTTTATACACTTCTGGTTCAACAGGAAGTCCAAAAGGAATGTTACATACCACAGCTGGTTACATGGTGTACACAGCATATACGTTTAAAAATGTTTTCAATTATAAAGAAAATGATGTGTATTGGTGTACCGCAGATATTGGTTGGATTACAGGGCATAGTTATATTGTGTATGGTCCGTTAGCAAACGGAGCAACAACTGTAATGTTTGAAGGCGTTCCTAGTTATCCAGATTTCGGTCGTTTTTGGGAAATTGTAGAGAAGCACAACATAAATCAATTTTATACGGCGCCCACAGCAATTAGAGCATTAGCAAAAGAGAACTTAGAATTTGTTGATAGCCATAACCTTTCATCAGTAAAAGTGTTAGGAACGGTAGGAGAACCTATAAACGAAGAAGCATGGCACTGGTATAATGATAATGTTGGAAAAAAGAAAAGCCCAATTGTAGATACTTGGTGGCAAACTGAAACTGGTGGAATTATGATTTCTCCTTTACCTTATATCACTCCAACAAAACCAACTTATGCAACATTGCCTTTACCAGGAATTCAAATAGCATTGATGGATGAAAACGGAAAAGAAGTAAAAGGAAATCAGGTTGACGGAAGATTGTGTATAAAATACCCTTGGCCTTCTATGGCAAGAACTATATGGGGGAATCATCAGCGTTATAAAGAAACATATTTCTCAGCATTTGATGATATGTATTTTACTGGTGATGGTGCTCTTCGTGATGAGGTAGGCTATTACCGAATTACAGGTAGAGTAGATGATGTAATTATAGTTTCTGGACATAACCTAGGAACTGCACCTATAGAAGATGCAATCAATGAGCATCCTGCAGTAGCAGAAAGCGCTATAGTTGGTTTTCCGCACGAAGTAAAAGGAAACGCTTTATATGGTTATGTGATTTTGAAAGAAACCGGAGAGGTAAGAAATCAAGATAACTTACGTAAAGAGATAAATCAAATTATTACGGAGCATATTGGTCCGATAGCGAAGTTGGATAAAATTCAGTTTACTGAAGGAGTACCTAAAACACGCTCAGGAAAAATTATGCGTCGTATTCTTCGAAAAATTGCACATAATGAATTAGATAATTTAGGAGATGTTTCTACACTCTTAAATCCTGAAGTGGTACAGGATATAATTGATAACAGATTGTAAAATAGTGAAAAGGGATTCTTATAAGAATCCTTTTTCTTTTGCTATTAAAATCAAATCACGATCGTCAGAATTGTCAACCTCAAATATTTTAGCCATTTGTCGTTTTCTTTTTTGTACTGCAGCTAAAGATAAGGGTAGGATGTTAGGTAGTTTATTTACACGATTACCAATAGATAGTTCATACAAAATCTTTCTATCCAAATCATCTAAAAAATACTCATTGGATACCTGGTTTCTAAGCATTTTCATTACCGTTTTACTGTAGTAAGGAGGGTCGTTAAGTACTTCTTCAATAGCATGAACTAACTCTACCGGTGTAATGTCATTTTTAACTAAGAACCCATCAGGATTTACGTTTTTTAAAATACTATGTACTCGGTAATTATCGTTAAAAGTAGTGGAGATAATAATTTTAGACTCAGGAAGTTTTTCGTTTATAATCAAACCTAAATCCTCACCAGATAAAATACCTTTTTCTTCTAAAGGAGGTAAACTAATATCTAAAAAAATAATTTCAATAGATCGATTAGAAGAAGAATACGTTTCTATAATTTCATCGGCAGCACCACAGTTATTTGCTATTTGAATATGAAAAGAAATATTTTCATTTTGACTTTCGATATAGGCAAAAGCACTTTTATAAGCTTCTGATATTAAAGGATGATCGTCAATTATTAAAGCGTTATACTTTTTACTTTCCATTTTTAGTATTAAAAGGGGTTATAATAACAAGTGTAGTTCCTTGGTTTTCTTTAGAAATAAACTCTAAAGTACCACCTAATTTTTGTACCCTTGCTGTAATATTTTTTATTCCAATTCCCTTTTTCTTTTTCTCGGCATTAAAACCAATTCCGTCGTCTTTTAACGAAATAATAAGCTCTTCTCTCTTAAAAGAAGTGTCTAAGGTAACATTTTTTGCCTTAGCATGCTTAATAATGTTTTGTAAAGCCTCTTGAATGATGCGGTATACGTTAGCTTTAGTAACCTCGTTAATTTCGTTCCATGGAATGGTTTTATCAAAGTTAAACTTATAAGAAAAATTACCAATAGTACTTCTATCTTTTAAAAGTTGTGTTAAAATTGTTGTAAAGTTAATATTAGTGCTATCAAAATTATCGCTTAATCTGTGAGAAACATCTCTAATTTCCTTTTCTATCTCTTGTAACTCATCTAAAAAAGCTTGGTGTTTTTCTTGAGTTTCAGGTTTCATTTGCATAGCTAAAAAACCAAGGTTTACCCGAGTACCGAAAAGTTTTCCTAAAACACCATCATGAAGTTCTGCTGAGATACGGTTACGTTCGTTAACACGTTCTTCTTCTAATTTGGCTTGTTGTTGTAGTGTTAATACATAAACTTCTTCATTAGCTTTTTGTTGTTCCGCTTCTAGTTTTAATTTTTCATTTCTTACTTTTTGTACACGTAAAAAATATAGTAAGCTAAGAACTAGTAGACCAGCAAAACTAGTTACTATAATCCATACACGTTGTTGGCTTAAACGCTCTGTTTCTTCAATATATTCATCTGTTTCAAACTCAATACGGGTAAACTTGTTTTGTATTCTTCGTTCAGCACTAATTAAACTATCGTTAAACTCTATATAACGATCTAAGTATTTTTTAGAATTTTGTTTGTCTAAATTGGCGAGTTGATTTAAAGTAGTTAAATAATCTCCCCCGTTTTTTAATTCTTTGGCCAGTATATTAGCTTCTTTGGCATATTGTAGCGCTTTTGTGGTGTCTTTAATGTATTTATAATAATCAGATAAGTGAATTTTTGAAGTTAGGACCCCTTCGTTATTACCTAAACTATCTCTAATATTTAAAGCTTTGTAAAAATTTTGTTTTATACCTAGGGTGTCTCTTGCTAGAAGTTTACAGTAAGAAATGTTGTCTAAGACTCTTGCATATTGCTCTTTTTTTAATAGATTGTCAAGTTCTTTTTTGAAGTTTTCTATCGCCTTTTTGTAGTTCTTCTTTTTAAGATAAGCATTTCCTATATTATTGAAAATAGTTATGTATTTTCTACTTCTATTTTTTTTACTTAAGTAGGAATAATGTTTTAGAGCTGTTTTGTAATAGAATATAGCTTTGTCATATTCTTTAATATCAAATTGGAGAAGACCAAGATGGTTGTATGATAAGTATAAATCCTGATGTTTTTTTAAACTTTTATAAATTTTTAAAGCTTTAATAATTAAGATTTCACTACCTAAATAATCTCTGTAGCGGCCTTTAATATGTGCCATTCCAAATAACATTTTAGCTTTTTCATATTCAAAGTTACCTTTTTCGAAAGCTTCATAGGCTAGATTAAAATGAGCATAACCCTTGCTGTATTTACCTAGCTTTACATAATAAGTAGCATAATTCCAATGAGCATCACCTAATGAGTAGTAGTTTTTTGTTTTGTTTGCAGACTCTACAGCCTCTTGATTAATCTTGAGAAAAGATATTGAGTCTTTTAGCTTGTAGTATTCGTAAGATATGGTGCTTAAGTGATTTTGATTCTTTTGATTCTTTTGGATATAGTTATACGCCTTGAATAATATTTTTCTCCTACTAACAGTGTCTAACTTTTTATTATTAATTGAATTTAACCATATTTTAATGCTGTCTACTTGGTGTAATTCAGAGTGCGGTAAGAAAAAACTATAAACAGAGCCTGTTAGAATAAAAAATAAAAAGAATAAATTTGCTTTTAGAGGTTTCAAGAGTATTGTTTTTTAAGATAACTAAAAAAAGCTTCTAACATTTTGTTAAAAGCTTGTAAATATAAGTTTAATTTCCTTTTGTACCATCACCTCCATCATTACCACCACCTGTATCTCTATCTCCTGGTGGATCCGTTTTGTCTGTTGAGCCATCATCTAAAATTAATTCAATATTATCAACAGTGTTGTTCGGTACAATATCTTCTGTTAAGTCTGTACAACTTGTAGTTAACAAAAATAACGTGCTTATTAGTAGTGTAAATTTTAAAGTTCTCATAATTTCAATTTTTAAATTTTGACAATAGTTTTCCTAGCCGCATGTGCGGCTCGTATAGCATCGAAATAAATTTTCGTGTGTATTACATCATTTTTTAAATGAGGCAATAGTCATCTAACCCAAGTGTTTGGTTAGTAGGTAGAATTAAATTGATTGAAACATCAATTCATGAAGATGCGTTACTACTAAGGCCTATTGAGTACAACAGACTTCAGGGAATTCTACTTTGTCATAAAGGAAGCGTTTGCAATTTTGAAATGAACGCTAGTTGATTTTTAATTCTAAAATAGTGACAACATTATATATAATGAAGATGATTTTAGTAAGCGTTCTTGTTGAATGAGTAAACGTCCTTTTTCATTTAGTATGTGCAATTTTAATGTTTTCATAGCATTTATTTTGTCTTCTTAATATAATGAAAAAAAACGAATTATACAAGTTTTAACTTGTTAAAAATGTGTTTTTTAATAAAAAAAGCGTCTTTTTAAAAAAGACGCTTTTGTGTTATATATAAGTGTAGAATAATTGCTAATTCCTCATTAAATATTTTGCTCCACAATAAACATCCTTGTCTTTTTTTGTTCCGTAATCTGCTCCTTTTCTATAAGCTAAGCTGATACTTCTGTTTATGTTAGTTAATACCATCGTTTTAAATTTTTATTTATTAATAATACCAATTAAGTGTATCTTAATAAGTATGGTACAAATATACGAAATTTTTACAATAAAACAAGTGTTTTTTAGGTTTAAGTTATTGTAAATCAGTTGTTTATGTTGTTGTTAAGGTAAAGAAGGACTGTCCGGATAATATCCAGATAAGTAGTGTTTTTGTAACGTTTTGTACGTTAGTAGCTTAGAGTTCAATTAAGAGTTTTTAGTATGTTTAAATTAAAATTCCATTTTTCAAAAAAATATAAAAAAAGCGCCCAAAATTAATTGGACGCTTTATATATCATTAGTTTTTATAATCAAATCATATCTGAGTTTTCATTATAATTAACATACAACGTCCGGTTTCGAAAGATTCCTTCATCAGGATTCCCACGAAAACTACATGTTAAGCTTACAAGCTCTTGTGTTATATGTAAATTCATTTTTTTCATAAAAAGCAAATATATAAAATTTAAAATAATTTCTGTTTTAACGAAATTTTTGGCTTTTGAGGTCTTTTTTACCTCATTTTGGTGAAAAAGTAAGTCAGTGACTTACTAAAAGTAAGTCACTGACTTACCAAAAAGAAAATTAGACGGCTTATTTTTGTCTCGGTTAAAATTTAGACCTTCAATAAGGTTAAGATATAAAATGGGGAATTATATCACGTCGTAGGGAAAGTTCTATGAAGAAAAAGAAAAACAAAATGATTTTTACTCTAACCAAAGTAAAATATTCAAACTGAGAGTGTCTTTTAAGGCGCTCTTTTTTATTAGAAAAAAGCTATATAGTCAGAAGATAAACGAGTTAAGTAAGTTAATAAATAGTTAAGTGCTGTGTTTTAATAACAAGTGTTTAGAGGTGGGAATAAAAATAATTGTTTAAGTTTAATTAAAGTTGGTAACCTTTTAGTGAGCTAGATTTAAACTACAGCTAAGAACTTCTTAAAGTAAGTGTTGTTGATTTGCGGACATAACACAAAAATTAACATAATAATGAAAAACTTACTTAAATTAGGGTTCTTAGGCGTTTGCGGAGCTATAGCTTTAACATCTTGCGATTCTGATAGTACACCTAGTCACGGAGATTCAATTGAATTAAAAGCACACTCAAAAACTCCAAACTTTTTAAAATTAGAATCAGAGTTTTCTGGAGTAAACATTTTTCCTTTATTGTCTTCTGAAGATAAGTTAGAAGATACACCAAACTTTGTATACGGTTCTATGGCAGATGGAGCTGGGTTAATGAGAAATTCAGATGGAACTTATACTTTAATAAATAATATTGAGGCAGATTATTCAATTGCTCGTATTAAATTAGATAAAACTTTTAAGCCTGTACATGGTGAATATATTTTAAATGCAAATGCTACTGCTAGTACAGCACAGTGCTCAGGTTCATTAATTACAGAGGCAGAACACGGTTTTGGTCCATTATATTTATCTGGTGGAGAATGGGGAGGAGCTTCTAAAGGGGTTTTTGCAACTGATCCTTTAAAAAATGTTTCAGCAGCAAGTACTCCAAAAATGTTAACAGCTATGGGACAATGGTCTACAGAAAATGCAGTGGCAATTGGTAAAGATGCGTACGCAGATAAAACTGTTGTATTTATTGGAGATGATCATTCAGATAATGAAGTACCTTCAGGTCAATTAGGAATGTATGTAGGTGATAGAGGAGATTTAGAAGGTGGTAAATTATATGGTTTAAAGGTAACTGATGAAGGGATTGCTTATGAGGTAGATATGAAAGAAGGTACAACTTATAATGCTTCTTTTGTTGAGTTAACCGAAAAGAATATCGATTTATTAGATGCAGAGGCTAAAGAAAAAGGAGTGATGGGATTCTCTCGTTTAGAAGATATTGATTGGAGAAGAGGTTCTGCTAAAAACAATCGTGAAATTTATTTTTGTGTAACAGGTCGTAAAAAAGACGGTTTAGTAGGAAAAGGAACTATCTATGGGCGTGTATATAAAGTCGAGTTAAATGAAAATGATCCTACTGGAGCAGCAAAAATTACCTGTGTTTTAGATGGAGATAAATTAGATGGTAAAGCAAAAGCTTTCCATAGTCCAGATAATATCGTAGTTACAGAAAACTATGCGTACATTCAAGAGGATCCTAATGGTTATTTTGATGGTGAAAAGAATCACGCAGCTAGCTTATATCAATACAACTTGAAAACAGGAGAGGTAAAGAAAGTGTTAGAGTGCGATCAGGTTGCAGCTTCTGCTCAAGGTTACGGAGCGTCTTATCAAGATAAAGCATGGGAAATTACTGGTATGATTGATGTTTCTGAAACTATTGGAGTAAGCAATACGTTTTTATTAATTACTCAAAATCATGGCTGGGAACCTGCTGATGGAGGAGCATTTACTGACCCTATGGCAAACGATGCAGCAGAAACAAGAAAAGAAGGAAGTCAATTATATGTAGTTCAAGGATTAGATAGATAATGACAAACAATTTTCAAAAAATACAAAAGGCACATGTTATCATGTGTCTTTTTCTGGTATCTATAATTGGTTGTAAACAAGAAAAAGCAACAAGCTATTCAAAGCTAGATAATCGAGCTTTGGTGGCAAAAGTTCAAGAATATTATTCAGAGCGTCTTGATGACTGTATTTCAAGTTTAGAAGAAATTAATGTTGTTGAAGAGGTTTCCGAAAAGCTAAATAAGTATAAGTTAGCGAGAAAGGAATTTAAGTTGATAGAACCTATATTAGCTTTTGCTGATAAAGAAAACTACAAGAGTTTAAATGCTCCAAATATTTTAAAGGTAGAAGAAGAGGATGCTACGGATATTAAAATAAGAGCCCCTTTTGGGTTTCAAGTTATTGAAGAGTTATTAAATGAGGATGAAGTTGACGTTGCAGAGGTAGAGAGCATTATAAAAAAGACAGTAAGTAGGCTTAAACTAATAGCGGCAAATAACACGTTGTATTTAAAAAAACACCATGTTTTATGGCTGTTGCGCGATCAAATTGCCCGTATAGCTTTGGTAGGAATAACAGGTTTTGATTCACCAGTGTTAGAGCAATCTTTATTAGAAGCAAAAATAAACTACGAAACCTTACTTTTTATTATAGGTACTTATAAAAGTGAGTTTTCAAAAGATAAATTGTATACTGATTTTGTAAATGAGTTGCAGACAGCTCAAAAAATGTTACAAGAAGGCAATTTTGAGTCGTTTAATCGCTATGATTTTATAAAAAATCATACACATAAACAATTGGAGCTGTTGGCAAAAACCTCAGAAGATTGGAAAGTTGAGTTCCCTTTAACTATGGCGTTCAATAATAACATCACTTCATTATTTTCTAAAGAAACATTTAATATTGATTTCTTTAACGATTATCATCAGTTAGAAAAGGCGATGTCTAATGAAAAAATAGCTTTAGGAAGAAAACTATTTAATGATAAGAATTTATCAAAAGACGGTGTGATGAGCTGTGCTACTTGTCATATTAAAGATAAGGCTTTTGCAGATGGGTTAGCAACTTTTCCAAAACAAAAAAGAAATACACCAACCTTACCGTATGCTGCTTATCAACAAACCTTTTTTCACGATGGAAGAGCAGGTAGTTTAGAGGGGCAAATTGTGGGAGTTGTTGAAAACAAGAATGAGTTTCATACCAATTTAGAAAACTTGACAGAAACTGTAAAAAATGACAGTGTATATACAAAGTCGTTTGCTAATCTATATGGAAAAGTAACTGATTTTAACATCCGAAATGCAATAGCAAATTATATTAGAAGTTTAGGCGATTTTAGTTCTAAGTTTGATAAAAACATAAACAATAAAGAAAACACGTTAACAACTTCTGAAATCAACGGATTTAATCTTTTTATGGGGAAAGCAAAATGTGCCACTTGTCACTTTCCACCTGTGTTTAACGGAACAGTTCCACCTAATTTTACGGAAACAGAAGTAGAATCTATTGGAGTTCCAAATATGAAAGAAACAGGGTTAGATGATGATTTAGGAGCTTATAATATATTTAAAACTGAAGAACGAAAATACTTTTTCAAAACTTCTACCGTTCGTAACATATCCAAAACGGCTCCCTATATGCATAATGGGGTGTATGAAACCTTAGAACAAGTAGTTGATTTTTATAATAAAGGTGGTGGACAAGGGTTAGGATATAAAGTACCAAATCAAACGTTACCATCAGATAAATTGAATTTGTCAGAAAAAGAAATTAAAGACCTAATCGCTTTTATGGAAGCCTTAACGGATGAATAATTCATTCAATTTTTATAGTTAACATAAAACTCTCTAATATATATTTAGAGAGTTTTTTTATTTTTACTGTAATTTCTAATGGTAGTTTCGACCAATTAGAACAAATCAATTATCATGAAAAAAATAGTAGTACTAATCGCTATAGCTCTTGTTTCAATAGCATGTAAAAAAGAAGTTAAAAAGGAAACAATTAAAAAAGAAGAGGTAGCAACATTAAAATACCCGAAAACATTAGAAAAAATTCTTGAAAAACATGGAGGGATTGAACAATGGAAAAAAATGAAAACATTGTCATTCACACTAAAAAATGAAGAACATACTACAGATTTACATTCACGAAAAACAGTAGTGAATTCACCAGAATATTCTTTAGGGTTTGATGGAAAAGAAGTGTGGTTACAACAACAAGATTCAACAGCGTTTAAAGGAAACCTGGAGTTTTATTACAATCTATATTTTTATTTTTATGCAATGCCTTTTGTATTAGCTGATGATGGCATTGTGTATTCAGAAACAAAACCGCTGACTTTTGAAGGAGTTAGCTATCCAGGAATAAAAATTTCATACAAAGCCAACGTAGGAACTTCACCAGATGATAATTATTTTATATTTTACCATCCAGAAACAAAACAAATGGCATGGTTAGGGTATACGGTTACTTATTTTAGCAAAGAACCAACTGATGCTTATAAAATTATAAGATATAACGATTGGGAAAATGTTAACGGTTTGTTATTGCCAAAATCCATAACTTGGTACGCTAAAGATGAAAATGGGCAACCAACAGAACCAGGAAGAGAACCAATTCAGTTTAAAATGCCTTTGTTAAGTGAAGCATCATTAGCCAATAGTTTTTACGAAAAACCAAAAGAATAATCAACTAATAAAAAACAAAGTATGGATAAAAAGTATGTATGGAAAAAAGAGTATACATTAGTCTTAGTGGCTAATTTAGTATACATCGTGTTGTTTTACATAATCACTAACATATATACAAAATAAACCATGCAGCTAATAGATTGGATTGTTCTTTCGGTAACCTTATTGTTTATTGTTTTATATGGAGCTTGGAAAACCAGAGGAAGTAAAAATGTAGAAGATTACATAAAAGGAGGAAACGAAAGTAAATGGTGGACGATTGGTTTGTCAGTTATGGCAACACAAGCCAGTGCGATAACTTTCTTATCAACCCCAGGACAAGCATTTCATAGTGGAATGGGATTTGTGCAGTTTTACTTCGGGTTACCAATGGCCATGATAATTATCTGTTTGGTGTTTATTCCTATTTACCACCGATTAAAAGTTTATACAGCCTACGAATATTTAGAAGGAAGGTTTGATCAAAAAACTCGAACCTTAACTGCAATTCTATTTTTAATTCAACGCGGATTAGCAGCAGGAATCACCATTTTTGCGCCAGCTATTATTTTGTCTGCTGTTTTGGGTTGGGATTTAATTACTTTAAATATCATCATTGGGGTTTTGGTAATTATTTATACCGTTTCAGGAGGAACAAAGGCGGTAAGTGTTACACAAAAACAACAAATGGCAGTGATTTTCGCAGGAATGTTTGTAGCATTTTATTTGATACTACAGTATTTACCAGATGATATAACATTTACTAAGGCATTAGAAATAGCAGGAGCTTCCGATAAAATGAAAGTGCTTGATTTTTCTTGGGATTTAAATAACCGTTATACGGTTTGGACAGGTATTTTAGGAGGAACATTTTTAATGTTATCGTATTTTGGAACAGACCAAAGCCAAGTCCAACGCTACTTGTCAGGAAAATCATTAAGAGAGAGTCAATTAGGGTTGATTTTTAACGGACTGTTAAAAGTACCTATGCAATTTTTTATTTTGTTAGTAGGAGTGATGGTATTTGTATTTTATCAGTTTAATCCGTCACCGTTAAATTTCAATCCAAAATCAGGAGAAGCAATAGCAAATTCCAACCTTGAAACAATAGAACAATATGTAAAATTAGAAGAGCAACATCGTTTTATTGAAGGAAGAAAAAAAGCGCTGATTTTTGAAGGGTTGACTCCTGAGAATATAGCACAGATTCAAGAGTTTAATGAACAAGATAAGGTACTAAAGGAAGAAGCGAAAAATATTATTTCAAAAGTAGATCCGTTAGTAGAAACAAATGATAAAGATTATGTGTTTATTCATTTTATTCTGAATAATTTACCCAAAGGATTAATAGGTTTGTTGTTAGCGGTAATTTTATCTGCAGCAATGTCTTCTACAGCATCTGAATTAAACGCCTTAGGAGGTACTACAGCTATTGATTTATACAAACGAAATACGAAAATAGAATATAGCGAAGAGCATTATGTAAAAATGTCAAAATGGTTTACCCTAGGTTGGGGGATTTTGGCAATTTTAGTCGCCTGTATAGCAGATTTATTTGATAATTTAATTCAGCTTGTAAATATTATTGGTTCTATTTTTTATGGAAATGTGTTGGGAATATTCTTATTAGCCTTTTTTATAAAGTTTGTCAAAGGAAATGCAGTATTTATTGCAGCGATAATCACGCAATTAATTATTATCGCAGTTTGGTACATCGATTGGCTACCGTATTTGTGGTTGAATGCTTTAGGGTGCGGTTTAGTAATGCTATTAGCAATACTAATTCAATCAACGTCTAAAGAAAACTAACTTTTTTCTATTCGTAAAGCATCAATAATATCAGAAGCAATTAGGGCGTTGTATCCTTTTTTGCAAGCGGCATCGTCACCTGCTTTTCCGTGGAAAAATACACCTAATAAAGCGGCATGTAGAGGAGTATAGTTTTGTGCTAATAAGCCTGTGATAATTCCTGTGAGTACATCACCGCTACCACCAGTTGCCATTCCTTGGTTTCCAGAAGTATTGAAATACAAATTCCCTTCAGGAGAAGAAATAGTAGTATATGCATTTTTTAAAACTACAACACATTGATGTTTTGCAGAAAACTCAAGTTGCTTTTGAAAACGTTCAGTTGATGTGTTAGACTTTCCTACCAATCTATCAAACTCTTTAATATGTGGAGTTAAGATAGAGTTTTTAGGAAGTAACGATTTTAATTCTTCGTTTTGAGCAATAATATTAATAGCATCGGCATCAATAACTAACGGGTTACTACTTTCCGACACTAATTTTTTTACAAGTTGTGTTGTTTTTTCGTTAACATCCAATCCTGGGCCTATCGCGAGAATGTCGTATTTGAAAATTTCTGGGAGTTGGGTCACGAATTCTTCATTCTCGTCGGTTAGGCATATTGCTTCTGGAATGGAAGATTGCATAATTTGATACCCGCATTTTGGTACGTAACTAGTTAGCAGACCTACACCACTTCGTAAGCAAGCTTTTGAAGAAAGTACTGCAGCTCCCATTTTTCCGTAAGAACCTGCAATTAATAAAGCGTGTCCGTAACTTCCTTTGTGTGATTGACGTAATCGGGGTGTTAAAATTTCAGTAATCTTTTCATTTAAAATAAAATAGTTGCTTTTCTGCTGTTGAATAAAATTTTCATCTAAACCAATATCAACTGTTTTCCAATTTTTTACATGGTTTCCATTTTCAGGAAAAAAGAATGAAAGTTTTGGTCTTTGAAAGCTCACTGCTATATCTGCATGTACAACAGTTTCAGAATCAGGAAGCTTATCGCAATATAAACCAGAAGGAAGATCAACAGCGTATATGGTTTTTTTAGCATTATTAATGTTTTCAATAACATGCTTTATAAAACCAGTAACAGGCTTGGAAAGCCCAAAACCAAAAATAGCGTCAATAATAACATCATATTCAGAAAAATCAGGAATTGTACTGGTTGATTTTATAGTGATAGTATCATCAAGTTTTTGAAAATTAATATCACAATCTGAGCTAAGTACATCTTTAAACTGAACTAAAAAAGGTTGTACAGTATATTTCTTGCTTTTTAAAATTCTAGCAATAGCAAATCCGTCACCACCATTATTACCAACCCCACTAACAATAGCAATTTTTAGAGAACGGTTTAGTAAAGGTTCAATAGCTTTTACAAAGGCTAAAGATGCTTGTCCCATCAGAGCAAAAGAAGTAATTCCTTTTTTACTAATAGTATGTTCGTCAGCTTTTCGTATTTGTGTAACGTTGATTATTTTTTGAAGATTTTCCATGATAGAAATTTACAACTTTACATAAAAAAAGCAAAAATAAACCCACAAAATTCTTTGTGGGCTTATTATAATTAATAGTATATGAAGTTTTTATTGAATTCTAGCATTAACTAAACTCATAATACGTTCAAATTGTTCTTTAAGTCCCATGTCAGAATTATCAAACTCAATAGCATCGTCAGCCATGACCAAAGGAGAGTCTTCTCGGGTAGAATCTATTCTGTCACGTTCTTGTACGTTTTGTAAAATTTCTTCGTACTTAACTTTGTCACCACGATCTATTAATTCTTTATAACGGCGAGTAGCACGTTTGTCGGCAGAAGCAGTCATAAATAATTTTAGTTCAGCATTAGGGAAAACTACAGTTCCAATATCACGACCATCCATAACAATACCTTTGTTTTTACCCATTTCTTGTTGCTCACGAACTAACTTTTTTCTAATTTCAGAAACTTCAGCAACTTTACTTACTAATTTAGAAACCTCAATACTTCTAATTTCTTTTTCAACATTAGTTCCGTTTAAAAACATTTCAGCAAAACCAAGTTTTTCATTAAATGTAAAAGACAAAGAAATATTAGGTAAATCAGCAACTAAATCTTCTGAGTTAAAATGATTTTCAGAAATATAATCATGTTGCATGGCATATAAAGTAACAGCTCTATACATAGCGCCAGTATCAACATAAATATAACTAAGCTCTTTAGCTAATTGTTTAGCAATAGTACTTTTTCCTGTAGATGAAAAACCGTCAATGGCTATGGTGATTTTCTTTGTCATGATTCAAAAAAATAGATAGCAAATATACGGTGGATTTTTAATATTACGAGGTTGCTTTTTTGTGGTTAAGTTTAAGATTGTTGATTTTTTTTTAAAGTATTGTATTGTAGTGTTTTATTGGTTGTTTTTTTGTGTTTTTAAACTTTAGTTGTGGGTTACACATAGATTTTATATATTTCGGCGTTAAATTTTGTTAATTTTAATACCGTTTTTGTTAAGAAAAACTATAAATTTGACACCCCTTAAAGGATCCCTTAGATGAAAAATTACACTAAAAGCATTTTATTACTTTTAGCGACACTTCTGTTTTGTGCAACAAGTGCTGTATCTCAGACGCTGCTTAAGCCTGAGATTCAGTTTTCTAATGCTTGTAATGGTGCAGCTACAGATTTTAATGTGATTTTTAAATACTCGGGTTCAGATTTTAACTCTAATAATGTATTTACGATAGAATTATCTGATGCAGATGGAAATTGGGGAAGTCCGATCAATGTAGGTACAGTAACTACTGAAAATTCTTCATATACTTTTTCTAGAACTTTTCAATTGCCTGATAATACTTACGGAACTAATTACAAGATACGTTTGGTTGCTAGTTCACCAGTAATGACCAGTCCAGATTCAGATTCGTTTGCAGCATATAAATTTTCAACAGATACTTTAGTTTTAAATAATTATGATGATGTTGTACTTTGTGATAGTGGATCAGCAGAACTCATATTAAATACTAATCAGAATGGTAATTACGAATGGTACAAAGATGATGTATTATTTACCACTACAACGGAACCTAAACTAGAGGTCACTTTACCTGGAAAGTATGAAGTGAAAATTGATTATGGAGTTTGTGGGTTTAGAGAGTCTACAATATCTAATGTAATTATCTTAGATAATACAGCCAAACAAATTAAAGGGGCTTCAACCGTAGAAATATGTGGAGATGAGTCACATACTTTTGAAGCTAACACAAATCGTTCAGGTTTAACCTATAATTGGTACTTAGACAATAAATTAGTACAATCATCTAATTCTTCAACCTATACAACACCAACAACAGGGCAGTTTGGAACGTATCATTTGGTAATTGATACAGGAACCTGTACTACCAAGTCAAACGATGTAGTGTTACAACAACAAACTACAGCAGGTTTTACAGTAACGAATGTTGGAGCCTTAGAAAGAATTATTTTATTTGGTGAAAAAAAAGAATTGTGTATTACACATGATGCTGACCCCTCAGAAGTTACTATAGAATGGTATAGAGATGATGTAACTATGGGAACTGCTGTTAGGAATCAGTTATGCATAGATGCAGCTACAGCAGGGGTATATTATGCAAGAGTAACAAAGAGTACAGGTTCAGCTTGTGATGATATAGTTGATTCTGAAAAGTTTACATTGTTAAATGTAACGTCATTTGAGCCAACCATTAGAGTGGAAACGAGCTATGAGGAATGTAATACTAGAAGTACAGAGTTAAGTATAGTAGGGGTGAAGGCAGAGGCAGAAAATGGAGATATGTATGATCTAACATCAGATCAAATAGCTTTACTAAGTTTTGAATGGTATAAAAATAATGTATCAACAGGAGGAACAGTAAGCGAATACGAAGTTAATTCGTATTTAGATAATGGGACATATACATTAAAAGTAAGTTTTAATGGTGTAGAGGGGGTGTCTAATGAATTAGATGTTAAGTTGGCTGAAGTACCCGAAATAAGAAGCACATCAACTTCAAACTCACTTTGTGCTGGGTCTTCTATAACTTATACAATAAATAATGTAGTAGCAGGTTATACGTATCAATGGATTAAAGATGGTACGGATGATGTTACCCCTGCTAACCCTGAAAACTTAATAGTAACTGAAGTTGGAGAATATGTGTTGAAATATTCAGGTTTTGGTTGTGATAATGAACTAGAGCCTATAAACGTAGTGATGTTTGATGATTCTGCGGTAACCATTACTCCTTCTGAGATTGTGGTAATGGAGGAAGGAAGTTCAGCTACTATAACAGCAGCAGGGGGAGAGTCATATGAGTGGTATCAAGGAGAGAGTATATCAGGAACCACATTATCAACAACAGAACAGTTAGAAGTAACAGAGCTAGGTTTTTACACCGTATTAGTAAAAGTAGGGGCCTGTTCGGTAACAAGAACGGTAGAAGTTGTAGAGCCAGATGATCAAATTATAGTACCCAACACCTTAACTCCTAATGGAGACGGTAAAAATGACACATGGAAGATATCAAACAAATATGCGTTTCAGCCACTAGTAACTGTAATGTTGTATAATGCTAATGGTAAAGAGATTTTAAAAACAACTGAGTACAAAAATGATTGGCCAACAGAAGATTTAGGAAATCAAAAAGTTTTTTATTATAAAATAATAAGAGAAGACAAATTGATTAAAGCTGGAACGATATCTGTTTTACACTAAAAAGGTTAGAATGATTAGAAAAATTACCTTACTTATTATATTGATATTAAATGTGTTTGTTATACAAGCGCAAACTTCTGGTAATGAACAGCAATATAATAGTTTCAGTTCTCGTAACTTTATGAAGTTTAATCGCTTTTTAACCGTGCCAACATTTTCTGCATTACGAGAAAACAAAACATCTCTTTCAGCTATAGTAAGAAACAGTAACATAGATTTTGAGGATAATCCCCGTTTATATGTGCTTACGTATTCAGGGAAAATGAGAGAAAATGTTGGAGCAGGAGTGGCTGTATATCAACAAGATGTAGGGTCGGTAAAAGATTTTGGAGCTATAGCAAATTATGCACATCGTTTACAGTTAAATGAAACGATGGATTTAACTTTTGGATTTAATTTTTTATATAGTAGAAGAAGTTTAAACTGGGGGAAGGTTCTAGTAACTGATGATGACGATACTTTTTTAAGTAATTATCAAGATGATCCTGTGGTTAATTTTCAACCAGCAGTAACGTTGTCTATTGGAAAGTTTGATGTTGGTGTCTTTTTCGAGAATTTAGTAGACTTTAATCTTAAAAAAAGTGAGATGGCAACTTCTTTTGGAGAAAAAACATTTTCGGGACATCTAATGTACTCTCATGAATTTACTTACGCATCAGGGCTTTTTGAAGGAGCTGATGTAAGATTCCTAGCAACCGCTAGAAAACCAGGGAATGATGACTTTGGTTTTGGAGGGAGCGCTATAGTAGATTTACCTAAAGCAGGTTGGGTTAAAGCTGGTTATGACAAAACATATGGAATTTCAGCTGGTGTTGGAATAAACCTTTCAGAAAATTTAGCGATAGGATTTAGTTACGAAAAAAGTAGTTTTGCAGCAACAAATGAAGTTGGACTTATTTATAATTTTGGTAAAAAAAGGTTTACAAGAGAACGACCTAAGAGGAGAACAGGAAATATTAAAGTTAACCTTCCAGAAAGAACACCTAAAAAAGAAATAGAATATAAAAACCCAGAACATAACGATTTATCTGACGAGATTCAACAAGCACAGGATTCTATTGATATACTAAATAAAAAGATAGATGAAGTATTACGAATACTGAAAAATCAACCGGCTCCTAAAGTAATTACCAATACTAATACAGTAATTATTAAAGATAGTGCTCAAACAAAAGATACCACATTAAGAAGAAGATCAAATAAACCATGGCGTAAGAGTACTGTAACTCGCTCTGGTGGAGGAGGAACTATGTATTATGTGGTTTCGGACCAATTTAGAAGTAAAGAAAATGCAGAAGCTTTGATAGATAAATGGGCCCGATTAGATATTGAAGCTAAGTATGTATTTGAACCTAATAAAAAATTATACTATGTATACATAGATAGGTTTGCTAAAGAAGAGGAGGCAGAAGAAAAGGTAGACGATTTTAATGATAAAACACGTTTATTTGAAAAGAATGATGAGAAAAAAGATAATTCTACAATAAAGGTTAATAAGACTACTAAAGACCCTGTGTACGTAGTTAAAATTACCTTAGGAGGAGAGCTTAGTAGTTATGAAGAGCCAAAAACTCAACCACCAGCGAGGGTTTATCCAATGCAGGCCGAAGGAGTTGAGCCCGGATATTATTTACGAGTATACGTAAATTCTCAGAAAGCATTAGCTGATAGAAATGTAGATGAATTAAGAAACGATGACATAGATGCAGATTATTTTGTAGATCCAAAAACAGGCTACATGCATATATATATATTTAAAACAACAGATAGATCGGAAGCGATTAAAATGTACAATACAAATTTAAATGGTGCTTTTTATGATCGTAAAGCAATCATTCAAATTAAATAATATAAAAAAAGAACTTGATTAATTAATTTCCCCAATTGATATTATGAAGAGAATAATTACCCTACTAATAATTGTATTATATGCACTTGTTGGTTTTTCACAAGAAAACAATAAGAGTGAATCTTCAGTTCCCATAGAGCATTCTAAAAGTGAGGCAGATTCATACCAAGCATTCAAAGCTAAAATAGCTAAGCCTTCTAGTAGAGCTGCTGGATTTAATCAGAGAGTTGTTAAGCCAGATGGAACAAGTGGAGGTATTAATGTAAAAGGAGACATTACTTTTATAGGAAATAACATATTGAGTAAGTATGTTGGGTGGCCCAATTATAATGCAAATAGACCATATGATGGATATGAGGCAAATGGTCAAGTAAATATGCAGTACATTGACATAGATGGAGATCCATCAACAGTCTCTTCAAGTTCAGATCAATTAAATTTACCTAATTGTTCAAGAGTTGTTTATGCAGGATTATATTGGGCAGGTATTTATCCTTATGAAAATTGGTACACTAGTCCATACAGTAGGCAACATAATCCTAATAATATTAAGTTTCAGTTACCAGGTCAAGGATATCAAGATATAACAGCTGACGAAACTATTTTTGATGATAACTCTACATACATTAACTACAAAGATATTACAAGTCTTGTACAAGGTTTAGTTACTGTAGCAACCCCTAATGGACATAACGGAAGGTATATGGCTGGTAACATCAGAGCTATTAGAGGACGACAAGGGGGAGTCGGAGGAGCAGCAGGATGGACAATGGTAATTATTTACGAAAATGATTTAGAATCTAGTAAAAATATATCTGTTTTTGATGGTTATGCTGAAGTTGATGGTAGAAATGATGTAGACTTAACGTATTCTGGTTTTTCAACAATCCCTTTAGGTCCAGTTAGAGTTAATTTATTAGCAGCAACGTTAGAAGGAGATAGAAGCATTCCGGGAGATAGATTTAGAATACGTGATAGATTTGGAAATTTCATTAGCCAAACAACTGGAAGTAATAATTTAACTAATAACTTTTTCAATGGGAGTATGACTCGTTACAATAACTTCGTAACGTCAAGAGTGCCTGATGGAGAAAACACTTTAGGGTTTGATGTAGATTTGTATGAGTTAAACAACGGAGGGAATAGTGTTATTGAAAATAATCAGAGTTCAATAGATGTACAATTCACAACTGGGGGAGATGTGTACTGGCCTTTTTTAAATGCCTTAGCTGTTGAAATCATAGAACCAAAAGTACAATTAATTAAAACAATTGAAGATGCTAGTGGAAATGATATACAAGGCACACCTGTAGGTTTAGGAAATGAATTATTTTATAACATAAGCTTTCAAAATGTAGGAACAGATCATGCAAGAAATACAATAATTACAGATAGATTACCAAAAAATGTAGATTTATTAACAACTACAGCACCAAATGGCTCTGTGGCTCCAGATGGAACACGTTTTGATATAGATTTACCTCCAGGAGTATCTATAACAGCATACGATCCACCAAGCGCAGCTAATGATAATAGAGCTGAATTAGAGATTTCAGTACCAGATAATATGGTTTTAGAGGGAGGTGCCCTTTATAATATTCGTATGCACGTTCAAGTAGTAACAGACTGTAGTCAATTAAGAGATGTGTGTTCTAATGAAGTTAGAAATCAAGCTTTTGCCAGATACGAAGGAGTTAGAGGAGGAGTAGTTATTAATAATGAGCCTAGTTTTTCGGGATTAGATGATTGTAATTTTGGTATAGTTGGTACTTCAAACTTTTTAGTTGATACAAGTGGATGTTCTTTTGAAACGACACAAGTAATGTGTGGTTCTAGTATAACATTAACTGCTGGAGCAGGATTTGAATCATACGAATGGAGAGATGCCTCAGGTACTTTATTAGGAACTACTACAGTACCATCTTTTGATGTAACTAATGAAGGAACTTACACAGTTAATAAGATAGCCTCAGCAGCATCAGGATGTATAAATGCTGAAGAAACCATACATGTTGTAGGATATAATTCAGAACCAAATCCATTACAACCATTTGCAGACCAAGTATTAACTTGTGCAAGTAATGGAGAAGAGTTAGCTGAAGTTTACTTATGTGGTGATAGTGGTTCTAGAACTATTAATTTACCATTTGATACCTCTTCAGCTACAACAGTACAATGGTTTAAATTGGATGAATCTTCTTGTACCGATGTAACAGAATCAGGATGTCCTAATATAAATACAGGCTGTACATGGAATGAGGTAGGAAGCGGAGAATTTTCTAGAAACTTTGCAGATGCTGGAGAATATCGTTTAGATGTTTTATATGATGGAAGATGCCCTAAAAGTTACTACTTCAATGTGTACAAAGCAACTTTAAATCCTACCTTTATTACACAGGATATTTTATGTGGTAACAATGGGTCTATTACTGTAAACAATATACCAGCAGGTTATCAATACAGTTTAACAGGTCCAGGAGGTTATAATGCTCCTTTTCAAAATAGTAATGTTTTTTCAAATTTAACAGCTGCAGGAAACTATAACCTTTCAATTCGTGTAAGTAGTGCGTCTGCTGCTTCATGTACATATACTTTTCCTCCTATTAATATTCAGGAAAATGACATAGATATGGACGTCATTACAACACCTATGCAGTGTTTTAATGATTCAGCACAAATAAGAGTTCAAGTAAATAATGTTCCTGGAGATTATACATATGAATTATTACAAGGTGGAAGTGTAGTAGGAATAGAAGGTCCAACTGCTAATAACGATTTTACTTTTAATGTTACAGATGGTGGGGCTTACACAGTGAGAGTTACAACACCTCAGTGTACCGCTACAGAAACGATTGTTATTAATGAACCAGATGAGTTATTACTTACAGCATTAAAAACTAAAGATATAACTTGCGAATCAGGAAGTTCAGACGGAATTATTCAGTTAACTGCAAGTGGAGGAACATTAGACACATCGTCAGGTAATAATTATAATTTTGCTGTATGGACGAGTCAGGGAACAGATTTATATACAAACCCATCAGACATTCCTAATACTGCGTTTTTAACACCAGCAACAAACCCATACACCTACAATGTGCCTGTTGGTAGTGAAGGAATATATCGATTTATTGTTATTGATGATAATAACTGTTATACAATTTCAGACCCGGTAGAAATTACTGTAGAGCCAGAATTAGCTTTTACTCATTCAGAAACAGATGTAACTTGTAATGGTTTAACAGATGGAACTATTAATGTTAGTGTTAATGGAGATAATTTAGGATATGCAGTAGAATATAGCATTGATAATGCTACATGGAACACTACAGGTGCTTTTGATAGTTTAGATGATGGAACTTATACCATTTATATAAGGGCATCAAAAAATTCTTATCAGTGTTTATATGAAATTCCTAATGTAGTAATAAATGAGCCAGCATCACTTAATGGAGGAAGTGCTACAAAAACTGATTTAGAATGTAATACCTCTGGAGGAACTACCTTTGGTACTATAACCTATACAGCACCAACAGGAGGTACTCCTAATTATACATATTATTATAAGTTAAATTCAGCTGCAACTTATACATTAGCAGCAAATAATCCAGTAACAGGGCTCCCTGCAGGAACATACAACACAAGAGCAATAGACGCAAGTGGATGTATAATAGATTTAAATAATGTAACTATAAATGGTTTACCATCAGCACCAAATGTAACAAGTTCTGTGGTATATAATTGTGATGGTACAGGAAACGTAACAATAACAGCTACTCCTGCAGGAACATATACTTATACTTTAAACGGAAACTCAAATACTACGGGTGTATTTAATAATGTACCGGTAGGAGGATATACCGCTGAAGTAACTTATGGAGGTAGTTGTGTAGAAGACATTAGAGTTAGGGTAAATGCAGGAAATGAATTTTCAGGAAGTATTGTAGGCTCTACAGATAGTGAGTGTTATGGTTCAGATAATGGGTCAATCACAATATTAGCAAATAACGTTATAGGAGGAAGTTTTGAGTATTCGACAGATGGTGGAGCAACTTGGTCAATGACAGCCGATAACCCTTATAGAGTTGTAGGTTTAGCAGCGGGAACATATAATGTGTTTATAAGGGAAGCTGATGGAGGAGTGGCAAGTTGTGTAATTGATTTAGGTAATGTTACAATAGGGCAACCAGAAGAATTAACCTTAGCAGCATCGGTAACTCAAGAAGTAACTTGTAATATTGCAACAGGAACTATTACTGCTACTGCTACAGGAGGAATCCCTCCATACGAATATAGTATTGATGGAGGTGCTAGTTGGCATAGTAGCAATGTATTTAATAACGTGCCACCAAGAGCTACGGACTATGTTGTAATGGTTAGAGATAGTAGAAATTGTAACGAATGTGGTTGTACAGCTAAACTATTCCAAAATGGAAGCTTTGAAAGACCAGCAGAAACAACAACAAGATTCAGATTTTATAATGAAGATGATATACCAGGTTGGGATTCTACTGCGTCTGATAATCAAATAGAGCTTTGGCATAATGGATTTAATGGTGTTACCGCTTATGAAGGAAACTCTTTTGCAGAACTAAATGCTAACAGAGTATCATCATTATATCAAGAATACTGTACTCAACCAGGAGATATAATTACTTGGTCTGTAGCGCATAGAGGAAGAAGTGGTTTAGATAGAGCAACAGTGAAAATAGGAGGTGATTTAGCCACAGCCGGAGTTGTTGAAACTATGGAAACAAATAACACCGCTTGGAAAGTTTATACAGGAAGTTATACCGTTCCAGTAGGGCAATCAACCACAATAATTGCTTTTGATGCATTATCAACAGCTGGAGGAAATAACACTGTAGGGAATTTTATAGACGACGTACAAATTAATATTGCGAGTACAACTTGTGTACCTGTAAGTGTACCTGTTATAGAACCAAATACAGTAGATTTTGATTTAACACCTACATTATGTTATGATGGAAGTGGGAATGGTGAGATTCGTGTAGAAGTTACATCGGGTAATAATGATTACCAATTTAGGATTGATGGAGGAATTTGGCAAAACCCAAATGTAGCTACACCAGATGAGTTTACTTTTACAGGGTTAACAGATGGTACTTACAGTATTGAAGTAAGAGACGGATTAGGCTGTACAATTCCAGCAAAAGATGCAACTATTTTACCACAGTTAACAGCAACAATAACAACAGTAAGTGCAACATGTAACGATGGTCAAATAGTAATTACTCCAAACGGAGGAGACGGTAATTATGAATTTATAGTAGAAACAGGAGGGGTGCAAACCTCGTACACTTCTAGTCCAATTGCAGTACCAGCAGGAACTTATACGGTGTATGTAAGAGATAAAAATGGAGGAACAAATTACTGTGAATATTCAGATACAGTAACAGTGAATCAAATAGCAGCACCAACCGTAAGCAGTACATCAACACAACCAAATTGTAGTACAGATACGGGAACAATCAATGTAACTGTAGGAAGTGGAACCTCACCATATACCGTAACAGTTACAGGACCAGGAGGTCCATTTGTACAAGGACCATCAGCAGATGTTAATTACAGCTTTACAGGATTAGGAGATGGTACTTATCAAATTACAGTAAGTGATGCAAACGGTTGTCCACCAGTAGCCACATCAACAGAAACGATTAATGTTCCAACAGCATTAGCAGGAGGCTCAGCAAGTAAAACAGACTTAATGTGTAGCCCTACAGGCACTATTTTAGGAACGATAAGTTTTACAGCACCAACAGGTGGAACAGCACCTTATATTTATTATTATAGATTAGTAGGAGGAGGAGCTTATACACAAATAGCAGGAACAACAGTATCTAATTTACCAGCAGGAGATTATGAGACAAAAGTAGAAGATTCAAATGGCTGTGAAAGAATTTTAGACACCTTAACGATAGCAGATTTACCAGCAGTACCACCATTTGCAAGTACTGTAGTATATAACTGTGATGGTACAGGAAATATCACCATAACACCATTTGATGCTAGTTATACTTATTCTTTAGATGGAGCTGCAGCACAAACAGGAGCAAATGCTAATATTTTTAATAATGTAGCAGCTGGAGCTCATACCGTAACTGTAGATTATGGAAGTAATTGTACAGAAGATGTATTGGTAACAGTAGCAGCAGATCAAGAATTTACAGCAGCAGTTATAAACACGACAAATCCTACATGTTTAGGGTACAATAATGGAAGTATAGAAGTAGAAGCAAGTTTTCCATCATCAACACCAACTGAGTTTGAATATAATATAGGAGCAGGTTGGGTAAGTACTTCAGGAAATAATCCATTTGTTATACCAAACTTTACATCAGGAACACATACAATTGAAGTTCGTCCAGTAGGAGGAATTGCAGCATGTGAGCAAACAGTAAGTGCAACCTTAACAGATCCAAGTGTAGTAACAGTAGTAGCACCAGTAACAAAAGAAGTTACTTGTGTACCAGCAACAGGAGCTACTATTACACCAAACGGAAGCGGAGGAAATGGCGCACCATTTAGTTATGAGTTATTTGATAATGGAGGAACATCATTAGGAACAACTACGACAGAGTTTACAGATGTAGCAGCAGGAACGTATACAGTAGTAGCTACAGATCGTTTGGGTTGTGATTCATCACCAGTAACAGTAATGATAAACCCATCGCAAACAGTAGATTTTGATTTAACACCTACATTATGTTATGATGGAAGTGGGAATGGTGAGATTCGTGTAGAAGTTACATCGGGTAATAATGATTACCAATTTAGGATTGATGGAGGAATTTGGCAAAACCCAAATGTAGCTACACCAGATGAGTTTACTTTTACAGGGTTAACAGATGGTACTTACAGTATTGAAGTAAGAGACGGATTAGGCTGTACAATTCCAGCAAAAGATGCAACTATTTTACCACAGTTAACAGCAACAATAACAACAGTAAGTGCAACATGTAACGATGGTCAAATAGTAATTACTCCAAACGGAGGAGACGGTAATTATGAATTTATAGTAGAAACAGGAGGGGTGCAAACCTCGTACACTTCTAGTCCAATTGCAGTACCAGCAGGAACTTATACGGTGTATGTAAGAGATAAAAATGGAGGAACAAATTACTGTGAATATTCAGATACAGTAACAGTGAATCAAATAGCAGCACCAACCGTAAGCAGTACATCAACACAACCAAATTGTAGTACAGATACGGGAACAATCAATGTAACTGTAGGAAGTGGAACCTCACCATATACCGTAACAGTTACAGGACCAGGAGGTCCATTTGTACAAGGACCATCAGCAGATGTTAATTACAGCTTTACAGGATTAGGAGATGGTACTTATCAAATTACAGTAAGTGATGCAAACGGTTGTCCACCAGTAGCCACATCAACAGAAACGATTAATGTTCCAACAGCATTAGCAGGAGGCTCAGCAAGTAAAACAGACTTAATGTGTAGCCCTACAGGCACTATTTTAGGAACGATAAGTTTTACAGCACCAACAGGTGGAACAGCACCTTATATTTATTATTATAGATTAGTAGGAGGAGGAGCTTATACACAAATAGCAGGAACAACAGTATCTAATTTACCAGCAGGAGATTATGAGACAAAAGTAGAAGATTCAAATGGCTGTGAAAGAATTTTAGACACCTTAACGATAGCAGATTTACCAGCAGTACCACCATTTGCAAGTACTGTAGTATATAACTGTGATGGTACAGGAAATATCACCATAACACCATTTGATGCTAGTTATACTTATTCTTTAGATGGAGCTGCAGCACAAACAGGAGCAAATGCTAATATTTTTAATAATGTAGCAGCTGGAGCTCATACCGTAACTGTAGATTATGGAAGTAATTGTACAGAAGATGTATTGGTAACAGTAGCAGCAGATCAAGAATTTACAGCAGCAGTTATAAACACGACAAATCCTACATGTTTAGGGTACAATAATGGAAGTATAGAAGTAGAAGCAAGTTTTCCATCATCAACACCAACTGAGTTTGAATATAATATAGGAGCAGGTTGGGTAAGTACTTCAGGAAATAATCCATTTGTTATACCAAACTTTACATCAGGAACACATACAATTGAAGTTCGTCCAGTAGGAGGAATTGCAGCATGTGAGCAAACAGTAAGTGCAACCTTAACAGATCCAAGTGTAGTAACAGTAGTAGCACCAGTAACAAAAGAAGTTACTTGTGTACCAGCAACAGGAGCTACTATTACACCAAACGGAAGCGGAGGAAATGGCGCACCATTTAGTTATGAGTTATTTGATAATGGAGGAACATCATTAGGAACAACTACGACAGAGTTTACAGATGTAGCAGCAGGAACGTATACAGTAGTAGCTACAGATCGTTTGGGTTGTGATTCATCACCAGTAACAGTAATGATAAACCCATCGCAAACAGTAGATTTTGATATAGCAACAACATGTTTTGATGGAACAAGTGGAAGTATCTTAGTGAGCAACACCGTTGGTAATGGAGATTATCAATACAACATTAATGGAAATCCATGGCAAAATCCAGATGTAGCCACACCAGATGAATATACTTTTACAGGACTGACGCCAAATACTTATACAGTTAATGTAAAAGATGGTAGGGGTTGTATTACTACTAAAAGTATAACTATTAATCCGCAGTTACAAGCAACAGCAACACCCACAAACGCTAGTTGTACACCTGGATCAATAGCAATTAGTGCTACAGGAGGTACAGGAATAGGAACTTACGAATATGCTGTAGTAACAGCTGGAGACCCAGTACCTACAACAGGTTTTTCAAACACGAACCCTATAACTAATTTAGCACCTAACACTTATGATGTATATGTAAGAGATAGTTCAACATGTTCTTATGTTATCGAAGATGTTGTAATAGCATATATTATGCCTGTAGATATCACAGCAACACCTAATAACCCTACATGTAATGGAGATAGAGGTAGTGTAGATGGTGAAATAATAGTAAATAGAGGTCAAGGACCTTATACTATTACCATTGAAGATAGTTCAAATACCGAAATAGATAGATTAGACAACTTCATAGGTACTAATTTTAGTTTCAATAACTTAGCTGTAGATACTTATGAAATTAAAATTACAGATGCTTTAGGGTGTGAGGACACTTTTGATTTTACATTAGAAGAATTACCACCTTTAACAGCCGATTTAAGTTCAATTTTACCTGTGTGCGGCACACCTTTTTTAGGAAATGAAAACCTGTTTGGTTTTGAGTTTACTAATTACCCTACAGTACCAACACCTTATAGTGTTGAGTTTAGTAAAGATGACGGAGCAACATGGCAATCTTCTCCTACATTTACAGGAATAGATTCAGGGACAATAGTTTACCCAGCGATAAGGATTGTAGAAGCAGATGGTGTTACTACAAGATGTATTTTTAATTTTGGAAGATATGAAGTTCCTTATCCAGTTGAAGGTTTAATCGTAAACCCAGTTGCAAATCCTACTAGCTGTAATGAAGGGTTTAGTGTAACTGTTGAAGCTTTTTTAGGAGCTGGTCCTTTCCAGTTTGCAATAGGAACTCCTTCTGGTTGGGTTGATCCAGACATTGATAGTCCAGCACCTCCAGCACCAGCACCAGTACCTGATCAAGATAGAACGTATACATTTAAAAATTTAACTCCTGGGTTAACGTATGTGTTTTATGTAAAAGATTTAAATGGTACTCCTCTTGATACAACAGATGACTGTATTAAGCAGAACAATGAAGATGTTTATGCTACTTTTACCCCTTCTGTGCCAATTACACCTACAGTAAACAATAATCAATGTAGTGGTAGTTCTAATGGGCAAATTACATTTGAAATAGATAATACAAGTACAGATTTAAACAATAATTTTACTTGGACGTTGTATGAAAGAGACCCAGTAACTAACGCAGGTACAGCTTTACCTGCATATACGAATGTTCCACAAACAGGTTTTGCCCCTATTGTGGCAACTGGGTTACCTTCAGGAGTATATTATATTATACTTAGCAATACAACGGGAGGACCACCTGTTTGTGAATTTGGTAGTTTAGATGTAACTATTAAAGAAGGTCAGCCTATAACAGGTAATTTGAATAAATTAAATGATATTACATGTAACGTTCCAGGGAAGATAAGAGTAGAAAATGTTTTAGGAGGATTTGCACCTTATACTTACAATGTAACCTTATCTGAAGCGACGGCAATGGCAACAGTAACAGGTAATGAAATTACAGTAACAGCACCTACAAATATAACATCTGTAGATGTAACGGTAGAAGTTGAAGATAGTAATGGAACAGGAGCATGTACCGCTAATTTAGGCACAGTAACTTTAAACGTAGCACAATTACCAACAGTTACAGCAGTAGCGGATAGTTGTCCTACAAATAAAACGATTACAGCAACAGTTACTACTGGTGTAGCACCTTACCAATATTCATTAAATGGGGGAGCTACCTTTAGTACAGAAACAATTAACACAACTTTTACACAAAATAATGTAACCCCAGGTAGTTATGGTATTGTAGTAAGAGACGCTACAGGTTGTGAAAGTGTACCAACAACAGTAATAGTACACGAGAATGTTACATTTGATGTGGTACCTACAAAAAATGCAGAGTGTGTTTTAAATGGAGAAGCTACTCTTACAATTAATAGCGGTTCACACAATACAGCAACTTTCACAGCAAACTATACTTATTCGGTTGATGGAGGGGCTCCAGTAGCTATCCCAGCAGGTAACACTACAGCAATTATTAGTTTGGCACCAGGAACATATACAGTATCAGTTACAGATATAAATACAGGATGTACTACAGGTACACAAACTGTAACTATTCAAGATGCTGAAACTCCTAGTTTCACAGCATTAGCCGAGGCTAGTTTATGTTCAGGAGATGATTCTGGTAGAATTACTTTAACAGCTGTAGATAATGGTATTTTACCATTAACGTATAGTATAGCTCC
>NZ_JAMXSH010000006.1:0-107940 GCF_024124505.1 Tenacibaculum sp. XPcli2-G
CCCATAGTTTCTTTTTTTTGGGTTTAATAATTAATTTTAAAATACTTTTTAGAGCTTTCTCAATAAAAAAAGAGAAAGCTTTAAACAATATAAAACCTTCTCTTTTTTTATTTTTGGCGCCATTCTAAAAGAAGAAAGAAGATAACAAATATTGCCTTGTGTGGTGTAAATTTATACTATAGTTTTCTTACTACCAAATTTTTATGTAAATAAATTGTTACTTTTCTTAAAGTATTTTCTCAAGAAATCTTAACAATCTTAGCTAAACAAAGACTACTACTGATTAAATTGACTTTACGCTCTTTAAAGTTATTGGGCTTTTGAAAAGTGTTTTATTTTAAACCCCATATTTTCATATAAAGTAATGAGTTCATCTTTATCATTATAATCTTTAATATCTTTTACTTTCCAACTAACTTTTTCTTTTGTGGCTTTATCAATCAAGTTAAATAAATGCATCATTGCAACTTCTTCGAAGCCCTTGTTTTTTCCATTTCTATCTTGTAAAAAAACTTCTTTACTTCTCATTTTGTCCCACATCTTCACCCATAACCCAGATTCTTTAACTGGAGGCGTGTTCATAGTATCAATATCAAAAACTTCTATTTCGTTTTCTTTAGAGTTTATTGCTACTAACACTTCTACACCTTTATTAGTTGTTTCTATTACACATTTTACTTCTTTACCTACTCGTTCATCTAATAAATACTTAACTTTTTTTAAACGGTTTCTTTCTAGCTCTATTCCTTGTTCTTTCTTTTTTAATTCTTTTAATTTTTTTCTAAATATCAGTTTAAAAATCATACATATAAATTTAATTGAAAAACTGCTACTAACACGTTTATAATTATAATGAAGAAAGAGTTGTATTAAATTTTAATTTGGTTACTACCATATTGTAATTTTGTAGTAGCTCTTTTTTCTTCTTCAAAATATAAGAATGTTAGATTTATCCTTTCTTTTTTAGCAGTTAAGCAAAAGTAGTAAGTTTTTTATATTGACTGACAGTAATTACTAATAATATACTTATGTAAGAAGTAAAGAGATTAAAGTTTAGCAACTAATTACAATGGTTCACCTCAGCAAAAACTAATCTTGCAGTATTGTTACCTCAGGTTTTTTAATATCCAGAGGTAATTTTTGTCCCATAATAATACACTTTTTACAGAGTTATCATTTCTTTCTTCTAAGTATGCCTTATCATTTTTACAAAAGCTATTAGAAAATAGTTTTATTTACCCTTCAAAACCTCCACAGTCACGAGTTTCTAGTTTACTCAATTCTTTTTTAGTTATAAAAAATGTATTGATTTTAAAATCTTCTATTTCTTGAAAATTTATATTTAACACATAATTATAAATCGGAACTTCTTATGTTTTTAGCTATAAATAATCTTATTTTTTTATTTTATTAAAATAACCTTGGGTATCTATTTTATACTTATTTATATATGTTACTTTTTCAATTTCTTTTTCTTCTTCTATATCGTAACAAGATTGTTTATCAATGATTGTAATTGTATAATCTTTATCAATTTCAAAGCTTCTATCCCATCCACATTCATAATTCCTTCCTCCCACAACTATAAGTTTATCAACAGTTTTGTTATTATTATCTATAGTCTGTAACTCAAAATATGGTAAATAATAATCTTGTTCTTTATTTGAATAAATAAAGAAAAGTACTTTATACTTATTTTTATCTGGAAACCTCTTATAAAAATATCCTTTCCCTTTATAAGGATAACTATCTTCCTCTTTAGCGTATAAATCCTCTTTTAATTTAAACTCAGTTTTATCCGAGAATAAAAAATTCAACTCAGATTTCTCTTTTATTTCATTTTTCTGTTTTAGGCTATCTATAAGAGCAAATAAAAAATCATTCTTATAATTATAAGAATACGTATAAGGTAACTTTTTAATAGAAATTGCATCTAAACTTTTATTCCCTTCTACCTTACATTGAATTAAAACAGTAGAAAAAACAAATAAAACAGTTAATGTTTGTTTAAAGTACATTGTTAATTTTTCAGTATCTTATTTATTTCTCTCTTGATTACATCAATTTCTTCTTGCTTGACCAACAACTCACCTTTAGACAAATGTCTATCTTTTATAAAAAGAATTTTATTTTCTTTTAAAAAAATAGTGTCTTTAACTAAAGTTACCTCAGACTCATCTTCGATATTATAATTAGTAATAGTATTAATTATTAAAAAAGCATTATCAAGATTATCTAGATAAAAAGAATATGAATTCGACTCTCTTATATCTTTATTATCAGAACTAATTGTATACTCAATATTTTTATCTCCTGTTTCCATTTCTTCTAAAACTTCGACAAAAATAGTTTGATCTCCTTTTTCTAAATCTCCTCCTCCATTAGGCTCAAGGTTTTCAGACATCCTTATTCTCTCTGCTTTTTTTATACATTCTTCTGAAACTTTCTTTTTATCTATATTTATTATAGAGTCATTTTCAACAATAGCATTTATACTATCAGATGACTTTAAGTTTGTTCCTCCTCCTAATTTACAATTAATAAAAAAATGTAGTGTTACTATAAAAAGCGTTATAAACTTATATTTTGACATAAGTTAAACTTTGTTAATTAAAAAGACTTCTTTTTATTAACTCAAACTTCCCTTTATTAATTCTATATTCATTCCATTCATCGCTATGAATCCCTTCTTCATCTTCATTAAATTTATACACAAATACCCTATCATTTTTCACATAGAAATAAGCTCCTTTAGTTACCAAGGCTTCAATATAATTTTCATAACTATAAACAATTAAAGAATCAATATTTTCTCCATCTTTTTCTGAACATAAACCTACAAACTTGTAATCGTCTGCGTCTGATTTTTTATTAGCTAAATCTAAAGAATATACAATCTTATTTCTTCTAAAAAATTGTTCTTTTTCCTCAACTCCTTTTAAAACACTATAATCATGTGTTATTTTGTAAAACCTACATCTACTATTAAAATCTTCTCTTTGTTCTTTATTATCTTCTAGAACTCCTTCAGTCCTAATACAACTATCTTCAATACTTTTAATAAACTTTAGGTCAGCAATTAATGAATCTCCTTCCTGAATATCCTTACTTTTTAAAACAACATTATCTTCCTGTTTATGATGGATTTTTTCAGGGACTATTTTTTTACAACCTAAAGGCAATATGGCTAAAAATAATATCAATGAATATCTCATGTATTTCTATCCTTCAAAATCTCCACAATCATGAATCTCTAGTTTTTCTAATTCTTTTTTTGTTATATAAAATTTATTGATTTTAAAATCTTCTATTTCTTGAAAATTAGCATCTAACTCAAAATTATAAATTGGAACTTCTTCTACTTTAGTTATAAATAACTTTATTCTTTTGTTTTCTTGAATAAAAAGTATTTCATATGTTTTCCCTTTTTTAACAATACTTTCTACCTCGAATTTTTTTTTCCTTCGAATCTTCACAAATATTAGTTAAAATTACTTCTTTGTTATTAAATTTAACATTAGCTATATCACATGAATAACAGGCTCCTGAAACATCATACGTATATTTTTTTAACACCTCTTTCTCTTCCTCATCTAGAGATAGTCCTATCATATCTTCGTTCAAAACCTCTTTAATATCAAACTCTAGTTTTTTTACATTCTCTATACTTTCTGAAGTATCTTCTTCTGTATCATTATGATTATTTCCCTCTACATTTACTGATTGTATCTCCTTTTTTTCTTGTACTACATCAGCATCTTGTTTTGTTGTTATTTTACAACTTATAAAAAGTAATAGAATAATTAATTTAGTGTATTTCATATTGAAATCTATTTTAGTTTTTTACTAATCTAAAATATTCAAGACTCTAATTCCTCTCCTAGTTGGAAACTTCTACTTTTGCTTTATTTTCATGAAACATTCCATCTTCTTTTAACATTATTTCTCTTCTTATAAATATAGATTCATCCTCCATTGAATTATAACTATAAACAATAATATTATTAGAATCTATTGTAAAACACTCATGATAAGAAACATCCTCTAACCCAATCCCAGATGTAATTAACCTTACTCTATCTATTAATTTATTCTGAATGTTATTATAAGTGAGTAATTCTAAATTGTAACCTATAGGGCTAATGTCTCCTTCTATAGTTTCATCAAATATTTTATTTAACAGTATAAAAAAGTCAATCTCTTTATAATTAGATTTTACTCTTTCATATAGATAGTTCTCTGAAAAAAAAGTCCTTTTAATGTCTTCATCTTTATTTTCCAACAAAAAATAATAATAAGAAGGCTGGTACTTTTTAGTTGAACTATTAATTTTTTCTATTGTTGTTTTATATAATAATCTATCTTCATCAGGACTTAAAACATTTAAACTATCAGTATTTAATTGAATATAGTATTCAATATTTTTAATAGTATTTTGCTCTTCTACAATATCTTTATCACAGTTATTTTCAAAAATTTTATTTTCTATAAACTTTACTTTATAAGCAAAACTTTTATTACCACTTTTCTTTACTTCCTCTTTATTAGCGTTCCCTTTATCTTCTTTTTTATTTACATTGGTAGTACATTGTGTTAAAAAAAGAAGCGAAAGAATAAATATACTTTTCATCATTTTTTATATTTTATTTTAACCCCTTGAATATGTAAGTGATCTTTATGATGTTTATCTGACTTACAATGATTCAAATCTTTATTTTCATGTGTTTTATTTGATAGATTTTTAATGGTATCCCCCCATCCAAACTTATGTAAAGCATCTAAAAAAGTATTTTGTCTTTCAATATCTAAATCTTTATTATTTACATAAATTACTGGAATTTTATTCCCTTTTGAATCTTTATCTATTTTAGCCCTTTTCTTATCTTTTCTTAAATATTTAAAATCCATATTAAACCCATTAAAGTGGCTAACACTATAAGCTCCCGTACCATCTGTTGCAACTGAACCATTAGAAACAACATCTACATAATTAACATCTGCCAACGCTCCTATTAAAGTAGCAAAAGCCTCTGGATTGAAATACTCTCTTGAAGTATCTTCATATAAAGCAAAATTGATATTTTTTGAATCTGAGTATTTAAAAACCTTCGGGCTACCTTTAAAAGGGGTTATTAATGGATTTTTTAAATTTCCATCTTTTTTATAATAACGAGTTCTTGCCCCTATTGTCACTTTTTTCCATTCTCCTCCTTTCTTTGTTTTCCACTCATGTTTTGTCCCATCAACCCACCTTTGAGACTCAATAACATCAAAGTTCCCTAAACTATGTTTGCCTCCTTCTTTATCATGATAGATATAACTCACTTCTTTCAATCCTTTAAAATCTAGTTTACTTATTTCTCCCGTATGATAAATATTTATGATATTTTGATTTATTAACTCAAACCATTTACCTTCCCCATAATACCAAAGATTAGGACGGTTATCAAAAAACTCTTCGTATTTTACTTCAAACCAATTTTGATTTTCAGGCTCTGCATCTACAACCATAAACAGCTTCGTTTTTTTATCTGTTGTTTTATTTAGAGCTTCTCTGTATTTTTTCTGATCTTTCTCATCCTTAGGTGATAGTGTAACTGCGTCTATCGCGAAGTTTCTAAAATCTTCGGCATTTGATATGTTCTTTTTATTTTGCTCTGCAAATCTGCTTACATACGTTTCTACAACACTAGTTTTTTACCATCCTGTTGTAAAACAATAGAACTATCTTTTTCTACTAAACATTTTTTTTCGGCTTGTTTTAAACTTAACTTTATGCGTTTATTAGCCATATTTTCGGTTTCAACTACCATATACACCTCATCTCCTAAATTAGCATTAGCTAGTTTTGTAAGCTCTATTTTTGGCAGAATTAAAGGAATATCAATACAATCTCTTTTTGTATATGAGTCTTTTTTAAGTACCTCTACTATGTGAGCAACTGTTGTTTGCTGTTGCTTTTTTTGTAAACCTCCTTTAATGTTTTTATAAATAATTGTTGCTATCTTTTCCTTACGAGCTTTTGTACTTGTATTATTGCTCCCTTTGAAAGTATAACTTTCAGTTACTCCTGTTTTCTCAGTACCTTTGATCTCTTTTTTTGCCAAATAAGCTTTTTTTACTCGTTGGGTTTTAATTTTCAGAGCATTACTTGGTTTTACAGTTAATGTTGCCATAGCTAATTAATTTTGTATTGTTTCTCTTTCTCCTTCTTGTTGAACAACTACACGTAACTTCAATTTATGTTCACTACTAGTTACCTTAAAATCTTTTATAATATCGTTTTCTATAACCTTGTCATTATATACAAAATCTTTGGTGTGGTTACTTAAATCAATATCTATTGTTTGTCCTATAGCATTTTCTGTTTTCAATACTAAGTACACTTCTTCTCCTGTATGTGGCTCTGCTTGTTTATTACCTTCAAGGTCGGTATAGTAACAAGTAAAGCGCGGTGTTGTATCTTCTTTAGCTTTGTATGGTGCAGCTTCTTTTATTGGTATAAAACTTTCTTGCCAGTGTTTTATATAGCGTGGGACTCTGATTTATACTAATTAGAGCTGTTATTAAAATTATTTTAACCTAACAATCTTTTTAAAGCTTTCTGTTAAGTATGGAGTAAGCTCGTTTATGGGTATTATCACATTTAAATTTGTGTCATGTTTTGCACCCCAATCTTTTTTTATTGCCCCTTTTCTTTCAATAAGCCTTAATTTTTCTTTTCTTTCTAAGCTTTTTAACGCTTCATCTTCTTCTACACCTATCATCATTTCTTTTTTAATTTTTTGACTTAAAAAACTTAAAAAGAAGTTATTATCCTTTAAAAAAACATCTTTAAAACTTAATATTTTCATTTGCTTTAAATCAATATTTATATAAGATATAGAAAAATTATAACCAGCAGAAGATATTGATGTACATGTTGTTTTTACACCTAATAATGAGTCTTCTATAAAACTTTTTTTCCAATTAATTTCTATTTCATCAGAAAAAAAATCTAATTCATTTTCACAATTCTTTTTTATTTTTTTTCGGAATAGTTTTAACTTATCTTTTATCGATATGAACTTTGTATCATCCTCTATAAAGTATAGAATACCATCCGCATCTAATTCATTTAGTATTTCATTATTAATTTTCTGTTCCTTTAACTTATTTTTATCAATTAAATAAGGAAGATTATACTTTAAAGAGAAATTAAAAGATTTATCACACTTAATAGAATCTTTTAATGTAAGTACTTCTAATTCTTTAGCTAGGACAGTTTGGCTTTTACAAGATTGAAAAACAATTAAAAAAATTGTTAAAATATATGTTCTTCTTAAAATAAGCATTATTCAACACCTACTTTCATTTTAAAATCTTCCTTTAAAAAAGGTTTAAGTTCTTCAAAAGAAAAAAACACATTAAATACTGAACTAAAATTTAGGTTAGCCCAACTGCTATCGATCAAAATATCTAATCCTTTTCCATTTTCATTTTCATTTGTTAAAAAAAAACGTTGTGATAAATTAGTTAATAAGCTTTTCTTTATAATCAATTGTTTTTCGTTTTCAGTCATTTCTTCTTCAAAAAAATCATTTAACTCAGATTCTATTTTATTATTTAAATAGTTTAAAAGTTCTTTTGACTGACTCTTGAAAATATCTTTTGAAGTAATCTCTAAGCCTGAGTCCAAGAAAAAATTATAATAATATTCTTCAACTCTAAGTGAACCTGAATATATCTCAAAAAACAACTTTAAAGAAATTATATTTTTGCTAGCTTCACCTATTTCATAATAAGAAGTAACAAAAGGAGCTAAAGAGTTTTCATTACATTTCTCTTCATTAATTAAAATAAATAAGTTTAAATTTTCTTGTAGGCCCTTCTCTTTATTGAATGTATCAAACCAATCAATATTAGCTTTAACATCTATTAAAATTCTATCATTTATCTTCTTAGAAGAAATTTTATCACCTAACTTAACATAGGGTAAATTATACTTTCTTTCTATTTTATTATTACAAACAATAGAGTCTTTAATGTTTAAAATTAAATCATCTTTGATGATTTTTTTTTGACTTTTACAAGATTGAAAGACCATCAATAATATTAAAATATATGTTCTTCTTAAAATAAACATTATTCAATATCTATTTTCCTTTTAAAATCTTCTCTCAAATATGATTTTAATTCTTCAAGTGGAATAAAAATTTCATAAAATAAATTAGGACTAGAGTTAATAAAATACATTCCTTTTTTACTACCTCGTTTATCTAAAAACCAAGTTTCAGGAAAATAATCTATTTCTAATTCTTCAGAATTAACAGAGTTTACTTTTCTTTCTAAGAACTTTAAAAACTCTATATCTTTAATAAAAATAGTTTCTGATTTTAAAAAAACTAAATTTTCAATATCATAATTATAAAAATATGAAAAAACCTGATTATAGGCGGTATAAGTTTCTATCAATATACCAAAGCTCACTATTTTATTATTATAAAAATAAACTTCAGATTCAGAATTATTAAATGAATAACATTTAGTACCACAACAGTTATCAGTAGAATATTGTACAAATTTTTTTAATCCTATTTTCAATCCATTGTTTAATATGAAATTTTCATTTTCACCAGAAAAAACATATTGATTTAACATTTTTGAGATAGAATCATTAACTATATCGCTTGATTCATCATTTATAAAATTAAAAAATGGCACAGAATATTTATTAACTATTTTTCCATTACAAAAGATAGAATCCCTAATTATTTCAATTGAATTGTTTGTATTATCATAAATTTTATCTTGACTTTTGCATGATAAACATTCAAATAATAAAATACTTAAAATTAATATTCTAATTATTTTATTCATTTCTTATAGGAATTAATTTTAAATCTGATTTTATTTTGAGTTGAAGTCCTCTAGGCTTTATACTATTAACTGGTTTTACCTCTTTCAGTTTTTTTAATAATTTCTCTGCCTCTATGTCTTTTAGATTGACATATATTTTTACGTTTTTCTTTTTTTTATGATCATATTTTGTTTGTTTAATACTCGTATCTTTAGATATGTTTACTAATTGATTCTCTATTGATTCTTTTTCTTCTTTACTACCTTTTTTATGCTTCTCTTCATAATGCTTATATACTTTAAATCCTTTTTCTGCTCTGGCTTTAAAAGTTTTATCTCTTCTATTGTCTAATCCATTAGTCCCTCCATTAATTCTTCTAGAGACACTTTCTATATCATCCTTCTCAGCATATTTATAAATAGCTCCATTACCTTCTATCCAAAACCATAAAGCCGACTGAACAGCATAAATAACATTACTGGTATCTGATATTAGATCAAAGTTTCCTTTATGATTTATAGTATCTGTGACTTTGGTAAAATCAATATAACCTTTGGGGTCATCAGGAAAAGGATTCTTTTTTCTAAAATTGGAAAAAGAAATATAATTGGTTTTTCCTGTAATTTGTTTTACCCCACGTCCACAAAACATAAAACCTTCTCTAGACAACTCATTACCATTGCCATTTCTGTCTGCATAAGCTCTAGATAAAAGTTCCTTACCAAAAGCCTTATGTTTCTTTAAAATGATATTGAACTTAACAACTTCTTTTCCATCTTTATTTTTATCTTTTTTTATAAATATATTCTCTTCTTTCTTCAAACTCTTAGTACTAGCATATAGTTTGCTTATTTTTATTTTAAGTTCACTTTTATTATCATTAATTATTTTCTTTATTTCGGAATTAGTTTTAGGTAAGATTTTGTTTTTATTATCTGTAATCTTAAAAATATCATTTAATTTATTTTCAATAGAATTAAGAATAGTATCATCTATAGTTTCAGATCCAAATCTTTTTTTCGCAGTTACCGAAAGGCTCAAAATTCCTATATAATTATAATTTGGGCTTTCCTTAAAATACTTTTTCCAAAACTTCATTTCAGCTCCTAATTGAGCAATAAAATGAGCTTTTCTAAGACAGGTATCTAATTTATAATCTTTTCTATACTTGTTAAGATAAACTAGTATTTTTTCGGTAATTTCCTTTTCCGCCTCAGGAACCACATGTTTAACTTGTTCAAAAGTTATTTCCTCTTTACAGTAAGGACAAAGTTCTGTTTCTTTTACTGTTAAAGGTGTTTCTTTATGGTTTAATAATTCTCCTCTGTAGTAAACTTTGGGAATATATATTCTTGACTTTTGAGTTTTTTCTTTTTTCATAATTTATTATTTTAACATTACTTCCCCTTTTTCATTAACAATTCCTTTTAGTTCAACATTACTAGCTGAGTTATCATCTGAATCTTCTAAAATTATTTTCACCTCTTCCCCTTCGTCTATATTAATCACCTTTATATACAATACAGAATTACTATTTACTTCTGCTTCTTTGATAGACTCTCCTTCTTGATTTCTCCACTCTTTTCTTATAATTCTTGGTGTTGTATCTTCTTTAGCTTTATATGGTGTAGCTTCTTTTATTGGTATAAAACTTTCTTGCCAGTGTTTTATATAGCGTGTGGTACTTTTTTTACTCCAGCTAGAGTTGTTAAAAAATCGGTAGTCTTGCATTGCTGGAGATATGGTCAGAGTTACCTGCATACCTGACTGATTACAAAACTTTTCATGGTAATTGATGAGTGTACCATCTTGAAAGTTGTATTCAAAAATTTCTAATCCGTCATAATCATCTTGATAAAAAACAATTTTACCGTCTCTTAACTGATATAAGTCAAAAGGATATGGTATTTTTTTGTTTTCGGTTCTGTCTGCGATTATCCACTCTAAAAAACTATCATCATACATTTGCGATTCAAATGTAACCGAGATGGTTCCTCCCATTAAGGCAGAGGTAGGTTTTCCGTTCCAATCAATAAGTCGATTGTAATTTAAATTTGTATTGAAAAGTTCTCGTTCTTCTCCACATACAAATAGCTTTGCTTTAACATTCATTTTTAGGCAATTTTCGGGGTTCTTCCTAACTATTAACTAGGGCAATAGTTCTAAAGGTATGAAGTACACTTCACTTCTATAACCTTCTTCTACTTTTTGCAACTTATTTTTTAAAAATAATTCTTCTAATTTATCTATTTTTTCATATTGTTGAAAATAAAACTTTTCAAAACCATTTTTTCCTACTCTTTTTCTTGGCAATTTATATATTCCTAAACAGTAATATCCTTCATGATTTAAAGGAATTCCTGATTTAAAGTAAAATAAATCTGCTATTGTTGCTTTTCTACTTAAAACATATCTATAGGCAGCTTTGTTTAATATTTTTATTTGTTTTTGGTACAATCGTTTTATTACTCTTCGCTTTTTTCTTGTAATGGGTTTTGCCATTTGAGGAAATGTGCTGCGATAATTTTCTATTAATTCTATAATTTCATCTTTATCTAAGACATAGCCTTTTTTTATTATACTATCGTTAAGTAATGATACTTTTTGGTACAATACTTCATGTAAATTGTTTCTGCTTAATTGAAAAAGACGTAAGCTGTCTGTATTTAACTCTTTATATCTTGTTTTTATCGTTGTGCTTGGTTCACTTCTTAAAACTCCTAGTTTTTTATTAAAGTAATTTAACGAGGATATAAGCTTATTATTTGTTAATGTAGATCTTTTTAAAACAGTATCTATCGCTTTTTCTAAAGATAGAGGAGTTAATGAACTTTCTATTCTTGGAAAAATAACGCCTCCATTAAAAAGGCTATTATCTGGAGCATCGTACACATAAATATTATCTTCATCTGCAGGCATCTTTTTTAAGATATTGTTTTCTACTATAATTTCATTATCCACAATAAAATTCTTGATAAATTCATTATAATATTTTCCTGTTTTATACAAAAACTCTTTGCTTCCTAATATATAATTCTGAGATCTTACACTTTGATTATTGTCTAATTGTGCAAAAATAATTTTAGGTGATTTTTTAGCTATTTTTTCAAAAAAAGTATCTTTTTGCCTTTTAATATCATTCGTGTTTTCTTTGCTTGAAGCAATGATGAAGAAATTGTTTTCAAAACGCTTATTTTCATCTGAAAAATTATCTATTACATAATTTACTGCTTTGGGAATAGACATTGTTTTTTCAACGTATTCTACAGCTAAATTGTTTTGATTACTTTCTATAAAAGATTCAACAAAGCTAATCCACTCTGAAAAAGAGCTTGTTTTTTCTAATATTGCTGTTCCTTTTTTATCGACTAAAATTGCAGAAAAACTGTATTGAGCTTCAGTAGGTTCTTGAAATAAGGTTATGTATAAACTTTGTAATGAGTTTAATATTTTTTTTAGATGTTCGCTTTCCTCATTTTTAGAAATAAAATGGAAGTTTACTACCTTCGACTCCTCTTTCATAAATTTTATTTCTTTTGTATAAAAGCTATTTCCTTTTACATTAATAAGTTTATTTTTATCATGATTCCAAACATGTACTGGAGCTATCAAGTCTTTAGTAACATCTGTTTTTAAGTTTTTATATCCTGTATATAAGTATTTAGACAATACATCTTCACCTGTAAGTTGAATTGTATCTTTATTACTAACTGCCAATAAACTATCAGTGTCATTTATAACATATACTTGACTTTGTCCAATACGTGTAATTAAGTTTGATGGTATCCAACCTACTGTTTGAGAAATAGAGTCTTTTAAAACGGGTTTATCTGACACAAATACTGCTTTCCCTTTTTCATCATACTTATAAGGGTATACAATTTGATTAGACACTAACTTTTTGTTTGACTTTGTTCTAAAAAAGGGATCTTTAAACACATTTACAGAGTCTACTTCCATATATGGTTTCAAATCAAAAAGTCGTAACGTTTTATCAGTACCTACTTTATATTTTATTGGCTTATTATTACACGTCTCTAAAAATGAATGATTATACTCTATTACATTACTTGTAGGAATCCATCCTAAATATTCTACTTGCTCTGAATCTTTAAAGTTAAACTTATCTCCATAGAACATAGAAAACAATCCTTTGGGCTTTCCTATTTGATCTGGGTTGGCTACTACTACTTCATACGAGTTTTCTTTTTCATCAATTACATACAACGGAGTAAGTAGTCCTTTCTTCTTAAACTTTTCTTGCACATATGGTCCTTTATAAAAAGAGTTTTCCTCTCTATCTGAAAAGACCATTTTTAACGAAGCATCGTGCTTCGTTTTTGCTTTTTTTAGATAGTTAAACCTATTAGTTTTTACTTCTTTTACTTTTTCATATTTTCCTATCGTTTGTGATACAATAGGGAAGGAATATAGCGACAGCAAAAAAATAAAAAGTGTTATTTTTTTTTGCATTATTATCTTAGTAAACTTTGTGTTACGTTTAATCTTTTGAAACATTTAATTGTATCTATTTCAACTTTATTTATAATTATTTTGCTTCTTTTTTTATTTTCTAAATAGTGTAAACCTTGGCAGTAACTAAAAAAGTCATTATACCTTCCTCCGTTAACAATTACGAGTATATCTTCTGCTTGATTACATGTATAGTTATTTTTTATATAATTTAAGTTTTTATAAAAAGTTCCTCTATCTGTAACCTTGCTATCTGCTATTGCTTGAAGTCTTTTTCTAATATCATTTTGCACAACCCCTAAAGAGTCTACTTTTTCTAATTCCTCAACTTTTTCAAATCTTGGTAAAATCTTTATATTATGAAATATTGGGTATTTTAATGTATTTGTTTGAAGTTTTACCCTGTAGTCTCCTGGTTTACTATATCTGTAAATTACTTGTTCTTCATAAGCATCAACTGTACCTGTTTCTCCAAACTCCCAATACCAGGTATTTATTCCTTTTCCCTCGGTAAAAAACACTAATTCTTCTCCTACATAACCTTCATCTACGCCATGCAATGTTACCAAAGAGTCTCTAGGTGATAGTTTTGGTAAAGAAACTATACCTATTTGTTTTGAAACAGTAAACTTATCATTTATTTTTATTGATACTAAATACTTACCTTCTTTACGGTATTTATAATCGATATTTCCTGGTTTTACTATAGAATCTCCATTTCCCATATGCCACACCACTTTTCTTCCTTCAACTAAACTCGTATCATTTAAAAGGAAAAACAGTTTTTCACCAACCTCAAACTGGTAATTACTATTAGATTCAGACACGTAAAAATCTAAATTACTGAGTCTTGATTTATAAGGTGCAAATATGGCCAGTATTAATACTAATAAAGCTATAAAAATTAAAGCTGATAATTTAAATTTATTAGACATATTCTTTTATTTAAATATTAGCTTTACATTCTTCTAAATTTTCTTTCAGAACTTTATTATTCCTTTTTAAAGCATTGTATTCTTCACTCAAATCGAAAAACATTTTAAGCGTTTTTGATGATTGAACTCCGAATATATATCTATTATTCATATCGTTATCTCTATAAATTTTTTTGTATTGTTGAATTTCCTTATCTAACTCGTCTAATACCTGAATTTGAATAACATCAAAAGGTATTTCTTGAATTTTTTTATGTGTATTTTTTATTTTTTTT
The DNA here is from genome assembly GCF_024124505.1 of Tenacibaculum sp. XPcli2-G. Lineage (NCBI taxonomy): Bacteria > Pseudomonadati > Bacteroidota > Flavobacteriia > Flavobacteriales > Flavobacteriaceae > Tenacibaculum > Tenacibaculum sp. XPcli2-G. The sequence goes on from NZ_JAMXSH010000006.1 coordinate 14,523, forward strand.
GTGTATTCTTCCTGAATATCAAAAATTTCTTCTGAAGCGTCAATACTATTTAGCAGCTCTTTACTTTCTACTACAGGCACTTTAAATATAAATTTAGTTAGTATTATAAACACTACTGTAGAAATTATTATAAACAAAAGAGAAAACCTTATTTTTTCCCAAAAAATCTCATGTTTATCCATAGCTTACTCTTTATTTAAATTTTTATTTAAATCTTTATATTTCTCTCTGCACTTTTCTAATTGTTCTTTATTAGCTTCTCTTGTATTAACTTCTTTGTTATAATTTTCAAGAAGTGATTGTATATTCCTTATTTCAGACAAAAACTCACCGTAAATTTTGTAATAGTTGTTTTCTTTTTTTGTACTATCTATACTTTGTCTTATTTCTACTCTGGTGTTAGTTATAATCTTCTGCATTTGCCTATACTCTCCAATATTCCTTCTTTTATTTTTTAAACTATATAGGTTTTTAAAAAGCTCTTCCATTTTAAAATTTAACATAGCTTGTTTTTTAAAAACTTCATTGTAATGAGATTGTTTACTCTCAATTAAAACAACCCCTTTTTCTGCTATAATTAAAGTGACATATAAACAAAAGAATACGACTACTGCTGTTAAAGAGAATGATGCAAAAAACTTAAGTATTTGTTTTCTCCTTTCTTTGTGATTTAAAGCTTTCATAAGAAATTTATATTAATCAATTATACTCCAAGTACTATTTTTACCTCTATTTCTATTGAATTGCGCTCCAGACTCTTCATTAATTACGATATTATCTTTTCTTTGTCCTATATACTCTAGTTCACTCATCTTTTTAAATACGCGCTCCAACATAACTACAAACCTATTTAGCACATCAAACGTTTCTGCTATCTCAATATGGTTGTACTTAACGTTTACAGCATCAACTATTGCATCAAGGAAAACAGAAGGCTTAATGTCTGTCCATTGATAATAATATTGTAGTAATTGCTCTTTCTCTTTATCATCCATAATACTCAAGCAAATAGAAAGCTTATTTGCTAACACCACTAACCTATCAACCAAATACATAGGTGATCTACTAGTAGAAATATTTTCTAAATTAAAAATATTATCACTGTAGTACTCTTGCAGTTTACTGCAAATTGAAAAGGTATTGGCTACTAATTTATTACTGCTTTTTTGCCCATTATTTTTTTTGAAAATTTTAATCGAATAGTTTTTAGACTTAATAAGCATTTGTAATAACCCTTTTCCAAATCCTTCTAACCTTTCATTAGATGTTAAATTAACAACAGGAGGCACATAACTTTCATCAATAGAAAACAATCCATTTGTCCATAACACCTTTCCTATAACCAAAAAGTGTTCTTTTAAAAAGCTAGTATTAATTTTTGAAACTGGAAGTGTATGTAGTTCTAATTTAGGTAATACATTAGGATGATGTAAAGGTATAACTTCAGGGTCTGGAATACCTACTGGTAAATACTCAAATGGAGATAGCGAAAGCATTATATAAAACTCCTCGCTTTCTGTTTTATCAAAATCAGATGTTTTTAATGTTACTGATGGTGAATTTGCCCCATATAAATCTCGGTGATACATAATCCTGTATCCTTTTTCTGTGATCGCGTTACAAGATTTCAGTTTTATTACTAAAGAGTTATCTCCATCGTTTAAAACATCTAATTGTAGGTTTTCAAAATTAGTTCCTCCATCAACTAATCCATATTCATAATTTTTAAGAGAAACCGAATTGTAGTCTTTTATGGTTTCAATTGTGTTGTTATAATTTTTAAAAAAATGTTCTGCAGATATTTTTACTCCGTCAGTCCAATTTATTGGTAAGTAATTCATTTTATTATTTTTCTTATTCATTTTCAATGGTGTTTAATGCAGTTCTTCTTATATATATAGTTTGTTTATTCCTTATTTTATTAAACTTCCCGTCTTTTTCAGCGTCTAAGACTTTTGTAAAAAGAGGAAAATTAAACCATTTGTTTGTGTAAAAAATCCAACCAATTGGCTCTCCCTCCAAATAAGTATCAATCATTCTATCAGGAAATCTAAAGTTTTGATCTTCTATAAATCGATTAAACCACATACCTACTGATACCTCCATGGGTAACTTTACTGAAAAAGAACTGTAGTTTTTATCTTCTGGATTTCTTTTAATTTTTACTGTTACTTGTATTAATTTAAAAACGTCTACATTATCCCAATACATATCACTAACTCCATTATCTGAAACATTCCAGGCTTTATAAAATGGTTTTGATATGTTTAAAAAGTATTCTAAAGACATTGTGTATAGTAATGGTAACACAAACCAAATTATTGATAACATTGCCCAAAGTGCGTAAGGTAAATTACTTATTTTTTCAAAAATTAGATAATACAGCCACCCTGAAAGAAGCATTACTATAAAAGCAAAAAATAGTGTATGGAATTTATTATCTAGGCCTATAGATTTGTAAAACTTTGTATTTTGAAAAAGCATGAAAAACACACCTATAAAAAGATAACACAAAACTGTGAGTATCAACCCTACCCAAACAAATTCATATTTTAATAAACTAATTAAAACTGGGGCTACTAGAACTATAGTTAGCAATAAAACCAAGACTATTGCCTTTTTTATATTAAACGATTTTTTTGCCTTTACTATGTTATTTAATACCATTAAAGAAACAATAGCTATTAATGGTGCTAAAAGAAATTTTAAAAAATATACTATTATTATGTTCATAACTTTTTCTTTTCTTATTTAGTTAAATATGAATCATACCCTAAAAATCTTTCTGATAAAACAAAAGATTGATCAGAGTTTGTTTTATAAGTGATATGGATTTTTCTTGAGGAAATTAAAAAGAAGTTTAACACTTCCTTTATTTGTAAAACACTTTTTTCTAAAACTTTAAAGTTTTCTACTTCTTTTTCTAATACCACAACTACTTTAACATCATCTATCTCACTATAAACCTCACCACTTAAACCTAGATCTACTCCTAAAACAGCATCTCCTAAACTTAAAAAAGGAGATTCTTTTATAGCACAAGGTATATAACTAAGCTCTACTTTTAAGCCTAAAACAATTTGTATTAGTTTTTCTAACTCGACTAAATTCTCTTTAAAAAACTCAGACTTACATAAATTAAGAAATAGTTTATACAATGACTCATCTGATATTTCTATATCAAAACCTATAATTTGTTTAAAAATATTTAATAGGTTTTGTTTTGATTTTTTGTCTGAAAAAAAGTTTAAGCTTCTATTATTAATCCTAACTCTTTCTTTAAATATTTCTGTATCAAATAGTGTAAAAAAATTAATATCTCCTTTTTCTTTTTCCCTATTTCTACGAATTGTATCAACTACTTCTTTCTTATTATCTGAATTAACCCCTAAGGAAAGAGGGTAAAATAATATTTCTGGTAACTGATGATATATACTATTTCTACTTAAATTTACTACTAAGTTCTCTTCAAACCCTGTGTCTTTAGCAATAAAATTTGAATTAATAGACAAAACATCTTTAGATTGAGCTCTAGTATTCATACCGTGATTTTTCACAATTAATACTTCTGAGACATCTTTTTTTAATAAAAACTCTAATTCTTCAATAAAAACCTCACCTATAAAATTAGATGTCATATTACGAACAAGCTCGTCTATAACGGTATCATTTTCATTTACACTAGCTCCCATACAAGATTATTGTTTTTATAATCTAATAGTACATGATCTCCTTTATTTACCTGTTCAGAAACTATCATTTTAGATATTATCTTTTTCACGTATGTTCTTACAACTCCTGCAATGGGTCTGGCTCCATACTTTTGAGAAAATCCTTTTTTTGACAAGAACTCTAAAGCTTCATCAGAAATATCTAACACTATTTGTTTTTGTTGTTCTAATTGCTTTCTTAGTTTATTAAAGTGTATTACTAAAATATCTTGTGCTACTTTTTGATTTATTGGCGCAAATGGAACTACTTCTGTTAACCTCCCTAAAAATTCTGGTCTAAAGTGTTGTGCCATTACCTCTATTAACTCATTTGAGGTCGGAATTTTTCCTCCTGTTATTTGCTCAGCAATCCATTGACTACCTATGTTAGATGTAAAAATGACAATCGCATTAGAGAAATCTCCTTCTCTTCCTAATTTATCATGAATTACTCCTTCATCCATTAATTGTAGAAAAACATCATACACAGAACTGTGAGCTTTTTCAATTTCATCAAATAAAACTACTGAATATGGACGCTGTCTAATTTTTGTTACTAACATCCCTCCTTCTTCATATCCTACATAACCCGGAGGAGCTCCATAAAGTAGTGCTGCTGAATGTTCCTCTTTAAATTCAGACATATCAAAACGAATCATTGCTGTTTCATCATCAAATAGTAACTCTGCTAATGATTTAGTTAATTCAGTTTTTCCTGTTCCAGTAGGCCCTAAAAAGAAGAAAGAACCAATTGGTTGTTTAGGGTTACTAAGTCCACTTCGCGATTCAATAATAGCATCAGAGAGTGTTTGAATAGCGTTTGACTGCCCTTTAACTCTTTCTTGTAACTTTTTATCTATATTTAAAAGACGTTCTTTTTCTTCTGTTTGAATTTTTCCTAAAGGAATACCTGTAATTTCAGAAACAACAGCTTCAATATCTATTTCACTTACAGTATCGATTGGAGTCTTAGCTAGCTCTTTTAGCATAGATAAGAATTCATCTACCTTAGATATTTCTTCTTGTAAATCTGGATTATCAGATACTAAATTAAATGACTTGGTTACTTTTGAGGTTTGAATTACACTAACTTTTCTGTAAATGGTATTATAGATTAATTGTAAATCTGAAAATTCAAACTTTTCCGAGTCCTTAACTTCATTAAACTCTTTTTCTATTTTTCTAACCTCTGTTAATACCGTAGCGTTGCTCATCTTTACAGCTGCCACAGTTTTATCTATTAAATCTATTGCACCATAAGGTAACTTCTTTTCCTTAAAATACCTTTTTGAAAGATGTATAGATTCCTCAATTGCTCTATCTGAAATTTTAATATCAAAATGTAGTTCCAACCTTTTTTTATGTCTATGTAAACACTTTAACATCTCTAGGCTACCTAATTCCTCTAGCTTCAATATTTCTAACTTACCATCTATAGGGTGTCTTTCAAGATTTTTCCTGTATGAATCTGAATTAATTGTAAAAATCATATTAATACGCCCTTCACTTAATTGAGCGTTTAAAATATTAACAATAGCATTGGTTTTTCCTGATGCGTTTTCAAGCAATACATGAAGATCATCAATAACTAATATGGAAGGAGCATCAATAGACTCTAATTTCTCAAATAGTTCTGATATTTTCTTATTTACATCATTTTCAGAGCTTGCTCCTGCTAATAATTTTGGGACATTGAGTTTGAATACTAAGTGACTTTTCAAATACTCATCTGTACTATTACTCAATTCTCTTACAAAGTAGTTTACTGTTGCTGTTTTTCCTATGCCTGAATCTCCTACTAAAATAACTCCCTTGCTTTCTGATCTTTCAAAATTTTCTAAAATCAATCGAACTTCTTTTTCTCTACCTAAGATTAAGTTTCCTTTTTGTATTACCTCTTCTGTTTGAAGGTCTTCGATATAGGAACTTATTGCAGAAATATTTTCCTTAACATTTGATTCTAAAAAAGTAGGAGTATTAGCATTGTAATGATTTAAAATATCTTGTTCTGTTATACCTAATGTTTCTATTTGTTGTCCAGAATACACAACTCCCTCTCTTACAACTGCTGTAAAAATACATAAGGCATCAATATTTTCCGTTCCTAATTTAATTTTTGAACGTTCAGACTCTTCGAAAACCTTAGCAACTTCATGGTCTGGATTTACATCTCCAGAAGCTTTTAGCGGAGTTGACTTATACATTTCTTTCATTACCTCAAACCACTCAAGAATATAGTTAGCATCTTTACCCATGCTATCAATAATCTCTTCTAAACCAGTTGGTTCATTAATTAGCGATGTTATTAAATGACTAACACCATAGGTACTTTGATTTTCTCTGTAAGCAATACTTTTAGCTCTTTTTATGCTTGATAAAGCACTTGAACTGTAATCTTTTTCTATCATTTTTTTATAAAAAATACTTTATATGTTATATTTGATATTGATCTTTTTTCTAATTCTTTTTCAAGATAATAACTGAAAAGGTTTTGTTTTTCTTCAGAAATTAACTCTCTCTTAGTTTTTATGTATATATCTGTAGTTCTAATTAATCCTTTTTTCTTTTCTTTTGATATTGCAACACCATCTTTTATAGAAAGGCTCTCAACAAAATGCCCTATTTTATTGTTTATAAAACTTTTTACATCTTCTCTAGTTACAATTCTTTCTCTAGTAAGTAACCCATAGCGCAGTCCATTTATTTTGTCGTGCTCCTCTTTTCTTATATGCCCACCTATTGTATCTGTTTTGAGTTTTATTTTACTATCAATAAACTTACCTGTTCTATACTGATTAAAAGTATAACTAGTATTAATATCATTTGCGTGGTTTGCATTAGTTAGCCAATACTGAAATTCATAATTAAAGGCATCTTTATGTGGATAGGTTAACAAAAATGTTTTGTTATTATTTGCATTAACCTCACCAAATTCTAAATGAATTTTCTTATCAATCTCATCTAGTTTTTCATGCAAATCATCTAAATATGCTTGAATAATATCATACCCTATTGCAGAAAAAGCACTACCTTCTTCTCTTACAGTTTGAGAAGTTTTACTTAACATCATCTTAGCACTTCTTGTATCAAACCTTCCTATGTCTCCAAAGTAGAGAGAATAACCTCCTTCAAGACTTTCTGTAGAGTTTTCTATAACGTTACTATAACTATTTCCTTTATCATCACTTAAACTTTCTATATTTAAAAAGTAGTTTTCACCTTCACTCAGTACCGATAAGATCCTTCCATTTTTTCTAAAGTTATGTTGTTTATACTCTAACTTTCTGTTAACTACTGGAAAAGTATTTAAACTTACCTCTATTCCTTGTAGTTTCTCTCTAGAAAAAACTTCTGGTAACTTTACTTTAAACCATAAAAGCTTTTTATCTAAATCTTCAGGCTCAATAAAAAAATCCGTTTGCTCTCCAAATAATTCATTTATTGTTTTTTGTTGTCTACAAGACTCATTTAAATTTAAAGTATAAAAACAATCTTCATAAAAAGAAATTACATCTTCAAAGTAGTGAACTTCTTTGTTGTTATTTATTAAAACTTCCTTATCTAGAAACATTTCATTCTCATCAACATCATACACCTTCATTGTTTTTAAAAAAGGTAAAAGCGAAGTATCTTTTAGTATAAAACAAAGAGATAGATTATTAGTTTCTTCCAATAAATCATCTAAAATTTCAACACCAAACCAAAGTTCGTAATCTTTAATTTTCTTTTCTTCAGATAAATAAAGAGCATCCTCCATGTTACCAAATCGGTTTTCACAAACCAACAACTTATCATCGTACCCTAAATATTTAACAGATGCATTTATTAGCTTTTTTGTAATAATTGGAGTAAAAAAAACATCTAACTTATCTTCTCCAAATCTTCTCTTTGAGCAATAAAAATGATCTGAAACATTTAATTGTGTCGTATCGTCTTCCGGCTGAGCTTTTAATAAAGCATGTGAAGGTGATGGTAAGGACCACTTGTTACTTACCAAAATTCTAGATAACCTATCTAATAATTCTTTATCTGAAACATCTATTTGTTGGTGTAATTTTGATATTTCATAAGCAAAAGTATGTAAAAGCAAGTCTAAAATAGGATCTACACTTCTTTTATCTTTAATGCCCCATAATTCCATCGAACGCAATAGCATTCGATTTTTAATTTTCATAAAATATTCGTCTCTCATTGCTATTTTTATTTTTTTTATTGTGATAAAGGACTAATGTAAAAAAGTGTAGCAAAATTAAATGGCGCATCGGTTTCTATAATTGTACCAAATACTTTAATTTCTGCTTTTCTTCTTACATGAACATCCGTAGTCTCAGCATCATCATCTATTTCAGATAACCTTACACTAACTCTAATATCCTTGAGTCTTGGCTCATACTCAACAAAGGCATAATATAAAGAATCTTTAACTTTTTCTTCCCATTTATTAATTTTAACCAATTGGTTAAATTCTAAATCCCAAATATCGGAACCATAATTCGGTCTTCCAAAAACCTCACCTTGTTTTGAAGTAGCAATTATCATGAGGTGTTGAGCTATGGATTCTTCAAGTGTACACCCCAATCTATTATTTTCTTTATTTCTTTTTGTTATACTGGAAAAGTCTAGGGGGATCTTCAAATAATTCATTTTTCCTTAATTTTTTTCTGTAAAAATAATTTTTTTTATCAAATATTTAATAGATTCGTAGCAGAATAAAAAAAATTATTATGGCAATGTACAATTACGGAATTGGAGGCAATGAAGTTAAAGTTGATGCTAATGAATCAATCGCAAACATTTCTTCCAACAAAACTTTATTAATCCAAAAACTTACCGACGAAGCTCCTGCAACCCCCGAAGCTATCTATGGTTTAGACACAATCGAAGCTGTATTCGAGAAGTTTTCACCTTCAGTGAATCTTGAACACACCGATGAAAATGGCGCCGACGTTAAAGAATCTTTAAATTTCAACAATTTAGGTGATTTTAATGTTGAGAACATTAAGGCTAATAGCTCTTTTTTAAATAAGCTAGATATAGAAAAAGACCAGTATCTAAGAATTTCAAGACAACTATCTTCTAACAGAGCGCTAATGAAAGCACTTAGTAACCCTGAAACAAAAGATACCTTTATCAAAATTTTAGAAGAGTCAATTAAAGAAATCGAGCAAGCCGAACAATAAAACCAAAAAAAAACATAATTAGCTATGTCTACAAAAGTAAAAACGCAGCAATCGGAAGTAGTTAAACAACAATCCCCTAGTCAAGAAGTAGCTAACGCTATTGATGGCATAAAAGAGTACGGTGGTTTCTCTTTTATCGAAAACATCGTTGATGGTTACTCTAACTTGAACCCAAAAAGAAAAGCTAGAAAAAGTCTATTTTTAAACGACGAGCAGTGGAAAGGAGAAAGAAAAAACTTAAAAAACAGACTTTCTGTTTGGTTAGAAATTCTTAAAAGTAGTGACAGTATCGAATCAATGTGTGATACTGCAAAAGAAAAATCTACCAGCATAGAAAGTGTTTTAAATTACAATCTTAAGAAAACCTTAGAAAAAACAAAAGAACTAGAAACCTCTTATAGATCAGTAGCTTTATTCTACAAAAACACCGAAAAAGACAAAGTAAAAAACATCACCATCTTAAATGCCGATTTAAGTCAATTAAAAGATTTAGAAAATCCTCTTTTTATAGACTATGTATCAAATGAGTTTAAACAAAACTTTGATAGATTAGATTTAAAAGACAACTACTCTATATTAGTAGTTCCTGGTTATTTAGGATCTAACGTAGTCTTAGACAAATGGTCTAAAATAGCACATGACAACAAAGCTGTTTTATTAACAGACTTCCAAGATCTTGAAACACCTGACGACATTGTTGACATGTTCTCAAATGCAAATCACTCTGGTGGCGAAATTCACAAATCAAACACTTTAATGACTTGTAACTGGCTACTAGGAAGAAAAAAAGAAGATGCCGTGGGTGAAGAAGACAACCTATACGTTCCGCCATCTTCTGCTTTGGCTGGTAAAATATATCACACATTAATGTCTCAAGTAGTAGCAGGTAAAAAATTTGGAGGTATTAATGAGGTAGAAAGTGTACGATTCGATCTTAAAAAGAGTGAAATTTCAGAAATTGAAAAAATGGGACTTGTTCCTATGGTTAACGAATATAGTAAAGTAATGGCTTTTTCAGCCAAGACTTTATTTAACGGAGACAACTTAGGTTTACAAACTTACTCTGTTGTAAGAGTATTCGATCACATAACAAAGGTTTTATTTGACTTTTTAAATAGAAGAGCTTTTGAAAACTGGAGCTCTAGAACTGAGGCTGATTTACGTCGCCAAATAGTTAAATTCTTAGACGATATTCAAGGACCTACTAAGCTAATTGAGCGTTTTAAGGTTATAAAAATAGAACAAGATCAAAATCAAAAAGACCGTGTTTTATTAGATATTCATATCACTCCTTATTTTCCTGCTAAAAGCTTTGTTATCCAACTAGATGGACACAAAGGAGATGGTCCTGAAGATGCTGTTTGGCATAGTGAATACGTTCAACAGTAATTTTATACTACAGAGAAAAATAAAAAAGCAAAGGTTTTTAACTTTTGCTTTTTTTATTGAAAATATTTTAGCTATCACATAACTTTAAACTCATTCTTTTTGAAATTGTATCGTCTTTCACAAAAAAACACTTAAAACCTCTTGTCTAAGCTATAAAAAATAAAATTCAGTTTTTTATCACAATCCTTACAACTATTTTTGTAAGCTTTAAGCACTCTTTACGAATAAGATAAAAAATATTTTCATGAACATACAAGAACTAAAAAACAATATAGACTTAATAGTTAGTAATAATTCTTCTAAAGAAGAAAAACTACAACAAATCTGCGATTATTTAGCTTCAGAAATCTCTTACTATGACTGGGTTGGTTTTTACTTTAAAAATGGTGATAAAAACGAGTTAAAACTAGCTCAATTTAACGGTGAACCTACAGAACACACAATCATCCCTTTTGGAAAAGGTATTTGTGGACAAGTAGCAGTTAGCAATAAAAACTTTGTTGTACAAGATGTTAGTGAACAAGACAATTATATTTCATGTGGTTGGAAAGTAAAATCTGAAATTGTAATTCCCATCTTTGTAAACGGCGAAAACATCGGTCAAATAGATATTGACTCTCATACTGTTAACCCTTTTACTAAAAACGACGAAGATTTATTGGAATATATTTGCAAAAAAATAGCTAATTTTGTATAATTATTTTATAATCACTTGATTATTAAGTTTTTTTTTACTTTATTTGATGTGATTTTAAACAACCCCATTAATCCCCTTAAATATGAGCAATAGAGAACATCCTTCTTATGCAGCATTAGGCAGTGCTAATGCTCGTTCAAAATCTCAACAATCTTTAATAGAAAAATTCACAATCTGGTTTCGAAACTTCTTAGAAACAGCAGAGTAATTTATATTTATAGTTTTGTTGTATTAAAACACCACCAAAGAATATTTTTGGTGGTGTTTTCAATCTTAAAAGCTAAAAAAATATTGTGTGTCGACTACTCTTTTACTAGCTTTGCAAGCTTAACAACACAACAATAATGAACAATATAAAAACTATTAAATCAGCGTTAATTTCTGTTTTTCACAAAGACGGATTAGAGCCTATTGTTAAAAAACTTAATAATCTAGGTGTTACTATATACTCTACGGGAGGTACTGAAAAATTCATCAAAGACTTAGGTGTTAATGTAGTACCTGTAGAAGATGTTACTTCGTATCCTTCTATCTTAGGAGGAAGAGTAAAAACGTTACACCCTAAAGTTTTTGGCGGCATCTTAAACAGACAAGATCACGAAGGCGATATTACTGAGATGGAAGAATATAACATTCCTCAGTTAGATTTAGTAATTGTAGATTTATACCCTTTTGAAAAAACAGTTGCTTCTGGAGCTTCAGAGCAAGATATTATTGAAAAAATTGATATCGGTGGGATTTCGTTAATCCGTGCAGCTGCAAAAAACTTTAAAGACACTGTTATTATTTCTTCAATGGAACAATATGAAGATTTCTTAACTATTATTTCAGAAAGCAACGGAGAAACTTCGTTAAACGATAGAAAAAAGTTTGCTGCTAAGGCTTTTAATATCTCCTCTCATTATGACACTGCCATTTTCAATTATTTCAATGAAGATGAAGTTGTATATAAAGCTAGTGAAACTACATCTAAAGTATTACGTTATGGAGAAAACCCTCATCAAAAAGGTTTTTTCTTTGGCGATTTAGATGCTATGTTTGATAAGCTACATGGAAAAGAATTAAGCTATAATAACTTATTAGATGTTGATGCTGCTGTTAATTTAATAGAAGAGTTTAAAGGTGAAGATCCAACATTTGCTATTTTAAAACATAACAATGCATGTGGTTTTGCTCAACGTAAAACAATTCATCAAGCTTATATAGACGCTTTAGCTGGTGACCCTGTTTCTGCGTTTGGAGGGATTTTAATTTCTAACACGAAAATTGATAAAGCCACTGCCGAAGAAATTCACAAATTATTCTGTGAAGTAGTTATTGCTCCTGCTTATGATGCTGATGCTTTAGAAATTTTAAAAGGTAAAAAGAATCGAGTAATATTGATTCAAAAAGAAATTGAATTACCTAAACAAACAGTTAGAACTGCTTTAAACGGAGTATTAGTTCAAGATAAAGATTATATTACAGACAAATTAGATGATTTAACTTACCCTACTAACAATAAACCATCAGAAAATGAGTTAGAGGATTTGTTATTTGCATCTAAACTATGTAAAAACACTAAGTCTAATACTATTATTTTAGTAAAGGACAAGCAATTATTAGCTGGGGGAACAGGTCAAACAAGTAGAGTTGATGCTTTGAGACAAGCTATTGAAAAAGCTAATAGTTTTAACTTTGACTTAAACGGAGCTGTTATGGCTAGTGATGCTTTTTTCCCTTTTCCTGACTGTGTAGAAATAGCAGATAAAGCAGGTATAAAAAGTGTAATTCAACCAGGGGGATCTATTAAAGACCAATTAAGTATTGATTATTGTAATGATAATAATGTAGCAATGGTTTTTACTGGAACTAGACATTTTAAACATTAATTATATTGAGTGTAAAATACCCACAGATTTTTATTAGATTTGTGAGAATACATTAAAATTAAATATAAATAACGAAATCTTTATGGGTTTTTTCGATTTCATGACAGAAGATATTGCAGTAGATTTAGGTACTGCAAATACACTTATAATCCACAATGGTAAGGTAGTTATTGACAACCCCTCTATTGTTGCTAGAAATAGGCTCACTGGTAAAATTATCGCTACAGGTCACGAAGCCAGTAGAATGCAAGGAAAAACCCATGAAAACATCAAAACTATACGCCCCTTAAAAGACGGTGTAATTGCTGATTTTCAAGCTTCTGAAGAAATGATCAAGGAATTTGTAAAACAAATTCCTGCTATAAAAAAGAGATTATTTCCACCATCATTACGAATGGTAATCTGTATTCCTTCTGGAATTACTGAAGTTGAAAAACGAGCAGTTATTGATTCTGGTCGTCACATGAATGCTAAGGAAATCTATTTGATTTACGAACCAATGGCAGCAGCTATTGGTGTTGGTGTTGATATAATGGAGCCTAAAGGAAACATGATTATTGATATAGGTGGTGGTACAACTGAAATTGCTGTTATAGCACTAGCTGGTATTGTCTGTGATCAATCAGTAAAAGTTGCTGGAGATTTATTTACCAGCGATATTATGTATTACATGCGTACGCAACACAATTTATATGTTGGGGAAACTACTGCCGAAAAAATAAAACTACAAATAGGTTCAGCTACAGAAGATTTAGACACACCTCCTGAAGACATGATGGTTCAAGGACGTGATTTATTAAGTGGAAAGCCTAAACAAATACAAGTTTCTTATCGTGAAATTGCAAAAGCTCTAGATAAATCAATTTTACGTATTGAAGATGCCGTAATGGAAACACTATCTAAAACACCTCCTGAATTAGCTGCTGATATTTACAATACAGGTATTTATTTAGCTGGGGGTGGATCAATGCTTAGAGGTTTAGATAAGCGTTTATCTAGAAAAACAGATTTACCAGTATATGTTGCTGAAGACCCGTTACGTGCTGTAGTTCGAGGAACAGGTATTGCACTTAAAAATTTAGAAAAATACAAAACTGTATTAATCAAATAAATTTGAATGATTATTTATGCAACAGCTTATTTATTTCTTACAGAAGTATAAGTATTTCTTATTTTTTCTATTCCTAGAAGTTATAGCTGTTGCATTAATCATTAACAACCATTCTTTTCATAAAAGTAAATTTATTAGCTCTACTAATTTCATTACAGGTGGGCTATATCAAAAATCATCTAACATATCGGGGTATCTTGACTTAAAAGAAACAAACTCTGTACTTGTTGAAGAAAACTTAGCGTTAAAAAATAAATTAGAAAAAATTAACACTTATCTTGATAGTGTTTCTGCTAATCAGATAATAGATACAATAAATCTCTATCAAAATTTCAACTACATTTCTGGAAAAATAATTAAGAACTCTTTTCACAAAGCTGACAACTTTTTAACAATTAACAGAGGTAAAAATTATAATGTTTTTCAAGAAATGGGAGTAATAAATAGCAAAGGGGTTATTGGTATTACTGACAATGTTTCTAATAAATTTGCTAGAGTACAATCTATTTTAAATTCAAAAAGCAATATCAACGCTAAGTTTAAAAATAACAATCATTACGGTACATTAACATGGGACGGTAAGGATTACAATATTGTACAACTAACCGACATTCCACGTCAGGCAGCTTTTAAAAAAGGTGATACTGTAGTTACTGGAGGAAGATCTACCATTTTTCCAAACGGGATACCTATTGGAACAGTCGTAAAAGTACCTGAAGAATTATCTGCGGTTAATAGTATAAACATTAAACTCTTTAACGATATGTCTAACTTAAGTCATGTTTATATAATAACCAACCTAAATAAAAAAGAAATAAAAACTGTAGAAAATAACAATGAATAAAACAGTATACTTAATATTTTTATTCGTTTTCCTCTTGTTACTACAAGTGTTGATTCTAAATAATATTTTATTTTTAGGCTATGTAAACCCTTACATTTATATTGTTTTTATTTTTTTATTCCCTATTAAAGAAAACAGGTTTTCTCTTTTATTAGTAGCTTTTTTATTAGGTTTATGTGTAGATGCTTTTTCTAACTCTGGCGGAATTCATGCTTTTTCTACTGTATTTATGGCTTATATCCGTCTATTTGTTTTTAAGGCTGTTTTCAAAAAAACATCATCAGATTATCTGCTCTTTAACCTAAGACATGAATCTTTTGATAAAGTATTTAATTATACAGCAATTTTAACATTAGTTCACCACTTCATTTTATTTAGTTTAACTAACTTTAGCTTTTATAACATTTCAAATGTGCTTATCAATACACTTTTTTCTAGTGTTTTTACGTTACTGTTGTATTTTTTAGGAAGTTTTATATTTAGGAAAAAACTCACATGAAAAGAAGTTTCTTACTTATATTTTTAATTACTCTTATTGGAATTGTTTATATCTGTCGACTATTTCAATTACAAGTAGTACACGGAGGTGAACAAAGCCTAACCAATAGTGCTACCATAAAAATTGAATACGATTATCCTGAACGTGGTTATATTTATGATCGTAATGGAAAATTGTTAGTCGCTAATCAATTATCTTACGATGTAATGATTACTCCCAAAGAAGTAGAACCTTTAGACACTTTAGAATTCTGCTCTCTTTTAAAAATCGACAAGGAAGATTTTATAAAACGTTTTAAAAAAGCTGAAAACTATGCGCGATGGCTTCCTTCGGTATTTCTAAAACAACTAGCCAAAGAAGACTATGCTTTTTTACAAGAGAAACTACCTAAGTATAAAGGATTCTATATACAAAAACGTATTATCCGAAACTATCCTATAAAATCTGCAGCCAATGTACTCGGATTTATTAGCGAGGTAAACGAATATGTAGCTAAGAATAGTGATTACTACGAACAAGGAGAATTAATTGGTAAGCTTGGTGTTGAAAAACAATATGAGAAAGAATTAAGAGGTATTAAAGGGAGAAAATACTTTAAAAGAAATAACCTAAATAAAATTACTGGTTCTTATAAAGATGGAAAATATGACACACTTGCTGTAGCTGGTAAAGATTTGACATTAACTATTGATAGTGAGTTACAACAATATGGAGAATTATTAATGTCTGGAAAAAGAGGAGGTATTGTTGCAATAGAACCTCAAACAGGCGAGATTTTAGCATTAGTAACCGCTCCTTCATATGACCCGAATTTATTGGTTGGAAGGCAACGCTCTCCTAACTCTGTAAAACTTTTTAACGACAGTATAAACATGCCAACTTTTGATAGAGGGCTGCAAGCAATGTATGCTCCTGGTTCGCCTTTCAAAATCCTAACCGGTTTAATTGGCTTACAAGAAGGTGTGATTGATGAAAACTCAGGCTTTTATTGTAATCACGGATATCGCTACGGTAAACGACCAAATGCTTTTATGGGATGCCACTGTAGAATTGTTGGACGACCTGTACGTCTAAAAACAGCTATTGCTAAATCTTGTAATACTTATTTTGCTAACACCTATAGGAAAATTATAGATAACTATGAAAACCCAACAATAGGAACTAATGCTTGGAGTGAACATGCAAAAAGCTTTGGGTTAGGTAACTATTTAGGTTACGATCTTCCTTCTGGTCAAAAAGGAAGAATACCAAATGGAAGATTTTACGACAGAAGTTATGATTTTAGATGGGGAGCTACTACAACAATTTCAAATGCCATTGGACAAGGTGAGGTAGAAACCACACCTATTCAGTTAGCAAACATGACTGCAGCTATTGCTAACAAGGGCTATTTTTACACCCCTCATATTGTTAAGAAAATTGAAGATAAACCTAATCTTGATTCAATATATACAACTCCTAGAAAAACAACAGTTTCCCCTGAACATTTCCCTATTGCTATTGAGGCAATGTATGAAACATTTACCAGAGGTACAGCTAGATATAGTCAAGTTAAGGGAATAGATATTTGTGGGAAAACAGGAACGGTTGAAAACTTTATTAGAGTAAATAAGAAAAAAGTTCAGTTAACAGATCACTCTATTTTTATAGCCTTTGCTCCAAAAGAAAACCCCAAAATAGCCATAGCTATTTTTGTAGAAAACGGAGGATATGGATCTACAATTGCGGCCCCTATTACCAGCTTACTAATTGAAAAATACTTAAACAAATCTATATCAAGAAAACATCTTGAAAACCGTATGATTAACCTAAGTCTTCAAGAAAGATATGACAATCAATTATTAATTCAAAAAAGCGATACTATTGCGACAGGAACGAAATAATATTTTTGCTGGAGTCGACTGGCTACTTGTTTTTCTCTATATACTATTAGTTGGTTTTGGATGGGTTAATATCTATGCTGCATCTTCTACAGAAGAATCGAGAGAAATTTTTGACTTTTCTACAAAATATGGCAAACAATTAATTTTTATAGGACTTAGTTTGCCAGTTATCATCTTCATCCTTTTTTTTAATTCAAAGTTTTACGAACAATTTTCCAGTGTTATGTACATTTTTTCTCTGGTTTTATTAGCTGGAGTACTTGTATTTGGTAAAAAAATTAATGGGGCTACTTCTTGGTATAATTTTGGAGGTATAGGATTGCAACCTTCTGAATTTGCAAAAGCTTTTACCGCACTAGCATTGGCTAAGCTAATGAGTGATCGTCAATACAATCTTAAACTAATAAAAAATCAGGCCAAAGCTTTTATAATTATCTTTTTACCAGCTTTTTTCATCGCATTACAACCCGACATGGGATCCGTACTAATATATTTCGCTTTCTTTTTTGTTTTAAACAGAGAAGGGCTTACGTTAGCATATATATTATTCGGAACAATTTCTATAATTCTATTCTTACTAACTATATATTTTGGAGCAAAGTGGGTTCTTATTTCATGTTTACTTGTAATAACACTTGTTGTTTTTTATGGAATCTATAGAAATAAGCGATTTTTTCGCTTCAATGTTATAAAAATAATTGGTTCTTACCTTTTTTCTATTTTTTTTATTTTGGGAATTAGTTATACTTATAATAATATATTAGGTCAACATCAAAAAGACAGGTTTGATATTTTATTAGGAAAGATACAAGACAACAAAGGTATTGGCTATAACTCTTATCAATCTGAAAAAACAATTAGTTCTGGTGGTTTTTCTGGAAAAGGCTTTTTGCAGGGAGATAGAACTCAAGGCAACTTTGTTCCTGAACAACACACAGATTATATATATAGTACAGTTGGTGAAGAATGGGGCTTTTTAGGGAGTTCTCTTGTCATAGTTTTATTTATGTTTTTGCTCTATAGGATAATCTACTTATCAGAAACACAAACTAATAAATTTGCAAGAATATATGGCTATAGTGTAGCTTCTATTTTCTTTTTTCATATTATTGTTAATATTGGTATGGTAATAGGGCTACTACCTACTGTAGGAATACCACTACCCTTTTTTAGTTATGGAGGATCATCTTTATGGGGATTCACCTTACTGCTATTCATTTTCATTCGTTTAGATGCTCATAAAAAATATGATTGGTAAATAAATTAAAACCATCTTTTTAAACATTAAAAAGAGAAATTGTAGTCTTTTTACTTACTTAAAGAATAAAAGTCAAATAATGGATCTCAAAAGTTGTTGTGGACTTGGATTTATAACATTATTTTTATTTCAAACGGTTCCAATAAAGAAGTCATAATTCAAACTTTCACTTTTCGTGTAAGCGTGTTTATTTACATATTAGGGACTAACGATAGATAGAAGAGATCATCTTAATAAATCGTGCATCAGAATTAGGATTTTGTAGTATAGGGAACTCATAGAAAAATAGAATTAGTTACTTTTTTAAAAGCACTTGTTTACCACATCAAGGATTACTACTCCATAGCAAATACGATAATTATTAATTATAATTTTATAAATAGGATTACCTAATGCTAGGACTAAATCTTTTAACACTAAAATAAAAGCGTTAAAAACATAATGTAGAGAGGTAAAAAAACAAAATTCTTCCTTTATAAATTAATAACAATCTTTGTATAAACACAATAATTGTGAATGCTACTAAATGGCTCTTTGTATTTAATATAAAATAAAAACGCTTCGATATTTTTATCGAAGCGTTTAACTATTAACTAACCTTAAAACTCTTATAAAGCGGCAACATGCTTAGCCAATTTAGACTTTAAATTTGCTGCTTTATTCTTATGAATAATGTTGTTCTTTGCTAACTTATCTAACATAGACACAACAGTCGAAAACATTCCTTCTGCTTCCTTCTTATCTTCAGTAGCTCTTAATTTTCTTACAGCATTACGAGTTGTTTTATGCTGATATTTATTTCTTAAGCGCTTTGCTTCGTTACTTCTAATTCTCTTTAATGCTGACTTATGATTTGCCATTCTATTAATACGTTAATTGTTTATAAAAAACTTGTAGTCCGTACGGGAATCGAACCCGTGTTACCAGGATGAAAACCTGGCGTCCTAACCCCTAGACGAACGGACCAAAACAATCGTTCTGATTGCGGGTGCAAATATACAATTCTTTTTGTTATCTGCAACTAAATTTATTTTTATTTTATTTATTTCAAAAAAAACAAATAAAAAGAACTTGTAGTCCGTACGGGAATCGAACCCGTGTTACCAGGATGAAAACCTGGCGTCCTAACCCCTAGACGAACGGACCAAAACAATCTTTTTGCGATTGCGGGTGCAAATATAAAAACTGTTTTTTATTACACAAAGCTTTTTTTTATTTTTTTAATATGCTTTTGCAAAAAATACTCTTTTTGTTGATGGTTTTCCTGTTAACACACATACTCCATTCTCTTCTTTTACATCATTAGGAATACATCTTATTGTAGCTTTTGTTAACTCCTTTATCTTATCTTCTGTTTCAATTGTACCATCCCAATGTGCTGATACAAACCCTCCTTTATTTTCTATCACATCTTTAAACTCTTCAAAAGAGTTTACTTCCGTAATATGATCGTTTCTGTAAATTAATGCTCTATTATATAAGTTCTTTTGAATTTCTTCTAATAAATTAGCTACAATATCTACCACCTCATCTCTAGAGACTGTTTGTTTCTCAAAAGTATCACGACGCGCTACTTCTACTGTTCCATTTTCTAAATCTCTTTTTCCCATTGCAACTCGTACGGGAACACCTTTTAATTCATACTCAGCAAACTTAGCACCTGGTCTAAAAGTGTCTCTATCGTCAAATTTTACTGATATTCCTTTAGCTCGTAATTCTTTTACAATTACATCTACTTTTTCAGAAATAGCATTTAATTGTTCCTCTCCTTTATATATAGGTACAATTACAACTTGAATTGGCGCTAGCTTTGGAGGTAGTACTAAACCAGCATCATCAGAGTGTGTCATTATCAATCCACCTATTAAACGTGTTGATACCCCCCAAGAAGTAGCCCATACATATTCTTGCTTTCCTTCTTTCGAGGTATACTTTACGTCAAATGCCTTAGCAAAATTTTGTCCTAAAAAGTGTGAAGTTCCAGCTTGTAATGCTTTACCATCTTGCATTAAAGCTTCTATTGTTAAGGTATCATCTGCCCCAGCAAAACGTTCACTCTCACTTTTAGCTCCTTTAACAACAGGCATTGCCATAAAGTTCTCAGCAAAAGTTGCATACACCTCTTGCATTTGCTTTGCTTCAGCTATTGCTTCTGCCTTTGTTGCATGTGCTGTGTGACCTTCTTGCCATAAAAACTCAGCAGTACGTAAGAATAAACGTGTACGCATTTCCCATCTTACAACATTTGCCCATTGATTTACTAGCAATGGTAAATCTCTGTGTGATTGAATCCATCCTTTATAAGTATTCCAAATAATTGCTTCAGATGTCGGTCGAACGACTAACTCTTCTTCCAATTTAGCCTCAGGATCTACACGTAGCTTTCCTTCATTATCTGGGTCATTTTGTAATCGGTAATGTGTAACTACCGCACATTCTTTTGCAAATCCTTCAGCATTCTTTTCTTCTGCTTCAAACAAACTTTTGGGCACAAAAAGAGGAAAATAAGCATTTTGATGTCCTGTTTCTTTAAACATTCTATCTAATTCTTTTTGCATGTTCTCCCAAATTGCAAATCCGTAGGGCTTAATTACCATGCAACCTCTTACTGCTGAATTCTCAGCTAAATCAGCTTTTACAATCAATTCGTTATACCATTTAGAGTAATCTTCGGCTCTTTTTGTTAAATGTTTGCTCATAATCAAAAGTTTGGCATAAATATTGTTATTTTTTATGCGTAAATTGTATCTGCAAAACTACATTAAAAAGGTAACAAGCCCAACAAAGAACTAATTTTTTGCAGCTCATAAAAAAACAATTTACTTTAACATAAAATAAAAAGTCATGAAGCTACATTACACCAAAACCAAACTCTCTTTTTATACCTTATCATTTTTGATAGCAGCTACCTTTATATCTTGTGGTTCTGCGCAAACGGTTACTGGTAGTGATGACGGTATTTATGCTGATGAAATAGAACAACCACAAAGTAAAGTAGTTGTTACTGATGATCGTGCATATGATAAATATCAAGAAAATTATTTTACCAAAGAAGTGGAACGTTTAGACGCTTTAAATGGTACTGATATTTTTACTGATATAGAAAATTATAAGTCTGAAAACGATGATTCTTATAATGATGAAGATATTATTTATGAAGAAGAACCTGAAACAAGAATTACATACAATGGTAATGAACCATGGGGTTATTCTGACAATAATGATGTAGTTATAAATATTAATACTTATCCAAGATGGGGTTATTACAACGATTGGTATTGGAATTATGGCTATGATTATTACAGACCTTGGTGGAGGCCTCGTTACTATGGTGGTTGGGCATATAACTCTCACTGGCACCCTTACCACTGGAACTCTGGGTTTTATGTAGGTTTAGGAGGAGGTTTCTATAACTCTTACTGGAACTCTCCGTATTACAGGTACAACCATTACAGACCATATAGATACTATAATAATCGCTATTATAGACGTCCTTACAGAGGTGCCAACTACTATAGAAGTCACAGAACTGCAACAACTTCTAGAAGAGGTTATACTACAGGTCGTAGAGGAACTACCACTTCTAGACGCTCTTCTGATGTTTACAGAAGAAGTGATAGTAGAACTTATCGTAACAACAGAAATACTCGTTCTACAAGAAATACGAGAAGCTATAATACTAGAAGAGGAAGCAACTCTAACAATAGAAGTATAAAACGATCAACTAGAACAAGAAGTTATAATTCTAACGGTAGTAGATCTACCCGTAGTTATAGAAGTACGCCTCGCTCAACAAGGAGTTCAAGAGGATATTCTACTAGAAATCATAGAGCTTCTAATAATGACGGTGTTCGTAAATCTTCATCAGTTAGAAATTCTAGAAGCTATACCAAGAGAAACCAATATTCTAATAGATCTGTTAGAAAGTCGTATTCTCCAAGAAACTCTAAAAGTTATTCAAAACCTTCTAGAAATTCTCGTAGTTACTCTGCTCCATCAAGAAGTACAAGAAGTTCTTCTACCAGAAGCTCAAGAGGAAGTAACAGAAGCTCATCAAGAAGCTCTAGAAGATAATCTTACATCAAAATTTCAAGATAAGTTTTAACGAATTAATGAAAAAATGAAAAGAATTTTAACTTTCGCGATAATTATCGCTAGTACGTATACTGCCTACTCGCAATCTTTGGGGTACAATGATTTAGGAATCTTATTTTCAAGAGACAATAATTATGGAACTGCTCGTTTTGAAGCAATGAGTGGAGCCTTTGGAGCATTAGGTGGAGACATATCTTCTTTTGGTATTAACCCAGCTGGTAGTGCCGTTGCCATTAAAAGTACTTTTGGGGTAACTTTAGGTAATAGAAACACTACATATACAGCTAAGTATTACGGAAACACAACAGAAACAGAAGATGATTTTTTTAACATTACCCAAGCTGGTGGTATTTTATCTTTTGACTCTGCTCATAACTCTGACTGGAACCGTTTTGCATTAACCTTTAACTATAGATTAAAAAGTGATTTTGAAGGTTTGTTTTCTTCACAAGGTAATAGTGGCCAGGCATTATTCAATGAACATCCTGATGATATTACCAATCAGTACGACAATGGACAAGAACAACGTTTTTTTAATTCTACCTACGGAGAGAGTAGCATTTTTGAGATGGGATTCTCTGCTGTACATCTAAACAAATTATATGCAGGAGCTAGTATAAAGTTTCATAACTTAAGCTTTGGTCAAGTTACAGAACTTAGAGAAGTTAATGAAGATAATAATGGTAACACATTAAACGCTTTTAATGTTCAAGATAGTTACTTTGAAGGTAGCGGAGTATCTTTTAGTGCTGGTTTTATTTACAAAGTAAATCAAAGCTTCCGTTTCGGGTTAGCTTATGAGACTCCAACATGGTATAATGAAGTTTTTGAAGACAGCAACTTAAACGTCTTCGACCCGAATGACTCTAGATATGATGATTGGATAGGTTACACTGAAATTTCAGCAACAAACCAAAATACCGATGTTAACAGTGGCGAAGAATTTAACTCAAACATTTTCAGACTAAGAACACCAAGTAAACTTACAGCCAGTGCAGCATTTGTTTTTGGTAAACAGGGTTTAATAAGTGCTGACTATACTTATAAAGATTACAGTGGCACAAAATATAGAGAGAACGCCCCTTATTTTATAGAAACTAATCAAAACTTTGATAATGATTTCAAAGGTACTCATTCCTTAAACATTGGTACTGAGTGGCGTTTTGACAAAATGAGTGTTCGTGGTGGTTATCATTATGAAGAAAGCCCTTATAAAAATGCTCTAGACGGTGATAATATTTCTGGTTTTTCATTAGGACTTGGTTATAATTTCGGAAACGTTAAGTTTGATTTATCATATACTAACTCAGAAAACAACAGTCCGTACCATATTTATAACTCAACTGCTGTAAATGTAGATCCTATTGAATTAACAACCGATACTTCTAGAATCTCTGGAACAATCACTTTCAGTTTATAATATATAAAAAAACATACAAGAAGAGTCCTGCTATATGCAGGACTTTTTATATATACATATCTCAGTTTTTTACCTTAATTTTGCTTCTTATTTACAACTTATGAGTTCAATAAAAATAAACATACAAGAAACTAATAACGAAACCATTCTAAAATTTGTTAGTAATAAAATATTAGTAAACGGTGGTAGTTATGAATACAATAATATAGACGAGGCTAAAAACTCTCCGTTAGCACAACAGCTATTTTATCTTCCTTTTGTAAAGAAGGTATTAGTTACAGCTAACTTCATTGCTATTCAACGATATGATATTGTTGAATGGAGCGATGTTGAAGAAGAGGTTCGCGAGCAAATAGAAGCTTACATCCAAGATGGTAATTCTGTAGTAAAAGAAGAAACTACCAAAAAAGATGCTGTTGAAGTATATGCTGAAGTTACACCAAATCCAGCTGTAATGAAATTCGGAACCAACAAAGCTTTAACACAAACTGATGTTGAGTATACTAATATTGAAGAAGCTAGCAAATCTTCTCCTCTAGCTCAAGCCTTATTTAGTTTTCCTTTTGTAAAAGAAATTTTTATTTCTGAAAACTACATTTCAATCACCAAATACGATATGATTGATTGGAATGAAGTATACCAAGAAGTACGTACTTTTATTCGTAGTTATATACAGGAAGGCAAAAAAATTATATCTGAATTACCAAAACAGCAAACTAAGCAAAACGTTGAAGTTCCTAAAGAGAATTTAACCGATACTGAAGCTAAAATTGTTGATATTTTGGATGAATATATAAAGCCTGCCGTAGCCTCTGATGGCGGTAATATTGCTTTTCAAGCATATGATGCTGATAGCAAAAGAGTAAGCGTTATTTTACAAGGAGCTTGTAGTGGCTGTCCATCATCAACAGTAACATTAAAAAACGGTATTGAAACTATGCTTAAAGAAATGTTACCTAATCAAATTAATGAAGTAGTTGCCATTAATGGGTAATTTACCGTAAACCTAACAAAAACATATGTCTGAAAAGATTAAACCATATAAAGATTCTGAATTAGGAAAGAAAGAGCAAGTAGCTCAAATGTTTGACAATATTTCTGAAGATTACGACGGCTTAAACCGTGTAATTTCTTTAGGAATTGATGTTAGCTGGCGTAAAAAAGTGGTAAAATTAGTAGGAGAAAATAAACCCCAACAAATTTTAGATATTGCTACTGGTACAGGTGATTTAGCCTTAATGATGTCTAAATTAAACCCTGAAAGAATTGTAGGGTTAGATATTTCTGAAGGAATGCTACAAGTAGGAAGACATAAAATAGCCAAGGCTGATTTATCTAATAAAATTAAAATGATTGTTGGAGATAGTGAAAACATTCCTTTTCCTGATAATACCTTTGATGCAATTACTGTTTCTTTTGGTGTTAGAAACTTTGAAAACTTAGATAAAGGCTTAACCGAAATATTACGTGTATTAAAACCTGGAGGTAAGTTTGTTGTATTAGAAACCTCAAATCCTACCAAGTTTCCTTTCAAACAAGGATATAAATTGTATACTAATTATATTTTACCTATTATTGGTAAACTCTTTTCAAAAGACAAGGTTGCTTACTCTTATTTATCAAAAACAGCAAATTCCTTCCCTTTTGGAAAGGCTTTCAACAATATTTTACAAAAAAACGGGTTTAAGAATGCAAAGAATATACCTGTAACGTTTGGTGTTGCATCAATTTATACCGCTTTAAAATAATATGTTAAAAAAGCTTTTACTTTTCGGAATTTTAGTAACGTCGTTTTCCACACAAGCGCAAAAAGAAAAAATATTGAAACTTCCTAGTTTTGACAAACCTCTTTTTCACTATGGTTTTTACTTAGGAGCTAATAATAATGGTTATAAAATTTCTTATGCTCCAAGTGATTTTGATAATGCTGAAATCGAAGTAGAGTCCTCTATTGGTTTTAATGTAGGTTTAATTGCTGACTTAAGGTTACATAATAATATTAACCTACGTTTTGAACCTGGTTTAATGTCTAACACCAAAACATTACGTTTTAAACATATACCTGGAGCAGAAAACGAAAAAACACGTGAGGTTGGAGCCACATACTTACACTTACCACTGCTGTTAAAATTTAGCACAAACAGGCTTAATAATATGAGACCTTATGTTATTGGAGGAGTTTCATACGATCATAACTTTTCAAGTAATGAAAAAAACAGTGATGATAATTTTGCTGGAGAATTTAGAACATCAACCACTAATTTCATGTACGAAGTAGGTATTGGTGTTGATTTTTACTTAAGTTATTTTAAATTCTCACCTTCTATAAGAGGGGTTTTTGCCATAAATAATGAGGCTATATACGATAACAAATCTCCTAGTCAATGGACAGACCCAATTAATTTCTTAGGAACTAGAGGAGTGTTTTTGCACTTAGCTTTTGAATAAGATTTCTTAAACATATATTCACAATAAAAAAAGGCTTTCTAAATTAGAAAGCCTTTTTAAGTTTAAAAATAATATGAAGTCCCCCGAAATCCTATTACTCTTTATTATTTAGACACAAAAAATTTTATTTGGTCACTTATTTTATAAATTATTTAATAATTTATTCAAAAACACAATAGATGTAAATGATTTATTTAAATTTTAAAATAAAAAAAGCCGCAAAAAGCGGCTTTTCATAAAGATTTCTCTTTATCAATCGGATAGAAGTCCCCCGAAATCTATCGTACTGTTAAAAACATTGTTTTTAGCGTTTTCAAAGATATAAAAAAATGTTAATTTTTATTATTTTTTATAACTATTTTATTGTCAACTACATTTTTAATTGGTAATATAACCTTTCCTGTATCTGTATTAATCGTAATACAAATATTATCTATTGCCACAACAACACCTTCTACTTCATCTATTATAACTTTTTCTCCTATTGATATATTCTTTCTTGAATAATAGCCAAAAAGTAATCTAGCAACAGCATCTCTAGCTCCAAAACCAAAAGCTAAAGTAAACGCTAGTAGTACAGAACCTATTAGTAATGTTAAATTACTTTTTATTACTGATGTGTCTACACCTGCTTGATCAAGAGCTGTTATAGATAAAAATATTACAATTAAATAAAAAGCAATATTTCCTACTAAATTTCCACCTGAAATTTCAAGAGACTTAAACATGGTTTGAATGGCTTTTTTTACCATTGTTCCTAAATATGCACCTGCCACAAAAATACCTACTGCTGTTAGTAGTTTTGGCAAATAAGCAAAAAAGCTTTTTATCCCATCAGAAACGACATTCATACCAAATACCTCTGCCCCAACCATTACAAAAATGAAAATTAAAAACCACTTTAAAACAGCTAAAATCACATTAGTTAAAACAATATTAATGGTACTGTTCCCAAAAATCTCTGTTTTGTTGAGTTTTTTAGACCATTCATCTATTTTAGTTTTTGATAAAGCCTTTCTAACGATATATAGAAATACTTTTATTGCCAGCCAAGAAACAATTACAAAAAGAATAAACATCGCTACAGTTGGTAATGTTTTAGCTATGTCTTGAAAAAGATTTAAAAAGGGGGCTAAAATATCTATTTGTAGAGTAATCATAATTTTTTGTAGTTAGAGTAGTTAAAATTTAGTTTTTAATCTTTTTTAGATTCGTTTTTGTTATGCGAACTGCTACTAAGCAAATCTACAATAGTACTCGGATATTTCACAACAAATAAATCTGCTATATCAATTGATAGCTTTATCATTGCTACATCATTAAGCACTTTATCTTTTAGCACTTCCGGTAACTCCTCGTTATGTAATATTTGTTTAAATGGATTATCCATAATTTATTACAGTTCGTTATACGCTTTCACTACTTTATCTTTAGCCCTTTTCAATCGCATCTTAACTGCACTTTCTCCTAAATCTAAACCTATAGAAATATCTTTAATACTCATATCATCCTGATACTTCATTAACAAGATCATTTTCTCTGAAGGAGAAATTATTTCAAGTGCTTTAGCTAGTTTATCTGATTTTAATTCAAATAGTGTAGCGTCTTCAATATCATCAATATTGCTTTCTTCTCTTATTTCATCAGTCACTAAGGTAACTTTTTCTTTTTTTTTCTCTTTGTTTCTTTGCACGTAATTAACACAAAAATTATACGTAAAAGAATACAACCAAGTAGAGAATTTAGATTTTCCTTTAAAAGTTCTCAATTTAACAAATAATCGTATAAAAACATCATGTGTTAAATCTTGTGCCTCTTCTTTACTTTTAGAAAAACTATAACACTTATTATACACCACACCTGCGTAACGGTCGTATAAAATAGCAAACAAATGAGTATCATTTTTTTCTACTATTTTACGAACCAAATCTTCGTCGTTTATTTTCTTTACATCAATACTCTCCAAGGGGCAGTATAGTTAGTTTTTCCTTCTTAGTTACGAATAAATTTAGACACTACTTTAATAATATGGTCACTTTAAAAAACATTAATACAATTCGTTTTAACATTTATTTAACAAATAGACGATTTTTTTTAAGAAACACAAAAATTTTGTAACATTATTGCAACCTCTTACGTATAAGTTAATGCAGAGTGATTGATAAATTAAAAATATATTTGAAGTAGATGAGACAACTTAAAATTACAAAACAGGTTACCAACAGAGAAACAGCCTCTTTAGACAAATACTTACAAGAAATTGGAAAAGTAGATTTAATTACTGCTGATGAAGAGGTAGAATTAGCGCAAAGAATTAAAGCTGGTGACCAAAGAGCTCTTGAAAAACTAACCAAGGCTAACTTACGTTTTGTGGTATCGGTTGCAAAACAATACCAAAATCAAGGATTAACACTTCCTGATTTAATTAATGAAGGAAATTTAGGTTTAATTAAAGCCGCTAAACGTTTTGATGAAACTCGTGGTTTTAAATTTATCTCTTATGCAGTATGGTGGATTCGTCAATCTATTTTACAAGCATTAGCTGAACAATCTCGTATTGTTCGCCTACCTTTAAACAAAATTGGTTCTATTAATAAAATTAATAAAATGTATGCTTTCTTAGAGCAAGAAAATGAGCGCCCACCAAGTGCTGAGGAAATTGCTAAGAAACTAGACATGACTGTTAATGATGTTAAAGAGTCTATGAAAAACTCTGGACGTCATGTATCAATGGATGCTCCTTTGATTGAAGGTGAAGATTCTAATTTATATGATGTATTAAACTCAGGTGAATCACCAAACCCTGACAAAACATTATTACATGAATCTTTACGTATTGAAATTAACCGCGCACTAGAAACATTAACTCCACGTGAGGCTGATGTTGTAAAATTATACTTTGGTTTGGGAGAGCATCAACCAATGACTTTAGAAGAAATAGGTGAAACATTTGATTTAACTCGTGAACGTGTACGTCAAATCAAAGAAAAAGCCATCAGAAGATTAAAACACACATCTCGTAGTAAGATTTTAATGACTTACTTAGGTTAATAACATAAACAACAACAAATAGTTATCGTAACTATTCGTTTTTTGATTAATGAATGAAAGCTCTCTAATTAGAGAGCTTTCTTTTTCATTTTAATGCCCTTAGTTTTAACTATATTTGCACATAATAACAACACAACAACTTATATATTAATGGAAAAACTTGTAGCCCCATCAATTTTAGCGGCTGATTTTGGAAATCTTCAACGTGATGTTGAAATGGTAAATGATAGTAAAGCAGATTGGTTTCATATTGACATTATGGACGGTGTTTTTGTACCAAATATTTCTTTTGGAATGCCTGTTTTAAAATCAATTACAAAACACGCTAATAAAACTATTGATGTGCACTTAATGATTGTAGATCCTGATCGTTACATTCAAACTTTTGCTGATTTAGGCGCCGACATTTTAACAGTACATTACGAGACTTGTACACATTTACACAGAACAGTTCAAGCAATAAAAGCAGCTGGTATGAAAGCAGGAGTAGCTTTAAATCCGCATACACCAATTGCAGTTTTAGAAGATATTATAAAGGACTTAGATGTGGTTTGTATTATGAGTGTTAACCCTGGGTTTGGAGGGCAATCATTCATTGAAAATACGTACAAAAAAATTCAACAGTTAAAGAACTTGATTGAATTTAGTGAAGCTTCTACTCTAATTGAAATTGATGGTGGTGTAACTGATCAAAACGCTAATAAACTTGTAGAGGTAGGTGCTAATGTATTAGTTGCTGGCAGTTTTGTTTTCAAAAGTGACAACCCAACCGAAACAATTGAAAATTTAAAAACTATTATAAATTAAAAGTCAAAGCGTATTTAGAAACGAATCTAAGTACGCTTTTGATTTAACAGCCCTTTAATCCCTTAAAAGGTACTATAAATATAATATAGACAATATTAATGTAATCTTTTTGAGGTTAACTTATTCTCCCCCACAAATAACATCATTCATACAAACATAGCCTCGAGGAAGTGGTTCACAGCTATGACACAAAACGTAAATCCATCCTCCATTAATTGATTTTTGTTCTGCTTTATTTAAAGCAATACCTAAGTTTGAAATGTTTTTAAACATAATAAAGTGTTTTAAGTTTCTCAAAAATAAATTCTAGAAAACAATTTAACTCACAAAAAACCATAATAAAAGTATGGTTTTATCGTAAAATTAAACTTTTCACACGGCTTATATTGAAGAAAAAGCTAAAACTGCTCTAATAAGTAATAAATTAAATCCGTGGTAGTTACAATCCCGACTAATTCATTATCATCAACAACTGGCAAAGCATGAAACTCTTTTTTAGCTAGAATTTCTGCTACCTCTTTAATTGTAGTACTAGAATTTACAGTTTCTAAGTTTTTTGCCATTACTTGATCTATTGTAAACATATTGTACACCACAGTATCAACGTCAGTTTCATTTTCATCAATTGCATCTGCAAAACTTATTCGTAAAAGGTCTGTATAACTTAACATTCCTTTTATTTCATTTCCGCTAACTACCGGAATATGTCTTATATGTTCTTTTTTAAATATTTTTTCTGCTGTCATTAAATCATCAGTACTACTTAATGTAATTACATCTTTAGTCATTATAACTGAAACTGGTGTTCTTTTTTTCATTTTAGTAAAGTTTTGTGTTATTATCTACTTCAAATTTCAGTAATAAAAACAAGTATAAACCTGATTAAAATCATAGATTATCATCTATTTTATTTCTATCTAAAATGTAATTATTTAACTATTTTTACAAAAACATTTTATCTTGATAGAAGATTTACAGAAATACTATGGTTATTTATTTGAAGAAGCATTATTAAAAGAAATAACTGATGTTGCAATAGCTAAAGAATTTAAAGCCAATGAAGTTATTATTGATATTGGAAGCTACATTACTTCTATTCCTTTGTTATTAAGTGGTGCTATAAAAATTTTGCGTGAAGATAAAGAGGGAGACGACTTAGTCTTATATTATATTGAAAAAGGTGATACTTGCGCTATGACACTTTCGTGTTGTATGGGACAGACTAAAAGTAAAATTAAAGCCGTGGCTGAAACTGATGTAAAGCTATTAATGATTCCTAAACAAAAAATGAGTGAATGGCTTAGTAAATATAAAAGCTGGCAAGAATTCATCTTACATAGTTATCACAGCAGATTACAAGAGTTTATTGATGCTATTGATACTATTGCTTTTCTAAACATGGATGAACGTTTATTAAAATACCTAAAAGACAAAGCCTTAGTAAATCAAAATGAAACAATTAGCGTAACACACCAACAAATAGCTAACGATTTACACACTTCTAGAGTGGTTATTTCAAGACTTTTAAAAGCTTTAGAAAAAAAAGATAAAATAGAACTAAATAGAAATCAAGTTAAAGTGTTAGAACTTTAACCCTGTAACTTAAGTTACATTTATTACAAGAGAATCGTTTTACCTTTATAGTAAAAAACGATGGGTAAATTTTCTAAAATAATTAAAGGCAACAAACCTGTTTTGATTGATTTCTTTGCCGAATGGTGCGGTCCATGTAAAATGATGGCTCCTATATTAAAAGAAGTAAAAAAAGATTTAGGAGAAAATGTTATTATTTTAAAAATAGACGTTGATAAAAATCAACAAATAGCCAATACCTACCAAATTAAGGGAGTTCCTACCTTTATGCTTTTTAAAGAAAGGAAGCTATTATGGAGACGATCTGGGACGTTACACAAGGATGATTTGATTCAAATTATTAATAGTCATGTGAAATAATATCATTATTTTTATTCCACCTTATTGCTACTAAAAAAACGTTCTTATTTAATAACCTCATAAACAATCTTCGGTATGGAAGACATGCTCTTTTATGATAGAATGCAGTTTGCTTTCACAATAACTTTTCACTACTTATTTCCACAACTAACCATGGGACTATCGTTGATGATAGTTTTCTTCAAATGGAAATTTTTAAGGACTAAAATTGAAAAATACAACGATGCTGCTAAGTTTTGGATGAAAATTTTTGCTTTAAATTTTGCTATGGGAGTTGTTACTGGAATCCCTATGGAATTTCAATTCGGAACTAACTGGGCTAAGTTCTCCGAGCTTACTGGTGGTATTATAGGTCAAACATTAGCTATGGAAGGAATGTTTTCTTTCTTTTTAGAATCTTCCTTTTTAGGGCTGTTTTTATTTGGAGAGAAAAAACTAGGACATAAGCTTCATTTTTTAACTGGATTCCTTGTCTTTTTAGGCTCTTGGGCGAGTGGTTTTCTAATTATAGCTACACATTCTTGGATGCAAAATCCTGTAGGATATGAAATACTAGCCAATGGTAAATTTGTACTAAATAACTTTTCAGCCTTGTTCTCAAACCCATGGTTATGGCCTTCTTATTTGCACAATCAGGCTGCTTCCTTGGTAACGAGTTCTTTCGTAGTAGCTGGCATTGGAGCTCTTTATCTTTTAAATAAAAAACACGTAGAATTTGGAAAATTATTTTTAAAAACTGGAGTTGTTTTTGGAGTTATAGCATCTATCTTAGTTGCTTTTCCTACAGGCGATTTAGCCGCTAAAAATGTCGTCAAATATCAGCCTATAACCTTTGCTGCTATGGAGGGTATATTTGAAACAGAAAAAGGAGGCTCTGAAATAGTGCTGATTGGACAACCAAATATGCTGGAGAAAAAACTAGACAATAAAATAGCCGTCCCTAACATCTTAAGCTTTTTAACCTATCAAGAATGGAATGCTGAGATTAAAGGACTCAATGAATTTGATGAAAAAAACTACCCAACAAATATACCTGGACTATATTATGCATATCATATAATGGTAGGTTTAGGAACTATTTTTATTGCATTAATGTTAGCTAGCATTGTACAGTTATTCAGAAAAAAATTATATCAAACAAAATGGATTTTATGGTCTTTACTCTTCATGATTCCATTTCCATATATTGCCAATACTACTGGCTGGTATACCGCTGAATTAGGACGCCAACCTTGGTTAGTTTATAACTTATTACGAACATCCGCTGGAGCATCTCCTACAGTATCTTCAGGAAACACTTTATTTACTCTTTTAGGGTTTATAGGTTTATACTTACTATTAGGAATGTTATTTCTAATTTTAGTAGGAAAAATCATTAACAAAGGACCTCAAACAACACATTAAATTATGGAACTTTTCTGGTATATAGTATTAGTTACGATGTTAACCATTTATGTTATTTTAGATGGTTATGATTTTGGAGCAGGAATTATTCACTTATTCTTTGCTAAAAAAGAAGAAGATAAAAAGAAAGTCGTAAAAGCAATAGGTCCTTTTTGGGATGCGAACGAAGTATGGTTAATCGCTGCAGGCGGTGTCTTATTTTTTGCTTTCCCCACTTTATATGCTTCTTCATTTAGTGGTTTTTATCTTCCTTTAATGATGGTTTTATGGTTACTAATTTTTAGAGCTATTGGATTAGAACTTCGCGGACAAATACATAATAGGATATGGGAAAGTATTTGGGACAAAGCTTTTGGGATTGCAAGTTTGCTTCTCGCCTTATTTTTTGGAGTTGCATTAGGAAATGTGGTACGTGGTGTTAATCTAGGAAATGTAGTAGATGGTGTTTCTACTCATGAAGCACATTACTTTTTCCTCCCTTTATGGAATTCGGAATTCTCTCCTCACTCTGAAACACTTGGAGTTATTGACTGGTTTACTTTACTTCTGGGAATTATTGCAGTGGTATCACTAACTATCCATGGTGCCAATTGGGTTATTTTCAAAACCAATGCTAGTATTAACAACCAACTAAAAAAAGTTGTTTTTACTCTTTCTTTTGTTTTATTAGGTTTAGTAATTATTTCATTAATCGCTTGGCATGTTATAGAGCCTAAACCATTTCATAATTTCATAGAGCATCCTTTTTTATGGATTTTCCCTCTGCTAACTTTTGTAGGGTTATTTGGTTTATTCAACGTAAAAAAGCACAAAAAACACATCACTGGTTTTTTATATTCTTCTTTGTTTTTATTAGGAGGTTTGGCAACTACAGTCGCTTCAATTTTCCCTAAAGTTTTACCTTCAACCAATAACATAAATCCCGATTTAACAATTTATAATGTAGCTGCTAACGAGTATGGTTTGTCCGTAGGTTTAAATTGGTTTTTTATAGCTGCAATCCTAGTAGTTGTTTATTTTGTTATTCAGTATAAAGTTTTTAAAGGAAAAATGGATGATGTAGACTATGGTGAACATTAGCATATTCTCTTTTGTATATTCTACATATCCTCTTTACTAAAAAACACACCCTGTGTAACTAAAGTTACTGACTACCGTATATGTTGCCACTAAATTTGCTGTTATAAAACAGTAAAAATGGAAACATCATATATTCGTTTATTTACGTTAGCACTTTTTATAACTGCTACTACCCTAGCTCAAACTAAAGTTTCAATTTCCAAAAGTGAGGTTTTGAAAAGAGTTCAGGAAAATAATACCTCTTTAAAAATAGCTGAACAAAACTATCAGCAAGCACGTGCCGATTACAAGCAAACCAACGTGTTCTTGCCAAATATTACTGCTTCTCATACAGGAATTGTAACTACGAATCCACTAATGGCATTTGGTAGCAAATTGAATCAAGAAATTTTAACGCAAGCGGATTTCAATCCAGATTTATTAAACAATCCAAAACGAACACAAAACTTTGCTACTAAAATTGAAGTACAACAACCTTTAGTAAACTTAGACGGTATTTACCAACGTAAAGCCGCTAAAACTAAAATGGAAGCAACCAACTTGCAGACGCAACATACTCAAGAATATTTATTACTTGAAGTTGAAAAAGCCTACATGCAATTGCAATTAGCTCACAAGGGAGTTTCGGTATTAGAAAAAGCCTTAAAAGCTACGGAAGCTAATCAACAAATGGCAGAAAATAGCTTTAAGCAAGGGTATTTACAACGTGCTGATGTATTAGCCGTTAAAGTTCGAGTTACCGAAGTAAAAAATCAATTACAAACAGCAAAAAGCAATATACTAAATGTTTCTAACTACTTGTCTTTTTTAATGAATGAAAAACAAAACAACATTTATGAATCCTCAGATAGTTTACAAGTACACTTAACGAATCAAGTTGCTGACATTACTATTTCTGAAAATCGTTCAGATATTAAAGCAATGGAATTAGCTTCTGAAGCCTATCAAAAAATGCACAAAGCTGATAAAATGGATTTTCTTCCTCGTTTAAATGCCTTTGGTAGTTACGAGTTGTATGATGATAAAATTTTCAACGCAGATGCTAGTGGTTATGTAGTAGGAGCTCAATTAACTTGGGACATTTTTAAAGGTTCTAAACGCTACGGAAAAGCACAGAAAAGCAAAGCTCAGTATGAAAAATCAAGATTAGAATACGAGCAGTACAAATCTAAAAGTCAATTAGAGTTAAACAACACTAAACGATTATTAAACGATGCTGAGGAACAATTAAAGTTAACCGAATTAGCCTTACAACAATCGGAAGAAGCCTTACGAATCAGAAAAAACAGATTTAAAGAAGGACTAGAAAAAACATCCGATTTATTAACCGCTGAAACACAATACGCTCAAAAACAATTAGAATATTACCAAACCGTATATCAATATAACTATACCAAAGCTTATTTAGATTTTTTAACTCACTAAGTGAGATTTAAAATGCTCCGACACTTGTGTCGATTTTTTAAAATCAATTTCCTTTGGATACCTCGTAGGTTTGCTTTGAGGTAGTAAACTAAAAAATAATCAATAGTAAAAACGAACAAATGAAAGCTATATATACAATCGCCCTTGCCATATCACTTTTAGTAGTAAGCTGTGATAAAAAAGAAACAACAAACAATAACAACAAACCAACAGTAGCTGTAAAAGTTGCTAAAGTAACTGCTAATGATACCAATCCGTTTATCACTGCAAGCGGAAAAGTAGCAGCTACCAACAGTGCTGAATTAAGTACTCGTATGATGGGTTATGTAACCAACATACATGTAAAAGTTGGTGATAAGGTAAATAAAGGTCAATTATTAGTATCAATCAATAACAGCGATTTACAAGCTAAAAAAGCACAAGTAGAAGCTAATGTAATTAAAGCACAAGCAGGATTTTCAAGCGCTGAAAAAGATTACAATCGCTTTAAAAACTTATTTGAACAAAATAGCGCTTCTCAAAAAGAGTTTGATGATATCACTGTTCATTACAATGTTGCCAAAGCGAATTTAGAAGCTGCTAAACAGCTAAGAAACGAAATCAATTCTCAGTTTGCTTATACGAATATCAGAGCCCCATTTTCAGGAGTGGTAACCAACAAATTTATCGATAAAGGTGCAATGGCGAATCCTGGAATGCCTTTAATTTCTGTAGAAGGAAAAGGCGGTTTTGAAGTAACTGCGTTAGTACCAGAAAGTGACATTTCTCAAATTAAAAAAGATACTAAAGTTGATGTTACTATCAAATCAATCAATAAAATGGTTACAGGTAACGTATCAGAAGTAAGTACCTCAGCAAAAAATACGGGTGGACAATACTTAGTTAAAATTGACCTAGATAAAACAGATAAAAAGTTGTTATCAGGAATGTTTGCAACAGTTCAGTTTCCTGTTGAAAAAACACAAAAAAGTACTGACATGGTTTTAATTCCGTCAGAAGCTTTAGTACACAAAGGACAATTATCAGGAATTTATACGGTAAGTCAAAGTAATACTGCTGTGTTGCGTTGGTTACGCTTAGGAAGAACTTTTGGAAATCAAGTAGAAGTATTATCAGGTTTATCAGCCGATGAAAGTTATATCATTTCTTCTGAAGGTAAACTTTACAACGGAGCGAACATTACAATTCAATAAAATCAATTTGAAAATTTGAAAATGAACCAATCACACCATTTTCAAATCATCAAATCAACAAATTTTCAAATTATATAAAATGAAAGAAGGTATAGCAGGAAAAATAGCCAAAGGGTTTATAGGCTCTAAACTTACCATACTATTAATGGTCGTGTTTATGGTAATTGGAGTGTACAGTTCTTTTTTAATTCCGAGAGAAGAAGAACCACAGATTGATGTGCCTATGGCTGATATTTTTGTGGGATATCCAGGAGCGAGCCCTACAGAAGTAGAATCGAGAGTTATCAAACCCTTAGAAAAAATAATTTCGAACATCAAAGGAATAGAGTACGTATACTCTACTTCAATGAAAGAACAAGGAATGGTCATTGTTCAGTTTTATGTGGGCGAAGACATTGAACGTTCGTTCGTAAAACTATACAATGAGATTAACAAGCATATGGATCAAATGCCGAAAGGGGTTACCATGCCTTTGGTAAAGACGCGTGCGATTGATGATGTGCCTATGTTAGGGTTAACATTATGGAGTGAAAACTACGACGATTATCTATTAAAACAAATAGCACAAGAACTTACCAATGAAATTGAAAAGGTAAATGATGTAGCGATTACTCAAAAAATTGGAGGTAGAAATCGTGAGGTTCGTGTGGTAGTAGACAAAGATAAATTAGCTGCAAGTGGATTAGACTTTCTATTGGTTACTGAAATGTTAAAATCCAGCAATCAGCAACTAAGTGCGGGGAGTTATGATAAAAACGATACCGAGTTTTTAGTAACTACAGGAAAGTTTTTACAATCTGCTGAAGATGTTAAAAACTTAGTGGTTGGAGTACAACAAAATCAACCGATTTATTTAAAACAAATCGCGAACGTAATAGACGGACCAGAAATTCCTAAAAACTATGTAAGTTTTGGTTATGGACAAGCAAGTAGTAATGCTTCAACGTATCAATCAGAATACCCAGCAGTAACCATTTCGGTAGCAAAACGAAAAGGAGCGGATGCTATGCAAATTGCCGATGTAATTTTAGCGAAGGTTGATCATTTACGTACCAACTTAATTCCTAATGATGTACATGTTGAAATTACCCGTAACTATGGTGAAACAGCATCACAAAAAGTATCAGAATTATTATTACACTTAATCGGTGCCATTATAGCTGTAACTTTAGTCGTAATGTTAGCCATGGGATGGCGCGGTGGTTTAGTGGTTTTCTTATCAGTTCCCATCACCTTTGCGCTTACCTTGCTAAGTTACTACATGTTAGATTACACCTTAAACAGAATTACCTTATTTGCTTTGGTATTTGTAACAGGTATTGTGGTAGATGATTCCATTATTATTGCAGAAAATATGCACAGGCATTTTAAAATGAAACGACTGCCGTTTAAGCAAGCTGCCTTATATGCTATTAACGAAGTAGGTAATCCAACTATATTAGCAACCTTTACCGTAATTGCTTCAGTATTACCAATGGCATTCGTTTCTGGATTAATGGGACCTTATATGAGTCCGATGCCTATTGGAGCTTCTATCGCCATGATTTTGTCATTATTTGTTGCATTAACAATTACTCCATATTTAGGATATATTTTCTTACGCGAAAAAGACAAGCACGGTGTGGAGGAAAAGGTAGAAGAAGATGAAACCAAAGCAATGCAAAGTACTTTGATTTATAAGTTGTATGAACGATTCGAGCGTCCGCTTATTGAAAATAAAACCAAACGTTGGGCATTCTTAGGAATCACTATTGCTCTACTGCTAGGTTCTATGTCGTTATTCTTTACCAAATCAGTCGCTGTAAAAATGTTGCCTTTTGATAACAAAAACGAATTTCAAGTAGTCATTGACATGCCTGAAAGTACTACTTTAGAACGTACCGATGCGGTAACTAAAGAAATAGCACAATACTTAGCTACAAGACTAGAAGTAGTAAACTACCAAAGCTATGTGGGTACTTCTGCACCTATTACGTTTAACGGATTGGTTCGTCATTACGACTTACGCGGGGGTAGCAATATGGCGGATATTCAAGTTAACTTAACTGATAAACATGATAGAAGTGAACAAAGTCATGATATTGCAAAATTGTTCAGACCAGAAATTCAAGCTATTGCAGCTAAATTTAATGCCAATGTAAAATTAGTAGAAGTTCCACCTGGACCACCTGTACTATCTACTATTGTTGCGGAAGTATACGGACCAGATTATGACAAGCAAATTGAAATCGCCAATGAAGTTCAAAATATCTTACACAATACAGACGATGTGGTAGATATTGATTGGATGGTAGAAGACAATCAAACTGAATACGAATTTGTAATCGACAAAGAAAAAGCAATGTTATATGGCGTAGCTCCTCAACAAATTGCTTACACTTTAAACATGGCACTATCTAACAGAGCGGTTTCAACTTTATATGATGAAGATGCTTCTAATCAAGTAGGAATTGTATTTGCTCTGGATGAAAAAGAAAAATCTTCTGTGCAAGACATTGCTCAATTGCAAATTAAATCGAAACACGGCAACCTAGTTTCTATAAGTGATTTGGTTTCTGTTGAAGAAAAAAACAGTGCAAAAAGTATTTATAGAAAAAATCAAAAGCGTGTAGTATATGTGATGGCTGATATGGCTGGGGAATTGGAAAGTCCCGCTTATGCTATTTTAGGAATGGAAGAAAAATTAAAAGAAATTCTACTTCCAAAGGGATATGAATTGAACGAATTATACATTAAGCAACCCGATTTTGAAGATGATTACACCGTAAAATGGGATGGTGAATGGCAAATTACGTTAGAAGTTTTTAGAGATTTAGGGATTGCCTTTTTAGGAGTTATCATTATTATTTATATGTTAATTGTAGGATGGTTTCAAAACTTTAAAGCTCCAATTGTAATGATGGTTGCCATTCCCTTATCAATGGTAGGAATTATTTTAGGACACTGGATGATGGGTGCTTACTTTACTGCAACTTCATTTATTGGAATGATTGCCCTCGCAGGAATTATGGTACGAAACTCCGTCTTACTTATTGACTTTGTCAACTTACGTTTGGCAGAAGGAGTTCCGCTAAAGCAAGCTGTGATTGAAGCTGGTGCAGTACGTACCACTCCTATCCTATTAACAGCAGGTACGGTAGTTATTGGCGCATTTGTAATCTTATTCGACCCTATTTTTCAAGGGTTAGCCATCTCTTTAATGGGAGGAACCATTACAGCTACTGTGCTTACCTTATTAGTCGTACCACTAGTATATTATTTAATTGAGCGTAAAAATTATAAGTAACATGAAAAATAGAATTGTACGTGGTATTGCAGG
The DNA here is from genome assembly GCF_024124505.1 of Tenacibaculum sp. XPcli2-G. Lineage (NCBI taxonomy): Bacteria > Pseudomonadati > Bacteroidota > Flavobacteriia > Flavobacteriales > Flavobacteriaceae > Tenacibaculum > Tenacibaculum sp. XPcli2-G. The sequence continues at coordinate 55,160 of NZ_JAMXSH010000006.1, forward strand.
AACGTTTATACTTATCAGTTTAATCCTAGCAATCAAAGTAAATAATAATTGGTTATGGTTTACTGCCTTTGTAGGTGCAAACTTATTACAATCATCATTAACCAAATGGTGTTTACTAGATGATATTTTAACCAAGGTTTTTAAAGTAAAAGATTAATTTATTCTATAGAATAATTCAACATAAGTTGATTTTCTTATACAATTTTGGGAATTGTTGCTGTAAATCTGCTGGAGCTTCAAAAAAATGCTCCATAATTACAGCAACACATTTCTATTTATAGTTTAGTAACAAACCTTCTTCCTACTATTTAATTCTTTCTCATAAACCCATTTTTTCTTTCGTAAAATACTGATAATTATATAACGTACTATCCCTATATTTGTTTTTATGGATGAAATTAGAGCAATCCTTATTGATGATGAACAAAGTGCTAGAAATGTTTTATCTAACTTACTAGAGAGAGCATCTATCAATATTACTGTTCTCGATTCTTGTAATAACTTAGAGTCTGGTGTTCAAAAAATAAAAGAACTACAACCCAATGTGGTGTTTTTAGATGTACAGATGCCTAATTATGCGGGCTATGAAATCGCAAGGTTTTTTGATGTTATATCATTTGAAATTATCTTTGTTACTGCATATGATCACTATGCTATTAAAGCTTTTGAGTTAAATGCTATTGATTATTTAGTAAAACCTATTGACAGAAATAAACTAGATATAGCTCTTAAAAAACTAGAGCATAAACTACATCAAGAAGCTTCGCTAGTTGACTATCAAGCACTTCTTGAAACTATAAAAGATAAAAACTATAAAAAAATTGTTATTCCTGAATTAGGAAATAGACATATTCTCAATTTAACAGACATTGTTGCTATTGAAGCTGACGGAGCTTATAGTAAAATACACGTTGTAAATAAAACAACTATTATCGCTAGTAAAAATTTAAAATTTTTCGAAAACACACTGTCTGAGGAGCCTTCTTTCTTCCGTTCTCATAGAGCGTGGATTGTTAATTTAACTTACATTGAGTTTTTAAACAAAACAACTTTAAACCTCACTCTAGATAATGGAGCTATTACTGCTAAAATTTCTAGATCAAGAATAAGTAGCTTTGAAAGTAGTATTTAGTCATAAACCATCATTTCTTTTAATAAAGTATTTTCTTTTATTACTTATTCTTTGTACTTCAATAGCAACAAAAGCACAAGATCCTGTATTTATACAATTATCTGAAAAAAATAAACTTCCCGATAATGAATTCTATAACATTCATGAAGATCGTAAAGGTTTTATATGGCTATGTGCAAACAAAGGATTGTATAGATACGATGGTAAAACCTTTAAAAACTATAGCAACCCATTACAACGTGGAGCTTCTGTATTTAATACTCAAGAAGATAACTTAGGACGAATTTGGTGCAATAATATTTCTGGTCAGTTTTTCTATATCCAAAACGATGAGCTACATTTATTTAAAGACTTAAGTGGTTATTTAAATGGTGAACTGGGTGATTTTGTAATACAAAATGATTTTTTATGGGTTTTTACTGTAAAAACGATCTACAAAATAGATTTAAAAACTAAACAAATAATACAACAACACACTACTAAAAAAGGTTTTGGAACTCCGTTTTCTTTTAACAATACGATTTATTCAGGAGCCATCGATTCTATTATTTCAATAAACAAAGACAACAGTATAACTTCACTAATAGAAACCAATCTTCCTTATAAAGGAAAAAAAGGTAACGCTATAAGTTTGGGAAAGTCTATTATCTTTAAAACAAGCTCAACTTACATATACTCCCAAATAAGAAACAAAAAAAACAGCTTTTATAAATTAAACTTCTCTCAAAAAAAATTAGAATCTGTAAAAGGGCTAAAATCTCTTGAAAAAATAAAGCTCTATACTATTTTTGAGCATAACGATGAAACTTGGATAGCAACAAATCAAGGAGTATGGGTTTTTGCTTTCAAAAACGCTGCTTTTCAACTAAAAAAAAGATTTTTAACAGACAAACACATTACCAAAATCATTAGAGATAAAGACAATAATTATTGGCTTACTAGTTTAAATAATGGTGTTTATATTATTCCAAATATTCATATAGAAACCTGTAATATTCCTCTAAAAGAGGAAAATATAAAAACATTAGACAAAATAAACGATAGTACCTTGGTTATGGGGAGTAACCGTGGAAATGTTATTTTTTATAATACCAACTCCCATACTTCTAAAACTATTAATTTACCTGTTAACGAAGGAAAATTATCTAAACTAAAATACAACCCTAATCAGCAAAAAATTTACCTTAGTAAGGGGTTTAGAAGTTATATTTTAGATTATAAAAATTTAACCCTTGAAAAAACTAGATTTTTTGATGCTGCAAAAAGTTTTTCATTCTTAGCTCACAACGATTTACTATATACCAACCATAACAAAGTTGTTTTATTAAAAAATGCTAATTACAACGGTAAAGAAAAATTTATTTCAACAAATAAAAGAACTTACGATTCTTTTTATGACGAAATAAAACACCAAGTTTATGTTGCCTTTGTTGACGAATTAGCTGTATATGATAGCCTTTGGAACAAACAAATAATTGTAAACAATAAAAAACCCATCTATAGTAAATCGATAACCCAAACCGCTAATGGTATTATTTGGGTTGCCACATTTAAAAATGGCCTTTTGGGAATTAAAAATGGCAAAGTAATTCGACATTATACCACACGAAATGGCTTAACCTCAAATATTATTGAAAAAATTAAAGCTGACCAAAATAACCTATGGATTGTAGGTGTAAACAGTATTCAAAAACTCGATATCCTCACCCACAAATTCAAAACACTTACCAAGCGAGACGGTATTAAATCATACAATATTTCTGGTATTGAAATAATTGGTAACAAAATCTATTTCTCATCTGACAAAGGGTTATTTTCCGTTGATAAAAACAATGCTTTTAAAACATTACATCCTAAAGTATATTTTAGTGCTGTAGAAATTAATGAAAAAGACACCCTAATTACTTCAAATTATACCTTAAGGTATAATCAAAACGCAATAAGAATAAATTTTAATGTTAATGGTTTTTTGTTTAACCAAAAAGGAACGTATAAATATCGTTTAAAAGGATATAACGATGCTTGGTTAACTACAGCTATTGGTGAAAACTCAATAAAATACAATAGTTTACCCGCGGGTGAATACACCTTTCAAGTACACCCATTTTTAAATAGTACAAGTACTAACTATGAAATAAAAGAGCTACACTTTTTTATTAAAAAACCATTTTGGAGAACCTTGTGGTTTATCTTATTTATTGTTTCTATTATTTTAGGAGCTACTATTTTATACTTTAAACAAGCAATGCTAAAAAAGGAAAAAGAGCGCATTGCCCAACTTGAAAAAATATCTTTAGAAAAAGAACTGATCGCTATTAATTTAACTGCTTTGCGTTCACAAATGAATCCGCATTTTATTTTTAATGCGTTAAACTCTATTCAAGATTTAGTTTTACAACAAGACACTGATGCTTCCTACGACTGTATTGTATTATTTGCTAAACTTATACGAAGCACCTTAAACTATACAAATCAAGATTTTATTCCTATAGAAAAAGAGTTAGAATTTTTAAATGTATATCTCCAACTAGAAAAACTTCGTTTTGGTGATGACTTTAACTACACCATTACCTACGATTCTCATGAAGAATTAGAAGTTCCTTCTTTATTAATTCAACCTTTTATTGAAAATGCTTTAGTACATGGTTTACTACATAAAGAAGGAGAAAAAAAACTAGACATCACCTTCAATCTATCAGAAAACACCTTACAATGTATTATTACTGATAACGGTATTGGAAGAAAGAAAAGTAAAGAAATTAATCTCCGCCAAGGAAACCGTCATGAATCTTTTGCGTTGAACTCCATAAAAAAACGTTTAGAAATTTTTCAAAAACAATATGTTACTAAAATAGGTTTTGTTATTGAAGATATTTATAAAAACAACAATCCTAATGGCACAAGAGTAATTGTAACCATGCCTTTTAAGTATCTATTCTAAATTAACATCGCTTTTTACCTGCTTGTAAAAAACTATTCATAAACTCTTTTTACTGTTCACAAAACATTTTCTTACAAAATAATCCTTTACAACTACTATTGCATATCTAATACTAAAAAATAGTAAAAATGAAAAGTTTAAAAGAAAGATTATTTATTTTAATGATTGGACTACAATTAATATCATGTGGAAATAATGATGACAATGTAGTTGATACTCCTAAAAACAAAAGTATCACAAAAGCCTATTTCACAAAAACGTTTGCTAACTTCAAAGACACCTATTTCATTTATGATTTAGGAGATGTAATTAATAATTTTTGGGTTCCTGAAGTTTCGGTTGAAGGATATAATAGTGATTACAATTATGAAATAAAAATTAAAGGAGATGTATTAAAACAAGAATATACATTACCTCTTGAGTTTTCAAAAGTTGATGATGCTAATGCAAATATTAGTATCTTAAATTTTATAAAAGAACATTTTAAAGCTAAAACAGACATTTACAAAGCTTTTATTGTAGAAAAAGAAAGTAACACAGAATTAGAAATAAGCATACCTCCTACTTCACCTAACAGACCTTATATTATGGTTGATGGAGATGAAGATGATTTTTTATATCACTTCTTTTTCCTAAGCAATAGAACTTCAACCTCAACAGTATTAACCGAATTAGGTTTAAGTACCCGTCAGCAATTCGATTTTCACTTTGGATCATCTGCAGCTTCTGCTATTGCTAACAACTTAACTATAAGTATGGAAATATATGATTTAAGTTTAAATAAATTAGGAGAAGTTGCTACTACTCGTTTCTTATCAGGAAACACCTGGGCATACTCTTTTATTACTTCAAATTTTTCAACCTATATTCCAAGTACAGGGAATTACTTTTTAAGATTAAAAGGTTTTACAACAGGTGAATTAAGATACAGTCCTTATCAGAAAATCAATATAATAAAATAATAGATGAAAAAAATATTCTTACTAAGTGTATTAACTTTGTTAACAATAACAATACAAGCACAACAAACTCTTTTTGAAGCACTAGAAAACAATGGAGATGGAGCTACCTACCAAGGTTTTGGTGGTTTAGTAGCTAAAGGCGATGGTACTTATAATTTTAATACAGACTATCTGCCTGTTAAAATTGAATTAGAGCGCACCCCATCGGGCATTCCTGTTGGTTTTGAAGCTAGATTTATTAGTGAAAACAAACGAGCTTTTCGTGAAACCGAACTAAGTGATTATGGCACCATAGACAATTATGTGTATCCTATGAGTATAAAACACGGTTATACAAAAAAAGGTTATATGGTAATTGATGATTTACTATTTGAATTAAGAAAAATATACGACGGAAGTGCCCCTCGTATGGAAAATGTAACTTCGGTTTATGTGCTTGTAAAAGACAGAAAAGCTACAGCTAAAACTCCTAAAAAGAAAAAGGGAGGGTTCCTTTCTAGAATGAAAGCTAAAATTAAATCAGCCAGAAACTCATCAGTACCTTCTTCACCTACTTACAAATATCTTACATCTTTAAACCTCGATAAAAAGTTTAACGACTATGTAGTTGCTATGAAAAAAAAGCAAGCAATACCTTTAACAGCAAAAGACAAAGCTAAAATAGGCGCTATTAAAAAAGCAAAAAAAATGGATGCTGATGAAATAAAACGTTACAATGATTCTATCAGAGCCACTCCTGAATACAAAAAATTGAAAGAGCATCAAGCTCGTATGAAAGCTATGGATGAGGGAAATGCTTTAACAACCGTAACTTTTATAAACCGAACTGGTAAAGATATTTATGTTTTTAAAGCGGGTAGTAAAAACTCAACCACTATAAGAGCCAATAGCTCTTCTAAATTTAATTGTTCTTACAGTTATTCTTATAAATTTAATCCAAATAGTGGTGGTTCGGGTTTACAATTGTACAATGCTAATTCTGGCTGCGAAAGGTCAGTAATCGTAAAATAACATGAAATTTTTCAACTATATTCTCGTATTTATATTCCCTATTACAGTCTATACTCAAAATGAAGTACCTACTAAAAATATTAATGGTCTTTATCATTTACTTGAAGGAGAAAGAACTGTTGGAAATAAGCAAACCAAAACTAAGTTTTTTCAATATAGCTTATTAGGTACTACAAAAACAGTAGCCGTAGCTGCTTGTAAAAAATGTATCCCTGCAATTTACAAATATCAAGAAGCAGAAAGTAAAGAGCTGAACAGGCCAGTTTTTTATAATAATATTGGTCTTTTTTTAATTTCATATGATAAAGAAAGTTTTGTTATGGTAATGGCAGCCAATAAGCAAGATGCAGATTGGACTAACTTTGCATACAGTAATTTTTATAGTAAAAATTACACAAAAGTAAAAGCAATGTCTCAAAAAAAAATTAAAGAATTTATTGTACGAATAGCAAATTAGTAATCGTCTTTCATAAAACATGCCCCCTAAAAATCAATTGATTTTTAGGGGGTTCATGGTTTATCTTGAATTTACATTTTCAATTTACAAACTCAATTTACTCTTCGTAAACTGTTTTTTTAAAATATCTACATATAAAAGTACTCTTGTACTATTAATTAAAAAAAGATCAAAATGAAATTATTTAAAAAAGGGATATTACTAAGCTTTATTGCTATTCAGCTTATTTCTTGTAGTAAAGACGATGAACCACAAAATACACCTCCTGTAATTAAAGCACAAAGCTTCGCCGTAGCTGAAGATAAATCAGCTAACACCAAAATAGGTATTATTACTGCTACCGATGTTAATAAAGACGACTTAACATTTAAAATTACTAAAAATGACAACAACTTATTTGCTGTTAATGTTTCTGGAGAACTAAGCATTGCTGCTAACAAAAGTTTAGACTATGAAACCCAAACCAAACACGAAATTACAGTTGAAGTAAGTGATGGTAAAGACAAAACCTCAGCAGTAATAACCATTAACGTTACCGATGTAAACGAAAATAGTCCTATTACCATTAACGATCAAAGTTTTACTGTTTCTGAAGATATTACAGATGCAGATTTGATAGGAACGTTGGCGATTAACGATACTGATGGTGATCTATCAAGTTTTTCAATAGAAAGTGGAGATGCTACTAATTTATTTGTTCTTAGCAATACAGGAGAATTACGACTTGCATCTGGTAAAACATTAGATTATGAAAATAATACTACGCATACATTAAATATAAAAGTAAGTGACAGTAATGGTAGTTCAGACAACGCTACTGTTACTATAAATGTAACGAATATAAACGATGTTCCACCTACTTTTACTGCATTTGGTCCCTTTGGCGTTCCTGAAGATATTAATGATACCTTAATTATTGGGCAAATACAAGCTACTGATGCAGAAGGCGACAACATTAGTTATAGTTTGCCAGGGTTGAGCACAACAGGAAACTTATTTGAAATTGATGCCAATAATGGTAAAATATCATTAATTACAGGTAAAAGTTTAGATTACGAAACCTCTACGTATCACATTTTAACAATAAGAATTTCTGATGGTGTACACAATGTAGATAAACAAATACGAATTAATGTTTCTGATGTAGTTGAAACCGGAGGCAACGTTGTAAACATACCAGACGCTAACTTTAAAGCAGTTTTAGTAGCAAATACTGCTATAAATACAAATGGAGATAACGAAATACAAGTAACTGAAGCTAATAACTTTACAGGAACTCTTAAGGCAAATAATAAAAACATTTCTGATGTAACGGGTATTGAGGAATTTATTAATTTAAATGCATTATTCCTAAGTTCAAATCAAATTTCTAATATAGATTTAAGTAATAATACTAAACTAAAAATCATAAATATTTATAATAATCAATTAACCTCTCTTGACGTTTCTAAAAATATAAAACTAGAAACCCTAACATGTTCTTACAACAATCTCTCAAATATAGATCTTACTCAAAATACTTTATTGGAGGGATTATATATTACAAATAACAAATTAAGTAATTTAAACCTACAAAATAATTCTTCTTTAATTAATTTAATTTGTAGTGAAAATCAAATTACTTCAATAAATTTGGGTAGTTTAACTGAAATTAAAGACTTCAACATTAATAGAAACAAACTCTCAAGTTTAGATGTGAGTAAACTTGTAAAATTAACGCAATTACAAGTCTATAATAATAACTTATCAAGTATTGATTTAAGTAATAACATAAATTTAAAGAGTTTTATGGCTTATAATAATAACTTAACAAGTTTAAATATAGCTAATGGCAACAATGCTAATATGACTTATATGAATGCATCATCTAATCCAGATTTAACTTGTATAAAAATAGATGCTGGTTTTACCCCACCAAGCACTTGGACAAAAGATAGTACTGCTAGCTATAATACTTCTTGCCCTTAAAAATCATGCTATTAGAAGAAGGTCAAAACATACACTTGTTTTGACCTTTTTTACAGCACCTAAGCTTCTTTATAATTTCTACCTGCTGTTTATCAAATAACTTTTAATGGCCTTCATAAGAAATTGTGTGCCATTAGAAATTGTCCAAAAAGATCTATTAAATGAAACAAATAATAGGAATATTCCTGATTTTAATCACTTTAATCGCTTGTTCTCAAGATAGAAAAAAAGTAAGCGAACAAAAAGAAACAATACTAAAAGAACCAAAAGTAGATAAACGTATAGAGTTATTAAGCATTGTTTTTAGGCTTGCAGATAGCCATGAATATAGTCAAAATCTTTTTCCTAAGTATGTTGAAAGCATTGAAAATCATTTTGAGAAATTTAAAAGTCACGATTTAATTAAGTATGTAAAAAGTGAATTACATAAAAAAGGAATTGGTTTTAGTTCAGTTATGAGTATGGCTATACATATAACTGAACCTCCAAATATAAAAACTTTGATAGTACCTTTTTCAAATAAATCACTTGAGAAATCGTGGACTGAAAAAAACTCTACACAGTTTTTAAAACTGTTAAATGAATTTTATACTGATGCCGACTGTGAAACTTTTTTTAATGACAATAAAGAACTCTACAAAGCTGCATCAAATAGATTTAAAAAAGTTTATCAAAATTTAGACCTAGAATGGTATCAAAAATTTTATGGAGAAAACCCAAAAGGAGAATTTAAAATTATAAATGCCTTAGGAAATGGAGGAGCAAGCTATGGTCCAAAAATAATTTATCCGAATGGAAATGAAGTGGTCTATGCTATAATGGGAACGTGGAGTGTTGATAACTTAGGTATGCCCAAATATGAAATGAAAGATTATTTCCCAACTATTTTACATGAATTCAATCATTCCTTTGTAAATCATGTTATAGAAAAACACCGCTCTGAACTACAAGAAAGCGGGACAACCATCTTTGATAAAGTAAAAGATGAAATGAATAAACAAGCATATGGTAATTGGAAAACTATGTATGATGAAGCGTTGGTTAGAGCGACTGTTATTAAATATATGAAGGACCATAATTTTGATAAAAAAACAATCAAAAAGGAATTGAATGAGCAATTAAATAGCGGTTTTTTATGGACTCATGAGCTGGTCAAAGAACTAGAAAGATATGATAATAATAGAGATAGATATCCAACATTAGAGAGTTTTATGACAGAGTTAATATTTTTTTTCAATAAAACAGCTTCTGAAATAAGCAAACAAAAAATATAAACCCTAAAAATAAAAAACAGTTAAAATTATTCAACAAAGAAATACTTATTACTCTCCATAACGCTACAACTAATTTATTATATCATAATAATTATTATACAATTAAAAATTCAGTAGAAATTAAGGAAAATATTTTAAGAGAACATTTAACTAGTATTGATTCCTTATACTAAATTAATAAACCTACCTACATTCTTATTAACTTCTATAATTAGAATAAATCAAAATAGTAACCTCTATACTATTTATTAAATAAAACAAGATTAAAAAACTCCAAAACAGTAATAGATTCTGAAAAACAACATCTTAAGGTAAAAAACAATTAAAAAGAACAAAACTTAAACTATTATAACTAATAACAATACTATATTAACAAAACAATAATAATAACAATTTGTTTTTTATTTATTTACAAAATAAACTTAATTTTTTTAAAAATATGAAAACAAAATTGTTACTACTGTTCTTTCTTGTTACATCAATTGTAATTGCTCAAGAAAAAACAGTATCTGGGGTAGTTTCAGATGAATCCGGGGGGCTTCCAGGGGTAAGTATACTCATTAAGGGTACCACAAAAGGTACAGAAACAGACTTTGATGGTAACTACTCTATCAAGGCTAAAGAAAATGATATCTTAATATTTAGTTTTGTAGGAATGACAACTATTGAAAAAACAGTTGGATCCTCTAACGTGATAAGTGTAACTATGTCTACAAACGAAAATGTTTTAGATGAAGTAGTTGTTACAGCTTTAGGTATAAAAAGAGAAAAAAAATCTTTAGGATACGCTACACAGGAAATCAAAGGAAACGACCTAACTAAGGTAAATTCAGGAAACATAGCTAATTCTATTTCTGGTAAAATATCTGGAGTACAAATTAGACGAAATGGTAATATTGGAGGATCCACCAATGTAATTATAAGAGGGACAACATCTTTAACTGGCAACAACCAAGCTCTTTGGGTAGTTGACGGAGTCCCGTTAAATAATGATAACACAAATACTGCTGATCAAAAAAGCGGAGGTAACACAGGAGGATATGACTTTGGTAATGCTGTGGCTGACATCAATCCTGATGATATTGAAACTATGAATGTATTAAAAGGAGCTGCTGCTTCTGCTTTATATGGTTCAAGAGCTACAAACGGTGTTATTATAATTACCACTAAAAAAGGAGGAAAAAGTAAGGGTTTAGGTATTACAATTAATAGTGGCGTAACAATTGGAGCTGTAGATTTTAAAACCTTACCTAAATATCAAAAAGAATATGGTAGTGGTTGGTGGAATTCTTTTTCAGACCCTTCAAGAAATATCGATTTAGGCAGTGGTTCTCACCCTTATGAGCCTACAGATGATGCTTCATGGGGCCCTGCTTACGACCCTAATTTACTAGTATACAGGTGGAACTCTTTTTTTCCTGAACTTTCTACCTACGGTAAAGCAACACCATGGACGGCTCCTAAAAATGATGCTAATAGCTTTTACACAAAAAGTATTACTTTTAACAATAACATTTCTATTTCTGGTAATAATGAAGTTGGAAGTTTTCGTTTTAGTTATTCTAAATATGATTTAAATCAAGGAATATTACCAAACAGTAGTTACAAAAGAGATAATTTTAACTTATCAGGAAGCTATAAGCTAAGTAATAAAACTACTGTTACTGCATCTGCTAACTACAATAAAACCCATGGTAGAGGTCTTAATGAAACTGGATATGGTGCTGGTGGTAACAATTACCTCAGTAGTGTAAGACAATGGTACTCTTCTAGTGTTGACTTTGCTGATTTAAAAACAGCTTATAAAGAAACACAACTAAACACAACTTGGAGTGTATATGGACCTTACGATTTAAATGTTGCATTTCATGACAATCCTTATTTTCAAAGAAAGAATAATATAGGAAGTATAAGAAGAAACCGCTTTTTCGGTAATTTTAGTTTAACAACTGAAATAAAAGACTGGTTAAGTGTTACCGGAAGAGGTGGTATTGATTCTTATAATCAAACTCAAGAAGAAACAATAGCTGTTGGCTCTAAAAGACAACCTGAACTTAAAGGGCAATACTCTAGATTTGATAAAAACTTTAGGGAGTTCAACTTAGATTTAATTTTTAATGCTCAAGGAAAAATTACCAACAATATAAGTTTCACTGCATTATTAGGAGGAAACGTAAGAAGAACAAAAAGCAATTATACTTACGCTATTACAAAAGGCGGCTTAGTTATACCTAACATCTACGCTATAAACAATTCTGTTCAAAATCCAGACCCTTTATCTGAGTCTATATCATCAATTGGTACTAATAGTATTTATACAAACGCTTCTTTGAGCTTTTATGATACTTATTTTTTAGAAGCTACCTACAGAGTTGATCAGTCTTCTACTTTACCTAAAGAAAATAATGTTTATAATTATCCTTCTCTAACTGCTACATATATCTTTAGCAAACACTTGAAAGCTAACTGGCTTTCATTTGGAAAACTGCGCCTTAATTATGCTGAAACAGGTAACGATGCTCCTTTTGCTGTACTTAACTCTCAGTATATTAAATATTCAAACTTTGGAGATGCTATACAATTTTCCACAGAAAACAGCAGAAAAAACCCAAACTTAAGAAGCGAAAAAACTAAAGGTTATGAAATTGGTTTAGAAACAAAAATGTTTAATAATAAATTGGGGTTAGATCTTTCATTATACAAAACCAACACTACAGACCAAATAATGTCTGTTGGTGTAACGGGAGCTACAGGAAGTACATCTGCATGGGTTAACGCTGGTAATGTCGAAAACAAGGGTATTGAAGTCAGCTTAAATGCTACCCCTATAAAAACAGATAATTTCACATGGGAATCTCAAATTAATTGGTCTACCAACAAAAATAAAGTTATTAGCCTTAATGAAAATGATAGTCGTTTTGAAATTGGAAGATTTCAAGGAGTGTCTCTAGTTGCAGAAGTAGGTAAACCTGTTGGACAAATGGTTAGCTCAGGATTCAAATACATTAACAATCAAAAAGTTATAAAAGAAAACGGCTACTACGATATTGAAAACAGTAAAATCATAGGCGACATAAATCCTGATTGGATTGGTGGTATAAACAATAAGTTCAAATACAAAGATTTTTCTTTTAGTTTTTTAATAGACGTTAAAAAAGGAGGAGATGTATGGTCTTTAGATCAAAAATACGGAGCACAAACTGGTATTTACCAAAGTAGTGTTGGAAATAATCACTTAGGAAACCCTAAAAGAAACTCTGTTACAAACGATGAAAATAGTGGAGGAATTATATTAGATGGAGTGCTTTCAGATGGCACTAGAAATACCAAAATTGTTCCTGTTGATTATGATTTAGGTGCAAATACCCCAGATGAGGGGTATGTATATGATGCTTCTTTTGTTAAATTAAGAGAAGTTTCTTTTAGTTACAATCTTCCTAAGAAATTTTTAAAAAACACTTTTCTCAATAGCCTTTCTTTTACAGCAAGTGGTAGCAACTTATGGATAATACATAAAAATTTACCATATGCAGACCCTGAAGCTGGTGCTTCTTCTGGTAACCTACAAGGTTTCCAAACAGGTGTATTACCTACTACTAAAGAATATAGTTTTAACATAAAAGCTCAATTTTAATAGATATGAAAATAGTCGATAAAATAAAAAGAACTGTAATATTAGGATTAGGAATAACTTTATTATTTTCTTCTTGTAATGATATTGAAAACCTAAATACTGACACTAAAGGGTATGAAACTGTATTACCTGAAGCTCTTATGACGCAATCTCAAGTGAGCTACATGTATTTCTTAACAAATACAAACCCTAACTCTAATAATTTCAGAAAATATGTTCAGTATTGGACTAATACCGAATTTGTTGATGAAGACAGATATAATCAAACAAAAAGAAATATTGGTACAGGTTTCTGGAATCTACTTTATAGAGATGTTTTAACTGATTTTAAAAACGCAAAAGAGATAATAATATCACAAAATGTAACACCTAACAAAGAAGCTGAAAAGCAAAACAAAATTGCTATTGTAGAAATACAAATGATTGCCGTTTTTCAAACACTTGTTGATTTATATGGTGATGTACCATATACTGAAGCTTTAGATTTTGTAAAATATCCAAAACCTAGATATGATGATGCTCAAGAAATTTATTTAAGCTTAGCAGATCGTCTTAATAAAGCCATTAATCAGCTAAACACGAATGAATCTAGTTTTTCTTCTGGAGATTTAATTTATGGAGGAAATGTTAATCTATGGAAAAAACTAGCTAACAGTATTAAGCTAAAGTTAGGACTTCATTTAGCAGATATACCTGAACTTAACTCTGATGCTAAAGATTTAATTGAAAGCGCCTTTAAATCTGGAGTAATATCTAATAATTCTGAAAATGCACTATTACAATATTATTCTGTCTCTGGTCAAAGGAATCCTATTTTTCTAGCTCTTACAACTGAAAATCATTATGTTCCAACAAAGTTTTTAGTAGATGAGTTAAATTCAAAAAAAGACCCTAGAAGAGATATTTTTTTTAATTCTAATTCAAAAATAAATGGAGAATATGTTGGTTATCCATACGCAATAGGTCCCAGTGGAGGTGGGTATCAAAATACATCTAATACAAATATTGAAATATTTAGAGATCCTTCTTTGCCTGGTGTTTTGTTTGATTTTGCTGAAACATCATTTTTATTAGCTGATGCTGCTAATAGAGGTTTTGATGTTGGAGGAACAAGTGCCACCTATTATATGCAAGGAATTGAAGCTAGCATGGACTATTGGAATGTAAGTTCTTTAGATAAGCAAAACTACTTAAATAGACCTGATGTTTCTTTTAATACTGCGTCTGGTACCACAAAAGAAAAAATCGCGTATCAATTATGGATATCTTATTACAATAGAGGCTTTGAAGCTTGGACTGAATATCGTAGACTGGACTTTCCAAACATAAAAGCTCCTGATAATGCTGTATCTGAAGCAGATGGCAAAGTACCTGTTAGGAATATCTATTCTCATTTAGAAGCAACACTTAACAAAACGAATTATGAGACTGCTTCAGCAAAAATAGGAGGAGATTTAATGACTACTAAAATATTTTGGGATAAGTATTAAAACATAGTAGGTAAAAACTAAACTTTGTTCTCATAAAAAGATTGTTTTTATCAAAAAGAGATTGTTACTATAACAATCTCTTTTCTATTTTTAGTGACCCAGAGAGGACTCGAACCCCCAACCCTCAGAGCCGAAATCTGATGTTCTATCCAGTTGAACTACTGAGTCTATAAAATAATTGTTATGCCAATTTAGCTTTTACAATTGCTGAAATTGTTTTCCCATCTGCTTGTCCTGCTAATTGCTTCGATACAATTCCCATTACTTTTCCCATATCTTTCATTCCTTCAGCACCAACATCAGCAATAGTTTTCTCTACAATATTTCCAATTTCTTCTTCACTTAAAGCTTCAGGTAAAAATTGTTCTAAAATAGCCGCTTCAGCTAATTCAGGTTCAGCCAAGTCATTACGTCCTTGTTCTGTAAACACAGTAGCACTATCTTTACGTTGTTTTACCTGCTTTTGAATAATTTTTAATTCTTCTGCTTCTGTAAGCTCTCCTGCTCCCGCTTCGGTATTTGCTAGCATAAAAGCTGACTTTAATGCTCTTAAAGCCGTTAAAGCTACCGTGTCTTTAGACTTCATAGCTTCTTTCATTTTATCCATTACCTGCTTTTGCAAACTCATATTTTTATGTTTTAAAGTATTAAAAAATCCCGATAAATCGGGATTTTAAAAATAAGTGTTATTCTTTTATTAATCTACATTATCGTGTAAAAACGAATTATTAGAACGTAATAAATCGTTATTATCTGTATTCAATGCTGTATCTGATTTACTAATATCTGATCCTGCTTCAATATCAACTCCTAATCTTTTATATGCTGGTTGACGTTCTATTTCATCTATATTTTTACTAACCTGATCATTAAATTTATAATTAAAACCCTTCATTTTCTCTCTTCTTTCCTTAGCTCTTTTCTGCAATTCAGAAATTGTTAAATCTAATGGAGAAACTTCTTCACTTGTAGTGTTTATATTATTAATTTTTTCTTGTGTTTGAGATTTTACCTCAAATTGTAACTCCTCTTCTACTTGGTCTTTAATTATCGGAGTAGAGCTTTTACCAATTGTTGGTTGTGCACTGAAGTCATCTAATACATAGCGCTTTTCAACCTTATGATACTTTACTTCTTCGGCTTCTACTTCGATATTTTTAATCTCGTTAGACGTTTCAACTAGATGAGATGCTGGTTTTATTTCTTCATAAGAATTTAATGGTAAATCAAACAACAAGTCTTGTTGTGTTGATTGCTCTTTTACTTCTCTTTCTTCTACTTTAGGTTCGGCTATATTAGTAATAATGAAATCGTCTTCAGAAACTGTTTCTATTTCAATTTCATCGTATGTAACATCTATATTTTTTATTGCTTGTGTTGTTGGAATAATTTCAGCTCTTGGTTCAACTTTTTCTTCCTCTAAAACATGAATAACTTTATTTGATGGCTTGTTTTTTATAGGCTCATTAATTGGTGTAGAAGTTTGTACTTGTTGATCTCCAAAATTATAAGTTGCCTTTTGTTCATCTTCTAAAGTATGAACTATTTTTTTCACCTCAGTATTGGTTATATTCCCTTGCTGATCAGCAGCAAAACCCGTAGCTACAACGGTTACAGCTATTCCGTCTTCTAATGATTCATCTTCTCCAATACCCATAATAATATTGGCGTCATAACCTGCTTCATCCTGAATATAATCATTAATTTCTCCTATTTCATCTAGCGTAACTTCATTTCCTCCCGAAACGATTAATAGTAATACATTTTTAGCTCCTGTAATTTTATTATCGTTCAACAAAGGAGAGTCTAATGCTTTTACAATAGCATTTTTAGCTCTGTTTGCTCCTGTTTCTTTTGCAGATCCCATAATTGCTGTACCACTGTTTGATAGTACTGTTTTAGCATCGTGTAAATCGATGTTTTGCTTATAATGATGGGTAATTACCTCTGCTATACCCTTGGCTGCTGTTGCTAATACTTCATCTGCCTTAGAAAAACCTGCTTTAAAACCTAAGTTACCATAAACTTCGCGCAGTTTATTATTATTGATAACAATTAATGAATCTACATTATCACGTAAATCATCAATTCCTTTTTGAGCTTGTTTTGAGCGCATTCGTCCTTCAAATTGAAATGGCATCGTAACGATTCCTACCGTTAAAATATCCATATCTTTAGCTATTTTTGCTATAATAGGAGCTGCTCCTGTACCCGTACCTCCTCCCATACCTGCGGTGATAAACACCATTTTGGTATGTGTACTCAACATTTGTTGAATTTCCTGTATACTTTCAGCCGCTGCTTGTGCTCCAATTTCTGGATTAGCACCTGCACCTAAACCAGAAGTTAAGTGTGCTCCTAATTGAACCTTATTAGGTATAGGACTGTTTTCTAATGCTTGTGCATCTGTATTACAAATTACAAAATCTACTCCGTGAATTTGTTTACTATACATGTGGTTTACAGCATTGCTTCCTCCCCCACCAACACCAATTACTTTAATGGCATTCGATTGTGTTTTTGGCATGTCGAATGAAATGTTATCAAATTCTGCGCTCATAATAACTTTTCTTTTTTATTAATTCTTATTCAATTTTACACTCCTTTTTAGGGGATTAATTAGGAGTATTCTTATATATACTAATTACTCTGCGTTATCTAAAAATTCTTTGAATCGTTCTGTGAACTTATCAAAAAAAGATTTAGGTTTTTTCGCTTTATGTTCCTTCTCTTCTTGAACTTCTTCTATAATTTCTTTTTCTTCCTCAATAGTTTCTTCTACTAACACCTCTGGTGTTTCTTCAATAACTACTTTTTCTTCTGCTTCTTTTTGTAAACCTTCCATTAACAATCCTACAGCTGTTGCAAATGCTGGACTCGATAATACTTCATCAGAATCTCCAGCTAAATGTTCATTAGGATATCCAATACGAACGTCCATTCCAGTAATATATTCTACCAACTGACGTAAATGTTTTAATTGAGCTCCACCTCCTGTTAATACAATACCTGCAATTAATTTTCCTTTTTGAGTTTCGTGTCCGTAGTTCTTAATTTCTAGATATACGTGTTCAATTATTTCTTGAACCCTTGCGTGAATTATTTTTGATAAATTTTTAAGTGTAATTTCTTTAGGTTCTCTTCCTCTTAACCCTGGAATCGAAACAATTTCTGTTTCTTTGTTTTCTCCTGGCCATGCTGAACCAAACTTTATTTTTAATAATTCTGCCTGTTTTTCAATTATTGAACAACCTTCTTTAATATCTTCTGTAATAACATTACCTCCAAAGGGAATAACTGCTGTATGACGAATAATTCCATCTTTAAATATTGCTAAATCTGTAGTTCCGCCACCTATATCAATTAGTGCTACTCCAGCTTCTTTTTCTTCTTGACTAAGCACTGCCGAAGCTGAGGCTAGTGGTTCAAGTGTAATATCTGAGAGAGTTAAACCTGCACTTTTAATACACCTTCCTACATTTCGAATGGAAGATACTTGACCTACTACAACATGGAAATTAGCTTCTAACCTTCCTCCATACATTCCTATAGGTTCTTTGATATCTGGCTGACTATCTACCTTGAATTCTTGTGGTAATACATGAATAATTTCTTCACCAGGTAACATAACCAATTTGTGTACCTGACTCACTAAATTTTCTATATCAGTTCTGTCAATTACCTCTTCTGATTTTTCTCTAGTTATATAGTCGCTATGATGTAAACTACGTATATGTTGTCCAGCAATACCTACAACAACATTTTCTATTTTATATCCCGAAATACTTTCTGCCTCTTCAGCTGCTTGCTGAATAGATTGAATTGTTTGCGTAATATTATTGACTACACCTCTTTTTACACCTAAACTTTTCGCTTTACCAATACCTAAAACTTCAAGTTTACCGTATTCGTTTTTACGACCAATCATGGCAACAATCTTGGTTGTACCAATATCTAAACCAACTGCTATTTTATTGTTCTCCATCTTGATTTTGTTTTGTGCACACAACTTGGTTGTGGTATTTTACATTTATAGCTTTGTAATTATTAATGGTTTTGTCTGTAAATGCTTTGTTATAAAATGCTGTTAGCTTTTTAAACTTTATTGAGGCATCTATTAACTCTCCAAAAATTATCTTATAGTCACCACTACGAACTGTAAATGTATATTCGCTTTGGGCGTCTCTTTCTATAGCAATAATTTCTTTAGCAAAAAAACTACTACTATTTATGGTTTTTATTAACGTTGTTAATTCTTTGATTTCTTCTGGCTCCCTCACTCCTAAAACTAATGGTACTCTTGCTGAAAAATTTGTAGATAACGGAATTTTAACCCCATACTTATCTACATAAAAAGATTTGTATTTATCAACAATTCTAGCTATCGGTGTTCGTTGTTTTATGGTAGTTTTTAACACCCCATCTATGGTTAAAAACACAGCTATTTTTTCAACATACGGGTTCGCCGAAACATTAGTTTCTAGAAAATGTAAATCTACCAATCTTTTTGGTTGGTTTTTAACAAATTCATCATTTTGTATTAACATTTTATCAACCATACTGTGTGTCAAAAAGTTATTATCTCCAGCAGCAAACTCTACTACCGTGCTTTTTACTTTTTTTGATCCATTTCTATTAGTTGTAAAACCATACAAAAACATCAAAAACATCAGCAGCAAGAAAAAAGATAAAAATGTTGCTAATTTTTTCATTCTATTTTTTATATTTTTCTTCTAATTTGTTTTTTACCTTATTAACTAATAAACCAATATCCCCTGCTCCCAACATTACTATAATTTTTGACTCTGATTTTATAATTTCGTCACTTAATTTTTCTTTAGAGATTAGTTTTTTAGCTTCAATGGTAATTTTCTCTAATAACCAACTTGAGGTAACTCCTTTTATCGGTAATTCTCTTGCTGGATAAATATCTAATAACAACACTTCATCAAACAACGATAATGCTTTAGCAAAATCATCTGCAAAATCCCTTGTTCTACTAAACAAGTGTGGTTGAAATACAGCTAATACCTTTTCTTTGGGATACATTTCTCTAACAGATTGCGATACTGCTTTTATTTCAGTTGGATGGTGTGCATAATCATCAATCAACACAACATCTTCTGTTTTTATCTTATACGAAAACCTACGCTGTACCCCTTTAAAACTTCCTAATTGTTTTTTAGTTTTCTCTAAAGGCACTCCATATACATCTGCGATAGCTAATGCTGCCAAAGCATTCATCATGTTATGATTTCCTGGTAAATGAAATGTTATATTTTTAATTTCTGATGTTGGTGTTTTTACATCAAAAACATATTTACCTTCTTCTATTTTTACATTATAGGCTTTATAGTCTGCTTCTTCATTAACAGCATATGTTAAACCTTTTAAAGGCAACCCTTTTGCGACAATTAAAGTATCAGAAACTTTGCTTGCAAAATCTCTAAATGATTGTTGTAAGAATTCGTTTTCTCCATAGATATCTAAATGATCAGCATCCATAGAGGTTACACAAGCAATATTGGGTGATAATTTTAAAAACGAACGGTCAAATTCATCGGCTTCAACAACAGAGATCCTATCTTCTCCTAAAATTAAATTAGAATCATAGTTTTCTACAATACCTCCTAAAAACGAAGTTGCTTTCTCAGGTTGCATAATGTGTCCTAAAATTGAAGAAGTTGTTGTTTTTCCATGCGTTCCTGCTACAGCCAAACAAAAAGTATTCTTTGTAATTTCTCCCAATACTTCTGCTCTTTTCAAGACGGTATATCCGTTGTCTTTAAAATAGTTTAATTGTAAGTGATTTTTAGGAACTGCTGGTGTATATACCACCAATGTCTTTTCTTTATGTAAGAATGAAATTGGAATGTTTTTTACAGCATCTTCAAAACTTACTTCAATTCCTATTTCTTCTAAACCTTTAGTGATAGGTGTTGGTGTTTTATCATAGCCTGCAACTACTTTTCCATTGACAGAGAAATAGCGAGCTAAGGCACTCATTCCTATTCCGCCAATACCTATGAAATAAACGTTATGTATCGTTTTTAAATTCACTAACTAATTAATTTTTCTATTTCGTTAACGATATTACTTGTTGCATTTGGCAACGCTAACTCGTTAATGTTTTCACTTAAACTTTCTTGTTTCCCTTTGTCTTTTAATAAAGTTTCTAATACGACAGGAAAAGTGTCTAATTCACTCTCTTTAACTACTAGAGCTCCATGTTTATCGGCAATAGATTTTGCATTTTTTGTTTGATGATCTTCTGCCACATTTGGTGATGGAATAAAAATAGTTGGTTTCCCTACTATACATAATTCCGATACTGAACTTGCTCCTGCTCTCGACACAATGAAATCTGCAGCTGCATAGGCTAAATCCATTCTATTCAAAAACTGATGCACTTGAACATTTTCTAATTCATCATACTTTTTGTATTCTTCATAATACAGCTTACCACATTGCCATATCAATTGAACTCCTTGTTTTTTGAAGAAATCTAAATTTTCTTCTACCAACTGATTTATTTTACGAGCACCAAGGCTTCCACCTAATATTAAAATTGTTTTTTTTGAAGTATCTAATTCAAAAAACTCTTTCCCTTCTTCTATTTTAGTATGAATAAATAGTAAATCTTGACGAACTGGATTTCCTGTTTTTATAATTTTATCTTCAGAGAAAAAACGCTCTAAATTATCATATGCAACACAAATTTTTTGCGCTTTTTTTCCTAACAATCTATTTGTTATTCCTGGGTACGAGTTTTGTTCTTGAATTAAGGTCGGTATCCCTCTTCTATTAGCAACCATTAACGTTGGTCCACTTGCAAAGCCTCCAGTACCCACAGCAACATCTGGTTTAAATTTTCGTATAATTCTATATGCTTTCCATAAACTACTTAAGAGTTTAAAAGGAAACACTAAGTTCTTTAAAGTTAGTTTTCTTTGGATTCCTGAAATCCACAATCCTTTGATTTCATATCCTGCTTGTGGAACTTTTTCCATTTCCATTTTATCTTTTGCTCCTACGAACAAAATGTTAGCTTCTGGATAACGAACTTTTACTTCGTTAGCAATTGCTATTGCAGGATAAATATGACCTCCTGTACCTCCACCACTTATTATGATATTAATCGATTGTTTCATACAGTCTTTTTTATGTTAACAGTGTTGTATGTAACGCTCATAATAGTTCCTACCCATACATCTGTATTTTTAGTCCAGCGTTTCATGTAAAATATCTAAAGGGTTATCATCTAAAATTGTTTCTTCAGTTTCGTTTTTAGAAGCACTTACACTTAAAATCATTCCTAATGCGAAACATGTCATCCAAATTGAGGTACCTCCACTACTAATTAGCGGGAGTGTTTGTCCTGTTACTGGTAAAATATTCACTGCTACCGCCATGTTAATCATTGCTTGAAAAACAATGGGAATTCCCACACCTACAACTAATAAAGTCGCAAATATGGTTGTAGCCTTTTTGGCAGTTATTAAGATTCTGAAAAGCAACAAGAAATAAATAAATATTACCACTATCGCTCCAGCAAAACCGTATTCTTCAACTATAATTGCATAGATAAAATCGGATGAGGATTGTGGTAAAAAGTTTTTCTGTACGCTTTTCCCTGGCCCTTTTCCTATTACTCCTCCTGTTGCAATTGCTATTTTGGCTTTTTCTACTTGGTAATCTTCTTCACCATCAGACTGAGAAAAGCTTTCAATTCTACTTTTCCATGTGTTTACACGATTGGGCATTGCATCTGGAAATGCTTTAGCTACTAAGATAAAAAACAGAAAAGCAAAAAGTCCTATTCCTAATATATACCCTATATATTTTAGTGGATATCCTCCAATAAACGAGACCATTAAAATCATAAAAAACACCATGGCTGTCGTTGAGAAGTTTGCTGGCAATATTAACACCAATACTAAACCTACTGGAAGCCATAACTGCAACAAACTTTCCTTAAAAGAAATTACTTTTTCTTTATTTTTTGCCAAGTATCGAGCAACATATACCATCAATACCAAACCTGCCAATGTAGAGGTTTGAAATCCAATACCTACAAACGGAATACGAATCCATCTACTTGCATTTGCTCCTCCAATGGTAGTTCCTTGTGCTAAGGTAAAAACTAGCAGTAAAACAACTACAGGAAGCATTAATACTGAACCTCCACTAAAATATCTATATGGTATTTTATGTACTCCATAAATGACTGCAAAACCTGTAATTAATAATACAATATGTTTTACTAAATGCCCTAAGGTAGATCCATTACCAACTACGTATACCAAATTGGTACTTGCACTGTATATTGGCATAAATGAAAATATTGCCAACATCGCAACTATAGCCCAAATGGCTCGGTCTCCTTTAATATGTCGAAAGATGTTTTTCATCAATCTTTAGTGTACTTTATATATTTCTTACAGCTTCTTTAAATTTTCTTCCTCTATCTTCATAGCTATCAAATAAATCAAAACTTGCACATGCTGGTGACAACAATACTGTATCTCCTTTTTGCGCTATTTTATAAGCTACTTTTACTGCTTCTTCTGCTCCAGCAGTTTCTACCATAACATCTACTACATTCGCAAAAGTGTCTATGATTTTTTGGTTATCTAACCCTAAACAAACTATTGCTTTTACTTTTTCTCTTACTAAAGGTAGTAAATCTGTATAATCATTTCCTTTATCAACCCCTCCTACAATCCAAACTGTTGGATTGTCCATACACTCCAACGCATAAAAGACCGCATTTACATTTGTAGCTTTACTATCGTTAATGAATTCAATTCCATTTACTTTTTGCACTTTTTCTAAACGATGTTCTACTCCTTCAAAATCAGACAAACTTTCTGCAATTGTTTCTTTTCTTACTTTCAATAACCTTGCTGCCATTGATGTAGCCATTGCATTTTTAGTGTTATGCTTTCCTTGTAATGTTAGCTCAGAAACCTTCATTAATTTTTCTTCTGTATTAAATTTCATTATTATCGTGTCTTGTCTTAAAAAAGCCCCGTACTCTAATTCTTTTTCCATTGAAAATGGCACTAGCGTTGCTTCTGTTTTGTTATTTTTTAACCAATTTTGAATTGCTTCGTCATCGGCATCATATATTAAAAAATCATCTTTCGTTTGATTTTTTGTAATTCTGAATTTTGAGTTTATATAGTTATCAAATTCATATTCATATCGATCTAAATGATCTGGTGTTATATTGGTGATTATTGCAATATGTGGTTTAAAATTTTCAATTCCATCTAACTGAAAACTGCTTAATTCCAATACATATTCGTCATACTTATCTTCAACCACTTGTTCAGCGAAACTATCACCTATATTCCCTCCAACTCCCACATTTAAACCTGCTTTTTTTAACACATAATGTACCAGCATGGTTGTGGTTGTTTTTCCGTTTGAGCCTGTAATCCCCACAATAGTTGCTTCTGTAAACTGAGCAGCGAATTCTATTTCTGAAATCACTTTAACTCCTTTTGAAACCAACTTTTGCACAAGTGTAACTTTCTCTGGAATTCCAGGGCTTTTCATTACCACATCAGCATTTAAAATTTTATCTTCTGTATGCTGATTTTCTTCAAAATCGATTGAGTTATGTAAAAGAACTTTTTTATACCGCTTTGCTATACCTCCTTTATCTGAAACAAAAACCTCATATCCTTTTTGCTTCCCTAAAAGCGCTGTTCCTACACCACTTTCTCCTCCACCAAGCACAACTAATCTTTTCATTTTTAATTAATGATTTTAGATTTATTGTTTGATGATTTACTTTTAACTGTTTTTATAGAAGCTACAATAATTGAAATCAACTCGTTTGCCTCATTATGCAACCTTTTCAATTCTTCTTGATTATTTTCATGGATTGACATAAAAACCTCTAAAAAAAACATACTTTCATCTACTTCTTCTTCAACAATTTTTAATTTATGAATAAAGTCAGCTGAAGATTTTGCCCTACAAGCAGCTCTATAATTAGCTCCAACCGAACTAGAACATCTTATCAATTGTCTACAATATGCATCAAATTCTCTTGTTTTAGGATACTCTTTACATAACCTCCAACAATCAATAGCAAATTGTTTAGTTCTATTTTTAATCTGTTCTTTCATTCAGTCTTATATCTTAAATCACAACTCCAAAGTCTCCTTTATCTTAACTTCAATGTTACTATGGTAAATACCGCTAATAAAATTCCTACAATCCAAAATCGTACTACAATTTTACTTTCATGATAATTTAGTTTTTGATAATGATGGTGTAGAGGAGACATTTTAAAAATTCGTCTTCCTTCTCCAAACTTCTTCTTTGTGTACTTAAACCATGAAACTTGTAGTATTACCGATAAATTCTCGACTACAAATATTCCAGCCAAAACTGGCAGTAACAACTCTTTCCTTATGGCAATAGCTATTACAGCTATGATACCTCCAATAGTTAAACTTCCAGTATCGCCCATAAACACTTGCGCTGGATAAGTATTATACCATAGAAAACCGATTAAAGCTCCTGCAAACGCTAAAATGAAAACAGTCATTTCTCCAGACTTCGGAATGTACATTACATCTAAATAGTCTGCAAAAATGATGTTACCAGATACCCATGCAAAAATTGCCAGCGTTATTACCATAATTGCTGATGAACCTGCCGCTAATCCATCAATACCATCTGTTAAATTCGCACCGTTTGAAACTCCTGTAACGATAAAAACGGTAACAAAAATGAAGATTATCCATCCAAATTTTTCATATCCATCTCCTAAGAAACTTAATGCTTTTGCATAATCTAACTCGTTATTCTTTAAAAAAGGAACTGTTGTTTTTGTCGATTTATGAGCCTCACCAAACACCTTCTTTTTACCATCATCTACTTGCACAACTTGTTCTGAAGTTGGCAGTTGTTCTTTGATGGTTACATCTTGGTGAAAATACAGCATAGAACCTACGATTATACCTAATCCTACTTGTCCTAAAACTTTGAACTTTCCTTTTAAACCAGCCTTATCTTTTTTAAATACTTTGATGTAATCATCGGCAAAACCAATAAGCCCCATCCAAACAGTCGTAATCAATAAAATAACGATATATATATTTTCTAGCTTTGCTAAAAATAACACAGGAATTAATGTTGCAAGGATTATAATTACACCTCCCATAGTTGGTGTTCCTGCTTTTTGTACTTGACCATCTAAACCTAAATCTCTTACTGTTTCACCTACTTGCTGCCTTCTTAAGTAGTTAATGATTTTTTTACCAAAAATGGTTGAAATCAACAGAGATAATATGAATGCCATTGCAGATCGAAATGTGATGAATTGAAACACACTTGCTCCTGTTAAGCTAAATTCACTTTCTAAATATTGAAATAAATAATACAGCATTCGTTAGTGTTTTTTTAGTTGATTAAAATAGTTGGTTACTTCTTCTAAATCATCAAAATGATGCCTAACACCATTTATTTCTTGGTAAGTTTCATGTCCTTTTCCTGCAATAAGTACAATATCTCCTGAAGTTGCTAGTTTACAAGCTGTTTTTATAGCCTGTCTTCGGTCTACAATTGATAGTGTTTTTTTATAATTTTCTGCCGCAACTCCAGTTTCCATTTCATCAATTATTGACTGCGGATCTTCTGTTCTAGGATTATCTGAAGTAAAAATAGCTTGGTCGCTCAACTGAGAAGCAATTAATGCCATTTTAGGACGCTTTGTTGTATCTCTATCTCCACCACAACCTACAACTGTAATCACAGTTTCATTTCCTGTTCGGATGTCGTTAATAGTTTGTAATACATTTTTTAGTGCATCAGGTGTATGTGCATAGTCTACTATGGCCGTAACTCCATCATCTGAAACTGTGTATTGAAATCTTCCACTCACACTTTCTAACTCACTTACAATACGTAAAATTTCTATTTTCTCTAGTCCCAACAACTCTGCTACTCCATAAATAGCTAACAAGTTGTACGCATTAAATTCCCCTATTAACTTCGTCCAAACTTCTACTCCATTGATTGTTAACAAGGTTCCTGAAAGACGTTTTTCTAACACTTTTGCTTTAAAATCTCCGATTGTTTTAAGCGCATAAGTTTGTTTATTTGCCTTTGTGTTTTGTAACATTATTTGCCCGTTCTTATCATCAATATTCACCAAGGCAAATGCTGTTTTTGGTAACGAATCAAAAAACGATTTTTTAACATCCCGATACTCTGCAAATGTTTCATGGTAGTCTAAATGATCATGCGATAAGTTTGTAAACACTCCTCCTGCAAACTCTAAGCCTTCAGTACGTTTTTGATGTATTCCATGAGAACTTACCTCCATAAAACAATAATCAACTCCAGCTTCTACCATTTTTGATAAATAATTATTTATCGCTAGTGAGTTTGGTGTTGTATGTGTTGCTTTATATTCTTCTTCATCAACCATTACTCGCACAGTTGATAACAACCCTACTTTATATCCTGCTTTTTTAAACAGTTGGTACAATAAGCTTGCAATTGTAGTTTTACCATTTGTTCCTGTTACTCCTACTAACTGCAAGCTTTTTGACGGGTTGTTATAATAATTTGTTGCTATTATTGCTAATGCCGCATTAGAATCTTCTACTTTAATATAAGTAACCTCTTCATTTTTATTTTCTGGTAAAGACTCACAGATAACAGTCTTAGCACCTAACGATACTGCTTTCGCTATAAACTGATGCCCATCTACTGTCACTCCTTTTTGAGCTACAAAAACATCTTCTTCCTGCACTTGTCTACTATCAAACTGAATATTGCTTATATCAATATCAGTGTTCCCGTAAACTTCTTTTACCGCTACCTTATATAATATGTCTTTTAATTTCTTCAACTATGATAATTTTAAATATATCGTTGCACCTTTTGAGACTTTTTGCCCCCTATCTACGGACTGTTCTGTTACTTTTCCTACTCCTGAAAATTTAACTTTTAACCCCATATTCTCTAATAATGCAATTGCATCCATTCCACTCATACCTAAAACTTTAGGCATAATTGTTTTATACTTCCTTAGTTTTTGATAGTATTCTTGATACTCCCTTTCAAGAACCTCTTCTGAAATATCATCAGAAACAAGCTGATTATTAATTGCTGTTGACGTATAAATTTTTTGAGCTATTTCTTTAAATATAGGAGCAGCAACCGTAGCCCCGTAATATCCTTTTTCTTTTTTAGGACTATGAACTACTACAATGCAAGAGTATTTTGGTTCATCTGCGGGAAAGAAACCTGCAAAAGAAGCCACATACTTTTGATTTGAATAATATCCTCCTTCATATTCCCCCTTAGCATTTTTAGTTCTAGGAATGTATTTTTTTGCCGTTCCTGTTTTTCCTGCCATAGAAAAGTTTGGTGAATAAATTCCTTTACCTGTTCCGTATTTTATAGTATTTTCCATCACTTTTCGTACCTTGTCTAAGGTTTCTTGTGATGCTATTTTTTCTTTTACTACTTCTGTTCCAAAGCTTTCTTCAACTTTACCTCCTACTCTTAGCTCTTTTACAAAATATGGCTTTACCAACTTTCCGTCATTTGCGACTGCATTGTAAAACGCTAGTGTTTGTAACGGTGTAAGAGAAACCCCATAACCCCAAGCCATCCACTCTAATGAAATAGGGCTCCAACTTTTCTCTGTTGGTTCTGGTATATAAGGCTTTCCTTCTCCTTTGATTTTAACACCTGTTAATTGATCCAACCCAAAAGACTTAATTCTATCCGTGAATTTTTTAGGATTTTTATCGTAGTACTTTTGTATTGTTTTCACAATTCCAACATTTGAAGAAACCTCAAATACCCTTCCTAATGATATTTTTCCGTACCCTCCTCTTTTACTATCTTCTACTTTACGATTATTAATATAAATTCTTCCTTTTTCACAATCTACCACAGTTGAAGTATCTACAACTTTATCTTCTAAAGCCACCATTAAGCTAGCTAACTTAAAAGTTGACCCAGGCTCGTGACTCTCCCAAACAGCATAGTTTCTTTTTTCGTAATACCTACCTTTAGAAGTCCTCCCTAAATTAGAAATCGCTTTAATCTCTCCTGTTTCAACTTCCATCACTACAGCACAACCATGATCTGCTTCAAAATACTCCATCTGTCTTAACAGAGCATGATGCGTTATATCTTGAACATTTACATCTATTGTAGTAATTACATCACTTCCATCTACAGGCTCCTTCTCATTTACATCATTAATAGGCTTCCATTGCCCTTTAGCTATCTTTTGTTTTAAACGCCAACCGTTTTCACCTTGCATATAATCCGCAAAAGCACCTTCAATTCCTGCCCCACCTCTGTAATCATCGTAACCAATTGTACGTTCAGCTATTTTTCCTATTGGGTGAACTCTCACTGTTTTTTGTTCCGCGATAAAGCCTCCTCGATACACCCCTCTATTAAAAATGGGAAAGCTTTTCATTTTCACATAATCATTATATCCTACATTACGGGCTATTAACAAATATCGGTTTCTACGTTTTTTTGCATTACGCAACTTCTTTTGATAGTAACTAGCTGATTTCCCTAACAATCCAGAAAGCGACTCAGAAAGTGCTCGGATATTTTTTTCAAAAATCTCAGAATCTACCGCCACCACATCCATTCGAATGGTAAATTTTGACATAGAGGTTGCTAACAAATTTCCATCTGCCGCATACACATTTCCCCTATTTGCAAAAATAGTATCGTTTTTAACTGTTTCTTCTTCAGAAAGATTCCTATACTTATCTCCTTCTACATATTGAAGTTTAAAAAGCCTAAAAATGATAACTACAAAGAAAAGCGTCATTAAAACAACAATCACGTAGAGTTTGTTTAATATGCCTTTTTTTACTACCATTTTATATTACTCTTTATTATATGTTACTTTTATTTTTTGGGGCGGTTTTTTTGCAGGATACAACCCTTTGTTTTTTACTTTATCTCGAATACTACTCTCTAACTTCATTCGCATTAATTGAGTACTCGTGTCCACATCTTCAGCCCGCAACTCTCTTTTCTTCTTATTAAGCACTGCTATTTGCACCACTTTTGCATCGGCACTATGTGAACTATAGATCATCACTAATAGTAAAACAACTGTAAAAATCAAAATTCGCCAATTCTTAAACGAGCTTTCATCCGTAAGAAAACTACCTCTTAAAAGATCGTATATACCCTTTCTTACTATTGACATTACTTTAATGTTGCTATTCTTAGTTTCGCACTACGTGCTCTATTATTTTCTTTTATCTCCTCTTTTGTTGGCACAATCATTTTACCAACTTTTTTAAGTGGTTCACTGGTATTACCATAAAAATCTTTTTCTGGTTCACCACTAAACAATCCGGTCCTTATAAATCGTTTCACCAACCTATCTTCCAAAGAATGATATGAAATCACACTCAATCTACCTTCTTCATTTAACAAGTCTGGGATTTGCTGCAAAAATTCTTTCAACACCTCCAACTCCTGATTCACTTCTATTCGTATTGCTTGAAAAATTTGCGCTAGTATTTTATGTTCTTTTGCTTTCGGAAGAAATTTTTGCAACACTTCTTTTAACTCAAAGCTCGTTTTAATTTCTCTATCAACTCTTGCCTCAACAATAGTTTTCGCCAAGGTTCGCGCATTCCGCAATTCTCCATACAAAAACAACACATCCGCCAAATCTTCCTCACTGTAGGTATTGATTATTTTTTTTCCTGATAATTCAGATTTCTGATCCATTCGCATGTCCAAATCTGCATCAAAACGAGTAGAAAAACCTCTTTCTGCTTCATCAAACTGATGTGAAGACACTCCTAAATCAGCCAGCACCCCATCTACTTTCCTAACACCATAAAAGCGCAAAAACCTCGATATGAATCGAAAATTCTCTCCAATCAAAACAAAACGCGGATCGTCAATTTTATTTTGTTGCGCATCAGGATCTTGATCAAAAGCAAACAATTTTCCTTTTTCACCTAATCGACTTAATATTTCTCTAGAATGCCCCCCTCCTCCAAAGGTAACATCCACATAAACTCCATCTTCCTTTATACTAAGTGCATCAACACTTTCTTTCAATAAAACTGGATTATGATAACTCATCTGCTTCCGTATTACCCATTACTTCTTCTGCTAACTCAGCAAAATCAACAACAGCATCATCAATTACTTTTTCGTACTTATCCTTATCCCAAATTTCAATAATATTCACTGCAGAAGAGAGCACCACTTGCTTTTCAATACCCGCAAACTGACATAAATCTTTCGGAATCAAGACTCTCCCTGAAGCATCTACATCCACCATTTTCACACCGGCAGTAAACCTTCTGATAAAATCATTATTTTTCTTTACAAATCGATTTAGTTTATTGATTTTTGCCATTACCAGATTCCATTCTTGCATTGGATACAACTCCAGACAAGACTGAAAAACAGAACGTTTAATCACAAACCCTTCTTGCAACACAGAAGACAATTGCTTCTTGAACGCTGACGACATCATCAACCTCCCTTTAGCATCTACCTTGCACTCATATGTTCCAATTAAACTTACCACGTAAAGAATCTATAGTTTGCATCAAAAATAAAAAATATTTACCACTTTTTACCACTTTTTACCACTTTGTTGATAAGTTTTACTTCTGGAGATAAAAAACTCAAAATAAACCACTTAAAAGACTCGCCTACACAGTAAATAATAAAAATGAAAAAGTGATAAAAAAGAACTACATTTGTGGTTAAGTCAAATCAAAAACATATATGACTGAATTTTTAAAGAAAGAAGACAAATTTACATATGCTGAAGCAGGAGAAGGAAGCCCAATTATCATTCTTCACGGGTTAATGGGAGCTCTTAGTAATTTTGGTTCCACTTTTAATCATCTTTCAAAAAAAGGATATCAAGTTTTTATACCAGAGTTACCCTTATACACATTACCCCTCCTTAAAACTAATGTAAAAAATTTAGCCAAGTTTTTACATGATTTCATAGAGTATAAAGGGCTTAAAAATGTTACTCTACTAGGAAATTCTCTAGGCGGACATATAGCTTTATACTATACAAAACATTATTCTGAAGATGTTAAAGCATTAGTTTTAACAGGTAGTTCTGGATTATACGAAAACTCAATGGGAGATAGCTATCCTAAAAGAGGTGACAAGGAGTTTGTTAGAAAAAAAGCACAAGATGTTTTTTACGATAAAGCTATTGCTACAGACGAACTTGTTGATCAAGTGTACGATGTTATAAATGATAGAAATACATTGATTAGAACACTAGCCATTGCTAAAAGTGCCATTCGTCATAACATGGCTAAAGATTTACCCAACATGAAACAACCTACCTGTTTAATTTGGGGAAAACAAGACAGTGTTACTCCACCTGAAGTTGCTGAAGACTTCAAAAAACTTTTACCTGATGCCGATTTATTCTGGATTGACAAATGCGGACATGCAGCTATGATGGAAACACCAGAAGAATTTAATAAAATTTTAGAAGGGTGGCTTTCTAAACGCGAAATATAACAGCTAAACTAGCTTAATTATAGTATGAAAATAAAATCTGCTGAATTTGTAATGAGTAACAGCAATGTTACCAAGGCTCCTAAAGACAGAATACCTGAGTACGCTTTTATAGGTCGATCAAATGTCGGAAAATCTTCATTAATCAATATGTTGATGGAGCGTAAAGATTTGGCAAAAACCTCTGGTAAACCAGGGAAGACACAACTTATTAACCATTTTAAAATTAATAACGAATGGTTTTTAGTAGATCTTCCTGGATATGGTTATGCACAGGTTTCTAAAAAAAAGCGTCAAATTTTTCAATTTTTTATTGAAAACTATTTTAAAGAACGTGAACAGCTGGTTTGTACTTTTGTTTTAATCGATTCTCGCCACGATCCACAAAAAATAGATTTGGAATTCATGCAGTTTTTAGGTGAAAACCGCATTCCGTTTTGTATTGTTTTTACCAAAGCTGATAAACTAGGGAGCTCTAAACTCAACAAACAAATTACCACTTACAAAAAGAAATTATTAAATTACTGGGAGGAATTACCAATTTCTTTTGTTACCTCATCTTCTACAGGAATGGGGCGAGATGAGTTTTTAAACTTTATTGATCAAGTTAACGAAGATGTAGCGGAGAATTTTAAATAATTTTCACCATACCTTAAGGGAAGTATTAATAATGCACTCTACAAAAGAAAACTTACAAGTTTTACATGAAGACAATCACATTATAGTGATTAATAAGCGGGCTGGTGATATAGTGCAAGGTGACAAAACAGGCGACAAACCACTTTTAGATGTTGTTAAAGAATATATTAAAGATAAATACAACAAACCTGGAAACGTATTTTTAGGAACCGTTCACAGGCTAGATCGCCCTACTACAGGTATCGTTATCTACGCACGTACTTCAAAAGCCTTAGAACGACTAAATAAAATGTTACGTGACAAAACCATTAAAAAAACATACTGGGCAGTGGTTCAACAGCAACCTAAAAAAGCAACCGATACCTTAACAAATTACTTAAAAAAGAATCCAAAAAATAACAAATCGACCGCTTACACTAAAGAGGTTAACGGAAGTAAAAAAGCTATACTTCACTACAAAACGCTTAAAAAACTAGATAATTATTCATTATTAGAGGTCGACTTGGAAACTGGACGTCACCATCAAATTCGCGTACAGCTTTCTAACATTGGCTCTACTATAAAAGGAGATTTAAAATACGGTGCTAAAAGAAGCAACAAAGACGGAAGTATTCATTTACATGCTCGAAAAATTCAATTTACACACCCTGTTAGCAAAGAACCTATTAAGGTTACCGCTCCAACTCCTTCTGACCCCGTTTGGGATGCTTGTTTGTAATTTGTATATTTAGACAAATTTCACCCAAGATGAAAGCTCTTAAATTTTTAACGATTTTAACACTCCCTATCACTGTTTACATTTCGTTTACAAATATGGGATGGTTAACACTTTTACCTTTACTTGTTTTC
This sequence comes from Tenacibaculum sp. XPcli2-G, assembly GCF_024124505.1. Classification (NCBI taxonomy): domain Bacteria; kingdom Pseudomonadati; phylum Bacteroidota; class Flavobacteriia; order Flavobacteriales; family Flavobacteriaceae; genus Tenacibaculum; species Tenacibaculum sp. XPcli2-G. The sequence continues at coordinate 89,061 of NZ_JAMXSH010000006.1, forward strand.
TTCGGCTTAGTTCCTCTTCTCGAATTACTTTTTAAACCTGATAAAAATAATTTCAATAAAGAACAAGAAGCGCAAGAAAAAGAAAATAGACTCTACACCTATATTCTATACGCAATGGTACCTATTCAATTAGTTTTCCTAGTGTGGTTTTTATGGATAATGAAAGACACACAATTAACTATCTTAGAATATATAGGAAAAATCTCAGCTATGGGCTTGCTATGTGGCGTTATTGGTATTAATGTTGGGCATGAATTAGGACATAGAAACAACCGTTTTGATGAGCTTTTAGGAGAAATTTTACTACTAACTTCATTAGACACCCACTTTCTACCCTACCATAATGCAGGACATCATTTTAATGTAGCCACTCCAAAAGACGCCGCGACTGCAAGAAGAAATGAAATTGTTTACCTGTTTTGGATTCGTTCTCATTTTCAAAGCTATTATCAAGCTTGGGAAGTGGAAAATACACGTTTAAAAAATTCAGAAAGAAGCTGGTTTCACTTACAAAATAGAATGCTCATTTACACACTCTGTAACATTCTTTTATTAGCTGGTATTTTCTTTTTATTCGGATTAAAAACATTACTAGCTTTTATCACCGCTGCTGTTTTTGGAATTTTATTACTTGAAACTGTAAACTATATAGAACATTATGGGCTACTACGTAAACAGAATGAAAAAGGTCGTTATGAGCGTGTAAAAAGAACGCATTCATGGAATTCTGATCACAGAATTGGTATGTTAATGTTGTTTAATTTATCCCGTCACTCCGACCATCACTATAACGGAAGCAAACATTATCAGCTCTTAAAATCATTACCAGAAAGCCCACAAATGCCAACAGGATACCCGGGTATGATGCTGGTAGCCTTGGTTCCTCCATTATGGTTTTCAATAATGAATAAAAAAATACAAGACTTATAGCTTATGAATATTCCCGAATTAGTTCAGTCGCAAAAAAACTATTTTGCTACTCAACAAACCAAAGATATTTCTTTTAGAAAAAGTACCTTAAAAAGATTACAAAAAGAACTTGTTGCAAGAGAAAAAGACATCATAAAAGCACTACATGATGACTTTAAAAAACCAGAATACGAAGCAGTAATGACCGAAACTTCTATTGTTTCGGCTGAATTAAAAATGGCCATAAAAAATATACACTCTTGGAGTAAACCTCAACGTGTATTACCGTCGTTACTAAATTTTCCGTCCTCTGCAAAAATTTATAAAGAACCTTACGGAACTGTACTTATCATTGCTCCTTGGAATTACCCGTATCAACTAGCATTCGCACCATTATTAGGTGCTATTGCAGCAGGTAACACTGTAGTATTGAAACCTTCGGAACTGACACCGCATACAAGTAAAATTACCAAAGAAATTATTGAAGCTGTATTTGATAAAAACCATGTAGCTGTGGTTGAAGGTGGTATCGATGTTTCTACAGAATTGCTAGCACAACGTTGGGATTATATTTTCTTTACAGGCAGTGTTCCTGTTGGTAAAATTGTCGCCAAAGCAGCTGCTAATAATTTAACTCCTGTTACCCTAGAACTTGGAGGAAAAAGTCCATGTATTGTTGACGAAACTGCCAATATTAAATTGACTGCAAAACGTTTGGTTTGGGGAAAATTCATTAACGGTGGGCAAACTTGTATTGCTCCTGATTATTTATTGATACACAAATCAGTAAAAGAGCAATTTATACAACAATTTAAAGATGAAATTTTTAGAACTTACGGAAAAACCCCTCAAAACTCTCCAGATTTTCCACGTATTGTTAACACTCGTAATTTTGATCGTTTAGCTTTGATGCTAGAAAATGAAAAGTGTGTGATTGGCGGACAAACTGATAGAGACGATTGCTACATTGCTCCTACATTAATTGACGAACCTAATTTAGATAGTGAAGTCATGAAAGGTGAGATTTTCGGACCTATTTTCCCGCTAATCTCTTACGAAAATGAAGCTGACATTGAAAAAATCACTACTAAATACGACAAACCTCTGGCTTTATATGTGTTTACCAATAGAAATTCATTTGCTAAAAAGATGATTCAACGTTATTCATTTGGAGGCGGAACCATAAATGATACCACTGTTCATTTTGCCAATCACAGACTGCCTTTTGGTGGTGTAGGTGAAAGTGGTATAGGTGCTTATCATGGAAAGAAAACTTTTGATACGTTTTCTCATCATAAAGGAGTGGTTTCTCGCGGAACTTGGTTAGATGTTCCTACTCGATATGCTCCATACAAAGGAAAACTACAACAATTAAAAACCTTAATGAAACTGGGATAGTTTTGTTAGATAAAAGACAATCAGACACAAGAATCAAGACACCATAATAAATGACTGAAAAAACAGTATCAGAAGCAGTTAACTATCGTCGTTCAGTAAGAGTATATGACCCTAAAAAACCGATAGACACTGCTGTTGTAAAAAAATGTTTAGAGCAAGCTATTTTAGCTCCTACCAGTAGCAACATGCAACTGTGGGAGTTTTATCATATCACTGATAAAGAAATTATAAAAAAAATGGCTCCATTATGCTTTAATCAAAATGCAGCTAAAACTGCTCAGCAACTAGTGGTTTTTGTGACTCGTAAAGATTTGTGGTGTAAAAGAGCCAAAGCTAACTTAGCCTTTATGGATGAAGTTTTTGGTAAAAACAATCCGAAATCTGAACAACGAAGTAGAGAAAAAGTAGCGCGTAACTACTACGGAAAATTAATTCCGTTTACCTACTTTGACATCTTCGGAATTGTTGGTTATCTTAAATACTTAATGATTCTTGTTGTTGGACTTTTCCGACCTATTTACCGTGAAGTTCGCAATAGTGATATGCGCATTGTAGCTCACAAAACTTGCGGATTAGCAGCACAAACATTCATGCTCTCAATGGCCGCTGAAGGTTACGACACCTGCCCTATGGAAGGCTCTGATACTTGGCGTGTAAAGCGTTTGCTAGAACTACCTTTTGGTGCAGAAATTAATATGATTGTTTCTTGTGGTATTCGTAAACCAGAAGGTGTATATGGAGAACGTTTTAGAATTCCTTTTGAGGAGGTTTATAAAGAGGTTTAACCCAGAAATAAACCAATTTCTCATTATTTTATGAGTGTTATAACAAATTTTAATATCCTCTTCTATTAAATCAACCACCTTCAAGAAGAAATTAGCTTAACGATTTATTACGAAAAAATTAAAAAGCTATACGTTTTTAGCTTAATAACTTTTCAAAAACAAAGTTTTAAATCTTACCTGTTACAGAAAGTAATTTTTATTATATTAGTTTCCTATTAAATTCAAAAAAAATTAAAAAGCTGTAAAAATTGACTATAACTAACTATGATATTTCTTTGTTCCCAAGATAATTTATTCTAATTAAAAGTTAGTTCGTTTATTTTTTCATATCTATTGAAATAAAAAACAGACATAGACCTTGAGTGTCTTTAAATGTTCAAGGAATGTATAAAAATTTAAATTATTTTGAAAATGAAAAAATCAATTTTAACCTTAGGTAAAGTGTTAAACAAAACTGATCAAAAACAAATAAAAGGAGGATTAACTTACCCACGCCACTATGATGAATATTGTGACAATCTAAATGAAACTCAATATGACCCTTCTTGCGGCTGTTCTTTTAATAGTCAATGCGCCAATATGGCTGTACCTGCCAGTGATGGTTACGGATATGTTTTAAGATCAGGAACATGCTCTAATGGAACATGTGTTGCTTAACAAGATTCTTATATTATAAAAAAGGAAAAGAGGCTTAAGCCTCTTTTCCTTTTTTTTAATAATATTTTCTTATTTATAATCTACACATATCTTCTTTTTTCTTCACATGCTTCTACTATCATACCGTCACGAACAAAATGCTCGCGCTAGCGGGGTGAAAGTTTTAGAATTCCTTTTGAGGAGGTTTATAGAGAGGTTTAATCAGTTATAAACTACTCATACTTATTTTTTAAATAGTTTAAAAACTCTTTCCAAACTTTCAACTTAGAAAAAGAACCTATAAGTCTTAAATTTGTTTTTCTATCATTTTCTTTCCTAAAGACAATTTCCCCTCCACTATGAAAACTATAAATAAAGTTTGGTTCACCAACTGACAAGCCATCTCTTTTTATCTTCTGCTTTTCATTTTCTTGACTAAAAAGAATTAAACACTTTAATAATTTTTCCCAAAAAACTTCTTTTATTGTTGTATCTTTTTCTACAGAAACTTTACTAAGAGCGTCAGTCAAATCTCTATAATCTCCATTAAACAAACTAACAAGGTCATTAATAATGCCATCTAAACTCCTCCCTGTATTAAAATCTTTTATTGATAATTTATTTATTTGCCTAAAATTTAACTGTTTATTGTTAAACAACAATACAAGCAAATTTACTTTTAACTCTATAAACTCAAAAACTGAAGACTCCCGCACATGATAATCTTTTTCTAATAAAATTTTTAAAGTATCATAAAAAGTTAAAAAATAAATCTCATTTGAATAAAATTTATTTATATACCCCTCAAAATCAGAATTTTTCCCATATTTATGATGATATATACTTTTTATGTTATAGTAATCAGCAACAATAATAACTTTATCTATTCCAAACTTATTAATTGAATATTCAGAATTATCAAAATTAGCCGAGAAAATATTTAGAAGTCTAAAGATATGTTCTGGTTCAATCCTGTCTAAATCATCTAATATTAAGACATTTTTCTTTTCCCTGTCCTCACCTTTTATCTCATTTAACTTATTATCAATATAAGTAGTAATAATATCATGTTCAAAAATACTTCCTTTCGTATTTTCTATACGACTAATAAAACTATTCACTTCGGGAGTTTTAAATTCCTTTTGATACAACTCCAGAATTTCCTTTTCAACTTTATCAAAAGCTTGTATTATTTCTTTTAAAGGCTTTCCTATTTCTGGAATTTTTTCGATAAAACTTAACAAGACAGCTTCAACATTCTTTTTTAAAATACCTCCTACTTCTTCTTTACAATTTATACTTGTTTCCTCCTTAACGTCATCTTTCTTTAATATTTCAAACAACAAGTCGTATTTGATTAATTCAAATACATCTTCATTTTTGTTTACTGCGTAATGAACAGGATATAAATGAAAAAAGTTATATTTTTTTTCTTCATTTCTTACTGACTCTATAAAGTCTTTTAAAAAAGTAGTTTTCCCAAAACCGAAAGGAGCTGATAAAAAAATAAAATCAGAATTATTTATATGCTCTTCAAAGTCGAAAAAAGAATTCGTCTGTAATTTATAGCCTTTTCCTCTTGTCATATTATTTTTTAAAATTAATTTTTCTTTTTATCTAGTCTTAGATTACTCCCTCTGGTCGAAATGACATATTTAATTTATTACTGTTTCGGTAAAAACACCAACTTATTTGCGCTCTTCTTTATAGCTGTCTCATTAAGGCTCATTTTTACAAACTCACCATCTACATATTTTTGTGCTTGGTCTTTGTAATATGGACTAAACACATTTCCTGATTGTCCTGTAGGTAAAATCGCAATGCTATTCTCTACATCTGAAAAATCAATGACTCTACGTGTTGATGGTCCACCATGAATTTTATACACACCTGTACTATCCAATTTAAAAATCTGGTTGTTAATCACCTCATTTCCTCCAATAGTTTCAAACGGACCTACATTGAAAAACTTACGCAACAAACCTCCCGCTTTACCAATAGCGTGTTCGTATTCCACTGAAATTACGCGATTCCACGTCCAATTATCTACATTCTCTCCTAATTGATTTTGTAAAAATGTGATGGATTTTTGAAAAGCTATGGTAATTATTTCATTTCTAGTTTCAACTTTATTTATTGTTAAAATATTATCCCACCAAACCGATTGCTCTCTTTTAGCTTGTTGTGCTAATACTTGATCTTGTAATTGCGTATCAATAAACAACTGAAAGCTATCTCCTAACTCATCTTTGTAAGTAGCAGTTAAAAATTCATACAAAAATCGATTATAAATAGTCGGAGCTACGTTGGTTTTTAAATACTCTCCATCCCACTTTTCTAACACTGAATATGCTTTTTTAGCTGAAGGAGATAGTGACGACTTATCTACACTTGCTAACAATTCTCTCCCAATTTCTGGAACTACAGGTGAGGTTACATCATAAATCATTTCAGCTACATCCTCTTTCGTAAAATCGTTTTTAGATTCTAATAACTGAACAATTCGTTTTGCTCTATCTTCTGGTTGGTAATATCCCGGATATAACTTACCTCTCACAGAATCAGGTTGATTATTTGCTGAATACACATAATTCCAACTAGGATTTTCCGCTTTCGGATTATCTTTAAAATCTAAATATTCTACAATTTCATCCTTCCCAGAAGTTCCATTTAAGTACGTTTTAGAAGACAAACTATCTCTTAATTGATATAATTTAGCCGATGCAAACCAACCTACATTCCCTTTCTTATCTCCATACATTACATTTAATCCTGGTGCATGAATTTTGGCGGTTCCTGTTTTAAAGTCTTGTAACGAATTTGCATGCGACATTTTATGTGATGCTTCTAATAATTGATTAGGTAGTTGCGTATAAATCCAGTTCATTGCAATTGGTCTTTCATCTGTTACATGCTCTATTAATCCGTTCATAATCGGGCCATGTTTACTAACTTTAACTTGATATGTAGTATCTTTTCCTCCTTTAACCTTTATACGTTTGTCCCATAACTCATATTTCTGGTATCCATTAGGTGTTTTGTACTCCATTGAATTTTCTGGATTGTTTTCTTCTATATAAAAGTTCAAATCGTCATTTGCTAACATTGTTAATCCGTAAGCATACTCTTTATTGTGTCCTAACAACGGAAATGGCATCAAAGCCAGATTAAATCCGTAGATTTCAAAGTCTGGAGTTTTTATATGATTTTGATACCAAACAGATGGTTGAGAAAATGCGATATGTGGATCGTTCGCAAAAATTACCTTACCGTTTTTGGCTTTAGGTGGTGCAATTACCCAAGAGTTACTTCCTATAAAAGGTGCAACTGGCAACTGATCTACAATCTTGCTTACCGCTATAGACATCTCTGCTTTAATTGTACCTTTATTAGTTGTCTTATTCAGTGTTAAATTTTTATCGAAAGAATTCAACAACTCATTTACATAAGACTCACCTAACTTTTCTTTTACTTCAGTTAACAACGGATCAGTTTTATGGGCAATTGCAAAACTAAATGCCATATAACCAAAAACATTATACACATCTTTAATTGTATAATTTTCTTTATCCAATCCTACTAAATAAAATTCTAACGGTGTTGCTCCTTCTTCTATGAACTGATTAACCCCATTTAAATATGCTTCCGTTAATTTATACGTTTCTGAATTTTTATCTAATTCTTGAATCGTTTTTTCAGCAGTTTCTTCAATTCCTAATCCAGAGAAAAATTTATCGACTCTTACCAAATCTTTTCCAAAAACTTCTGCTAATCTTCCAGCTGAAATTCTTCTGATAAGCTCCATTTGCCACAATCTATCTTGTGCATGTACATATCCTAAAGCAGTATAAGCATCTAGTTGATTTTTCGCGTTGATATGCGGCACTCCAACCTCATCATAATACACTGTAACTTTATCTGAAATTGAGTTAAGTTCTAACTCTCCTTTATAAGTTGGATGCAGAGTTTTTGTAAATAGCCAAATTCCAACACTTAATAACACTAAAAGTAGCAGAACAATTTTTAAAGACTTTTTTAATAACTTCATTAGGGATGATTTTCTTCAAAGATAACAGATTTATTTATTGTTCCTCTTTTTGGGTAAATAGTGTAATTTTTACACACTTCTACTCTTTACTTATACACTTTTTACACATAAAGCTATTATCTACCCAAACCTAAAAAAACAATATACTATTAAAAATCAATACGTTAAAGTTTTTAAAGATTTAATTAAAGCCGATGGCATATTTATTTCTATACAATAAACAAATATGTAAATAACTTAAAAACTTAATATCATGAAAAATTTAATTTTAGCAGTAGCGATTTTAGCAGGAGCTTCAACTTATGCAACAGTAAATAACACTCTTACACCTATTACTCCAACTCATACAGTTATAAAGAACGGGTTTCAAGAAATATCTTTAGATAAGTTACCTTCAGCTGTAGTGAATGCTGTAAAAGAGAGTTTCCCTAAAGGTACACTAGGAAAAGCTTTTGTAAACAGTAAAGAACAATACAAGTTAGAAATTTCTTTAGAAAATGGCAACAAAACCGTTTTCGCCGACAAAGACGGAAACTGGTTAGACGCTAAAGAGGTAAAGTAAACACATAAATTTCCCTTGTAGTATTACAACAATTAATAATTATAACTTAAAAACTTAATATCATGAAAAAATTAATCTTAGCAGTAGCAATTTTAACAGGTGTTTCAACTTATGCAACAGTAAATAACACTCTTACACCTATTACTCCAATTCATACAGTTGTAGAGAACGGATTTCAAGAAATATCTTTAGATAAATTACCTTCAGCTGTAGTGAATGCTGTAAAAGAGAGTTTTCCTAAAGGTACACTAGGAAAAGCTTTTGTAAACAGTAAAGAACAATACAAGTTAGAAATTTCTTTAGAAAATGGTAACAAAACCGTTTTCGCCGACAAAGACGGAAACTGGTTAGACGCTAAAGAGGTAAAGTAAACACATAAATTTCCCTTGTAGTATTACAACAATTAATAATTATAACTTAAAAACTTAATATCATGAAAAAATTAATCTTAGCAGTAGCAATTTTAACAGGTGTTTCAACTTACGCAACAGTAAACAACACTCTTACACCTATTACTCCAATTCACACAGTTGTAGCTGATGGATTCCAAGAAATATCTTTAGATAAATTACCAGCAGCGTTGGTTAACTCTATTAAAGAAAGTTTCCCTAAGGCTACCTTAAGTAAAGCTTTTATTAATGAAAAAGAGCAGTACAAACTAGAGGTTAGTGAAGGAAGCACCAAGAAGACTATTTACATTGATAAAGAAGGTAATTTGTTAAATGAAAAAGAAGTAAACAATACTAAAAAGTAATTTTTTTATTTCCCTCCTCAATTTTATTAGCAAAAGAGCGTTTTCATATAAAACGCTCTTTTTATTTTTACAGAGAATTTTTATCTGAACAATTTAGAGCAACCTTTTTTATGAAAAATATCTTATTGGTAGAAGACGATGTTACATTTTCTAACATGTTAAAACATTTTTTAGAACGACACAAATATGTTGTTGAGGTTAGTTATACAATTAAAAATGCCTCTACTCTATTGAAAGAAAATTCATATAATTTGATTTTTACTGATTTACGCCTTCCTGACGGTAATGGTATTGATTTATTAAAGCAAAGTAAAAACACTGATAGCGACATCCCTGTTGTTTTAATGACGAGTTATGCTGAAGTATCAACAGCCGTTCAAGCTATGAAACAAGGTGCTTTTGATTATATTTCTAAACCTTTTAATCCTGATGAAGTTTTAGAAGTAATTAATAATGCTCTGGAAGTTAAAACCGAACAAATTACTGAACCTAAAAAAGAAGATAAAAAAGTTTCTAATTCTCATATCGTTACCGGTATAAGCGCAGCTTCTAAAAGCCTTTATGAACACATCCATTTAGTAGCTCCAACTGACATGTCTGTTCTTATTACAGGTGAAAGTGGCACAGGTAAAGAAGTTGTAGCTAGTACAATTCATACTCAAAGCTTACGTAAAGATAAGCCTTTTATTGCTGTGGATTGCGGAGCTATACCTAAAGAGATTGCCTCAAGTGAATTTTTTGGACATCAAAAAGGATCATTTACAGGAGCTATAAATGATAAAATAGGGCATTTTGAAGCAGCGAATGGAGGTACTCTTTTTTTAGATGAAGTTGGAAACTTAAACTACGAAAGTCAGGTACAACTTTTACGTGCTTTACAAGAAAGAAAGATTAAACCTGTGGGAAGCAGTAAGGAAATTATGGTAGATATTCGTTTAATTACTGCCACTAATGAAGATTTATTATCAGCTGTTGAAAAAGGTAATTTTAGAGAAGATTTATACCATCGTTTAAATGAGTTTTCTATTAAAGTCCCTAATCTAAATGATAGAAAAGACGATTTAATTCTTTATGCCGATTTCTTTTTAGAAAAAGCCAACAAACAACTCAATAAATCAATCGTTGGCTTTTCTCATGAAGTACTAACTTTATTTCAACAATATAACTGGCCAGGGAACTTACGAGAGTTATCTAATGTTATCAAAAGAGCTACACTTTTATCTCAGACAGAAATTATAGAAAAAGAAGTGTTGCCTGAAGAATTAAAAAACACTGAAGATCAATACAGCATCCCTAATGAATTTTCTACCAAGGAAAATGAAAAAAAACTTATTATTAGGGCTTTACATGAGGCTAAAAACAACAAAACTAAAGCTGCAAAGCTTTTAAATATTACTAGAAAGACTTTGTATAATAAACTGAAAGAGCATGAAATAAATTCTTAATTATTCAGCTTATACTGTACCTAAAGAATATAACTTTACGGTAAACTTATTGCCCTCCACTTTTTAAAATTGCATCGTTAATACAGGTAGTATGCCCCATTAAACCTACTTGTTTAAAATGCTTAAAAACCAATTTTCCATTTACATACAGCTCATAAAAACAACCACTTTGGTTCGCTTCTATAAAATATCTATTCATGCTTTTGTATTGTAGGGACTGTATGTTGCTGTATAGTTTGTCTATCGGTCTCATTTCTTTTGTTTGCCCACAAGCTGTAAACACCAACAACATACAAAACAAATAAACACTATATAAAAACGCTTTGTGCATTACCTTATAATTTCTAATTTATTGCTTCCTTTTGGTTTGTGTAGGTAAATATATCTAGAAGATCTAGTTTTTTTTAATTTCCCGTCTCTAATTTTGTTAACTCCAAAAGAAAAAGCAGCTCTACCTGTTCTTTCAATACTTTTTAAAGCTACAATTCTCCCTTTTCCTCCAAAAATCATTTTATATTTATCTAAAGGAACTTTTCTTTTAAAACTAGAATCAAAAATCTGTTTGAAACTTCTAATTCTATCCTTAATACTTTCCTCATTAACATCATTATACGCTTCAGATTTTAAAAATTCTAATTCTCTGTTTTTAACTAAGTCTACCCATTTAGCTTCGTCTTGATTATAAATAACATCTGATAGGTTGTTGTGAAAAGCTACTACTTCTTTTTCTAATTGTTTTTGATCCATTTTAGTTAAATCTTGCGACTCACTCCAACCTGTTACTTCATAAGGAACTTCTGCATAAAACGTAAAGGTATGCTCATAATAAGGTAAACCCTCTATTTTAATATCATTCTTACCTCTTGTACTTGCCTCTGGAATTTTAAATGTTACTACTTTTTCATCGCTGTCTTCTACCTGTACATCGTATTTTTCTATTTTTACTTCTATTCTTGCATTCTTGGTAAACGTGTCAAACCTTTTTACTTTTGTTTGTCCTAAAGGGTATAACTTTACGGTAACTTCTTGTTCTCCACTTTTTAAAATGGCATCGTTAATACAGGTAGTATGTCCCATTAAACCAGTTTGTTCAAAATGTTCAAACACCAATCTTCCATTTACATATAATTCATAAAAACAACCACTTTGGTTCGCTTCTATAAAATATCTATTCATACTTTTGTATTGTAAAGGCTGTATATTGCTGTATAGTTTGTCTATGGGTCTCATTTCTTTTGTTTGCCCACAAGCTGTAAACACCAACAACATACAAAACAAATAAACACTATATAAAAACGCTTTGTGCATTACCTTATAATTTCTAATTTATTGCTTCCTTTTGGTTTGTGTAGGTAGATATAAGCGTAATTTCTAATCTTTCTTTTACGTCCATCATCATAAGTTCTCTCATAACCATAAGAAAAAGCACTGTAGCCATCTTTAGTTAAATTCTTCAAAGCTATAATTTTACCATTTCCTCCAAAAACTATTTTATACTCGTCTAATGGTTCTTTCTTTTTGAACTTAGAATCAAAAACTTGTTTAAATTTCCTTTTCCTATCCTTAATGCTTTTCTCTTTAACATCGCAATATGCTTCAGAAATTAATACTTCTCGTTCTCTGTTTTTAATTAGCTCTACCCATTTAGCTTCATCTTGATTATAAATAACATCAGATAAATTATTATAAAAAGCTACTACTTCTTTTTCTAACTGTTTTTGATTCATTTTAGTTAAATCTTGCGACTCGCTCCAGCCTGTTACTTCATAAGGAACTTCTGCATAAAACGTAAAAGTATGCTCATAATAAGGTAACCCTTTTATACGAATGCTATTATTTTTATCTTCTGTATTAGGAATATTAAACGTAGCTACATGATCATCGTAATTTTCGTATTCTTTACTATTCGGCTTATCCTCCAATGCTTTATCCCATTTAGTTATTTCAATATTTATCTTTGCATTTTTAGTAAAAGTATCAAACCTTTCTACTTCGGTTTGTCCTAAAGGGTATAGCTTTACAGTAACTTCTTGCACTCCACTTTTTAAAATGGCATCGTTAATACAGGTGGCATGCCCCATTAAACCAACTTGTTTAAAAAGATTAAACACCATTCTTCCATTTACATACAACTCATAAAAACAACCTATTTGGTCTGCTTCTATAAAATATTGAGGCATGCTTTTGTGTTGTAAAGGCGGTATGTTGCTGTATAGTTTATCTATGGGTCTCATTTCTTTGGTTTGCCCACAAGCTGTAAGCACCAACAACATACAAAACAAATAAACACTATATAAAAACGCTTTGTGCATTATCTTATAATTTCTAATTTGTTACTTCCTTTGGGTTTGTGTAGGTATATATATTCATAATTTCGTATCTTACTTTTACGCCCATCTCTCGTAACCTCCTCATAACCGTGGGAAAATGCTCCATAACCTCTATCTATTAAACTTTTTAAAGCTACAATTCTACCATTCCCTCCAAAAATCATTTCATACTTATCTAATGGTTCTTTCTTTTTAAACTTAGAATCAAAAATCTGTTTGAAACTTCTAATTCTATCCTTAATACTTTCCTTATTAACATCGTTATACGCTTCAGATTTCAAAAACTCTAACTCTCTTTTTTTAACTAAGCTTACCCATTTAGCTTCGTCTTGATTATAAATAACATCAGATAGGTTGTTATAAAAAGCTACTACTTCTTTTTCTAATTGCTTTTGATTCATTTTAGTTAAATCTTGCGATTCGCTCCAGCCAGTAACTTCGTAAGGAACTTCTGCATAAAACGTAAAAGTATGTTCGTAATAAGGCAATCCCTCTATTTTAATATCGTTCTTACTTCTAGTACTTGCCTCTGGAATTTTAAATGTTACTACTTTTTCATCGCTGTCTTCTACCTGTGTATCGTATTTTTCTATTTTTACTTCTATTCTTGCATTCTTGGTAAACGTGTCAAACCTTTCTACTTCGGTTTGTCCTAAAGGGTATAGCTTTACAGTAACTTCTTGCATCCCACTTTTTAAAATAGCATCGTTAATACAGGTGGTATGCCCCATTAAACCAACTTGTTTAAAAAGCTTAAATACCATCCTACCATTTACATACAACTCATAAAAACAACCACTTTGGTTCGCTTCTATAAAATATCTATTCATGCTTTTGTATTGTAAAGGTTGTATGTTACTGTAAAGTTTGTCTATCGGTCTCATTTCTGTTGCTTGTTTTTTTTCTTTTGTTGTGTTGGTTTGCGCGCAAGCAGTAAACATAACTGCTAACAATGCTGTGATAAGAGGGGTAATTTTATTTGTTTTCATATTCAAATTGTTTTTTTGATTCAAAAAGTTCAAAAATATAGTCTTTGCCTAATGAGGCGTTTGATTTTTTCAATAAGGTAAAAGGCTCTTGTTTGTCACCCTCATTTGAATCATATTGCTTTTTATCCTTTACCTTTAGTTCAAGACTTTGCATATACGTTCCTTTCAATCCCCCAAAATATACCACTTTTTCCATATAAGGCCCTCTACCTTTGGTGTAGCCTATTTTTTGTATAATACCAATACTACTATTTAATCTTAATTCTCCTTTAATATCGACTTCTACTTTAACAGGCTCAAAAAACCAAAGCTTTTTAAACTCTTCCTGGTATTTTAAACGAGCATTTGCCTCAATACTAATATTAATAACTCCGTCTGTTTTAATTATATCACCTTTGCGTAATACCTTATTGTATTCGTTTTCTTGCTTAACGGCATTTTTGTTTAAAGTAAGCTTATTCGTATGAGTGTTGTAGCTTATATTTATATCAGAAACTATCCTACCTTCTGCTTTGGCTATTAATTCAAACTTTCCATTGGTTTTTTCTTCCATGCTTTTTACAAACTCTTTTAAAGGCCCTTTTAAAGAATCGGAATCTATTTTGTATTCAGTATTTAAAGCTAACAAAGGGTCGGCTTTAAAGGTAAAATCAAAAATAGTTGCATACGCTCCTTTTGGTTGCATTTCTTTTCTTAAGGCAGCGTTCATGGTTATTTTAGGGGTTGTTAAAGTAAGGTTGTATTTATCTAAAAACTTATTTACTTTATCTTTTCCTTTGTTAATTCTCTTAGCTACTTTTTGTGCTTTTTTTAATTGTTGTAATCCAGGTGCAAGCTTTCCTCTTGTTAGGTATATCATTAATACATCTATAGCCAAGGTAAGTAATACTACTCTAATTATTTGAAAATGTAAGTAGGCTTTGTAGGGTTGTATTTCGGCATAATTAATGAGTGACCCTACTTGGTTTTCTCCGTCGGGGATATCGTATCTTGCATGAAAACCAAGGTACATATCTGTTTTACTCTCTTTTATAAAATCACGTAGAACTTTTTCTAGCTCTGTTATGGCTGTTTTTGAGTTGTTATTTATAGATAATACGTCAAAAAGAGGTTTTATAAAGTTAAGTGTTTTTTCCAAAGCACTTGCTAAAACAGATATATAAGTGGCGTCTCCTTTTACTAATGGAAGCTCAATGTTATCGTGATATAAAATATCTTTTTTTTCTACATCTAAAGCTAAGTGTGATGCCCAAATTACATCTGGGTGTACGTTAAACCAAATGGTACGTTTGTACCTACAACTATTTACACTTATATAAAACTCAGCTGGGTTTGTATATTGAATCATGTGCATGAAAAGGTACCTCCATAAGAATTTACTTTCACTTGAAGCGTCGTAGGGGTATGCTGCTTTAAATTTTAGTATTTGATCTGTTTTATCTATAGTTTTATGGTAGGGTTGTACTCTTGGTAACGATTTTATATCGGTTAGGGCATTCCATATACCATCATCATCTGCAAAGGTGTATTCTTGTATTTCTTTTAAATTAAATACATTTTCCGTATGCTTATCTTCTTCGTTTAGTTCTGGGCAATTGGCTACATCTGCATTTGTTTGTATAGTAACTTCTCTTATATTGTTTTTATTGCCTAATACTAAACTATAAATTGGAGTTGTTCCCCTATCATCTGTTAATAACGCCCCATCCTTAGATTCTTTTAAAAATGTTTTTGGTTCAAAACCATCGCAAGAAACGGTAAGTTCTGTATAATTACATTCTTGCTCATATAACTGTGTTATTAATGGCGGTTGCCATACTTTTACAATATTAGGGTTGGTTACATAGTCTTTTTCATTTACTGTTGCACTAAAATCGCTTTTGTAATTTACCGTAAGGGTTACTTCACGTTTTATTGTTGGGTAATTATTGGTTATAGCATGTTTAGATACTGGTGTGAAAATAAACACCATTGTGTACTCTTGTAAAGAGTCTTCAGAATCTTTTGCTTCTTTATGATTGGTTTTACCTGCCCAACTTAAATTAACTACATGCTCATCTAAAATTGAAACATTATAATCTAAAGAAGGGTTGTGCTCGTCTTTGGGTATATTTATATCTATTAAAGTGCTATACCCTTTTGTCATAGATTCTTCTCCATAAAACACCTCTTTAGTTAGTTTATAATCTTCACTTAAAACATTATGTAAATGCATGTGTATGTCTAAAACATCGCCATATAGTAGCTCTTGTTCAACTGAGTCGCAATTATCCTTTTTAATAGGGTTGCTACGAACTATTTTTTCTGGCAATGTTCTTCTTTCTACTAAAAGTGACAGTACCTGAGGTTTATCTACCGCTAAAATAAAGGCTCCTTGTTCTTTAAATTCGGGCGTATAATTAATACCTTCTAACCAAATACCTTTACCTAATGTTCTTTGAACATATTTTAAATTACCAAAAAAGACTCCTTCTCTTTTTTCCGTATGGCTTTTGTACGGGTTTGTAGCTAAATATGCTCTTTTAACAAAACCTGTAGTTTTTAGAGTATAAACATGAAAATCAGGATTTAAAACCTCTTCTCCATCATTATTTAGGATATACCTTTTTCCATATTTAGTTCCTTTATTTAACTCATTTAATAGTACATGTAGTTCTTTTTGATTTTTTGGAGCACTTTTAAAAGTTCTGTATTTTCTAGTTTTAAACTTGTTATGTGATTGTGCAATCCAGTATACATTTTCTTTTGTTTCTTTTACATTTTTAGC
Organism: Tenacibaculum sp. XPcli2-G; assembly: GCF_024124505.1. Taxonomy (NCBI): domain Bacteria; kingdom Pseudomonadati; phylum Bacteroidota; class Flavobacteriia; order Flavobacteriales; family Flavobacteriaceae; genus Tenacibaculum; species Tenacibaculum sp. XPcli2-G. Next base: position 105,684 of record NZ_JAMXSH010000006.1, read on the forward strand.
TTTTAAAACTTTTAAATGGAAATTTACTCCTTTATTAAGAGGTATTTCAAAAACTTTTAAATCTCTATATATTCTCTCGGTAACAACATCTTTATCTTGTTCGTCTACAACAATTATTTTTTTAGCCATAATGCAGATTATTTAATTTCTAATAAATCAGTATCATCAGTGTCTTCTATCGCTTGCTTTGGGTTTGCAAGTGGATTCATTTGACTATGCACTGCTGTATTTGTCTGTGCGGCTTGACTTTCTGATGGCGCTCCTACCTGTCCGTGAAAAGTAAACTCTACACATGGTGCTCCTGCAATGGCACAAATAGCTTTACTTTTTTCTGTTAATATTTTTCCTTGGTTACTTAAAGTTACCTTTTCATAAAAGTCTTGCCACTGTGTTACGTTTGGCATACAAGGTAAATAACTACTTCCAGAGGGTTGTAGTTTACACTGTCCAAAAGTTTTTGCTTTAAAGGGTTGCCCTATATCCATAGTAGAACCTACCATTTTTTGAGAACCACTAGACTCGTTTATATAATGTTTATGTGTACTTACTACTGCAAAGGTGTCGGGTGCAAAACCATGTGCACATTTACACATAGCTCCATTGCAAATTACTGCTACATCACTCATAATAATTTTTTTAAATTTTAAATAGGTTGCTAAACCAATTATCTTTTTTCTGTTTCTTTTGTTTTCCTTCTATAACTTTACCATTTTTATTGCTAAAGCTTATATTGTCCTCTTTTCGTTCTTTAAGCTGAACTATACTACAATTTATTTCACTATCTAACTCCTTGTTATAATACATTTCTATACGTAAAGGCGTAAGACTTTGCTTTTCTACTAAATGATGTAGTAGCAAAGTGTTACCTTTTTCATCTGAGCCTTTAAAAGTTACATCGTGTATATTTTCTACTTTTTTAAGTGTTTGCATCCCCACAAAAAAAGCTTCGGATTGATATGGATGTATAGGTATATTTACCTGATAGTTATCTTGTATTGGTTTATATTGATATGCTACTGGTAAACCATAGAAAAATAGTGCATATAAAAAATCACTTTTTAAACGCTCTGTAAATATACTTTCATTACTTACCGATTTTTTAATTTCAGCAAAATAAGCATCTGTTACTTCACCTGTAAATTCTCTTTGAATATTTGGTAGCTGCTCATTAAAACGTTCTTGTATTTCTTTAAAATTAAAGAGCTTATAGTTGAAGCCAAATTTAGAAATATGTAGCTGTAACGGATATATAAGTGCTGCACAACGTAATGCTAAAACATCTAATATTTCTTTTGGTTCTTCCTTATTAAGAAAGAACTGTTTTCTGTTAATATGAACTATGTAGTCTTTTTGATTATAAGCCTGATAAGCAATATCAAATATATAGTTGATAGTAATTTGTTCTTTTAAAAAAGTACAGGTAACACCATAACTATTCTTAACACCATGATTTACATGATCGTACACACCAAAACTCATACTTTGCTATTTAAAAACAATACCTTCTTTCCCTGTTTCATTTACTAGGGTTTTAGATAAACTGTTTATGTTTTTAGCCTTTATAGAAATATCATTTTTAGTAGAAAGTATAATTTTCCCTTTGGCTATTTTTATAATAGTATTTTTCTCTTCCATGTTTAAAAAAGGTTGCTTTGTTTTCCGCTACTATTATTAATTTTTTGTTCTGCTTGCTTATTTATGTTGCCACTAGCTAAGAGGTCTATTTCTTTTCCTGCTTCTTGTATTATTTGCTCTGCTTCGTTCTTTATTTCTTCATCTGCTATTTGAATTATATTGGTAGCTTTAAGCTTGTGATTTCCTGAAATATTTTCTCTTTTGTCTTTACCAGTGGTAATATTTAAATTTTCTCTTACCACAATGTCTAAATTTTTAGACATAAAAGTCATGTTTTCATTTGCAGAAATAACTATAGAACTTTCATGCGTATTTAACTGTATCATGTTACTGTTCTTATCGGTAATCGTAATACTCTCTTTGCCCGCTGTATCATTTAACTCTACGATGTGACCGCCACGAGTAACAATACTTTTTATAACGTTGTTTTCATCTCCACCTGCTCCATTTTTACCTGTAAACATACTTCCCATTACAAAGGGACGGTTAGGATCATTATGCTCAAAACCTACCATTACTTGGTCTCCTACTTCTGGTATGAAAACAAAACCTCTATTAGTTTTAGTAAGATCACTGCTCCCTGCATCTGGGGTCATTACACGAATAAAATCTGTTTTTGCTC
>NZ_JAMXSH010000007.1:0-107279 GCF_024124505.1 Tenacibaculum sp. XPcli2-G
ACATTGTCAATGCAACAGAAGCAGGGACAACCATTGCAGTCACTGGAACGGTAGGCGGAGATTTCAATACCGGCGACACGGTAACCTTAGTAATCAATGGAAACAACTACACCGGTACCGTAGATGCGAGTGGAAACTACAGCATCAATGTACCAGGGTCAGACTTAGCTGCTGACACAGACACGACAGTAGAAGCAAGTGTAAGTTCAATTGATAGTGATGGGAATAGAGGATCTGCTTTGAATACTCATAAATACTATTTACAAGACACGGATAATGATGGCATATCAGATGTTGTAGATGTAGATGATGATAATGATGGGATTCCAGATGTTGAAGAGGGAGATGGTTTAGTAGATACTGATGGTGATGGAATTCCAGATTCATTAGACCTAGATTCTGATAATGATGGTATTAATGATGTAATAGAAGGAGGAAATGGAGATTTAGATACCAACGAAGACGGTGTTATAGACTCTGGCGATTCAGGGTATACAGATGCTAATGGAGATGGACAAGCTGATGATTCTGTAGATGATGATGAAGAGCCAGATACGGATGGCGACGGTACTCCAGATTATCAAGATTTAGATAGTGATAATGACGGTATTAATGATGTTATTGAGGGAGGAAATGAAAGTTCCGATACTAATGGTGATGGAGTTATAGATTCTAATGATATGGGAGGTTCAGATTCTGATGAAGATGGAATTTCTGATAGTGTTGATGGAGATATAAATAATTTTGGTGAGGGAGGTAATGGAGATGATACTCCAGTAGATACAGATGGAGATGGTGTTCCTAACTATCAAGATTTAGATAGCGATAATGATGGAGTAAATGATGTTGTAGAAGGAGGGAATTTAGATGAAGATGGAGATGGACAAGTAGAAAACCCTTTAGATGATTCAGACGGAGATGGAATTTCTGATAGTGTTGATGGTTTAGATGGTTTTGGAGATGCTAATAATCCAGATAATAACTCTAGCCCTACAGATCCAAACGATGGAGGTAACGGAGTGATAGATGGAGAAGATACAGATGGAGATGGAATACCTGACATTATAGATGGTTTTGATGGGTTTGGGGATGCAATCAATGATGACACTTGTGTGAAAGTAAACAACTTAATGAGTCCTAATGGAGATGAAGCAAACAGTTACTTACACATTGATTGTATTGAAAATTTCCCAAATAATACTCTTGAAATTTTTAATAGATGGGGTAATACAGTATATAAAACTGAAGGATATAACAATAGCAGTGTTGTGTTTAGAGGAATTTCCGAAGGAAGAGCTAATATAAATGTAGGCGATAAATTGCCAGTTGGAACATACTTCTATATTTTAGATCTTGGAAATGGAAGTAAAGTTAAAAAAGGCTGGATTTACATTAATAGATAATCTGGATTTATAAAAAAGACTGATGAATAAAAGTATTAATCAAATGAAATTATATTTAAGTTTAATTATAATATGTACAATGAGTATTTGTATAACTACAAGTATTCATGCGCAACAAGATCCTCAGTACACACAGTATATGTACAATACAATGAATGTAAACCCTGCTTATGCAGGGTCTAGAGGGCATACAGTAATTACTGCATTAGGTAGAATGCAATGGGTAGGTTTTGAGGGAGCTCCCAATACTCAAAACTTATCATACGATACTCCTTTAGGATATTCTGGGTTAGGATTAGGGGTTAACTTAATGAATGACCAAGTAGGACCATCTAGTGAAATATATTTAGACGCTAATGTATCTTACAATATACAAACAGGTGCAGAAGGTAATTTAGCCTTTGGTTTACGTTTAGGAGGAAGGTTATTAAATATAGATTGGTCAAAAGGAACTTATAAAGATGATGAAGTTGTTTTTCAAGATAATATTAATAAGTTCTTACCAACTGTTGGAGCAGGTATTTATTATCATCAACCACAATGGTATGTTGGATTATCGGTACCTAATATTTTAAGAATGGAACATTACGATGCTGAAACTCCAGGAGAAGTAGCAGTAGAAAGAATGCACTTTTTCTTAATTGCAGGATATGTTTTCGATATAAATGAAGACTTAAAGTTTAAACCAGCAGCTTTGTTAAAAGGAGTTTCAGGGGCACCTCTATCATTAGATATTTCAGCTAATTTACTATTTAATGAGAAGTTTAGAGTTGGAGCTTCTTGGAGATGGGATGATTCTGTAAGTGCACTTTTAGGTTTTCAAGCAACAGACTCTTTACTTATAGGGTATTCATATGATTTAACAACATCAAACTATAATGTAACAAATTCTGGGACACACGAAATTATGCTACAGTATGAAATCTTTAAGGATATTAAATATAGGTCACCGAGATTCTTTTAAAAAGAGAGAAATGAAATTAAAAAAGATACTAACATTAACAATATTGTTAATGCTTACTGCAGTTGGATTTAGCCAAAGTAGAAAAGTAGCAGATCGTTATTTTGAAGAATTCTCTTATGTCCAATCGGCCAAATTATATAAAGATTTAGTATTAATTAAAGGAGATAGCTCTCAACATGTGTTAACTAGGTTAGCTGAGTCTTACTATAATAATTCAAATACAGAAGAAGCAGAAATATGGTATCAAAAACTTATTTCAAATTTTAATGAAAAAGTAGAAGAAAAACATTTGTTTAAATATGCTCAAGCTTTGAGGAGTAATGGAAAGTATAAAAAATCAGATTCTATATTTTTAAGATTAACTCAAGCTCAAAAAAGTAGTTTAAATAAGGAACTTAAAAAAGAAAACTATTTGTTAGACTACACTAATAAAGAGAAAAGAATAGGAGTAAGGAACTTAGCAATAAATACACCCTATTCAGAATTTGGAGGGTTTTTATTGAATGGAAAAGCATATTTCTCATCATCTGTAGCTAATGATTCAAAAAAACAAAAATTATATAAGTGGAATAATCAACCATTTTTAAATATTTATAAGGCAGAAGAAAGTATACAAACATTAGAAGGTAGTAAGCAAGACACTATCTTAGTTTTAGGAAACGTTCAAAAGCTAGGAGAGCCAATAGCTTCTGAATTACATGAGTCGACCCCTGTTTTTACAAAAGATGGAAAAACCATTTACTTTACAAGAAATAATTCTGAAGGAAAGAAAGTAAAGAGAAGTAAGAAAAACATATCTAATTTAAAAATTTATAAAGCCAGTTATATTAATGGTTATTGGGTTAACGTTAAAGAGCTACCATTTAATAAAGATGAATATTCAACAGGTCATCCAGCTTTAAGTCCAGATGAAAAAACATTATACTTTGTTTCTAATATGCCAGGAGGATATGGGCAGTCTGACATTTATAAAGTAGAAATAAAAGGAAATGATGAGTATGGAGAACCAGTAAATTTAGGAAGTGACATAAATACATCAGAGAAAGAAGTCTTTCCGTATGTAGGAAATGATAATGTATTATATTTTTCATCTAACGGGCATTTAGGTTTAGGACTGCTTGATATTTTTCAAGCAAAGATTAAAGAGGATGGTACATTTTTATCACCTGAAAACTTAGGGTATCCATTCAATAGTAAAAAAGACGACTTTTCATTTTTTATAAGTGAAAATGGAAAAAGAGGTTTCTTTTCGTCAAATAGAGAAAAAGGAAAAGGAGATGATGATATTTATAGCTTCTTTATTTATACGGACCCACCAATTTGTACACAAATTGTTAAAGGAGTAATAGAAAACAATAAAACAAATACTCCGGTAGATGCGGTTGTAGTAAAACTAATTAATAAAGAAAAAGAAGTTATAGCAGAAACAATTTCTGATAGTTCAGGTAACTATACTTTCAAAGATGTGCCATGTAATAATACCTATACAGTTACAGCAACTAAATTAGATCATAGATCAAATAGAAGTATAGTTCGAACTAATAATAAGAGAAATAAAGAAATTATAGCAAACTTAAAGTTAACACCATTAATAATAGGAAACCAAATAGTTATAAAACCTATTTATTTTGATTATGATAAGTATGATATTAGGGAGGATGCAGAGTATGAGTTAGAAAATATTGTAACAGTAATGACTAATCATCCTGAGTTAGTGATAAAAATAGAGTCACATACAGATAGTCGAGGTAGAAGAGATTACAATAGGTTTTTGTCAGATAAAAGAGCAAAATCTACGAGAGATTACATATTATCAAGAGGAATTGCAAGTAATAGAATTGAAAGTGCTATAGGTTATGGTGAAGACAACCCTTTAAATGATTGTGTAGACGGAAAAAAGTGTACTGAAGAAGAATATCAATTAAACAGACGTTCATATTTTTATATAGTAGAAGGGAGTGAATCTATAGAAATAAGACAGGAACAAGAAAAGAAAAGGATCAATAGAAGATTTACGACAAGAAAAAGTAATTTTTTAGAGTTTTTAAGCAAAAACTTAAAAAAAACTGATAGAAGCTTAAGACCAGAGGATAATAAATGTTTTAAAGAAAAAGATAGTGATTGTCAAAAGTTAAACAAAAACGTAAAATTAAACTATAAAAAATAAAATTTTATTTGAATAGTTGTAAAATCAACAAATAAAAAACTCCTTTAAATAAAGGAGTTTTTTATTTATACTGACATAATAATATATCGAAAATTAAGTTATAGAGTTACATTAACTTATTATCATTTATTATTAATTATGAAAAAATTATTTATTCCTTTAGCGGTATTGGCTTTAACAATGTCGTCTTGTGTATCAAAAAAGAAGTATGTAGAACTTGAACAAAAGTATAATGATACTAGAGGAAATTTACAAAAGACAACTCTAGAAAAAGAGCAATTAGAAGCTAAGTTTGCTAAAATAGAAAAGAGAGTTGATGATTACAATGAAAAAATTAACTCATTAAAGAGTGTAAACGAAACACTTCATGAAGAAAATAACATTAAGCTAGATATGGTTGGAAAATCAGCTGTAATCTCAAACTCTGTAAAAGAAAAAATGAGAGAAACGCTTAAAAATGTTGATCCAGCTGAGTTAGCTAATGTTAAAACGTTAAAAGACTCCATGAATGTAGCTATTGCTCACAACTTAAAAAAATCTATCAATACTTCAGAGTTAGAAAATGATGAAGATGTAAATATTGACATTGATCAAACAGTTGTGATGATTTCTGTTTCAGACAAAATGTTATTTAATACAGCTAGTTATAGAGTTAAAAAAAATGCACATAAATTAATAAAAAAATTAGCTGATGTGATTAACTCTGAACCAAGCATGGATGTTATGATAGAAGGTCATACAGACTCAAGACCTATTAGTAATGCAGTTGTACAAGATAACTGGGATTTAAGTGTTAAAAGAGCAACATCTATCGTTAGGCTTTTAGAGAAAAAATACAACGTTGATCCAAGTAGATTAATAGCTTCTGGTAGAGGTAGTTCTGTGCCACTTGTTGAAAATAACTCGGCTAGTAATAGAGCTAGAAATAGAAGAACTAGAATTGTAATTTTACCAAACTTAGATAAGTTTTTTGGTTTGTTAGCAACAGAAGAAAACATTAAGCTTTAATAAGAAAAAAAGACAAAAAAGTAAGCCAGCATTATTGCTGGCTTTTTTTATGCTCATTACTACCCCTTAATAACTTACCTATAAGTTCTATTAAATAATTAGAGAAAGTATGAAAACCTTCATTTATGCTTTAAAACAGGTAAAAGAAAAAGGTGTATATAAAGTAATTTTCTAATAAAGGATTAAAAAGAGGAAAACTCTACCTTAATAGGAGTAAAGGTATATAGGTGTTATAGTGAGATAAAAAAAATTAAAAGAGGAGAGTATTCTAGTAAATTTAAAAATTTTAAAAGAAATAAAACTAAAAAAAGCTTCTAATTATATAATTAGAAGCTTTTTTAAACACTTTTAAGAGTTATTTTATACCTTATTCATGAAGTTTAAAGTTAACAGGAATGTAGTACTCAACATTAGCTGTTTTTCCATTATGTTCTCCAGGAACGAATTTAGGTAACTTAGAAACCATTCTCTTAGCTTCTTGTTCTAATAAGTGACCATCTTTAGGTCCTTTCATTTTTATGTTAGTTACCTCTCCTTTTTTATCTATGATAAAGCGAACCCATACTCTACCTTCAATATTTTGTTCTGCAGCTGCTGCAGGGTAGTTAAAGTTTCTTTGAATATGACTAACCATTCTTTCATTGAAACAGGTTAATTTTTGCATATCAGGAACTTTTGTACAAGCTTTGAATTGAGGAATACTTTGTACCTCTACAAATTTTACAAAATCAGTAATAGTTTTTTCTTTTACTACATTAGAACTTTTTTTAGCTACGACTTTACTTGTTGTACTAGATGAAGAATTATTTGATGCTCCTGGAGCCTTGAAAGTGATAGGAACTCCGTACTTTACTTTAACAGTCCTACCATTATGTTTACCAGGAATAAAGTTTGGAAGGTTATTAATTATTCTTTCAGCTTCTTTTTCTAAAGACTCTCCACCTTTTGGCCCACGTAGTAAGATATCTTCAACATTTCCTTGCTCATTGATTGTAAATTGAACTAAAACTCTTCCTTGTATACCAGCTTCAATGGCGTCTTGAGGGTAGTTGAAATTTTTAATAATATGTTTAGTCATATTTGTTTCAAAACACTTTGCTTGCTTTATTAAAGGAACATTGTTACACTTACTAAACAATGGAATTTCTTCAACTAAATTAAAAGGTACTTTTTCAATAGTTGAAGAATTATCTTCTAACTCAAGTTTACCAATTAACAAAGACTTCTTTTTAATATCAGCTACTTTTTGTGAAGAATTAATACCTCCACCTATAGCAGAAACAGCCTCTTTGTTCTTACGAACAACACGTCTTCTGGTTGAGACTTCAATAGAAAGTTGTTTTTTTGCACCACTCTCGGTGTCTTCAATTGCACATTTTGTGATACTGTTTGGATCAGCGATTTGTTCATCTGGAGTAGTACATACTTCTTGTCCTACAGCCGCTAAAGAAAGTAGCATAGCAGCTACTACTAAGGGGAATTTTTTAATCATGTGTGCTCTATTTTTAAGTGTTTGGTTTAGTTATTAACACGTTAACTAACGCTGTAAATATAAGTAAAAAATAGAATATAGCAAATTATTTTATAATCTTGACCAAAAGATAGTTCCTTTAAAAAGAAAATATAAAGTTATGGAACTTTAAAAATTATAGGTAAAGCATATTTTACATTAACCGAGCTACCTTTATGACTTCCAGGAATAAATTTAGGGAGCAGTGAAATTAATCTTTCTGCTTCTTTTTTTAGAAGTGCACTGTTTTTAGGTCCTTTCTTTTTTATGTCAATTACTTTTCCTTGCTTATCAATAGTAAATTGAACTAAAATTTTACCTTCAATTTTTTTTCGCAAGGCCTCTTTTGGATAATCAAAATTTCTAACAATATGTTTAATCATTTCTTTTTCAAAACACTTAGATTGTTGTAGAATTGGAGTCTTTTTACACTCATTAAACAAAGGAATTTGTTCAACTAGATGAAAAGGAATTTTATCTAAAGAAGTTAAAATATCTTCTTTTAAGTTTAGTTTTTCTACAAGAGAATTTTTACTTTTTATTTCTTCTACTTTATTTGATTTTGCTGAAATAGTATTTGTTTTTCTAAGTTTACGATGTCTTTTTCTTGTCGAAATTTCTTTAGTTTTTTCAGTTTCTAGAGCTTCTTTTACATCTTCTATAGAGCACTTAGTAATACTAATGGTATTTAAATCTTGGATATTTTCATTTGGGGTTTCACATTTTTCTTGAGCATAAGAAAATGATATTGAAAATAAAAAAAAGGTAAAGATATGTTTCATTTGTGTGTGTTAAAGAGGAATTTTTAAGGAGCACGAAAATAAAATTATCTGAAAACCTAGATAAATATTTTATATTAATTTAAGATTAAATTTATAGGAAAAGAGTATGTAACATCAACAGGAATTCCTTTTTCCTTACCTGATTCTAACTGAGGTAACTTGTTAATAATTCGGTTGATTTCGTTGGTAATAATATCACTTGGTTTAGAGCTTACTACTTGAATGTTTTTTGGTAATCCATATATATCTATTGTGAATTGAATCAAAATTCTGCCACGTATACCTTCTTCTGAAAAGACTTCAGGATAATAATTTTTAGAAAAATGTTTTTGCATATTGTCTTTAAAACATTTTTTTGCATTTTCGTTAGAACTATTTTTACACTTAGGAAATAAAGGAACTTGCTCAACAACAGAAAATAAAATTTCTTTAGTTTGAGATTTTAAAGAATTTTGTATTGATAAGTCATTGTTTGTAGTAATAATAGAAACTTTTGAAGAAGCATTTAAGCTTGATTGATTTTTTTGAGTAATCTTTCTTACTTTTTTTATTCTGTTTCTAGCAGTTAGTGTTTGAGTTGTTTTTTTTCTAGGAATTTGATTTTCTTTACCAATTTCACATTTATCCATACTAATAATATTTAAATCAATAGTATTATCTTCAGGCGTAGTACATACTTCTTGAGCTTCGAGTGTAATTGAGATGAAAAGAAAAAATGTTAAAAAAAGGAAAGTTGTTTTCATAAGGCTTAAGAGCTTGTTTGATGACGTAAAAATCATTCTTTTTTACTCTTTTGTTCTTAAGTAATTATGATATATCTATTAAGTAATATGTTCTTTAATGTTATGAATATTAAGTAAATATTAAGTGAAATGAGATAATAAAAAAGCCTTCATAAATTTATGAAGGCTTTACTTACTTGTATAATAAATTGTAAGCTATTACTTTACATTCATTAACTCAACATCAAAAATTAAAGTAGCGTTCGGAGGAATTACACCACCAGCACCTTGTGCACCATATGCTAAGTCAGATGGAATTACTAAACGAGCTTTGTCGCCCACTTTTAACAACTGAATACCTTCATCCCAACCAGGAATTACCTGACCAACACCAATAGCAAAATCGATAGGTTGTTTGCGCTTATATGATGAATCAAATACAGTTCCATCTAATAACTGACCTTTATAGTGTACAGAAACCATAGCTCCTTTAGTAGCTTGTTTTCCGTCTCCATTTTGTAAGATCTTATAACGTAAACCGCTTGGAGTTTCGTCATATCCTGCTGCTACTTGATCTAATAACTCTTTTTGTTTAGCTTTTGCTTCAGCTTCACGTTTTTCACGAGCTCCTTCAAAAGTTCTAAAAGCTTCTACAGCATTAAAAGCTTCAGCATCACTACCAACACGAATAATTTCTACATCCATAGTATCGTCTTGAGCAATTGCATCAACAACGTCTTGTCCTTCAATAACACTACCAAAAACAGTGTGTTTACCGTCTAACCAAGGAGTAGCAACATGTGTAATAAAAAATTGAGAACCATTGGTTCCAGGACCTGCATTTGCCATAGATAATTTTCCTGGAGCATCGTGTTTTAATTCAGGGTGAATTTCGTCATCAAATTTATAACCAGGGTTTCCTGTTCCTGTTCCTTGAGGACATCCTCCTTGAATCATAAAATCAGCAATTACACGGTGGAATTTTAATCCGTTATAATAAGGAGTTCCTTGTGGTTTCGCTGAGTTTTCTAAATTTCCTTCTGCTAAAGCAACAAAGTTACCTACAGTTCCAGGAGTTTTTTCGTATTCTAAGTTTACTAAAATTTCACCTTTTGGAGTGGTGAACTTTGCATAAATTCCGTTATCCATTTTTCTCTTGTTTATTTATATATGTGTGATTCTAGTGTCCAAAATTTAAGGGAAAAAAGAATCTTTTTATTAAAATAGCTAAATCATTGTTTTTCTTAGCAATGACAAAGTTAATTTTTTACAGATAAAGTTGAAAGGTTAAAGCTTAAACCTATGTTAATATTGTTAGAGTTAACATTTCCAAAAGGAGAGTAATATCTACCTCCAGATGCAATTATAGAAACCTGATTTACGATATCATAACTCAATCCAAGAGTAGGACGAATAATGATTCCTTCGTCAGTATCTACACCAGCACCTCCACCAGCACCTGCCATAACTTCTATAAATCCACGCATTTTGTTGTTAAAAAAATACGGACTATATATACCACCACCGACTAATCCGTGAGCATATCCACCCGAACGACCGTCATATGCAAAACCAGCTTCTCCAGCAATGTATAGCGAATGATTTAAATCATAGTTAACTTTAAAACCAATTAATTGTAAATCAATTTCAGTAGCGTCGTAAATATCATCTGTTTTAGCAACATCAAAATAACTTTGATTTTGAACTTCAAAACGTAACCCTTTTGTAAGATAAGTACTGCTCTCTTCGGAAGATGTTCCGCCGTTAAATCCGAAGTACTTTAAACCAAATCCGAAAGTATAGGCTTCTAAATCACCAGCAATGGCACGATAATATCCACCATGACCACTAATAGCAATGTTTTTAAATAGTTTTAAGTCAATTCCTGCAGAAGGGTAGATCATTAACCCACCTTCAGGAGCTACACGACCACCAGCAGCACCAATACCTAATTTTCCGAAAATATTAACGTATTTTGATTGATATGGATGATACCCCGCACCAATAAATAAATCCATAAAGCCAGCGCGTAGCCCCCTGTAAATTGCATCGGTGTGAGCAAATAGAAAAGTATTTTCGTTCAAATATTTCTGATACTCAAATCCAAGTACATATAGTAATTCATTTAGGTCATCCCCATTATCTTTTTTCGAATTACCAATAGGTTTAAAGAAATCAAAACGAATTTGTTGTGCATTTTTAACCACTGGTTTACTCCAAAAACTATCTGGAGAAAGATTGTCTGCTACAAATTTTTGATGCGCTTTATCATAATCAGTAAAACGTAAAATACTTGGTATCTCTACAAAGAAAGAAACGGAATTACTTTTAATTTCTCCTGATAAAAAGTTAACATGACTGTATTGTATTCCGAAGGAGTAATCGTTCTTTTTGTACTGTAATCCGATATTCGGATTGATAAAACCGCCATCGTTTATCAAGTAACGATATCCGCCGCCGCCGCCAAAATGGAAGTTAGCATCAATATATAAGTTTTTGTATAGTTGTTTATTTATTCCTAATTCAGCACCTAAGGTAAATAATCCTCCTTGGTCTCCTGTTACTGCAAAATGAAATCCAGCACCTCCGTATAACCAGTTATTAATAGGGATTTGATAGTGCAAACCAGTCAAACCCATCGTTGGTTTTAAGTCAGTAAACTTATCCGAAGGCATTTCAACAGGAATAAAATTCAAACGAACTTTATTGTGTAATTCTTTTCCTTGTAAACTCGATAAATCCTCTTGACTATAAGTTATAAAAGAGAAAAGAGAGAATAGAAAAGAGAATATGTAGGGTTTGTTAAAACTCACTAGTGAAATGTAATTTTACTGTTGGATATTTGCTTTGTGTCATTTGAATTGTAAACGGAGAATCAGCTAAAAACACTAGTTGACCTTGTTTGTCTTTAGCTAAATAACGTTGTTTTACACGTTTAAACTCTTTGAATTCTTCATTTTTAGGGTCTTCTGGTTCAACCCAACAAGCTTTGTGTACTGCAATATTTTCATACGAACATTTAGCACCATATTCATGCTCTAAACGATACTGAATTACCTCGTATTGTAGAGCTCCAACTGTACCAATAATTCTTCGACCGTTCATATCTAAGGTAAATAACTGAGCAACTCCTTCATCCATTAACTGGTCTAAACCTTTATAAAGTTGTTTAGCTTTCATTGGGTCGGCATTATTTACATAACGGAAATGCTCAGGAGAGAAACTAGGAATTCCTTTAAAGTTTAATTGTTCTCCTTCGGTTAACGTATCGCCAATTTTAAAGTTTCCAGTATCGTGCAAACCAACAATGTCTCCAGGAAAAGACTCTTCAACAATTTCCTTCTTTTCAGCAAAAAAGGCATTCGGACTAGAGAATTTTACTTTTTTACCGTTACGAACGTGTAAGTAAGGGGTATTTCTTTTAAAAGTTCCTGATACAATCTTTACGAAAGCTAAACGATCACGGTGTTTAGGATCCATGTTTGCATGAATCTTAAATACAAACCCTGTCAATTTTTCTTCTTTAGAATCAACCAAGCGTTCTTCAGCTTGTTTTGGTTGAGGATTTGGAGCAATATCAATAAAACAATCTAACAATTCTTTTACACCAAAGTTATTTAAAGCAGAACCAAAGAAGACAGGCTGTAAATCTCCATTAACGTAAGCTTCTTGGTTAAAGTCTGGATATACTTCATTTACTAATTCCAATTCTTCACGAAGTGTATTTGCAGAATTTTCTCCAACAATTTTATCTAGTTCAGGGTTGTCTATATTATCAAATTCAACACCTTCTGAGATGGTTTGTTTATTGTCTCCAGAAAAAATGTTTAGTTTCTTTTCCCAAATGTTGTAAATTCCTTTAAAATCGTATCCCATTCCAATAGGGAAACTTAAAGGAGTTACTTTTAAACCTAGTTTTTGCTCAACTTCATCTAATAGATCAAAAGCATCTTTTCCTTCACGATCCAACTTGTTAATGAAAACAATCATTGGAATTTTTCGCATACGACAAACCTCTACTAACTTTTCGGTTTGTTCCTCAACCCCTTTTGCGACATCAATAACTACAATAACACTATCTACCGCAGTTAAGGTTCTAAAGGTGTCCTCAGCAAAATCTTTGTGACCAGGGGTATCAAGAATATTGATTTTTTTGTCTTTATAAATAAAAGCTAATACAGAGGTAGCAACAGAGATACCACGTTGGCGTTCAATCTCCATAAAATCAGAAGTAGCTCCTTTTTTAATTTTATTATTTTTTACCGCACCAGCTTCTTGAATCGCTCCACCAAAAAGTAATAATTTTTCAGTTAAGGTGGTTTTACCTGCATCTGGGTGTGATATAATTCCAAATGTACGTCTCTTCTGTATTTCTTCTAAAAAACTCATCTATAAATTTTAAGGTTGCAAAGATACATTTTAAAGCGAACTGTTCAAAAGGTTTTAATTGTTGAACTGGTCGCAATTTTGTAAGTTTGCTTTTCGTAAATTTTCTAGATGAAAGAGCAAGTAATTTTAGTTGATCAGCAAGATAATCCGATAGGATTAATGGAAAAAATTGAAGCACATGAAAAAGCTTTACTACACAGGGCTTTTTCGGTATTTGTTTTTAATAATAAAAAAGAATTGATGTTACAACAACGTGCTGCTGAAAAATATCACTCCCCTTTGTTATGGACAAATACTTGTTGTTCACACCAAAGAGATGGAGAATCGAACATTGAAGCTGGGAAACGTAGATTACAGGAAGAAATGGGATTTTCATGTGAGTTAGAAGAAGTATTCTCTTTTATTTATAAAGCTCCGTTTGATAATGGCCTAACAGAGCATGAATACGATCATGTAATGATTGGTCGATTTAACGACGAACCTATTGTAAACCCTGAAGAAGTGGCGTCATATAAATGGATGCCTTTAGAGGAGGTGAAAAATGATATAGATAATCATCCAGAAAAGTATACAGCTTGGTTTAAAATAATTTTTAAAGAATCGTACGATAAAATATCTAAGTATATTTAATTATGCCTAAAGTAACAGTTCACAGAAAAGCACATTTTAATGCAGCACATAGGTTATTTAACCCTAAATGGTCTGATGAGAAAAATTACGAGGTTTTTGGTAAGTGTAGTAACCCTAACTACCACGGTCATAATTATGAGCTAATTGTTTCATTAACTGGTGAGATAGATCAAGAAACAGGATATGTATATGATTTAGGTAAGCTGAAAGATTTAATTAAGTCGAAGGTTGAAGATCTATTGGATCATAAAAACTTAAATATTGAAGTAAAGGAGTTTAAAAATGTTAATCCTACAGTAGAAAACATATCAGTAGTAATTTATAATAAGTTACGTGTAAGTATTCCAGAAAAATTAGACTTAGCAATTACATTATATGAAACTTCAAGAAACTACGTAACTTATAGAGGTACATAATTTATGATAAACCAATTACTAAGATTTACTCCAATTTTAAAGCAAAAGGTTTGGGGAGGAAAAAAACTAAACCTACTACTTCATAAAAACTCAGACGGATCCAATATTGGAGAGAGTTGGGAAATTTCAGATGTTGATGGAGATGAATCGGTTGTTAGTAATGGTAACCTTAAAGGAAGAACATTAAGAAGTCTTTTAAAAGAGTATAAGCACGATTTAGTAGGTGAATATGTATATGAAACTTTTGGAGAGCAGTTTCCATTATTAATAAAATTTATTGATGCAAAAGAGGTTTTAAGTATTCAAGTACATCCTGATGATAAATTAGCAGAACTTCAAGAGTCTTTTGGGAAGACAGAGATGTGGTATGTAATGCAAGCCGATAATGAAGCTAATATTATTATAGGTTTTAAAGAAAACTCTAATAAAGAAGAATACGTATATCACCTAAATAACAAGACGCTCTTAAGTATTTTAAATGTAGATAAAGTGTCCAAAGGAGATGTTTATTTTGTGCCACCAGGAAGAGTACACGCTATTGGTGCTGGTTTACTGATTGCTGAAATTCAACAAACCTCAGACATAACTTACCGTATTTACGATTGGGATAGAAAAGATATAGACGGTAATTACCGAGAACTCCATACTGAAAAAGCATTAGAAGCTATTGATTTCTCAGCTAAAAGTTCCTATAAAACAACTTATAAGAAACAAAAAAATATAGCGAATAAAGTTGTTGCATGCCCTTATTTTACAACAAATATATTACCAGTGGAGGGAAAAAAAGAAATAGATTTATCTAAAAAAGATTGCTTCGTAATTTATATGTGCGTAGAAGGGGAGGTAACATTCTTTTATGAAAGTCAACAAGAAGTTGTAAGAAAAGGAGAAACAATCTTGGTACCAGCATGTATTGATAAAGTGGAAATTTTATCAGAAAATCCTTCAGAACTATTAGAAACGTATATAAAATAAGCTTAAGAGAAAAAAATCTCCTAAGCTTATAAACAAACCAAACTAACTTAACGATTGCTTAATTGATTGTAAAATCAATTTTTAGGAATAATTAAGACGCTTTTTTAATTGTATAGCCAAAAGTAGCTGTACATATAATATTTTGTTTCTTTTCTTCTTTTTTAGATACTGTTATATTGAAAATAATCTCAGTATCACTCAATTTTTTAATATTGTTTTTGATAACAAGTTTATCATTAAGGTATGCGTTGCCTAACAGATCAAACTCGATACTGTTAAAACTAAAATTAGAAGAGTCTGGATAAAAGCCTAAAGAAGTATTCGCGCTAGATTCAATTTTATCGTATAAAACTGAAGTTTTTAACACTTTGTTTTTGCTAACCTGCTTTTTGTTAACTATAAATTGATTTGGCTGACTGTTTGATGTGATATTTAATGTTTTCATGATAATTTTAAGGATTAAGTATTAGTAATTCCGGATCTCTGTAAAATGGATTTTGTACTGAGTACATTACAGTTGAGGCTACATGTTTTCTAATTGAGTTTCGATACTTAAAAGTGTTCATAATGTTTAAAATTTAAAATATTAGTAAATAAAAAAGGTGCTTTTTTAAAAAAGCACCTTTGGTTAAATTTATATTAAAATTGATTGTTTAAAATCGATGTTTAAATCTGTTTCTTTGGGTGCTTTTAGTTACATATACATATTGTTTATGCATGCGGGCAGTACACATAATCGAATTGATTGTGTTAAAAATAAACGTGTATGTACCTAAAAGCGTCTTCATAATGACTCAAAAGTAGTAAAAGTTTTTAATAATTGAACAAAACTAAAAAGTATTTAATGTTAAAGTTTTATCAATGTGAGTATTATCAGTTTTTATGATGGCAGTTTAAATACGTATCTTTGATACGTAAACACTTATGATTATTTATGAAGATAATAGCAATGATACCTGCACGTTATAGTGCATCACGTTTTCCAGGGAAATTGATGAAAGATTTAGGAGGAAAACCTGTAATTGTAAGAACCTATGAAGCAGCTGTAAAAGCAAACCTTTTTGATGAGGTATATGTGGTAACCGATTCCGAAGTAATTTACAACTCTATAGAAAAAGTAGGAGGTAAGGTTTTAATGAGTCAAAAAGAACATGAATGTGGCTCTGATAGAATTGCAGAAGCAGTTGAAAATTTAGATGTAGACATTGTGGTAAATGTACAAGGAGACGAACCTTTTATTGATACAGTTTCCTTATCAAAACTAATTAGTGTTTTTAAATCTGATATTCAAAAAGAAATAGATTTAGCATCACTAAAAGTAAAAATGACGAATAAAGAAGATATTCAAAATCCAAATAACGTTAAGGTAATTACTGATACAAATGATTTTGCTATTTATTTTTCAAGAAGTATAATTCCATATCATCGAGATAAAGAAGTTCCTGTAAACTATTATAAGCACAAAGGAGTTTATGCGTTCAGAAAAGAAGCGTTAATTGATTTTTATCATACCCCTATGACACCAATAGAGGCTGCTGAAAAAATTGAATGTATTCGTTATTTAGAAGTAGGAAAAAAAATAAAGATGATAGAAACTTCAGTGGAGAGTATTGGTATTGATACTCCTGAAGATTTAGAGAAAGCTATAAAACAACTAGAAAATGAATAATATTAAAATAATATCTTTTGATGCAGATGATACACTTTGGGTAAACGAGACTTACTTTCGTGATGCTGAAGATGATTTTGCTCGATTATTGTCCGATTATGAAACAGAGAATAAAATCCATCAAGAGTTATTTAAAAAAGAAATAGAAAATCTTAAAATATACGGGTACGGAGTAAAAGGTTTTATGCTGTCAATGGTTGAATGTGCGCTAGAAATTTCTAACTATAAAATTAGTCCTAAAAAAATGGAAGAAATTCTTGAAATAGGAAAAGATATGTTAGAAAAACCAATAGAACTCCTAGATGGGGTAGAAGAGGTGTTGCAAGAATTACATGGAAAATATAAGTTAATTGTAGTAACCAAAGGAGATTTGTTAGATCAAGAACGTAAGTTGGCAAAATCAGGAATTTTAAAATATTTTCATCATACTGAAGTGATGAGTGAGAAGAAAAAAACTGATTATAAAAAATTAGTAAAACGCTTAGATATTAATCCTTCAGAGTTTTTAATGATAGGAAACTCATTAAAATCAGATGTGTTACCGTTAATTGAAATAGGAGCAACAGCGATTCATGTTCCGTTTCATACAACATGGGCACACGAAGAGGTTAAAGAAGAGCAAAAATCAGATGCTTACAAAACAGTATCTAGTATTACAGATGTATTAAAATTTTTATAAATGAAATACCTAGATATTGAAAGTTGGAATAGGAAAGAGCTTTTTAAACATTTTAGAACTTTAGAAGATCCAACTTTTGGATTAGTTGCAGATGTAGATGTGTCTATAATCTATCAATTAGCAAAAGAAAAGAATCAGTCCTTTTTTGTCCGATACTTACATGCTTGCATGAAAGCTATAAATGCAGTTGAGAATTTAAAATATAGATTAGAAGGTGATAAAATAGCTGTTTACGAAGTAATCAACGCTTCAGCAACTATTGCAAGACCTGATAACACTTTTGGGTTTTCATATATAGCTTATTCTGAAAACTTTGAGGAATTCAATTGTAACTTTCAAAAGGAAAAAGAACGAATTTTAAATTCTAATGATTTGTTTCCGTCCAAGTACTCTTTAGGATGTATACATTGTTCGGCCATTCCTTGGGTAAGCTTTACAGGGCATAAAGAACCTTTTTCAGGAAATAAAAACGATAGCGTACCTCAATTAGCTTTTGGTAAAATAAAGGAGCAAAATAAAAAAATGTTAATGCCTGTGGCTGTTAATGTAAATCATGCTTTGGTAGATGGATATCATGTAGGGCAGTTTTTTGAGAAATTTCAAGAAGAATTGAATAAAATCGATTAATTTTGCATCAAAATTTATAATTATGGCAAGCATAAAAAATTTAAAGAAAGATATTAACTATACGTTAGGAGACATTATTAGTATTTGTCAAATAACAAAAGAGTTAAACCCTGAAGCAGATAAAGCAAAGGCAGATGCTATTGTAGATGAGGTTATTGTAACTTTTGATGATTTAGTAGCTAAAGTTAACGCAAAAAACGTTGAAAATAAGAAAGCTCACTATAAATCAATTAATACAGAGTTAGAGACTAGAGCAAATGCTTTAATAGAAAAAGTGAATAGTTTATAGTATTATAAATTATACGACTAAAAATGCGAGACTTGAATAAGTCTCGCATTTTTTTTGGATAAACTTTAACACTCTACTTGGAATAAAAATTTGTAAATTACGTTCAGTATTTAATAACAGATAACCCCAATAAAAATGGCAAGAGCTATGTATGAGTACACGAAAACTGTGCTTCAAAAGGTTAGTTTTAACGCTGATTTATTTTGTAAAGAGCTTGAAAAAGCTTTAGGTAGATTACTACCTTATGAAATAGATGAACTAACTATTTGGCTAAAACAATTTACGGCTAATAAACCAGATTTATATGTTTGTTTAGCCTTAGTCGATAAGTAAAAAAAGGAAGCTTTTAAAGCTTCCTTTTTTTACTTATCGATGTTTCTTTTTTTCACCCTTTAGCTTTTTTATGAGCTTTCGGTGAAATTCATGTTCAGCCACCTCCAAGGTGAGGATTTTTTTATCTGATAAAAAGGTAGAAAGTTTATCATAAAAATTAGTTTTAGTTTCATATTGTTCTTTTGAAACGGACTTAATTTTATTAACAATTTCTTTTGATTCTTTATCAGTTAAGCTATCAATTCCTCCACAACTAAGTATTTTCTTTTTAATACTGTAGCGTTCTGCTTTATGAAGTTCAATCATTTTTTTGTCATATACATTATATAGTGGCCAAAACTTATTGGCTTCTTCTTCTGTTAAGTTTAACTTTTCAGAAAGAAAAGCAACCTTAAAAGCTTTAACCTTTTCATAATTTCCTTTTCTTGTTTGCGCTTGAACAGAAAAAAAGGAAGTGAAAATTACGAATAATATAAATAATTTTTTTTTCATTATTGTTCTATTTCATTTATGAGTGTTGTTGTATCAACAGAATTTAAGTAGTCTTCTAGTGTTTCATCACTAATAGAGGCTAATATATCTTCATCTAGTTCAGACGTGTTTAATGTTGCTGCAAGCTCATTATTGTCAATATCACCGTATCCATTTTCATACCAAGATTCAATATCGGTAATGGTTATATCTTCGAAAGTAATTTTTTGAGTATTAAAATAATTAAAACCGATGAAAAGTAAAACTGAAGCTGCAGCGGCTAAAGGGATGTACTGTAAAATTCTTTTACGTAATGAAATTACTTTCGTTTCTGTAGTTTGTTCTGTAACTAATTTTGATAGAATTTGAGTTTCGATTGTGTCAAAATAATCATCAGGAGTATTGAACGTTTTCTTTTTTGGTAAACTATCTATAAAAATGGAAGTATTAATTTTTTCTTCAATTTCTTCAAAGTAGTTTTGAGGAATTGAAAAACCACAATTCTTACCAGCTTTTAGGCTTGAGAAATTTATAGTATGTTTATTTTTTTTATTCATTATACTTTAGTAAGACTATTCTTATAGTAAAAGGTTTAATTATAGTTCTTTATAAAATGTTCTATTTTTTTTGTTGCTATGTGATAAGAAGCTTTTAAAGCTCCAATAGATGTGTTAAGAATTTCAGAGATTTCCTCATATTTCATTTCATCGAAATACTTCATATTAAAAACTAATTGTTGTTTTTGAGGTAATGTAGCAATTGCTTTTTGTAAAATAAGTTGAATTTCATCACCTGAAAACCAATAATCGCTATCTAGAGTGGAAGTAATTTGTAGTTGATAATCAGAAATATGAATGTTTTTCTCTTTAGCTTTTTTATTGATGAAGGTAATAGCTTCATTGGTTGCTATTCGGTACATCCAAGAAAATAGTTTGCTATCTCTTTTAAATTGATTAATATTTTTGTAAACCTTTATAAAGGTGTTTTGTAAAACATCGTCAGCATCTTCATGAGAAATTACAATCTTTCGTATATGCCAATACAATCGCTCTTTATATTGCGATACTAGGTTTTTAAAAGCAACCTGTTTTGTGGTAGGCTGCTGCAATTGATCTATAAGTGTAATTTCGTCAATCAACTAAAAACTATTTAGCTGTTAGACTATAAAGATAGTTAAAGGTTTAAAAAGAGTAATAAAAAAATACTATTTAATTCTTTTTGTGCAACCAAATAAACGTTTTTCTTTGATAGTTTCAGAAACTCCTTTAGGAAGCATTTCTTCCCATCCATCTTCTCCGTTTTTAATCATTTTTAAAACTTTTCTAGAGAAAATATGTAAAATATCGGGATTAAAGTCTTTAATATCAATTAATCTACCGTTATTTTTGAAGAACTTATAAAGTTCTTTCATTCTAGGGTGCACTTTAAGGTTTTCACTAGTAATATATTCACCAGTTTCTTCATTTTTATAAGGATACATATAAACTTTTAAATCTCTGTAAAAAAGTTTTCCAAATGCTTCTAAAATACCTCCACTTAAATCACGGTAATATTTCTCGTTAAAAATTTGAATAAGATTATAAACCCCCATTGCAAGCCCCATACGTTCCTTAGTATATTCACTAAAATACTCTACAAGCTTAAAGTACTCTTGGTAGTTGGTGATCATAACATTCAAACCAAGAGAGCATAATAGTTCTGCTCTGTCTAAAAAGTCACGTTCATTAATTTCTCCTTCAGCACGAAGATTACTTAACGTAATTTCAAAAATAATTTTAGTTTTTTTAGGGTCTACCTTATTCTCGTCAAAAAACAATTGCTTAGCACTTTCAAACATGTCCATATTAACCTTTGTTACAGGTCTATAACTTCCTCTAAGGGCTAATATATTTTTTTTATAAAGTACTTGTGCAGGCAATAAGTTGTTTCCATCAGGACCAAACATTACAGCATTTGTCATTCCGTTTTTAACAAGTTGTAAGCTCATTAAACGGTTGTCAACATACATAAAACGAGGTCCAGAGAAATTAATCATATCAATTTCTAAACGATCTTTGTCAATATTATCGTAAAAAGATTTTAATAAATCTTTCGGATTATCATTTAAATAATAAGCACCATAAATTAAGTTTACACCTAAAACGCCTAATGTTTCTTGTTGTTGACGTGCATCTGTTTCTTTAAAACGTAGGTGTAAAACAATTTCGTTATAATCTTCTAGTGGATCTAATTGAAAACGAATTCCAACCCATCCATGACCTTTAAACTTTTTAGTAAAGTTAATCGTTGCCACTGTATTAGCATAGCTAAAGAACAATTTATCAGGATGTTTTTGACGATCAAGTCGCTCTTCAATTAAATCCATTTCGTGCTTTAGCATCTTTTTTAATCGAGGCTCTGTAACATAACGATTGTCTTTTTCAATTCCATAAATGGCATCAGAGAAGTCTTTATCATAAGCACTCATAGCTTTCGCTATTGTACCAGAGGCTCCACCAGCCCTAAAAAAATTACGAACAGTTTCTTGACCAGCTCCAATCTCTGCAAAAGTTCCATATATGTGTGCGTTTAAGTTAATCTTTAACGCTTTCATTTTGGTAGTTGGTACAGTGTTTATTTTTTGATCTCCTTTTAACGTAATTGCCATTTTGTTATTTTTTGTTACGTAGTACAAATGTACTGAAATTACAAACGAACAGACAATTTTTGTTGTATTTTTGTGATGAAAATGAAGAAAAAAAATCAAGTAAAAATAACTTTTTTAGGAACGGGAACTTCTACTGGAGTTCCAATGATTACCAGTAAACATCCTGTGGCATTATCTAAAAATCCGAAAGACAAAAGATTACGATCTTCGGTGTTAGTTTCATGGAGTGATATTAACTATGTGATTGATTGTGGTCCAGATTTTCGTCAGCAAATGATGCGTGAAGAGGTGGCTTCGATTAAAGGGATTTTATTTACCCATGAACATGCAGATCATATAGCTGGTTTAGATGAAATTCGTCCGTACTGCTTTCAAATAGGACCAGTACCTATATATTTAACAAAAAGAGTGCTAGGAGTTTTACAAAAGCGATATGATTATATATTTGCAACAGAAAATCGATACCCAAGTGCACCAAGTGTAGCTCCAACGATTATTTCACATAAAGAAAGTTTTGAGTTAGAGGGAGTAGAGGTTACTCCAATTGAAGTAATGCACGGTAATTTACCGATTCTCGGATATCGTTTTAATAACGTAGCATATATAACCGATATTAAAACTATTTCAGAAGGAGAGAAAGAAAAACTAAAAAACCTTGATGTTTTGATTGTGACAGGTTTACGAAGAGAACCTCATAAAACACATTTTAACTTAGAAGAATCGTTAAGTTTTATAGAGGAAATTAAACCTAAAAAAGCATATTTAACACATATTAGTGAGCTTTTAGGATTACATGATGAGGTTGAAAAAGAATTACCAGAGAATGTGTTTTTAGCTTATGACGGATTACAAGTTTAGTATTAAAAAAATTAATACTATAATCAATTTAAATTACCTGAAGTAATTGATGATTTTAAAATAGCTTCTTATTTTTACTTTAAATTTTATAGCATGAAAATTATAATATCACCAGCAAAATCGTTAGACTTTGAAAGCAAAGCTACTACTGATGTATATACACAACCTAGGTTTTTAGAGCAATCTGAAAAACTGAATAAGAAGTTAAGAACATTGTCAAGAAAAAAATTAAGCGAGTTAATGAAGATTTCTGATGATTTAGCAAGTTTAAATTATGATAGAAATCAAGATTGGCAACCTCCTTTTTCTTTAGATAATGCAAAACAAGCAGTATTTGCATTTACAGGTGAAGTGTATAGAGGTGTTGATGCCAGTTCTATATCAGAAGATAAGATTCCTATTTTACAAGAGAAATTAAGAATTTTATCAGGGTTATACGGTTTGTTAAAACCGTTGGATTTAATTCAACCTTATCGTTTAGAAATGGGAACTAAATTAAAAGTAGGTAGAAGAGAAAACTTATATAAGTTTTGGGATACTACATTGGCTGAGTCGCTAAATGAAGAATTAGGAGATGGAGAGTTGTTAATTAATTTAGCAAGTACAGAATATTTTAAGGCGCTTCCTAAAAAAGCATTAAAAGTACCTATGATAACTCCTGTTTTTAAAGATTTTAAAAATGGACAGTATAAAACTATTATGACGTTTGCTAAAAAAGCACGTGGATTAATGGTACGTTATATTATAGATAATAATGTGGAAACTTTAGAAGATTTAAAAGGTTTTGATGTTGAGGGATATGGTTTTTCTGAAGAAATGTCTACCGAAACTGAATTAGTATTTACAAGATAGATGAAACGAAAAAAAGTTGCTATTATTTTTCTTTTAGGTTGTTTACTAGTTGTCACTTCTATTTATGTTTCAAACAAAGTAATAATTAATAATGCAGAAGGAAAATTATTTAATTCTACAGAAAATATATCTAAAAATAAAGTAGGGCTGTTATTAGGTACGGTAAAGTATTTGTCTGATGGGAGAATAAATCTGTATTATCAATTTCGTTTGAATGCTGCTGTGGAGTTATACAAAGCTGAAAAAATTGATTTTATTTTAGTAAGTGGCGATAATGGCTCCGAAGGATATGATGAACCAACTGATTTTAAAAATGATTTGATTGAATCAGGAATTCCTGAGAGTAAAATTTATTTAGATTATGCTGGTTTTAGAACCTTAGATTCGATGGTAAGGGTTAAAGAGATTTTTGGTCAAACCTCAGTAACAATAATATCTCAACAATTTCATAATGAAAGAGCATTGTATTTGGCAAACCATTTTGATATTGAAGCAATAGGGTATAACGCCAGAGGCGTTTCAGGAAAAAAAGCTATGAAAGTTAAATTAAGAGAATATTTAGCAAGGGTAAAAGTATTTGTAGATATTCTCTTAAATGTTAATCCCAAGTTTTTAGGAGAACCTGTTGAAATAAAATAACTCTTAACAATCAGCTAAACGAACAGTAACAGCTAAACCACCTTCTGAAGTCTCTTTGTAGTTTCTATTCATGTCTTTAGCCGTTTCCCACATAGTATCTACTACTTTGTCTAAAGGAACTTTAGATTCTTTTGGATTGGTTTCTAAGGCTAATTCAGCAGCATTAATAGCTTTAATTGCCCCCATAGCGTTACGTTCAATACAAGGTACTTGTACCAATCCGCCAATAGGATCACAAGTAAGTCCTAAATGATGTTCCATGGCAATTTCAGCAGCAACTAAGCATTGTGACGGAGTTCCGCCTAACAATTCTGTTAATGCAGCAGCGGCCATGGCAGAGGATACACCAATTTCAGCTTGACAACCACCCATAGCAGCAGAAATTGTTGCATTTTTCTTAAAAATACTTCCTATTTCTCCAGCAACTAGCAAGAATTTTTTAACATGTTCAAAAGTAGCATCGTGGTTTTCTATTACTAAATAATACATTATTACAGCAGGAATAACTCCAGCACTTCCGTTGGTTGGAGCAGTAACAACTCTACCCAAAGAAGCATTCACTTCGTTAACAGATAAAGCTAAGCAGCTTACCCATTTTAAAATTTCACGGAATTTTACTTCTGTACTTCTAATAGCAGTAATCCATTCTTGTTGGTTCGTATATTCAGCTTCTTTAATAAGTCTTTGGTGTGTTTCAAATGCACGTCGTTTTACATTTAATCCGCCAGGTAAAATTCCTTGAGTGTGACAACCTATGTACATACATTCTAACATAGTGTTCCATATGCGATGCAATTCTTTGTCGATGTCTTCAGCAGAATTAATTACAAGTTCATTTTGGTAAACAATGTCAGAAATATTTAATTCTTCCTTTTCGCAATAGGCTTCAAGCTCAGTAGCTCTGTTGATAGGGAACGGAAAGTTTTGCTTATTAATCTCAATATCTTCAGCAAGATTATCGTCTTCTTGTACAATGAACCCTCCACCAATAGAATAGTATGTTTCTGTAGAAATTTCTACACCGTTAGCATATCCTCTAAAAGTCATTCCATTAGCATGAAAAGGTAAAAACTCTTTATTGAATGTTACTGAGCCGTTGGCAAAAGCAATATTTCTTTCATTATTAAAAAATAAAAGTTCTTTAGTTTTAATATCATTGATAATAACATCAATTGTTTCAATTGGAATATATTCAGGATCAGCTCCACTTAAACCTAATAAAACAGCTAAATCTGTTGCGTGCCCTTTGCCTGTTAATGAAAGAGAACCATATAAGTCCACTTTTATTTCTTCAATTAAAAGAAATTCATTTGTATCTTTTAATTTTTGAATCCATTGTTGAGCCGCTCTCCAAGGGCCTAGAGTATGAGAACTAGAAGGTCCCACCCCAATTTTAAGCATGTCAAAAACACTAATAAATTGCGACATAAATATAAGTTGTTTGTTGGCGGCTAAAATAAAAAAATCCTGTATTTAAAACTTAAATACAGGATTTATATTTTTTAGAAAGAGAGGTTATTACATTCCGTAAACAGACTCTTTATCAAATTTCTTAACCAACATGTAGTATACAACCGCACGATACTTATTTCTTTCCGACTTTCCAATTCTTTCCATTACTTCTCCAATAGCTTTATCTAATTCAGGTCCATCAGCTAAACCTAATTTTTTCATTAAGAAGTTTTTCTTAACAGTTTCTAGTTCTTTAGGGTCACTTCCTGATACGGTTTCAGCATCTTTTTTATAAATAGAAGGGCCTAGTCCTTTTGTTACAGCAGTTAATAAATCAGTGTTAGAACGAATATCTCTATCGTCCATAAACTTTTTATAAAGCGCCACTTTTTCGTCAAATTTACTCATGATTTTTTGTTTAAAATTAGATATTAATTTTTATGTTCTTTCAAAGATAGAAAAATAATTAACTCTTTCAAATAACTTATTTTTAATAAAAACGAATGTTTTATATTGTTAATTAAATTGTTGAAAAGAAATAAACATACCAGTAAATAGGTATTATTCTTGCAGTAACTTTATATAAATTCAAATCTGTAGCCCATGTCAATATCAAAATTTGAATCTATGTTGAAAACCAACGAGGTATATTTTTTCGATGCTGTAGAGTTTGAGACAATTATAGAGCATTATTTAAATATAGGTAAGCAGTCGTTGGCAAAAAAAGCCGTACAGTTAGGTTTAGAGCAGCATCCGTCTTCAATTCAATTAAAATTAATGAAAGTAGAAATTTTAATTTTTGAAGATGAATTGCATGAAGCAATTAAGATGTTGTCTAATATCGAAGCTGTAGAACCTCATAATGATGAAGTATTTATCCAAAAAGCAATAATCTTATCTAAAAAGAAACAGCACACAGAAGCAATTGCTATTTTAAAAGAGTCTTTACAGTATATAGAAGATCCATCTGATGTTTGGTCTATGATAGGTATGGAGTACTTGTATCTTGATGATTTTGAAAATGCACGTTTGAATTTTGCAAAGTGTATTGAGGTAGATTATGAAGATTATTCATCGTTGTACAATATAGTTTATTGTTTTGATATGGAGGGTAGTCATGAAGACGCAATAAAATTTTTAAATTCGTATTTAGATAAAAATCCATATTGTGAAGTCGCATGGCATCAATTAGGAAGACAATATTTTGAACTAGGAATGTTTAAAGAAGCATTAACAGCTTTTGATTATGCAGTATTGATTGATGATAGTTTTATAGGGGGGTATTTAGAAAAGGCAAAATCCTTAGAAGAATTAAAGCGCTATGAAGAAGCAATAGATAATTATTTGGTTACACTAGAATTAGATGACCCAACGGCTTATGCTTATATAAGGATTGGGGAGTGTTATGATAAACTTGAAAACACACAAACAGCAATACACTTTTATAAAAAGGCAGTACATGAAGACCCTCTTTTAGATAGAGGCTGGGTTTTACTAACAAATGCTTGTTATAATCAAGGAAATTATGAAAAAGCATTGTACTATATAAATAAAGCAATTCATATAGATGAATCAAATGTTTTATATTGGAGGCGTTATGGAGATATTAATTTAAAACTTAATTTTTACGAAGAATCAGTTAAGGCTTTTAAAACCTGCTTATCTTTAGGAGATAAAGAGATTGAAATTTACATTGCTTTAGTAGATATTTTATTGTTTTTAGGAGAATTTAATCAAGCACTTAAGATATTAATTCAAGCAAAAAAAACGTATAAAGAATTTGCAGAAATTGAGTATAGACTTTGCGGATTGTTTATGATTCTAGGAAAAGAAGAGTATGGAGTGGCTCATTTGAATAATGCTTTAGCCATCGATTTTGAATATCATACAATTGTTAAGGACTTATTTCCTTCTGTTTTTGAAAATAAAAGAATAAAAAAAATTATATCTAATTACGATAAAGCTGTTCAATAAAGGCTTTCATGTTTAACACTAGTAAGTATTAATTGCGTTAAGAAACAAACTTCCATATTTTTCTTAAAATTAAAATACAAATTAAGGAGATTGTTGAAAGTGTTGCAGCTAGAGTTGTTTCACCATAAATCCAATTTCCAGAGGCGAATAAGAAGCTGTAAATACCTATAGTTCCAGTTATAAACCCTAAAATTTTATATCCAACATTTTTAAATTTATTTTCGTTCTCAAAAATAAGACTATCAAATTTTTCTAAGGTTTTAGTATTGGTGGGGTTTGTTAAAAGAGTTACAATAACCCAACCTACAGTAGTAACCAAAACGCCAATGATTAATTGCCAATATCCCGCAATTTGAGTAAATGGAATCTCCATTTTTCCATTGATAAAAAAGAAAACAGCAATTATAAAAGATATGGCCATTGCAGCAATTTCACTATATGGATTAATTCTACTCCAAAACCAACGTAAAATAAATAACAGTCCAGTTCCTGCACCAATTTGTAGCAGCAAATCGAAAACTCCTTTAGCTGATTGTAAATAGAAAGAAAAAAGAGCAG
The DNA here is from genome assembly GCF_024124505.1 of Tenacibaculum sp. XPcli2-G. Taxonomy (NCBI): domain Bacteria; kingdom Pseudomonadati; phylum Bacteroidota; class Flavobacteriia; order Flavobacteriales; family Flavobacteriaceae; genus Tenacibaculum; species Tenacibaculum sp. XPcli2-G. The sequence continues at coordinate 28,015 of NZ_JAMXSH010000007.1, forward strand.
CACACAACATTAAAACTATAGTTGATATTCTTCCAACTACTACCTTTTGCTTTTCAGAAGCATTTTTATTGATAAACCTACTGTAAAAATCATTTACGATGTATGAACTTCCCCAATTTAATTGAGTAGAAATTGTACTCATAAAAGCAGCTATTAAAGAGGTTAATACAATTCCTAATAATCCAGCAGGTAAGTAGGTCATCATTGCAGCATAAGCCACATCGTGTCCTTGCATTTCAGTTGTTAAACTAGGAAATGCTTGATTCATACTATCCAAACTTGGAAAAATAATTAATGAAGCAAGTCCAACAATAATCCATGGCCAAGGTCGTAATGCATAATGGGCAAAATTGAAAAATAAAGTAGCCCAAGTAGCATTTTTTTCATCTTTAGCAGCTAACATACGTTGCGCAATATAACCACCACCACCAGGTTCAGCTCCAGGATACCAAGTACTCCACCATTGTACAGCAAAAGGAATTATAAATAAAGTAATTAATGCTTCTTTATCTGAGAAATCAGGAAACATTGCTAGTTTGTCACTTACGTTAGGATGTGTCAATAAATTTGAAAGTCCGTCAATTTCTGGTAAACCAACAATATATATAGTAGCCCAAATAGAACCAACCATAGCAATTAAAAACTGGACAAAATCAGTAAGTAAAACACCTTTTAATCCACCTAAAGAAGAGTAAATAACAATAACTATTGAAGAATAAAAAAGTGTTTCTTCTTGTGATATGCCTAATAAAATATTAGCAATTTTAGCTCCGGCTAAACAAACCCCTGCCATTGTAATTACGTTAAAAATTACACCTAAATAAATAGCTCTAAAGCCTCTTAAAAAGCTAGCCATCTTACCAGAGTAACGTAGCTCATAGAACTCTAAATCGGTAGTTATTCCTGATTTTCTCCATAGTTTAGCATAAAAAAATACGGTAAGCATTCCTGTAAGAAGCATTGCCCACCAAACCCAGTTACCAGAAACACCGTTTTCTCTAACTAATTCAGTAACCAATCCAGGAGTATCAGCAGCAAATGTAGTTGCAACCATAGAAACCCCTAACAACCACCATGGCATATTTCTTCCTGATAAAAAGAATTCGGAACTGTTCTTTCCTGCTGATTTTGAACTCCAAAGACCAATAAGCAATGAAAGAATAAAAAAACCGAAAATAATAATATAATCAAGAGAGGTTAATAACATAGTTTGTTTTATTTGTTGGCTAAAAGTAACCAAATAATATTAAACGTTAAACTTCAATTAAAAAGCAAAATGAATTTATTGTTTTTTATTAAAAAATGACTAAAATTGAGTAAATTTGATATTCGTTTTATGAGAAAAATTAAAAAAATAGCAGTGATGACTTCTGGAGGGGATGCTCCAGGAATGAATGCCGCGATACGATCTGTTGTAAGGACTTGTGCTTATTACAGAACGGATTGTATGGGAATTTACAGAGGATATCAAGGGTTGATTGAAGGAGATTTAATTCCGTTGACCGCTAGAAGTGTTAATAATATTATTCACAAGGGAGGTACCATTTTAAAATCGGCTCGTTCAAAAGATTTTAGAACTAAAGAAGGACGTCAAAAAGCCTATGAAAGTCTAAAAAAGAACAATGTAGATGCCTTAGTGGTGATTGGTGGAGATGGTTCTTTCACAGGAGGAGTGATTTTTAATCAAGAGTTCAATTTTCCTATAATAGGAATTCCTGGAACCATAGATAATGATATTTCAGGAACAAGTCATACACTTGGTTACGATACAGCTTTGAATACAGCTGTAGAAGCAATTGATAAAATTAGAGATACTGCATCTTCTCATAATCGACTTTTCTTTGTTGAGGTTATGGGGCGTGATGCAGGATTTATAGCATTAAACGCTGGTGTTGGAGCAGGAGCAGAAGAGATTTTAATTCCTGAAGAAGACTTAGGGTTAGAAAGAATGTTGGAATCTTTGAAGAAGAGTAGAAGGTCAGGGAAATCGTCAAGTATCGTAGTAGTTTCGGAAGGAGATAAAACTGGTAAAAATGTATTTGAATTAGCTGATTATGTGGAAGAAAACTTACCTGAATATGAAGTAAGGGTTTCTGTGTTAGGACATATGCAGCGAGGAGGTTCTCCATCATGTTTTGATCGAGTTTTAGCAAGTAGATTAGGAGTAAGTGCTGTAGAACTTTTACTTGATGGAAAGACAAACTTGATGGTAGGGTTAAAAGATAATAAAGTAATTTCTACCGATTTAGAAAAAGCAATCAAAGGTCAACATAATATTGATACCGAATTATTACGCGTATCAGATATTATGACCACTTAAACAAGAATATAAAATTTTAAATAATGATAAAAATAGGAATTAACGGATTTGGAAGAATTGGTCGATTAGCATTCCGTTCTGCAATAAAAAGAGACAACATTCAAGTTGTGGCTATTAACGATTTGTTAGATGTAGATTATTTAGCCTATTTGTTGAAGTATGATTCTGTTCATGGACGATTTGAAGGAGATGTTGAAGTGAAAGATGGAAATTTAGTTGTAAATGGACAAACAATAAGAATCACTGCTGAAAGAAACCCTGAGAACCTTAAATGGAATGAAGCAGGAGCAGAATATGTAATCGAATCTACAGGTTTTTTTACTGATAAAGATAAAGCAGCAATGCATATTACAGGTGGAGCGAAGAAAGTAATTATTTCAGCACCTTCAAAAGATGCTAATATGTATGTAATGGGAGTAAATCATAAAGAGTTAACAGCTGATGAAACTATTTTTTCAAATGCTTCATGTACTACAAACTGTTTAGGACCATTAACAAAAGTTATCCACGATAATTTTGGATTGAAAGAGGGATTGATGACTACAGTTCATGCTGCGACATCAACACAAAATACCGTTGACGGACCTAATAAGAAATGGAGAAGAGGACGTTCGGTAGTAAATAATATTATTCCTACGTCAACAGGGGCGGCAAAAGCAGTAACGAAAGTTATTCCAGAGTTAGAAGGTAAATTAACGGGTATGGCAGTTAGAGTTCCTGTGGCAGATGTTTCTTTAGTAGATTTAACGTTTAGAACAGATAAAGCGACTTCGTTAAAAGAAATTTTAGCAACATTAAAAGAGGCTTCAGAAGGAGAGTTTAAAGGGATTATTGGATATACTGAAGATGAGGTGGTGTCACAAGACTTTGTTTCAGAAACAAGAACATCTGTAATTGATGCTGATGCTTGTTTAGAGTTAAACGAGAACTTTTTCAAGGTAATTTCTTGGTATGATAATGAGTATGGATATGCTACTAAAATTGTAGATTTATTAGAGTATTCGGCTTCTTTAATAAAAGCATAAAATATTTTGTAATATTGTATTCCCGCTTTTGGCGGGAATACTTTTTTAAACACTATTTATGGAAATAGCAATTATAGCACATGATGGAATGAAAGCTGAAATGGTTCAGTTTTTAAATGAACACAAAGAAGTTTTACGTCAAAAAAATGTTCGGTTAATAGCTACAGGTACAACAGGAGAAAAAGCAGAAAAAGCAGGTTTTGAAGTAATAAAATTTTTATCAGGACCTATTGGAGGTGATGCGCAAATTGCTGGTAGAGTAGCAGAAGGGAAATGCCAAATGGTATTGTTTTTTAGAGATCCTTTAGCAAAGCATCCACATGAACCAGATATTTCTATGTTAATGCGTTTGTGTGACGTGCATGATGTGCCGTTAGCAACAAATCCATCAACGGCGGAATTATTAATAAAAGCGATATAATAAAAAATCCACTTTCAAAAGTGGATTTTTTATTTATTCATGTTTTGAGATTGTCTTACTTAACAGCAATCATACTAATTTCTACATTTACAAACTTAGGGAGGTTAGCAACTTCTACTGTTTCACGAGCAGGAGCTGTAGCGTCATTAAAATACTCACCATAAACAGCATTAATTTTTGAAAAGTTATGCATGTCTGAAATAAAAATAGAAGTTTTAATAACGTTTTCAAAAGTCATACCAGCAGCAGCTAATACTTCTTTCATGTTTTGCATTACTTGTTTGGTTTCTGCTTCAATAGAATCTAAAACTAATTCACCAGTTTCAGGGTTAATAGCTATTTGTCCAGAAGTGTATAAAGTATTTCCACTAAGTACAGCTTGGTTATATGGACCAATTGGAGCTGGAGCTTTGTCTGTTGTGATTATTTTTTTCATTTTAGTTTGAGTTTATAAAGTTGTTTGCTTTGTTAAAAGGGAAAAGTTAGATTTTTCTAACTTCTAAAATAAAACTCTATCTGGTGGTTTATTTTTATCCCACTTTAAATCGCTCAATACTGAAGATTTCACTCCAATAAAGAAATTGTATGAAGAATTAACACCAAAAGGAGTCCAATTAAAATTAAATCGCCAACTATCTAAATCTCTAGAAAAGTTTAATCTAGTGTAGGTGAAAGCGTTGTCTTTAATATCGTAACCAGAAGAAAAACCAACTTTCCATTTAGGCGAAAGTTCAACATCGCCGCTAAACATTAATGTATTATTACCTATTTGACTTGTTAACCCGTTATTTGTATAACTCATACTGTAAGCTAAATTAAGAGTCCAAGGTATTTTGGCTTTGTATAGTTCTGTTTCTTTTGTTTCGCTTTCTTCATTTTTGTTATTAGTGTTGTTAGGAAATCCATTAGTAGGTCCTATACCTTCCCCAAAAACATCAGGAGTGTCTTGTGCTCCATTACCGTTTTTATCATCATCATTATCTCCACCATCTTTGTTTTTTTCAAAATCTTTACTAGAAATAGAGTAATTAGCTGTTACTCCCAAGTTAGTCATTCTAAAGATATTGCCATTAATTTTATTTATTCTTTGGCCTTTACTGTTTACTTGATACGGGTCGAAGGTAGCATTCATATTTAAAGCTAGTTTGTCTTTAAAAAGACGTGTACCAGCGTTGGCTCTTACAGGAGACCAACGTAAACTGTCAGCAGCTATGTTATAGCTTGTGCTAAAATTTAAGTTGTTAAGAATGGTGATTTTTTTATCTTCTTCATCACTATCGGGGTCTTTTGGGGCTACTTTAGCTTCTAAAACATTGTTTACAGAAATACCAATAGAGTTTGAAACTCCACTTCCAGGTGTTCCATAAATACCGCCTTCAAAGGGAGAGTAGGTTAGTAAGTCACTTGGATCAGAACTTTGGCGTACTGTTAAATCGTAATCATCAGCAAAATTTGGACGATATCCGTATGAAATAGAGGGTCTAATTGTATGTCGAATAGCCTTTAAACGTCCTTTTTTAAAGTTAAATGTACCATAAATATTGGTAGATAAAGAAACACCAAAATTATATTCATTATAACGTGTAAAACCACTAATAGTGTCGTTAACTGCCGCTCCTAAATTACCGTCTTTGTTTACTGCGGTAGGATCATATCTCTTTTTAATTTGGTCAAAATACCAAACATCTTTATAATTTACACTAGGTGATAATGTAAAATATTTAAAAGCTTTTAAACTGGTATTGGTGCTTAAATTATGTTGAATCCCTTTTTTTGCCGTTTGAAACATTTTAGAAGTGAAAAACTCGTCATCTGTGGTGTTAATTTGATATTGCCCCTGCATACTATAATTTAATCCCATTTTTTGAATAGGATTCTTTTTAATTCCTCCTTTACCTGCAAATGGATAAATACGATCCATATTAAGTTGTAAAGAAGGAAGCGTCATAGTAATTGATTCTGTATTGGTGTTTTGTGAATGAGTAGCAGTTACGCTAAGGTTAAAAGGAGTGCCTACAAAATTTTTATAATAAGAAATAGACGAATTTAATGTGTTGTTTAAGAACTGAGAACTATTAAATTCATTTAAAGATTGACGGTAGTACTTACTGCTACCTAAGTTAACAGAGGCAGAAAAACGAGAGTTTGGACTCGCCTTAGAATCTTGACTATGACTCCATCTAAGGTTAAAATTGGTGGATTTTTGATAATCGCTGAGACCACGTATTCCTTGAATAATGTTTTCAAAACGAGCACTAAAACTTCCACTAAATTTATAGCGCACATAATAGTTAGAGGAAGCATTTAACCCCCAACTGCCATTGGTGTATAAATCTCCTAATACAGTTAAATCAAAGTAATCACTTAGTGCAAAGTAATAACCTCCATTTTGCATAAAAAAACCTTGGTTATTACTTTCCCCCCAAGAAGGAATAATAAAACCAGAAGTTCTTTTGTCTGTTAAAGGAAAATAAGCAAAGGGTAAATATACAGGAGTAGGAACATCTGCTAATACTAAATTACTACCACCAACTATAATTTTCTTACCAGGTACTAGTTTTGCTTTATTTGTTTGAATATAATAATCTGGTATTTTCTTTTTTGAAGTGGTAAATCGTAACCTTCTCATGTATATAGTGGAGTCATTTACTCGTTTTGTTTTTTCACCATAAGTAATAATTCCACCTTGATTTGTTTTAACACCGTAAACTAAAGCTTTTTTAGTTTTAAAGTTAAATAAAATAGAATCTTGTTCCGATTCTTGTCCACCTTGTTTAAACTGAGGTCTTTGATGGTATCCTGTACTATCTTTTATACCTTTAGCATATACCATATTATTCTTATAGTCTAAAATAATAATTCCAGCTTTTAAATCAATATCGGTGTATGTTACATGAGCTTTGTTGTATAAAGTAATTGTTTTATTTTTAGTACTTTGTATGGTGTAATCTTCAGCATCATGGGTAATAATACCATCAATAACTTCTTTAGGCTTAATAGAGTCATTAACAATTGTGTCTCTTTTCTTATAAACAAGGTCGTTATTTTTTAACCCTATTAAAGTATCTTTAGCAGTATTATATGTAGAATCTTTATTAGTTTTTTGAATATTTATAGCCTCCTTAATAGGTTCTTGGGCAATACTTAATTGAAAACAAAAAAGAGATAGGGCTAAAAGTATGTAAGTTGGATTTGCTCGCAATATTATTAATACTATTTTTGTGTTATATTTAAAAACTTTGGCGTGTTATTTGAATGCCTATATTTTAAAAACCAAAAATAGTTAAATTTTATTGATGCAATTCTTAAATTTCCGTAAATATAATATATCAAAATCATGCTTAATTATTCTTACTTCTTTAACAGTTTTGTTAGGGAGTATAGCGTCGGTTTCAGCTCAAAAAAAGTATACTGTTGTTTTAGATGCTGGTCATGGAGGTAAAGATCCTGGAAACTTAGGGAATGGTTACAGAGAAAAAAACATAGCTTTAAGAGTAGCATTAGATGTAGGAAAAGAGCTATCAACATCAAAAGATATACAAGTAGTTTATACTCGAAAAAAAGATGTTTTTGTAGAATTACATAATCGAGCTAAAATTGCAAATGATAAAAAAGCAGATTTATTTGTATCTATACATTGTGATGCTTTTAGAAGATCTGATCCGCATGGAGCAAGTACGTTTGTTTTAGGATTGAGTGGAAACAAAGAAAACTTAGAGATTGCTAAAAAAGAGAACTCGGTAATATTATTAGAAGACAATTATAAACAAAATTACGATTATGATCCGAATTCACCAGAATCAGTTATTGGATTATCTGTACTTCAAGAAGAAAATTTAGAAAATAGTTTAGGTATTGCAGGTTTGGTACAAAATAACTTTGTAGCAATAAAAAGAAATAATCGAAAAGTAAAGCAAGCAAATTTTTTAGTTTTAAGAGAAACAGTAATGCCCAGTGTTTTAATAGAACTAGGGTTTTTAACAAATAAAAATGAAGGAAAGTTTTTAAACTCTAGAAAAGGGCAGCTAAAGATGGCAAAATCAATAGCGCAGGCAATTAGAAAATACTTTGAACGTTTAAAATTAAATACAATTAGTGAAACTATAACGGTAAACGCACCGCTAGTTGAAAATGAAGTAGTAAATAAGGTTGCAGAAAAAGATATACAAGTTGTAAAAAAAGATAACATTTTAGAAAAAAAAGCATCTCTATCAAAACCTGTATCTGCTAAAGTGATGTTTAGAATACAAGTAGCAGCATCAAGAAAAAAACTTTCAACAAGTAGTTTTAAAGGATTAGAAAATGTAGAGTATTTATTTATAGATAATTATTATAAATATTATTATGGAAACTTACCAAGTTTGTCTGAAATAAAAAAAGTTTTACCCAAAGTAAGAAGTAAAGGTTATAAAGATGCTTGGATTGTAGCTTTTAAAAACGGAAAACGAATTTCAATAAAAGAAGCATTGAAAAACCGTTAATTTAGAGGTATTCTATATATATACTCGCAAAATTATTATTATTTTCGCTCGTATAAATATATTCTATGTCTAAAGAACTAAAAACAGGAATTGTTGCTGTCGTTGTTATTGCACTATTTATTTGGGGTTATAATTTCTTAAAAGGACAAGATTTGTTCAGTGCAAACACAAGGCACTTTTTTGTAGAGTACAATAATATCAATGGTCTAAATGAAGCAAGTTCAGTTACTATTAATGGATTGAAAGTTGGAAAAGTTGATGAAATTCGTTTCAATCAAAACCCAGATAAAAAAGGAAATTTAATAGTGAAAATTTCATTAGACACTGACTTTAATTTTTCTAAAAACAGTATCGCTAAAATATATTCGGCAAGCTTAATGGGAGGGCAAAACTTAGCAATTGTGCCTAAGTATGACGGAGAAGTAGCAAAATCAGGAGATTATTTAAACGGAGAAGTTGAATCGGACATATTCTCATCTGTTGGAGAGAAATTAAACCCCATTCAAGCTAAATTAGAAAACGTATTAGTAGGAGCAGACTCCTTACTTATTGGGTTTAATCAAGTATTAGATGAAAAATCAAGAAAAAGCTTAAATAGAAGTATATTAGGCTTAGAAGGTACCATATATGATGTACGTAAAACTTTAGCTTCGGTTAATACATTATTGGCAAATAATAAAGAAAATTTAAATAAAACCTTTGAGAATACTAAAAAAATTACAGATAACTTTTCAAAAGTATCTGATGATTTGGCGAAAGCTAATTTAGGAGAATCGGTAAAAAAGCTTGAAGCAACTCTTGCAAATGTTAATGGCTTGTTAGCCAACATGAAATCAGGAAAAGGAACTTTAGGAAAGTTAATGACTGATGATAAAATGTATACTAATTTAACAAATGCCTCAAAAGAATTAGAAGAACTATTAAGAGAAATGAAATTAAACCCAAAACGTTTTGTACATTTCTCATTATTCGGAAAAAAACCAAAACCATATAACGAAGAAAACAATCAAAGCAATACAAGTAACAACTAAATAAAACAACAACTAAAAATATTCTATAACCTCTTAAAAACTGAAGAAGTAAATAGTTATAAATAGAGTAAAAAAATTAATTAAAGACAATGGAGAATTACTTGCCAAACCTCTTTTTTGCAATTATTTTAATTGCAGCTATAGGGTATTTTGTAATGAATGTTCGTAAGCTAATACGAAACATTAAATTAGGAAAAGATGTAGATAGAACTGATAGAAAACCAGAACGATGGAAAAATATGGCTAAAATAGCTTTAGGACAATATAAAATGGTACGTCGTCCTGTTTCAGGTATTTTACATGTTGTTGTATATGTTGGGTTTATTCTAATCAATATCGAAATGTTAGAGATTGTTATTGATGGATTATTAGGAACACATCGTGTTTTTCAACCAATAATAGGAAATACATTATATGGTTTCTTAATAGGAAACTTTGAAGTATTGTCAGTACTTGTTTTAATATCTGTAACGATTTTTTGGTTCCGAAGAAATATAGAAAAAGTGAAACGTTTTTGGAATAAAGAAATGGAAGGTTGGCCTAAGAATGATGGAAATATTATTCTATATTTTGAAATGGTGTTAATGAGTTTATTCTTAGTAATGAATGCTACAGATGTTACTTTTCAAGAGGCTGGAGTAGGAAATGTAGTTTCTCAATTTATAGCTCCTTGGTTTGATGGTTTTTCTAATGAATCTTTACACACTATTGAGAAAACAGCTTGGTGGCTACACATTATAGGAATTCTAATATTCTTAAACTATTTATATTATTCTAAGCATTTACATATATTACTAGCTTTCCCAAATACATTCTATGCAAATTTAAAACCCAAAGGACAGTTTAATAATTTAGAAGCTGTAACAAAAGAGGTAAAGATGATGATGGATCCAGATGCTGATCCGTATGCTATGCCTGAAGATGGAGAAGAAGAAGGAGAACCTGAGAAATTTGGTGCTTCTGATGTGACTGATCTAAATTGGGTACAGTTAATGAATGCTTACACATGTACTGAATGTGGACGTTGTACTTCATCTTGTCCAGCAAACTTAACAGGAAAAGAATTATCACCACGTGCAATTATGATGAAAACACGTGACCGTTTAGAAGAAGTAGGAAAAAATATTGATGCAAATGGAGGTACATTTAAAGACGATGGAAAACAATTATTAAATGATTATATAACACCAGAAGAATTATGGGCTTGTACAAGTTGTAATGCCTGTGTACAAGAGTGTCCTATTGGTATTGATCCATTATCTATTATTATGGATATGCGTCGTTATTTAGTAATGGAAGAATCTGCAGCTCCGCAAGAGTTAAATATGATGATGACCAATATTGAAAATAACGGAGCACCATGGCAGTATAGTCAAATGGATAGATTAAACTGGAAAGACGAAGAATAATTTTTTAATAATTAATTATGAATTACGAGTAAGAAATAAAGCGTAAGTCATAATTTAAAAACTCACAATTTATGGTAGTACCAACAATGGCAGAAATGATGGCTCAAGGAAAACAACCTGAAGTGTTATTTTGGGTAGGAGCCGCAGGAAGTTACGATGATAGAGCAAAAAAAATAACAAGAGCCTTCGTAAAAATATTACAACAAGCAGGAGTTGACTTTGCAGTATTAGGCACCGAAGAAAGTTCAACAGGAGATGCAGCAAAACGAGCAGGGAATGAGTTTTTATTTCAAATGCAAGCTGTTACAAATATTGAAATTTTAAACGCTTACGAAATAAAAACAATTGTAACTTGCGATCCGCATTCATTTAATACATTAAAAAATGAATATCCTGAATTAGGAGGAAAGTATAAAGTATATCATCATACTCAATATATTAGCAAGTTAATCAAAGAAGGACGTTTAACTATTGAAGATGAAAATTTAAACGGTAAGCGTTTAACGTATCACGATCCATGTTATTTAGGACGTGCAAATGATGTATATGAAAGTCCACGTGAATTAATTCGTCGTTTAGGAGTAAAAATGACTGAGATGAAACGTCATAAGTCAACAGCATTATGTTGTGGAGCTGGAGGAGCACAAATGTTTAAAGAACCTGAAAGAGGAGATAAAGATATTAACGTGTTAAGAACAGAAGATGCTTTAGAAACAAATCCACAAATTATTGCTACCGGTTGTCCTTACTGTAATACCATGATGACTGACGGTGTAAAATTCAAAGAAAAAGAATCGCAAATACAAGTAAAAGACATTGCAGAGTTAATTGCAGAAGCAAATAACCTTTAGTAAAGAAATATAAAGTTTTCTTAAAAGTGTGTTACGAGAGTAGCACACTTTTTTCTTTGTAGTAAGTTTGTTGAAAAATAATTCGAAAACAAAAAAGAATGAGACACCTTTTTACCTTTTTATGCTTAGTGTTATTAATATCGTGTGATGACACCGATTTATCTCTTGACGGAAATGGAAACTTGGCAACAATAACATTTAATATTACAAGTACAAGTAATGACAACAATGGAAGAATTAAAACTGTTTTTCTAGAATCAGGTTTCTTTAAGTATGATAACACTATAACAACTAATGTTTTTCCTTATAAGAAATCGTATACAGATGAAATTAATTTTGCAGCTAATTTAGCTTTTGAATATGAAGATAAAGCCACAGATAATTTTAGTGTTTATACAATAACAATGGAAATTCTTAGAGATAATGTTTTGGTAGACAAAAGAGAATATTTTATAGATAAACCAGGAACAAAAGTAGGTTTTGATGCTGTAGTAAATAAATAAACGATTCATATAGTTGAAGATAAAAGGAAAGCTTAGCTTTCCTTTTTTTATGTCTAAAAAACTTATCTTTGAAAATCATACTATCTCAATGAAAAACTATATAAAAGCAGCACGTTTACGTACATTACCCTTATCGGTTTCAGGAATTATTTTAGGAAGTTTTTTAGGGGTTTGGCAACCTATACAAACTTCATTAGCTGAGCTTGATGTTGTTGATAAAACATATTTTAAAGTTAAACATATCGAGGTTTTTCCTTCAATATATATATTTTTACTTGCTATACTAACCACTATTGGTTTTCAAGTACTATCTAATTTTGCTAATGATTATGGAGATGGTGTAAAAGGGACGGATAATGAAAGAGAAGGAGAAGCACGTATGGTAGCTTCAGGAGCGATTACTCCAAAACAAATGAAAAATGCAATGATTGTTACAGGAGTTATTACAACTATTATTGCACTACTACTAATTTATGTTTCCTTTGGAAAAGACAACTTTTTGTATTCAATAATTTTTTTCGGGTTAGGGATAGCTTCGATAGTAGCAGCCATAAAATATACCGTTGGGAAATCAGCTTATGGTTATAGCGGATTTGGAGATGTTTTCGTTTTTATCTTTTTCGGGTTGTTAGCAGTTGTTGGAACTTACTTCTTATACACCAAACAGTTAAACTTTATCATTTTTTTACCAGCAATTACAGTTGGATTGTTGAGTACAGCGGTATTGAACTTAAACAATATGCGAGATAGAGAGAATGATGCGGTATCAGGAAAAAATACGCTTGTGGTAAAAATGGGAGCAGAATCTGCAAAAATGTATCATTACTTTTTAATTGTAGCGTCTTTTATAGTTGCATTACTGTACACGGTAATTACGTTTAAATCACCATATCAATTCTTATTTATTATAGCTTATATTCCTCTACTAAAACATTTAGTTTTTGTCTATAAAAACAAAGAAGAAACCTTGTTAGATGGAGAGTTAAAAAAAGTAGCTCTTAGTACCTTTTTATTTTCAATTTTATTCGGATTAGGTCAAATTTTGTAACTTCCCAAGAAAATTTAACACTATGAGAACTATTTTAGTCTTTTTCGGAACGTTTCTATTATTTATTAGCTGTAATAGTAAAGGAGCGAATCCAACCTCTTATGGAGAGCTTAAAACTTCAGGAAATTTTGACATTACCAAAGAAATTGTAGAAGCATCAGAAGTTGTATCAGAGAATAAAGAAGTAACAATTGAAAGAAAACTTATTAAAACAGGCGATATTTCTTTTGAAACAGATAATTTATTAGAAACAAGAAATTATATAGAGCAAGCAGTAAAAAAATATAACGGATACATTTCTGCTGATAACGAGTACAAATCTTCTCAAAATATTACTTCAAATTTAACGGTTCGAATTCCTTCAGAAAGTTTTGATACTTTTTTAAATGAGATTTCATCAAAAGTAGCAAGGTTTGATAATAAGAATATCTCTGTTAACGATGTAACAGAGCAATTTTTGGATGTACAAGCACGTTTGAAGGTAAAAAAAGAATTAGAACAACGATATAGCGAAATACTAAAAAAGGCTAGTTCAGTAAAAGAAATTTTAGAAGTTGAGCGAGAATTAACAAATGTAAGGTCTGAAATAGAATCGATGGAAGGACGTTTGAAATACTTACAAAATCAAGTGTCTTTCTCAACTCTAACAATTCGATTTTATAAAGAAGAAGTAAGTAAAGCTTATTCAAAAACTTTTGGAAGACGTATAGCAGATGCTTTTGCCAACGGAATAGACAATATAAAATGGTTTTTTATCGGTTTGGTAAACATTTGGCCATTTATACTTTTAATAGTTTTATTAATAATACTCATAAAGAAACGAATTAAACGAAAAGAATAAATACATGAAAATTACTTTTTACGGTCACGCATGTTTTGGTATTGAAATTAACGGAACACATGTGTTAGTTGACCCTTTTATAACAGGAAACCCTCTAGCATCAAATATAGATGTAGATAAAGTAAAAGCAGATTATATTTTACTTACACATGCGCATCAAGATCATGTATTAGATGTAGAACGCATAGCAGAAAGAACAGGAGCTACAATAATTTCTAATTACGAAATAGTAATGTATTATGAAACGAAAAAACTCAAAGGACATCCAGTAAATCATGGAGGTACATATAAAAATGATGTGTTTTCTGCAAAGTATGTAAATGCTATTCACACTTCTTCATTTGCAGATGGAAGTTATGGAGGGCAACCAGGAGGGTTTGTAGTAACAGCAGGAGAAAAATCCTTGTATATTTCTGGTGATACAGCAGTAACTATGGATATGAAGCTAATACCGATGTCAACAAACTTAACAGCTTCAATATTTCCGATTGGTGATAATTTTACCATGGGAGTTGACGATGCTATCATAGCCAGCGACTTAGTAATTTGTGATAAAGTAATAGGGTGTCATTTCAACACCTTTCCTCCTATAAAAATAGATATAGAAGAAGCTAAAGAAAAGTTTTCACAAGCAAAAAAAGAATTAGTGATTTTAGAAATTGGACAAACAATAACTATTTAAGCAACCTCTTTTATAAAGGTATTATGAAAATAATCAAAATAATTTTAGGTGTTATAACAGTTTTAATTCTTACATTTTTCTTAACAGGATTAGTGGTACAAGAAGTTGTTTATACCAATGAAGTAACAATTAATAAGCCTGTGAAAGAAGTTTTTTCGGATTTTCAGGATGAAGAATTGATGAAAAAATGGATGCCAGAGGTGAAATCAATTGAAACTCTAGAAGAACAACCTAATAAAATAGGTAGTAAATATAAAGTGGTTGTTGAAAATCAAGGTAAATTGGTAACTATGACAGAAGAAGTATTAGCGTATAAAGAAAATGAAAAACTTACTCTTCACTTTGATGCAGAAAATATGCTAAAAACAGATGATTATACATTTATTTCAGAAGGAAACTCAACTAAGATATTACAAACTACTACCTGTATTAGTGAATCGTATATAATGAGTTGTTTATTCCCGTACTTTAAAGGAGCTCTTAAAAAAATGAGTCAACAATATTTAGAGAACTTTAAAAAAGCATCTGAAGCTCATAATTAAAACACTTACAATTGATAAAAGCTACCTACCATAAATACTTACTGAATTTTAAACAAGCAAGTGGTACCTCTCGTGGAATTTTAAGAACTAAAGAAACTTGGTTTATAATTTTAGAAAAAGAAGGAAAGAAAGGTTTTGGAGAATGCGGTTTGTTCAGAGGTTTAAGTGCTGATGATAAACCTAATTATGAAGAGAAATTACAGTGGGTGTGTAACAATATTAATTCTGGCTTAGAGAAATTATTATTTGAACTCAACGAGTTCCCATCGATACAGTTTGGATTAGAACAAGCATTTTTATCCTTAGAAAGCAAAACACCGTTTGAATTATTTCCTTCTGACTTTACTAAAGGACAACAACAAATTTCTATAAACGGATTAATTTGGATGGGAGATAAAGTCTTTATGCAGCAACAAATAAAAGATAAGTTGCAACAAGGTTTTACTACCATAAAAATGAAAATAGGAGCGATTGATTTCGATACAGAGATAGCTTTGTTACAATCAATACGAAAAGAATTTTCAGCCAAGGAAATTGAACTTCGTGTAGATGCCAATGGAGCATTTTTGCCACAAAATGCCTTAGAAAAGTTACAAAGACTATCTGAATTAGAACTACATTCTATAGAGCAACCAATAAAACAAGGACAATGGCAAGAAATGGCAAGTTTATGTGAAAAAACACCATTACCAATTGCGCTTGATGAAGAATTAATAGGTGTATTTTCTTTAAAAGAGAAAGAAAAATGTATAGCTACAATTCAACCTCAATACATTATTTTAAAACCTAGTTTGGTAGGAGGGTTTAAAGGAAGTAACGAATGGATTCAAATAGCATCCAACCATAACGCAGGTAATTGGATAACCAGTGCTTTGGAAAGCAATATAGGGCTAAATGCAATAGCACAATGGACGCATACCTTAAATAATCCGTTGCCGCAAGGTTTAGGAACAGGTAGTTTGTTTACCAACAATTTTGAAAGTCCGTTGGAAGTTTCAAATGGAAGTTTAGGGTATAATACGAACAAAAAATGGTACTTTAATATATAACAATGAATTTTATACAACAAGCATATAAAGGAGAAAATAGCTGGTGGAGATGGTTGCTAACAGTTTTGATAGTAATGTCACCATTTATATTAAATTTTTCCATTTATTTTTTATTACCAGAAGTATATAATGAGTTAATGGGTCAAACTGCTAATTTTCAAGGGAATAAAAATATTTTTTTACTTGAAAATCTAATACCATTCGCAGTATTAATGATATTATTGTTAATTTTTGTAAAACTTTTACATCAACGATCAATTACTTCATTGATAACGAGTAGGAAAAGAGTAGATTGGAACCGTTTTTTTTATGGATTTACTACTTGGTTTTTAATAACTGTGTTTTTTCTTTTGATAGGTTATTTATTAGCTCCTGAAGATTTTGTGTGGAATTTTAAACCAGTTCCGTTTTTTCTATTATTAACGATTTGTATCATTTTAATTCCAATTCAAACATCGTTAGAAGAATTGTTGTTTAGAGGTTATTTAATGCAAGGAATTGGAATTTTAACTAATACTAGATGGGTTCCACTTATCGTAACTTCAGTATTGTTTGGTTTTATGCATATTTTAAATCCTGAGGTATCCAAATTAGGTTACGGAATTATGGGGTTTTATATTGGTACAGGTTTTTTATTTGGTATTATTACGTTGTTAGATGAAGGAACAGAATTAGCTTTAGGAATTCATGCAGCAAATAATATTGCAGCGGCTATTTTAGTAGCTTCAAATTGGGCTGTTTTTCAAACAGATGCTTTGTTTATTGATTATTCAGAACCTAATTTAGTGTTTCAAATGATAATTCCAGTATTTTTAATTTATCCACTATATATTATAATATTACAAAAAAAATATGGCTGGAAAAATTGGAAAGAAAAACTATTTGGTAACATAGAGAAGCCGGTAATAACAACAAAATAGTACTCCAAATAAAGTGGACAACCTAAACTTTCATAATAGTTTTCAGTTAAACGGAAAGTCTTTTTCTAATGAAGATGAATTATTGACTTTTTCGAAAACTATAAACGATTCCGTATATCAATTTTTATCAGATTGGTTTAATGCAGAAGATTTTGTAGTAGTAAAAACATCAGGTTCTACGGGAAAACCTAAACCGATTCGGTTGAAAAAAGAGTTTATGATAAACTCAGCAAAAGCCACTGGAACTTTTTTCAGATTAAAAGAAAATACTACAGCTTTATTGTGCTTATCAACTGGTTATATTGCTGGGAAAATGATGCTAGTTCGTGCATTAACCTTAGGGTGGAGTATGGATGTGGTTGCTCCAACATCTGAAGTTGAAATTCTAAAAGAGTATGATTTTTCCGCGATGGTACCTTTGCAGTTAAGAAGCTCTTTGTCTAGTATTCATAAAATAAAGAAACTTATTGTAGGAGGAGGTGTTGTAGCAAATGATTTAATTGAAGCTATTCAAAATAAATCAACTGAAATTTATGCCACTTACGGAATGACAGAAACAATTACACATATTGCTGTTAAAAAGTTAAACAATATCATTTCGAACGATAGTGAGAAACCTCACTACAAGACACTTCCTAATGTACAACTTTCTCAAGACAATCGAAATTGCTTAGTGATTGATGCGCCAAAAGTAGCCGAAGAAAAAATTATAACAAACGATGTAATTCGTTTGATTTCTGATACCGAATTTGAATGGTTGGGACGTTATGACAACGTGATTAACTCTGGAGGAGTAAAGCTACATCCAGAGAAAATAGAAGAAAAACTCTCTAAAATTATTTCAAATCGCTTTTTTGTTGCAGGTATCAACGATAAAAAACTAGGAGAGAAGCTAGTTTTGATAGTAGAAGGAGAGGAAAACGACGCTATTTCAAACGAAGTTAGAAATCTATTGGGGCTTACGAAGTATGAAATTCCGAAAGCAGTTTATTTTGTGGATAAATTCATAGAAACGGAGACACAAAAAATCCAACGTAAAAAAACACTCGCTAAAACTTTACCTCACTAAAAAGTATCGTTCACTTTTCTAATAAACTTGTTTACTCATTTATAGTTTTATAAAAATATAGTGTTAGCTAGTTTTATGTAAACTTTAAAACGAAAAACTATGTTTAAAAAACTATTTTATGCAATGATATTGTTGAGTTCAATAGCACTTGCAGCACAACAAAGAACAATAACAGGTGTAGTTTCAGATGAATCAGGTCCGTTACCAGGAGTTACTATTGTGGTAAAAGGAACTACTATTGGAATTGAAACTGATTTTGATGGTAAATACTCTATTTCAGCTACACAAGGAGATGTTTTAGTGTTTTCTTTTGTAGGAATGAAAACAGAGATGAAAACAGTAGGAAAAAGTCCGGTAATAAATGTTGTAATGAAGGGAGACAATGTATTAGATGAAGTTGTAGTGACAAGTTATGGTACTTTAAAAGGTAAAAAGGCTTTTTCTACTGGAGCTATTAGCATTAGAGGACATAATCAAATTGAAAATAGAGATTCTTATGCAGGAAGAAGTGAAAATATTTTCAGAAGCCCTGTAAACTCTCCCTTGTCTACATTTTCTATTGATGTTGATAAAGCTTCTTACAGTAATATAAGAAGAATGATTAATAGCGGTCAAAAAGTACCAAAGGAAGCAGTTAAGATCGAAGAAATGATTAATTACTTTGATTATAACTATCCGCAACCTAAAGGAAAACATCCTTTTTCAATCACTACAGAAATTGTTAGGACTCCATGGAATAAAGACACTCAGTTGATAAGAATTGGATTAAAAGGAAAAGAGTATAAACAAGAAAATTTACCAGCATCAAACTTAACTTTTTTGATAGATGTTTCAGGCTCTATGTCAGATCATAATAAATTACCTTTATTAAAATCTGCTTTTAAATTATTGGTAAATCAGTTAAGAGAAAAAGATAAAGTAGCAATTGTTGTATATGCAGGAGCAGCAGGGGTAGTTTTAAAACCTACATCAGGAAATGAAAAAGAAACAATATTAGAGGCTTTGAATCAATTAGAAGCAGGAGGCTCAACAGCAGGAGGCGAAGGAATTGAGTTAGCTTACAAACTAGCAAAGGAAAATTATATAAAAGATGGAAATAACCGAGTTATTTTAGCTACAGACGGTGATTTTAATGTAGGAGCTTCAACCAATGCTGAAATGGAAGAGTTAATAGAAGAAAAAAGAAAATCAGGAGTATTTCTATCAGTGTTAGGTTTTGGTTACGGAAACTACCAAGATGATAAATTAGAAATTTTAGCAGATAAGGGAAATGGAAATCATGCGTATATCGACACTATGCAAGAAGCGCAAAAGGTATTTGGTAAAGAATTTGGGGGTACTTTATATACCATTGCAAAGGATGTGAAAATTCAGGTAGAATTTAATCCAGAAAAAGTAAAAGCATATCGTTTAATAGGATATGAAAACAGATTGTTAAATGATGAAGATTTTGTAGATGATACAAAAGATGCTGGTGAGTTAGGTAGTGGTCATACAGTAACAGCATTGTATGAAGTAATTCCTGTAGGAGTAAAAAGTAAATTTTTGAAGAAACTACCCAAATTGAAGTATACTCAAAATAAACAATTAAATAGTTTTAATAATGAATTATTAACGGTGAAGTTTAGGTATAAATTACCAAAAGGGACTAAAAGTATAGAGTTGGTAAAAACGGTTAAAAATGAAGTATTGGCACCAACGAATGATATGAATTTTATTTCAGCAGTAGCTTTATTTGGAATGCAATTAAGTAAATCAAAATTTAAAAATAAGACAAAAATTGAAGATGTACTTAGTTTGACAGAGGGAGAAATAGGAGAGGATAAAGATGGTTACAAAGCAGAGTTCGTTAGATTAGTAAAAACGTATAATTAAGAATAAAAAAACAGGGTTAAATGCCCTGTTTTTTCTAAAAAATCTTTAGCGTCAAAAGCTTTTTTATAATCAGCTAAACTCATTCCGAATCGTTAAGCATTGTAGTTTTCTTCTTTATCTGTTTTGTAAAGTTTGCTTTATATGCTTATTTCTATTGATTCGATTCTTTTGTTTTGTAGAAAATAGTAATAGTGAGAAGTTTGGTTGAGATAAATATATAAAAAAATCCAACGATTTTTATCGTTGGATTTATATGTTTTGAATAAGAAGATGTTTGTTATTCTTCCATAGAGTGGTAGACATTGTTTACGTCATCGTCTTCTTCCAGTCTTTCTAAAAGCTTGTTTACCTCTTCTTTTTGTTCTTCTGAAATCGCAGTAGTGGTTGTTGGAATACGTTCAAATTCCGAAGAAAGAATTTCAATATTATTTTCTTCTAAATATTTTTGAATAGCGCCAAATTGTTCAAAAGGAGCATAAAGCATTACCGAACTATCTTCTTCGTCGGCAAAAACTTCTTCCACTTCAAAGTCGATCATTTCCATTTCAAACTCTTCTAAATCCATTCCTAAGGAATCTTCTTTTACTTTAAAGTTAACCACGTGGTCAAACATAAAAGCAACTGATCCAGAAGTTCCTAAATTTCCGTTACACTTGTTAAAAGCAGCACGTACATTAGCTACTGTACGGTTATTATTATCAGTAGCAGTTTCTACTAAAACAGCAATTCCATGAGGAGCATATCCTTCAAATAATACTTCTTTATAGTTTTCAGTACTTTTATCAGATGCTTTTTTAATAGCGCGCTCAACATTATCTTTAGGCATGTTGGCAGCCTTTGCATTTTGAATTACAACACGTAAACGAGAGTTGGTTTCGGGGTTTGGACCACCTTCTTTAACTGCCATAACGATATCTTTACCAATACGAGTAAAGGTTTTAGCCATAGCTGACCAACGTTTCATCTTTCTTGCTTTCCTAAATTCGAATGCTCTTCCCATGTGTATTCTGTTTTAATTTTGCTTGGCAAATGTAACTAATGCTATAAAATATTGCAATTAAAAATGTTTTTTGAAAATTACATCACCTGTTTGTTTATCATAAGCTTTCCAAGTTCCACTTTGTTTATCATTTTTATAATGCCCTTTAACTTTTACGTTTCCGTTTTCATAATAGGACTTATAAGAACCATCTTTTAAGCCATCTTCTAAATCAACTTCAAATTTTAGTTTTCCGTTTTTATAAAACTCTTTGTATGATTTAGCGCTTAGGTCAGAAGGATGTATTGGCGGAAGCTTAAAAAATGTTGTGGAATTTTGAGTACTTGTAGAATCTTTGTGGGGAGCTAACTCTAATAGTAGTTTCTCTTTTAATTCTTTATCTTTTTTAGTGTTTATGTCAATGTTTTTAGGATCTTCAAAAACAAGAGAAATATTACTTTCAAATAAGTCATCAGAAGCAATTAGCTGCATTCCAATTTGTGAAAAGCAAGTAATATAAGGTTTGTTTTTTTGAAGTTCACGTCGAGTTTTGTTATCAACTAAACTTAAAAGATCTTTGTAGGAATTTGGAGTGTTTACATAAGCAAAGACACTAGATTTT
The DNA here is from genome assembly GCF_024124505.1 of Tenacibaculum sp. XPcli2-G. Classification (NCBI taxonomy): domain Bacteria; kingdom Pseudomonadati; phylum Bacteroidota; class Flavobacteriia; order Flavobacteriales; family Flavobacteriaceae; genus Tenacibaculum; species Tenacibaculum sp. XPcli2-G. Next base: position 49,683 of record NZ_JAMXSH010000007.1, read on the forward strand.
TTCTCAAAATGATAATTAAAATCATCGAATTTTTCAGAGTTTTCTAGGGTGTATCCTATTAAGTGGTTGTTAATAATTTCTTTAATAGTATTTGGACTAGTACTAAAAACTACAAAATCATCAATAATGGTAAAGTAAGGTTTCTCCATTTTAGAAAACATGTTTCCTGCTAACATTTTAAAGAATCCTTTTAAATCAAAAAAGTTAATAGGATAACCTCTGTAATCGATTTGCTTGTATTTTAAAGGGGTGTTTTCTTTAATTTTTGAAAGGACAAGCTGAAGATTTTCTTTAGCATCATCAATATCATCAGCTTTAATAATAGCAGCGATATCTTTCTTGTTTTTTGAAAGCTCAGTGTTAAAATGAATTAAAGCTATTTCACTACCAATCCAACTATAAATGTTTTCAGAAACATTAATATCTAATTTATCCTCAATCATCGCAAGTTGATCAGAATACACCTTAAAATCAGCAGGATTTTCTTGTTGAAGCTTTTCTAAATTGCTATTGAATGTTTTAAAATCATCAAAAGCAAAGCTAAGATATAAAGAGGTGTTCTTTGGAGCTACTTTAGCAACGCTACGCTTACCAGCCCCAGACTTTTGTAATACCTTTAAATAAGTTTGTGAATTAGTGTCAACGTTTGTGTAACCAGTAGCTTGAACAATAACTCCTTCCACAATGGATATGTCTAAACCAGAGTAGAAGAATGCTTCTTTATTTAAAAAATCTAAATTGCTAGAACTGGTAAAACAATTTAAATAATCTTTTAGATATTTATGTTGTAAATAGATATTAAAAAATCCATCAGTATCTGTTTTTTTTTTTATTTCTATAAAATTTATATCTCGTCCAATAACAGGATTCAAGTATTGGTCAATTGATTGTTCAACCAAAAGGTGAGTATAAGAAGCTATAACTTGGTTTTTAATAAAAGAAAGGTGTAAAGTTTCTCTAGTCTTCTTATTATACAGTTCTATAATTTCGTGTTCTTTGTATACTCGTTTTGTTACCTTATAGTCTTCTCCAGCCAAATTACTTATAGCTCTTTTTAGAAAAATAAGTTTAGAGAATTTTTGTAAATCCGCAACGTATAATAACCCATATTTTCTAGGACTAAATACATGTACTGAAATAACCAGATTACGTTCCCCAATAAAGTCAAAAATTTCCTTTTTTGCTTTAAAAGTTTCATCTAAACTATGTAGGCCTTCAGATAGTTTATTGATTTGTTGATTCTTTTGAAGATGCGTCCAAATTTCACTTGAGCTTATTTCATCCCAAGTGTCAATAGGTCTTTCAGTATCAACTATGAAAACAGCATCATCAGGAACTAGGTAAATAGACTTGATATTATCATTTTCAGATAAGGTGAAAATATACACTTGATAGATTACAAAGCCTATAACAAGGGCAATAATGCCCCAAAACACTTTCCTCTTCATGCTGTTTTCTGTGTTTTAAACTTGTAAAACTCCTAAATTAAAAGGCTTTTCAATAGGAGCGTGGTCAGCAGCTTCTATTCCCATAGAAATCCATGTTCTGGTATCTAGAGGATTAATTACAGCATCAGTCCAAATTCTTGCAGCAGCATAGTAAGGAGATATTTGATTATCGTATCTCGATTTAATTTTATCAAATAATTCTGCTTCTTTTTCAGGAGTAATTTCTTCTCCTTTTTTCTTTAAAGCGGCAGTTTCAATTTGTAATAATACTTTGGCAGCAGAGGCTCCACTCATCACAGCTAGTTCAGCACTTGGCCATGCAAAAATAAGACGTGGATCATAGGCCTTACCACACATAGCGTAATTTCCTGCACCGTAAGAGTTACCAATAACTACCGTAAATTTAGGAACTACAGAGTTACTAACAGCGTTCACCATTTTAGCACCATCTTTAATAATTCCGCTATGTTCAGATTTACTTCCTACCATAAACCCAGTAACATCTTGTAAGAAAACTAACGGGATTTTCTTCTGGTTACAGTTGGCAATAAATCGAGTAGCTTTATCAGCTGAATCGTTATAAATTACCCCACCAAATTGCATTTCGCTAGGTTTGGTTTTTGCTCCTTTTGATTTTACAATTTTACGTTGGTTAGCAACGATACCTACTGCCCATCCATCAATACGAGCATATCCAGTAATAATGGTTTGACCATAGCCTGCCTTGTATTCTTCAAATTCAGAATTATCAACCAAACGCTTGATGATTTCCATCATGTCGTATTGCTCATTACGAGCTTTTGGTAAAATTCCGAAAATATCATCTTCATTTTCTTTTGGAGGAAAAGCTTCTTTACGATTAAATCCAGCTTTGTCATAATCTCCAATTTTATCCATTAAGTTTTTAATGGTATCTAAAGCATCTTTATCATCTTTTGCTTTATAATCGGTAACCCCAGATACTTCACAATGTGTGGTTGCTCCACCTAATGTTTCATTATCAATAGTTTCGCCAATAGCGGCCTTAACTAAATAACTACCCGCTAAGAAAATACTTCCTGTTTTGTCTACAATTAGTGCTTCATCACTCATAATAGGTAAGTAAGCACCACCAGCAACACAACTTCCCATAACGGCAGCAATTTGGGTAATTCCCATGCTACTCATTACCGCATTGTTTCTAAAAATTCTTCCGAAGTGTTCTTTATCAGGAAAAATTTCATCCTGCATTGGTAAATAAACCCCAGCAGAATCTACCAAATAAATAATAGGTAGTTTATTTTCAATTGCTATTTCTTGAGCTCTTAAATTTTTCTTTCCTGTAATAGGGAACCAAGCACCTGCTTTTACGGTAGCATCGTTAGCAACAACAATACATTGTTTTCCACTAATATATCCCATTTTTACAACCACACCACCTGAAGGACATCCACCATGTTCTTGATACATGTCTTCACCTGCAAAAGCAGCAATTTCGATAGACTTAGACTTATCGTCTAATAAATAATCAATACGTTCACGAGCTGTTAATTTTCCTTTCTCATGATGTTTGTCAATACGTTTTTGTCCACCGCCTAATTTAACTTTGGTTAAGCGTCTACGTAAATCTGATACTAAAAGTTTATTGTGGTCTTCGTTTTTGTTGAAGTTAAGATCCATGGTAAGTTATTTGTTTGCGTATGCTAAAATAAGAAAAACAACGTACAAAACAAGGTGTTTAGGTATACGATTGAATGATGTTTTCAACAGTGTTTTCTATTTCTTTATTTCTAGATTGTTTTAGTAAAATATAAGGTTCTGCCACCCGTTCATTACAGTTTTGTACTGCGCATGTTTCGCAAGTAACACCTACTGTTTTTTTAGTGAAAGTATCTTCATTAAAAAAATGAAGTTTTCTTTTTAAGTGTGGAGAAAGCAACATACCTATGCTAACACTACGATTAATTTTTTCTTTAAAAGGATCGGCAGTAGCCGCAGAAAGTACTAAATACTCTTTTTGAGAATTTTCGTACGACGAAATTTGAATTCCGTAAGCAGATTTTTTTTCTTCTGAAACTTCTAAATCCTGAATTGTTTTAATGGCAATCCACCTTCTACAATAATGTTCGTTATTACGATTGGCGTGAGGAGACTGTTGTTGTGTAATATGTAGTTCTTTAGAAAGTCTATGTGCCAGAGAACCTTCTTTATGAGTAAAACGTAAAAAGAATAGGTTTTTAATATTAAAGTGTCTTGGTAAAATGTTCGTTAAACGTTGATAAAACGTTTCGTCTGAACAATTATAACTTCTAATAATTTTGTGCAATTGTATAGGTTGCCAAGTTTTTAAAGAAAAAAGTTGTGTTAGTTTTTGAATTAAATCATCTTTCGGAATAATTAAAGCACCTGCAAAGTAAGAAGCTACAAAATTATTTAATACTTCATCAAAACTGTCAAATTTAATCCATGGAAATGTATATAACCTGTTTTCAATTTGTAAATAATTATAAGCTATTTCTTTAGCAAAAATGAATGTTCTCTGTGCTTCGTTTATATCGTTATATATAAGAAGTGTTTTGTTTTTTGGAATATAGATGTTTCTTAATTCAGATAATTTTTGATGTTTAGATAGTTCTTCGCTATCAATCGTATAACCGTATTCTTCAATTAAAATTTCTTCTAAGTCTTTTGAAGAAATAGGTTTGTTTGGATTTATTTGATAAGCCTTAATAAAATCTGTAACCTTTGTTTCAATATCCTCAAAATAGTTGTTGTGTGCTTCTTGGTACGAACGTAATGCAGCAAGAAAAAAGCTTTCTCTTGTTAAATTGTAGTTTTGAGAAATCTTAATAATGGTACTTATAAAAGCATTAACCTTTGCAGGAGCATTGGCAATGATGTCAATTAGATTATTTTCTTTAATACCAAATAGGTCAAGAGGAATCTCTTTTAAAATTTTCGATTGTAAAATTTCACCAATAGGGGCTAGGTTTTTATCTAATTTTAGAGATACCAAATGATCATAAGGTACTTCTAGCTTCTCAGAAAGAATAACAATTTTATCAGTTTTTGGATACTTTTTTCCTTTCTCAATTTCGTTTAAATACGATTTTGATAATCCTGTTAGTTTAGCTAATCCAAAGAGTGATAGGTTTTTATCTGTACGTATTTGTTTCAGTTTTAACCCAAAAACTAATCTGATATATTCTTCTTCCAATGTGTTTTATTAAAATATTCGTAATTCAAAGGTATAAAAATTAGCGAATTAATAAAAATTTGTAATTTATATGTTTTTAGCGAACGTTCGCTTTTTTGTTTGAGTTCTTTTTTTTAATATTGAACTGTCAATCAATAAGTAAAAAATAAATAGATATGAATCAAGATGTTTTAGCAAAAGAAATTCAATGTGTAGGTTTTGATCAAACCGAGTATAAAAGTGTTTTGACCAATGAAGCCAAAGCATTTTTAATTCAACTTCAAGAAAAATTTAATCCTCAAAGACTTCAATTATTAGCTGAAAGAGAAATCGAACAAGCTTATTTTGATGCAGGAAACTATCCTTCTTTTCCTTTGGAAACGAAAGAGATAAGAGAGAGCGATTGGGTATGTGCTCCGTTACCTGAAGATTTGTTAGATAGGAGAGTAGAAATAACAGGGCCAGTAGAGCGTAAAATGATTATCAATGCTTTAAATTCTGGAGCAAAAACGTTTATGGCAGATTTTGAAGATAGTAATTCACCTACAATTCAAAATATTTTAGATGGTCAGGTAAACTTACGAGATGCAGTAAATAAAACAATTTCATTTTACAACGCTGCAAAAGATAAAAGTTACAAGTTAAATGAGAAAGTAGCTACCTTGTTAGTAAGACCAAGAGGATTGCATTTAAATGAAAAACATTTGTTGATTGATGGCGTAGAAATGTCAGGTTCTTTGGTAGATTTTGGATTGTACTTTTTCCATAATATCAAAACCTTACGAGAGCAAGGTAGTGCAACCTATTTTTATTTACCTAAACTAGAGCACTACAAAGAAGCACGTTGGTGGAATGATGTCTTTGTGTTTGCACAAGAGTATATGGAGGTACCACAAAAAACCATTAAAGCAACAGTATTAATAGAAACAATTACGGCAAGTTTTCAGTTAGATGAAATTATTTATGAGTTAAAAGATCATATGGCTGGCTTAAATTGTGGTCGTTGGGATTATATCTTTTCATACATTAAAAAGTTCAGAAATCATTCTGGTTTTATTGTGCCAAACCGTTCACAAGTAACCATGAGTAGCCCATTTATGAAGGCGTATTCGTTACGAGTTATTCAGTCGTGTCACAAACGAGGTGTACATGCTATGGGAGGGATGGCTGCACAAATTCCAGTAAAGAATAACGAAGCGTTAAATAAAGAAGCTTTTGCAAAGGTTAAGAAAGATAAGGAGCAAGAAGTTAGGAATGGTCATGACGGAACTTGGGTGGCGCATCCTGGTTTAGTAGCAATTGCAATGGACGTTTTTAATACAACAATGCCCAATGCGAATCAGATAGATAAAAAGCTAGAAGATCTAACAATTACAGAAAAAGATTTAGTAGAATTACCAGAAGGTACTATTACTGAGCAAGGAATACGAGAAAATATCAATGTTGGTATTTTGTATGTAGAGTCGTGGTTAATGGGACAAGGAGCAGCTGCCTTGTATAATTTAATGGAAGATGCAGCAACTGCTGAAATATCTCGAACACAAGTATGGCAATGGTTACATAAAAACGTAATGCTTGAAGATGGTAGAACGTTTACAGAAGGAATGTATGAGCAATTTAAAAAAGAAGAATTAAAAAAAATAAAAAGTTATGTAGGTGAAGACAGATACAATAACGGAAAGTTTGAGTTAGCTATTCAATTATTTGACGAGTTGATTTTAAACAAAGAATTTGTAGAGTTCTTAACCTTACCGGCAAATAAATATTTATAGAGAAAAGCAATTTAAATTAAAAACTAGACTTGAATATTTAAATCTCGATTATCGAGAAAAAAGCCCTCAAAAATGCGGCAACATTTAAGAGGGCAAGCTATCAATAAAAATTAATAACCTTATCAATTACAAAATTATGAAAAATTTAGCACACGCTAATTATAGTTCTGCTTTACAAACAGTGAAAGAATTAAAGAAAAAGTTCGGAGCAACTTGGAATTCAGTTTCTCCAGAGAATGCTGCTAGAATGGTAGCACAAAACCGTTTTAAAACAGGTTTAGATATCGCTAGATACACCGCTGCAATTATGAGAGAAGATATGGCGGCTTACGATGCAGATTCATCTAATTATACACAGTCATTGGGGTGCTGGCACGGATTTGTAGCACAACAAAAAATGATTGCAGTAAAAAAACATCACAAAACAACAAGTAAACGTTATTTATATCTTTCAGGATGGATGGTAGCTGCTTTGCGCTCAGAGTTTGGTCCATTACCAGATCAATCGATGCATGAAAAAACAGCAGTTCCTGCGTTAATTGAGGAGATTTATGATTTTCTACGTCAAGCAGATGCTATTGAATTAAACGATTTATTTAGAAGATTAGAAAACGGAGAAGATGTACAGAGTGAAATTGATAATTTTGAAACACATATAGTTCCAATTATTGCTGATATTGATGCTGGTTTTGGAAATGAAGAAGCTACGTATTTGTTAGCTAAAAAAATGATTCAGGCTGGTGCTTGTGCTATTCAGATAGAAAATCAAGTTTCAGATGCTAAACAATGTGGACATCAAGACGGAAAAGTAACTGTACCACACGAAGACTTTATAGCAAAATTAAATGCAATTCGATATGCCTTTTTAGAGTTAGGCGTAGAAGATGGAGTTATTGTAGCAAGAACCGATTCGGAAGGAGCAGGATTAACTCAAAAATTACCTGTAAGTCAAGAACCAGGAGATTTAGCTTCTCAATATTTAGCCTTTGTAGAAGCTGAAGAAATTACAATTGATGAAGCAAAAGAAGACGATGTATTACTAAAACGTGATGGAAAGCTAGTGCGTCCTGTACGTTTGGCTAATGGTTTGTATAAGTTTAGAGAAGGAACGAATATTGATAGGGTAGTGCTAGATTGTATTACAAGCTTACAAAACGGAGCCGATTTGTTATGGATTGAAACGCCTACACCACACGTTGGTCAAATAGCCAATATGGTAAATAGAGTGAGAGCAGTAATACCAAATGCGAAATTGGTATACAACAATTCACCATCGTTCAATTGGACGTTAAACTTCCGTAATCAAGTGTATGATGAAATGGTTGCAGAAGGAGAAAACATGACAGGGTACGACAGAAATAATTTAATGAATGCGGCTTATGATGGTACAGAATTGTGTCATAGAGCGGATGAGAAAATCCGTACTTTCCAAATAGATGGGGCAAGAGAAGCAGGTATTTTCCATCATTTAATTACCTTACCAACCTACCATACAACTGCGTTACATATGAATGATTTAACAGAAGGTTATTTTGGAGAAGATGGAATGTTAGCGTATGTAAGAGGAGTACAACGACAAGAAATTAGAAAAGGAGTTTCGTGTGTAAAACATCAACGAATGGCTGGTTCTGATTTAGGAGATGATCATAAAACATTTTTTGCAGGAGATAAAGCGTTAAAAGCTAGTGGAGAAAAGAATACATCTAATCAATTTGAAGTAGGGGCAAAAGATAAAGGGATAGAAGAAGAAAGTGCCGTAGCAGTATAAAAAATCTTAGTTGTTTGTAAACTTCCTGTTATGTTTGGTTTGTTTCAATTGTTTGTTTGCATAGCAGGAATTTTACTTACTAATTTGATAGTATGAGTTTATAATTAGCAGTTGTAAATTTTATTTTGATGTAGTTAGCTCTCTTTTTAAAAGAGAGCTTTTTACTTTAATGAAAAAGCCTTTATAAGGGCTTTAATATTTTTGATTATCAATAGATTTAGTGATAGGAGTTATTACATCACCAGTGTGTTTGGTAGATTTTGTTTCGATAAGCATAATTAAACAATCTTCCGAAGAACTAACTCTGTGATTTACACCTTTAGGAACTACAAATAAATCACCTTTTTTCATCGTAAAACTAGGTTGATTTTCTATTTCCATTAAAAGACTTCCATCGATAATATAAAAAAGCTCATCTTCGTTTTCATGATTATGCCACGGAATATCTTCCCCTTTAATTTTGGCGAGTTTAACATATTCATTGTTAACTTCAGAAATTATTTTAGGAGAAAAGTATTTTTTTATTTTTTCAGCTTCCTGTAAGATGTTAATTGTTTGAGTAGTATCCATATCGTAAGTTATCAAGACTTTGTTTTTAATTCCATTTTAATATTACAACGTTCGTATGGGCAGTCTTCTTCCACAGGAATTTCTAAAAAGCCGAATTTTCTATAAATGTAAATAGCGTTTTCAAGTTTCGTGTTTGAGTATAAAACCAATTTATCAAACTGTTTGTCTTTTGCAAAATCAATACAATGTTGCATGAGTTGTTGTCCTATTTTGTAACCCCTGTGTTTTGGTGAAACAGCCATTTTTGTTAATTCATAAATATTAGGTTCACTCATAGGCATTAAAGCAACAGTACCTACAACTTCATTATTTAATTTAGCAAAGAAAATATGTCCTCCTTTGTCAATAATATATTTGTGAGGATTGCTTAAAACTTCCTCATCATAAGGTTCTACGTAGAAAAATGTTTGTAACCATTCAATATTCAGGTTATAAAAAGATGAGCTGTATTCTTCCTTAAACGTGGTAATTGCTATAGTATTTTGTGTTGTATTCATTTTTATGTGTTCTATAATAGCTTTGCTGAAAGACTTTTCATTAAACTTAGCCTCTAATTCATTTATAAGTTCAGTTAGTGATTCAGACTTTATATTAGTGTACTCTTTAATAGTGTGTTCAATGCTGTTCCATATAGGAGTTACATTTTCTATGAGTTGCTTTCCTTTGTTAGAAACAAAAACAACTTTTTTTCGCTTATCCAATTTGTCTTCTTTAAGGGAGATAAGTCCTTTTTTATGAAGCTTATTAATAGCTTGAGTAGTAGCAGGCTGCGATGTTTTTAAACTGTTGGTAATCTCAGTATTAGTAACACCATCTTTGTTTTTTATAATTTTAAAAGTAGGGAATAGGTAAGGGTCAAAATCAATATTAAACTCATCGTACACCAATTGTGTTTCGCGCATCATGTATTCGCTAGTCCTTTTTAACCTAGAACCTAATCCAATTTCTCCTAATCCTTTAAGTGCGTCCATTTTTAATAAATATAAGTACTTATATAAATACAAATATATGTTTTTTTTGATTTATAATCCTTGTGTATTATTATTGATAAATGTCTAGGTGATATTTACCATGGAAAATAATAAAAACATTTTTATATATTTGTAAATGAATTTTAATAACAAACAAAATGAAAAGAGATAAAATTATTTTTTATGTAGCTACAGGGTTATTAACATTATTAATGTTTTTTTCAGCAGGAATGTATTTTTTTAATCATGCAGAAGTAGCTAAAATGTTTACAGCATTTGGGTACCCAACATACATTATTTACCCATATGCAGTAGCTAAGCTGTTAGGTTTAATAGCTTTATGGTTTTTTAGAGGAAAGTTTTTAAATGAATGGGCGTATGCAGGTTTTTTCTTTGCATTTATTCTAGCTTTTTTTGCTCATTTTATGATTGGTGATGGAGAACAAACAGGAGCTGTAATAGCAATCGTACTATTAATAGTTTCGTATATTTATAGTAAAAAAATATAATGAGCAACAATCCAATAGCAACAGTTACTTTAACTGACCGAAATTACTTAGCAGAAGCAAAAATGAGAAATCATTTTGCTGTTATTGATGAGCCTTTAGACAAAGGAGGAGACGATAATGGACCAACTCCAGTAGAATATTTACTAACTGCAATTGGTGGATGTGTGTCTATTACTTTGAGAATGTATGCAGAGAGGAAAGGATGGGACTTAGGAAAAGTTACAGTAAATGTTAGCCAAAAAGAAGAATTAACTCCAGAAGGAATTAAAAAATCATTAGTAGAAGAAATTTCATTCGAAAAAGAAGTTACAGAAGAGCAGCATACTAAACTATTAGAAATAGTAGGTAAATGCCCAGTAGCTAAAATGGTGAAAGGTGAAACAGAAATTGAGTCAAAAATAACAACATAGATGAAAAAAATAATCGCTTTCGCAGGTAGTAACAGCAAAAAATCAATAAACAAACAATTAGTAACATATGCTTCTAGCTTATTAGGTGGAATTGAAGTTTCAGTATTAGATTTAAACGATTATCCATTACCTATTTATGGAATTGATAAAGAAATAGAAGAAGGTGTACCAGAAAATGCCGCAATATTTCTAGAAAAAATTAAAGAAGCAGATGGAATAGCTGTATCGTTAGCAGAACATAATGGTAATTTTACGGTAGCTTTTAAGAATATTATAGACTGGATGTCGCGTATAGAACAAAAAATATGGCATAATAAACCAATGCTATTATTATCAACTTCTCCTGGAGGTAGAGGAGGGGCGTCGTCAATGGCAATAGCTAAAAATGGTTTTCCTCATATGGGAGCAAATGTTATAGCAGATTTTTCTTTACCGAAATTTTATGATAACTTTAATGACGGAAGGATTGTAAATGAGGAGTTTAATGAAGAAATAAAAGAAGCAGTTACAACTTTCCAAAAAGCAGTATAAACATAAAATTTTAAGTTATGTCAGAAGCAAAGGAAATTGTAAAGAACTATAGTAATAATGATATTACTGTAGTTTGGAAGCCAAACAAATGTATCCATTCAAAAAAATGTTGGAAAGGTTTGATACAGGTTTTTAATCCACAAAATAGACCTTGGATTAAGATGGATGGAGCTACTACAGAAAGAATTAAAAAGCAAGTAGAGGAATGCCCATCAGGAGCTTTATCATACATTTCAAAAAGAGAAGGGAGTCAAGCAGCAGCTCATACAGAAACTAAGGTAGAAGCATTAGAAGATGGTCCTTTATTAATTTACGGAACTCTGCATGTAACTAATCCGGATGGTACAACAGAAAAGAAAAATAAAACAACTGCTTTTTGCAGGTGTGGGGCTTCTCATAACAAACCATATTGTGATGGTACACATGTAAAAGTTGAGTTTAAAGGGTAATTATGAAAGTACAGCAAGAAGACAATGATAAAAAAGGAGAGTTCTATATTGAAGTTGAAGGGAATAGAGCTGCTTTAATGACGTATACTTGGGCAGGTAAGGATAAATTAATTATAGATCATACTGAAGTAAATAACACTTTAAGAGGAAAAGGAGTAGGATATAAGTTGGTAGCAGCCTCGGTAAATTTTGCTAGAAGTAAAAATATCAAAATTCTTCCATTATGCCCATTTGCTAAATCAGTTTTTGATAAAAAGCCTGAATACTCAGACGTTTTAGCTTAAATAAAATTCCTTTTCAATATTTGTAAAGAATTTATATTCCTTGGTATATAAATGTGTGTTTTGTACTTTTGTACTCAAAATAAGGAGGTTAAAAATGAAGATAGTTTTATATGGTAGAAAAGGACATGCACATACAGTTGCATATAAAAACTTTTTAAAATCTGCAGAAGTACCATTTGAATATAAAGATGTTTCTGTTGATGATGAAGCAAAAGAACACACGAAAGAATTATATGAAGGTCAAGTTAAATATCCAACGCTATTTGTTGATGATGAAGTGTATCTAACACCATCATCAGATACTTTCAACAAATTAATGCAAGACTTAAAGTTAAAAGGATAATCTTATTTTAATAAAAAAGGCTAATAGCTAACAGCTAATTACCAAAGCAATGGGAGATATTTCAAAAGATATTAATTCAAAGTTTCCAAATAATAAAATTAAAGCGTTTATAAATATTAAATACACTGCTAACTGGATAAACAGTCAAGAAAATGAGTTTTTTAAGCAGTACAGTATTTCATCTCAACAATTTAATATTCTTCGTATTTTAAGAGGAGCAAAAGAAGCGATAAAAGTTCAAACAATAAAAGATAGAATGATTGAACGAGCTCCAAATGCTACGAGATTAATGGATAAATTATACGAGAAGAATTTAATAAATCGTGAAAGATGTAAGCATGATAGAAGAGTAGTTTATATAAGTATTACGCAACAAGGAAAAAAGTTATTAAAAGCAATAGATGATAAGTTACATTTAGATTTTATTGAAAATTTAACGGAAGAAGAAGCTACACAACTTAGTGGTTTACTAGATAAAATTAGACAATAGATTTTGTGTTTATAGTTAATAAAAGGGAAATATAGATTAAAAAATACGCCTTTTAAGAAATAGAAATTACATGAGTGTATAAAAAAGTTATTATCCTTTTAAAAATAAGAGGTTTATCTTGTGTTATAAGTAGTCTTTTACCTAGGTATTCCTAAATAATGCTTAGATATATTTGAGTTGATTAATTAACCCAAACTCAATTTTATGAAGACTTTAAAAAACCTAATGTTTGTAAGTATCTTTTTTATGGTATTTACATCATGTCAAAATGAAGAAACTGTATTATTAGACGAAACTCAAACAGAAACTTTAGATACTAAAGCAGCAAAATCAGCAGAAGACTTAAAGCTAGATTATCATGAAGATTACGGAGTAGTTAGAGCAGATGAATACCCAATGAATCCAAATGGGCTAGAAAAACCTACTTTAGATTTATTTTTAGAAAGAGGAAACCTTAAAAAAGAAGATTTAAAAAGTTACCGTATCGTAAAAGATGAATTTTCAGGTGTTGGTTTGGCAGAGCACAGAATGAAAGATGGTAATGTGATACAAGTACCTCATGAGTATCAAAGACAACCAGTTTACAGGTTTGAAGCCGAATTAAACGATGGAACCAAAGTTAGGATTATTATAATCATTATATGTTCAAATGGTTTAATCATAATATTTTGGTGGTAAAAATACCCTAAAAGCATAAAAAGACCCTATACATTGTATAGGGTCTTTTTGTATAAAAAAAATATAATAAAAAATATGTATCTTGCAATTTGTTATGCATGCATAATATTTTATAAAAATTCAACAATGAAATACAAACATATTTTTGAGCCGTTAGATTTAGGTTTCACTACTTTAAAAAATCGAGTGTTAATGGGATCTATGCATACTGGTTTAGAAGAAGAAAAAAATGGAATTAAACGCATTGCTTCTTACTATGCAGAGCGTGCACGTGGTGGGGTAGGTTTGATTGTTACAGGAGGAATTGCACCGAATATTCAAGGATGGACAGCACCTTTTTCTGCCCGTATGAGTACAAAAAAGCATGCCCGTGAACACAAAGTAATTACAGAAGCAGTTCATAAAGAGGGCGGTAAAATATGTATGCAAATTTTACACTCAGGACGTTATGGATACCACCCATTTAATGTGGCACCTTCAAAAATCAAATCACCAATAACGCCTTTCAAACCATTTGCATTAAAGCAATCGGGAATACGAAGAACAGTAAAAGACTTTGTAAACTGTGCTAAATTATCACAAGAAGCAGGATATGATGGTGTAGAAATCATGGGGTCTGAAGGATATTTAATTAATCAGTTTATAGTAACGAGAACTAATAAAAGAACCGACGATTATGGAGGTAAGTATGAAAATAGAATTCGTTTAGCAGTAGAATTGGTTCGTAAAATTAGAGAAGCTGTTGGAGAGAACTTTATCATTATCTATCGTTTATCGATGCTAGATTTGGTAGAACAAGGAAGTTCTTGGGAAGAAGTAGTACAGTTAGGAAAAGAAATAGAAAAAGCTGGGGCTACTATTATCAATACAGGTATTGGATGGCATGAAGCACGAATTCCTACTATTGCAACCTCAGTACCTAGAGCTGCGTTTACTTGGGTAACCAAAAAAATGAAAGAAGAACTATCTATTCCATTAGTTACTTCTAACCGAATAAATATGCCAGATATTGCTGAAAAAGTTTTGGCAGAAGGACATGCAGATATGATTTCAATGGCACGCCCATTTTTAGCAGATCCAGAATGGGTAAACAAAGCTAAAGAAGAAAGAATAGATGAAATAAATACTTGTATAGCTTGTAATCAAGCTTGTTTAGACCATGCATTTCAAAAGAAAGTAGCAAGTTGCTTGGTAAACCCAAGAGCATGTCACGAAACAGAACTTAACTATAATCTAACTTCAAAAAAGAAAAAAATAGCAATTGTAGGAGCAGGACCAGCTGGTTTAGCAGCTTCAACAGTAGCAGCTCAAAGAGGGCACGATGTAACCTTATTTGATGCCGATAAAGAAACAGGAGGTCAGTTTAATATAGCAAAACAAATTCCAGGAAAAGAAGAGTTTTATGAAACCATTCGTTACTTTAATAAGCAATTAGAATTGCATAAGGTAAATGTAAAGTTAAACACAAGGGTTACTGCTGAAGATTTATACAATGGTAATTTTGATGAGGTTGTTTTAGCAACTGGAATTACACCGAGAACCCCAAGAATAGAAGGGGTTGATCATGAAAAAGTATTGAGTTATATTGATGTTGTGAAATTAAAGAAACCTGTAGGTAAACGTGTTGCGGTTATTGGAGCGGGAGGAATTGGTTTTGACGTTTCAGAATATTTAGCTCATGAAGGAGAGAGTACTTCTCAAAATATAGATGCTTGGTTAAAGGAATGGGGTATTGATAAAACATTAAAATCACGTGCAGGAATAGAAGGTGTTACTCCTGAAGTTCATCCTTCACCAAGAGAAATATATATGTTTAAACGTAGTTCAGGAAAGTTTGGAGGAAATTTAGGAAAAACTACAGGATGGATTCATCGTTCAGTATTAAAAAGAAAAAAAGTACAATTTATAAATGAAGTACAGTATACAAAAATAGATGATGAAGGTTTACACTATGTTCAAAATGAAGAACAAAAAGTATTACCAGTTGATAATGTGATTATTTGTGCAGGTCAAGTTCCATTTAAAGAATTGTTAGAGCCATTAGAAGCCAAAGGAATGAAAGTACATGTAATTGGAGGAGCTGATGTTGCGGCAGAATTAGATGCAAAGAGAGCCATAAACCAAGGAAGTAGGTTAGCTGCTGAACTCTAGTATGTATATAAATTTAAAATCACTAAAAAGTCTTGCATTGGTAAGACTTTTTTTATGCGCAAAACTACAGTGAATAAGTCTAAATAATTACCGATATTTGTAGCTCACATTTTATTGAAAAAAGTAAATTATGGCAATGAACAAAAACACTGTCCTAGGTTGGGCAACGCTTATAATGGTATTAATGGGGGTTTTACTTATTGGATTAGCAGTATTTAAATATGATGAAATAGCAGGGTATGGATTTGGAGCTGTTGGTTTAGGTTTTTTTGCAAATGCATGGGTGTTTAATGCCCTAAAAGGAAGAGTTTAATTAAAGAAAATATAGAGAAATGAGCGACGATAAAAAAGTCATTTTTTCAATGAATAAGGTCTCTAAGACCTACCAAAGTACAGGAAAACAGGTTC
Source organism: Tenacibaculum sp. XPcli2-G (assembly GCF_024124505.1). NCBI lineage: Bacteria > Pseudomonadati > Bacteroidota > Flavobacteriia > Flavobacteriales > Flavobacteriaceae > Tenacibaculum > Tenacibaculum sp. XPcli2-G. The sequence goes on from NZ_JAMXSH010000007.1 coordinate 65,640, forward strand.
TTAAAGATATCTATTTAAGTTTCTTTTATGGAGCTAAAATTGGTATTTTAGGTTTAAACGGTTCAGGTAAGTCTACTTTGTTAAAAATTATAGCAGGAGTAGAAAAAAACTACCAAGGAGATGTTACGTTCTCTCCAGGTTATAAAGTAGGATATTTAGAACAAGAACCTCAGTTAGACGAAGATAAAACCGTTTTAGAAGTTGTTAAAGAAGGAGTAGCAGAAACAGTTGCTATTTTAGATGAATACAACAAAATAAACGATATGTTTGGCTTAGAAGAAGTATATTCTGATGCAGATAAGATGCAAAAGTTAATGGATCGTCAAGCTGAACTACAAGATAAGATTGATGCTTCTAATGCATGGGAATTAGATACCAAGCTAGAAATAGCTATGGATGCGTTACGTACGCCAGAAGGAGATAAGAAAATAGGAGTATTATCAGGAGGAGAGCGTCGTCGTGTTGCTTTATGTCGTTTATTATTACAAGAACCAGAAATTTTATTATTAGATGAGCCTACCAACCACTTAGATGCAGAATCTGTACATTGGTTAGAGCATCATTTAGCACAATATAAAGGAACGGTAATTGCAGTAACACACGACCGTTATTTCTTAGATAACGTTGCAGGTTGGATTTTAGAATTGGATAGAGGTGAAGGTATTCCATGGAAAGGAAATTATTCATCTTGGTTAGACCAAAAATCTAAACGTTTAGCTCAAGAAAGTAAAACAGCCTCTAAGCGTCAAAAAACTTTAGAACGAGAGTTAGAATGGGTACGTCAAGGAGCAAAAGGTCGTCAAACAAAGCAAAAAGCACGTTTGAAGAACTACGAAAAGTTAATGAGTCAAGATCAGAAGCAGACGGAAGAAAAATTAGAAATATACATTCCTAATGGTCCTCGTTTAGGAACGAACGTAATAGAAGCTACAGGTGTTTCTAAAGCTTATGGAGACAAATTATTATACGAAAATTTAGAGTTCAACCTACCACAAGCCGGAATTGTAGGAATTATTGGTCCGAACGGAGCTGGTAAAACCACTATTTTTAGAATGATCATGGGAGAAGAAACTCCTGATGCGGGAAGCTTTAAAGTAGGGGAGACAGCTAAAATAGCTTATGTAGATCAGTCACATTCTAATATTGATCCAGAAAAATCTATTTGGGAGAACTTCTCTGAAGGTCAAGATTTAGTGATGATGGGAGGTAAACAAGTAAATTCAAGAGCTTATTTAAGTCGTTTTAACTTCTCGGGAAGTGAGCAAAATAAAAAGGTAGCAACCTTATCAGGAGGAGAGCGTAACCGTTTGCATTTAGCAATGACGTTAAAGGAAGAAGGTAACGTATTGTTATTAGATGAGCCAACAAATGATTTAGATGTAAATACTTTACGAGCTTTAGAAGAAGGTTTAGAAAATTTTGCAGGATGTGCTGTGGTAATTTCGCACGATAGATGGTTTTTAGATCGTATTTGTACACATATCTTAGCTTTCGAAGGAGATAGTCAAGTGTATTTCTTTGAAGGTTCTTTCTCTGATTATGAAGAGAACAAGAAGAAGCGTTTAGGAGGAGATTTAATGCCTAAGCGAATTAAATATAAGAAGTTAATCAGGTAAATAAAACATTTATAAAATAAAACTCGAAGCTATTAACTTCGAGTTTTTCTTTTTCAATAACAATCATCCCCTCAAATTGCAAAACTGTTTTAGTAGATAGTTTTCCATAGTAGTAGTTATTATGTTAATGTTTTGTTAGTAACAACTATTATGCCGAAATAAAAAATATTCAATAAAAATAGAATTAAATATTTTTTTTAAATGTTTAAGAGGATTTTAAATGTAAAAAAAACAAATAATTAACTAAGTTTAACAAAATTTAAAATTTGCTGTGATAAAAAAAACAATAAAAATAATTGTAATAATAGTAGTCCTATTTTCGGTCTTAATTTTGAGTCTGAACTATATAGCAGCAGGTAAAATTGAAAAAAAACTGACAGAAACCTTAGTTAAAAAACATATTAATTATACAGGAAAAGTAAAAGCTAATGTATTATTAGGTAATATTAGTATTGATGATTTTTTTTTAGAAAAAGATAGTATACATCTTAAAATAAATAACTTAAGTGTAAAAGGAGTTTCTTATTATGCTTACTTTATTAAAGATAAACTATCAATCGATAAAATAGTCTTAAATAGTTCTATTATAAAAGGAAAAATACCTAAAGATATATTAAATGCTAAGGAAAAAGATACCATACATAAAAAAAAGAGAATGCCAATAACTATTGATGAGTTAGAAATTAAAAATTCAGCTTTAGCTATTGTAAATGATAAAAATTACCCTATTACTATAGATAACTATAGGTTAAAACTTACAAAATTAGAATACTCAAAAGATTTAAAAACGACATTTCCTTTTCTATATGAAAAAATTTCATTGAAGCTTAATGCTTTTGATGCACAGGGTTCAGAAATTCAATCTTATAGCATAGCTAATCTTAAATTGGAGGATAATTTTCTTAAACTTGATAGTGTGAAAATTACTCCTCTTAAACCTAGAAAGAACTACATATATCATGTTCCTTATGAAAAGGATATATTAGATTTATTTATTAAAAAAATAGAAGTACCTAAAATAAAATTAACAAATAAAAAAAAGTTACTTTTTACTATTGACAAAATATTAATAAGTGATGGAGACTTTGGTGTGTACTTAGATGCAACAGTTCTTAATCATAGAAACAAAAGAAAAGACTTATATAGTAAGAGTCTAAGAGAACTACCAATTAATTTTGTAATTGATAGTATTAAAATAAAGGATACTAAAATTACTTATGAAGAGCTAACTAATAAGGAAAGAAAAGCAGGATTGGTAAGTTTTGAAAACATTGATGCAATTGTAACTAACTTGACAAATGTTAAAATAAAAGATAGCATTCCAACTACAATTGTTAAGATTAAAAGTGACTTTATGGGAACATCTCCTTTATCAATTGATTGGAGATTCAATATAGCAGATGTTAATGATGCTTTTACAATTAAAGGAAAACTTTATGAAGTAAGTTCAAAAAATATAAACTCATTTATAGAGCCTGCACTAAATATAAAGTGCGAAGGTAAAATAGATAAGCTGTTTTTTAATTTTTATGGTAATGATAATTTTTCTAATGGAGATTTTGCTATAGCATTTAAAAACCTTGAGTTGAAAATGCTCAATAAGCAAAAAGGAGTAAAAAAAGTAGTTTCTTGGTTAGCTAATTTATTTGTAAAAAATTCTTCAAAAAATAAATTAGAAAAGGTAGAAATAAAAAACTTTGAAAGAGATCAAACTCGTTCTTTTTGGAATTTTTTGTGGAAGAATGTAGAAGAGGGGTTAAGAAAATCACTTATTTAGCTAGAAAATAGGGCTCGTATTAAAAAGTAACTAGAATTCAAAGGAAGAGAGTTTCATTTATTATAATGGAATTATAAATACTTCACTATTAACAGTATTTTATTATGGATAATACTTGTATATGAACAATAGCTATAGGTACACTTCATAAAAATCAATAACAAAAAAGTAATTATAGAGAACAAAAGATAAGACATATAAAAAACAAAACCTCATTATTATATGAGGTTTAAAATATTATTTTTTAACTATGAAAAGCAGCGTTATGAACTAGCTTTCCACCACAACTCTTACATTGACCTGAATTATCTGAACCAATAGTACAACCGTTAGAACAAGTATAATGATATTGTCCTGCTGCATTTGGACCAGAAGTGGGGGGCGTTACAGGTGTTGATATTGGTGAGTTCGAAGTTTTGTTTTGGGTATTATGAAAGCCTTGGTTATGAGCAAGAGGAGTTTTACAAACAGGGCAAGAGGTGCCTTGAACACTTGAAGTTCCTCCTTTACATTTGTTAGGGCATATATAATGTGCACCTCCAATAACATTAGTAGAAATATTTCTAGTATTTGGAAGTTTTGGTATAGGACGTTCGTTTAAGGGAACCGTTAATGGGTTTAAAGGAGTTTTTTTTTCTTCTGTTTTACAAGAATAAAAACAGCATAATAAAACGAATATTGGGAGTATTTTTTTCATATTCAAATATAAAAAAACCTCGCCAAAAATGACGAGGTTATAGTTATATAAAGTTTGAGAATTTTATAAGTGGATTACTTCATCATAAGCGTCAGCAACAGCTTCCATAACAGCTTCACTCATAGTTGGGTGTGGATGAATTGCTTTTAATACTTCATGACCAGTAGTTTCTAATTTACGGCCTAAAACAGCTTCAGCAATCATATCGGTAACACCAGCACCAATCATATGGCATCCTAACCATTCACCGTACTTAGCATCAAAAATAACTTTTACAAATCCGTCAGGAGTTCCAGCAGCTTTAGCCTTACCAGATGCAGAGAAAGGGAATTTACCAATCTTTAATTCGTAACCTTTTTCCTTTGCTTGCTCTTCAGTTAAACCAACAGAAGCAATCTCAGGAGTAGCATAGGTACAACCAGGAATGTTTCCATAGTCAATAGCTTCAGTATGTAAGCCAGCTATTTTTTCAACACAAGTAATTCCTTCTGCTGAAGCAACGTGTGCTAATGCCGGACCAGGAGTTACATCTCCAATCGCATAGTATCCTGGAATGTTCGTTTGGTACCAGTCGTTTACTAAGATTTTATCTCTATCAGTAATAATTCCAACATCTTCTAAACCGATGTTTTCAATATTTGTTTTAATTCCAACAGCAGATAAAATGATATCAGCTTCTAAAACTTCTTCTCCTTTTTTAGTTTTTACAGTTGCTTTTACCCCGTCACCAGACGTATCAACAGACTCTACAGAAGAACTTGTCATTACTTTAATTCCCGCTTTTTTGAAAGAACGCTCCATTTGTTTAGAAACATCTTTATCTTCAACAGGAACAATTGTTGGCATAAATTCAACAACAGTTACATCAGTTCCCATTGAGTTATAGAAGTGAGCAAACTCAACTCCAATAGCACCTGAACCTACAACGATCATCGATTTAGGTTGTGTTGGTAAGCTCATAGCCTCACGATACCCGATAACTTTTTTACCGTCTTGAGGTAAACTTGGTAACTCACGAGAACGAGCTCCAGTAGCAATGATAATATGATCTGCCGAATACTCAGTTACTTTACCATCTTTATCAGTAACATCTACTTTTTTTCCAGGTTTAACCTTTCCAAAACCGTCGATGATATCAATTTTGTTTTTCTTCATTAAGAACTGAACACCTTTGCTCATTCCTTCAGCAACACCACGACTACGTTTAATAACAGCTTCGAAATCTTTATCGATAGCTTCTGCTTTTAAACCATACTCATCAACATGTTTTAAATAATCATATACTTGTGCAGATTTTAATAATGCTTTGGTAGGAATACATCCCCAGTTTAAGCAAATTCCACCTAAGTTTTCCTTTTCAACTACAGCGGTTTTAAACCCTAATTGAGATGCTCTAATTGCAGTTACATAACCTCCAGGACCACTTCCAATTATTAGTACGTCGTATTTCATGTTGTTTACTTTTTACTTGTTGTTTGTTAATTTATTACATTCTTTCAGGAACTTGAATTCCTAATAATTTGAATGCAGATTTTATAGTGTCAGCTACTTTTTTAGATAACTGAACTCTAAATACTTTTTTATCTTGATTTTCTTCTCCTAAAATGGATACATTTTGATAGAATGAGTTGAACTCTTTTACCAAGTCGTAGGTATAATTAGCAATCACAGCAGGCGAATAATTACTTGCTGCTTGCTGAATGACTTCAGGATATTGTTCTAATTGTTTGATTAATTCTTTTTCTTTCTCGTGTAATTCTACCGATACTTTAGCTGAATAATCAAAGTCGGCTTTACGCAAGATAGACTGAATTCTTGCATACGTATATTGTACAAACGGACCTGTATTTCCTTGGAAATCTACCGATGCTTGTGGGTCAAACAAAATCCTCTTTTTAGGGTCTACCTTTAAAATGAAGTATTTTAAGGCTCCTAATCCGATAATTTTATATAATTCCTCTTTTTCCTCAGTAGAATACCCTTCTAACTTACCTAACTCTTGCGAAATTTCACGAGCAGTGTTTGTCATTTCATCCATTAAATCATCGGCATCAACTACAGTACCCTCACGAGATTTCATTTTTCCTGAAGGTAAATCTACCATTCCGTAACTTAAATGGAATAATTGTTTCGCCCAAGAGTATCCTAATTTTTGTAAGATTAAGAATAACACTTTGAAATGATAATCTTGTTCGTTACCTACGGTATATACCATTCCGTTTACATCAGGAAAATCTTTAGAACGTTGAATAGCAGTTCCAATATCTTGTGTCATATATACTGCAGTTCCGTCTGAACGTAACACTAATTTTTCATCTAGTCCTTCGTCAGTTAAATCACACCAAACAGAACCGTCTTCTTTTTTGTAGAAAACTCCGTTTTGTAAACCTTCCTCAATAATATCTTTTCCTAATAAATAGGTGTTACTTTCATAGTATAATTTATCAAAGTTAACTCCGATGTTTTCATAAGTAACGTCGAAACCTTTGTATACCCATCCGTTCATCATTTCCCAAAGAGCAACAACTTCCTTATCACCAGCTTCCCACTTACGTAACATTTCTTGTGCTTCAACAAATAAAGGAGCTTGCTTTTTAGCATCGTCTTCAGAAACACCAGAAGCGACTAGGTTGCTAATTTCTTTTTTATATTCTTGATCGAATTTTACATAGTAATTTCCAACCAGTTTATCGCCTTTTAATCCAGTAGATTCAGGAGTTTCTCCTTCTCCAAATTTTTTCCAAGCCAACATAGACTTACAAATATGGATACCACGATCGTTGATAATTTGTGTTTTGTAAACCTTATGTCCCGCAGCTTTTAAAATTTCTGCAACTGAATATCCTAACAAAACATTACGAACATGTCCTAAGTGCAAAGGTTTGTTCGTGTTAGGAGAAGAATACTCCACCATACGTGCATCTGTTTTGTCTTCTTTTACAAAACCATACCTTGCATCTGATGCAATTTCATTAAAAAAGTTTACGTAGAAAGAATCATCAACAACTAAGTTTAAAAAACCTTTTACGACATTGTAGCTAGTAATTTCGTTGATGTTCTCGACTAAATATTTTCCTAAATCTTCACCAATTTGAACAGGATTTCCTTTTTTGTACCGTAGTAATGGGAAGACAACTACTGTAATGTCACCTTCAAAATCTTTACGGGTTGCTTGAAATTCTACACTAGGAATTTCTACATCATACAAGGCTAAAAATCCTTCTTTTACTTTCGTTTCTATTAACGATTGAATATTCATTGGTTCTTTTTAATTGTCGCACAAAATTAGTGTTTTTAATTTTTTCTTCCCACGATTTGCCTTATGATTTTTTAAGACAGAATAATGTATGACTTCAAAGGTGCTTTCGTACCTTTGCACCATGGATAAAGACCTTGAAAACTTACCAAAATTAGCCAAAGACGCTTTACAAGAAAATAAGAAGTATTTTCAACGATTAAAAAAGCGTACCCCTAAACGCTTAGATTTATTAATGCAAGAATTGCATGAGGAAGAATTTGAGCGTACCGACTGTTTAGAATGTGCTAATTGTTGTAAAACGACTTCACCAATTTTTACTGAAAAAGATATAGAGCGCATTGCAAAACACTTAAAAATGAAGGTGATTGATTTTACTAATCAATATTTACAGCGAGATGAAGATAATTTCATGGTCTTACAATCTGCTCCGTGTACTTTTTTAGATGAATCAGATAATACGTGTTTTATTTATGATGTGCGTCCAAAAGCTTGCTCAGAATATCCACATACCAATCGTAAAAAGTTTATCCAATTAGCAGATTTAACTATTAAAAATACGGAGGTCTGTCCTGCAACTTACCGAATAGTAGAGGAGTTGAAAAAGAGATTACCACAATCGGGAAGTTCTAAGAAATAAGTTTTTATAGATATTTTTTTCTATTTTTAGGAAAAATATATCATAGTGGAAACTCTTATACATTATTTTGAAACGATTCCTTCTAGTCATAGAAGTATTATTTTAGTTGGCGGAATTACTTTCTTTTGGTTATTGGAAGGCGCTGTACCATTATTTAGTTTTAAATACAATAAATGGAAACACGCATGGCCTAATTTATTTTTTACTGCAACTACGGTAATTATCAATTTTGTATTGGCATTCTTATTATTAAAGACAGCCGATTGGGTGCAAGCAAATGACTTTGGATTAATCAACTGGCTACCCGAAATGCCATTGTGGTTGTACGTACTGTTAGGTGTGTTGTTTTTAGATTTCTTCGGAGCATATTTAGCACATTTAGTTGAACATAAAGTAAAACCTTTGTGGATGGTACATTTAGTTCACCATTCTGATCATAAAGTGGATACCACAACAGCAAACAGACATCACCCGATAGAAAGTGTAATTCGTTTTACATTTACTTTAGTAGGTGTTTTTTTAGTCGGGACTCCAATAGCTATAGTAATGTTGTACCAATCAATATCGTTAGTGTTTACGCAGTTAACACATGCTAATATAAAAATGCCTAAAAAGTTAGATAAGGTATTGAGTTATGTGATTGTATCACCCGATATGCACAAAGTACATCATCATAATTTATTACCTTATACAGATTCTAACTACGGAAATATCTTTTCTATTTGGGACCGTTTATTAGGAACGTATATGGAGTTAGATAGAGAAAAAATAGTGTATGGAGTAGATACATTTCCAGATGAAGAAAAAAACTCTAGTTTAAAAGAGTTGTTAAAACAGCCGTTTCAAGGCTATCGAAAACCTACGAATTTAAAGGAGTTATAAGAAGAAAAGGAACTGTAATTTTAAAAATTTTACAGCTCCTTTTTGAGATAATTATGCAGTGAACTTTGTTATTGCTGAGGCAGTAACTTCTGCGTTAGGTGTACAATGAATACCAGCGTCTGGATAAGAAGCATCTATTGTAGAATCATAAAGTGCACCTGTTTTATCCCAACATGTATATTGAAGATTTCCAGTATAAAGACCTCCTTGAGTTTCTTTTAATTGAGTGTTATTTAACTCATTAACACCTTTTTGTAGTAAAATATTTTTTAACATAATTTAAAATTTATTTGGTTAATAATTTTTCAGTTTATATGGGGGTACCCATGCCATAATTAGTACCATTTGTTGGAGCTTTATAAGTGTTATCGTACGCATAACAAGAAGTAGTTGGAGATGAAAGGTCTACAGGAGATAAAAAAAATGTACTACCTGAGTTGTTTCGAAAACACTTCCATGTAATGTGTGATCTAGCTTTGTCAATGTTAACTATATGACCACCTACTAGTTCCTTTTGTTCAACTGTGTTTAATTTTTGAACACCGTTTAACTTTAAAATGCTTTTTTTCATAATAATATAAATTTGATTGTTAATAATATTAAAAGTTAAAGAATAACAGTTTTTATAAAAAATTAGAATACTTCTAGTAATCTCACAATACTTAACGTTCTCATTTTATATTGAAAATAAAAGAAGGTTATCTACCTTATTGAATTACAGGTTGACAATATTCATACCCTTGAAAGTCTTCAACACCAGGATTTCCAACGTTATAAATAATATCATATTGAGAAGTAATTCTGTTCCAACATCTCCATGACACTACAGTTTTAAGAGGAGTAAGAGGAGTTGTATTTGCCATTCCTCCATTTAGAGGAATTTTAGCTCCACCATATATGTTTTTTTGTTTTTTTTTAGATAATAGCTGAAAACTTTTTAAGTTTAAAGTGCTTTTTTTCATAATAATATAAATTTGATTGTTAATAATGACTCAAACCTAAAAAGTTTTTAAAAAAGGTTACGAATTAACTTTGTAAAGGATAGGAATTAATTTATAAAGAGGTATTTTTTAGGTTAAAAAAGGGTTTTGCCTGTGTTTTAAATAGCTGTTTAACTGGTGTTTGTGTTTTTTAGTTCATGTAAATTTGATTTCATAATTAACCCCGAAAACTATTATTTTATGAAACAACTACAAAACTTTGTATTAGTAAGCGTCGCCTCTGATACTACAAGCATGGCAAAAAGAAGACACTGCAAACGAACTGTTAAACAACAAAAACTTAGAGTTAAAAGAGATTTTCTCGAAACTTAGGGAAGGGAATAACGATGAAGATAATGGTATGATAGCATTCAGAAATGAAGGCGAGTCATTACGATTGGTATTTTCTAGAAGTTTAGAAGAAGATTTCATTATCTCAGAAGATATATCTCTAAGAGACTATATTGCAAAGGAATTAGGTAAAACTAATATTACTTTACAAGCAAATAAATACGTTGTAGATTATTCTCGTTTTAAAAACGAAGAGGTTTTAATACCTCTAAAAAAAAATAAAAAACTAACTAATCAAACGAATAAATTCTTAGTAGATGCTAAGGATTTCAAAAAATAAGAAAAAATGAAAAAACAAAATTTTTTATGGATGGCAGTAATGTGTTTTACATTACTTTTTAGCTGTCAAAGTGAAGAAATAATTGAAAATGAATCAAAAAAAGAAGAATTACAATTAGCAAAAGGAAGTACAGTAACTATTAATCATACGTACGATTATTATGGAAAACAATTTAAAATATCTTATGTATATAATGAAGAAAGTGGAGAAGTATTGAAGGCAGATGGAGATATAGATTTTGCTCAAGAAATTTTTGGTAACGAAGAAAAAGCTCCAAAATCATTGTTTTTTAATAATCCAGAAGAAGGAAGCACTGATATTGAAGTAAAAGTTTTCGATAATACAGAAGACTTAAAAAAATACACCTCAAAAGTAGCAGAAGGTTTCCCAGGAGATCAAGTTTCAACAGAAGGGAAGTCATCAAAATGTAATAGCTATGATGTGTATGGCTCGGGTAACTTTTATTTCTATAAACATGCCTACTATAACACAGAAATGACAGGCATGAGAAGGCAAAAACGCTATTATTACAGAGACCATTGGGTTGGGTCAGGAAATAACGACCAATTATCTTCTTTAAAAATTAGAAAACCAACTTATAGACGACAAGTAGTATATTTATACCAACACTCTTGTTATGGAGGAAAAGTTATAGGCTTTTATTCACCAACAGGTTATTTAGGGTTAAACGTAGGGAATCTTAAATGGTACACCATGTCTGGTTGGTGGTGGTGGAAGAAGTCTTGGAACGACCAGGTTTCTTCTACATCAGGCTGGGCTTGGTAATAAAATAAACGATATCGTATTTAGTTGCTTGTAAAATAATAAAAGAACCTCAGAAGATTTTTCTTCTGAGGTTTTATAATTGTTTTTGGTCTTTATGTTTCTCAATCAACTCCAATACTTTCTTCCCTCTGGCTTTACAACCTTTACTTTCATGAATCACTTTTGTTCGAATAATATGTTCCAGTTCAGGATGTACCCAGTCTTTTTGTAAACCAAATAAATATAAAGTATTCATGGTGTAGGCTTTAACTGCTATTTTTTGATCGGTAATTAACCAATCGAATCCAGTTTCTATAATTAAATCGATATCAGTTTCTGTTAACTGTTCTTTTATACCATTGGTTGTTTTTGAGGAAAAAGCAGTTGCTAAATGTTCACAAATTTTAGCACAAGGTCTTATAGCGCTATCAAAGTGTACTCTATATATATTTTTTGTAAAAATAGGGAGATAAGGAATAATATATTCAATTCCATTATGTGTACAAATCCATTCCAGTACCCAAGCAGCTTTAATAGATAGTTTATTATCAACATCGAAAGTAACATCAACTAAAAACTTTACTAATTCAGGTTGCTTTAATACAATATTTGCAGCATTATTTCTGTTTACTCTAGCAGGATTATCAACATTTTCTAGCACAGAAATTAAAAAATCAAGACTCATATTGGTATGGTTTATGTAAATTTGAATTGTAAAAGAAATTATAGTATGATAAATATAAAAAGGATATTTTCAACAACACTTTTGTTATCGGTATTTTTTATAACAGCTACTCAAGCACAAAAAATAAATAAATTTGATACTAATGGAAAGAGGCATGGAGTTTGGAAAAAATATTATGATGATAATAAAAACAAAATAAGATATTCAGGAGAGTTTAAAAATGGAAAAGAGATAGGTACATTTAATTTTTATGAACCTAATTCTTACGGAATTCCTTCTATGACTAAAGAGTTTTCTGCCAAATCCGATAGTGCCTTTGTGCAATTTTTTACGCCTAACGGAAAAATAAAAACAAAAGGATGGATGATAGGAAAAAAACGAGTAGGAAAATGGACGTATTATTTTTCAGACGGAAAACTTTTTTCAGAAGAAGAATATACTAACGGTAAATTAGATGGAGTTTTAAAAAACTACTATAGAAATGGTAAGTTAACTGAAGAAAGTATTTATAAAGATGGTAAGAAAAATGGACTTTCTAAGATTTTTACTGAAGAAGGAGTGATGATTGAAGAAGTGTATTATGTAAATGGTAAATTAGAAGGAGAAGGGAAATACTACGATTTAAAAGGAGATTTAAAAGAAAAAGGGATGTATAAAAATGGTAAGAGAGATGGTAAATGGCAATTTTACATGGATGGAGAAGTAGTTACCGACAAGAGAAAGAAAAAAGCGTTTTCAATTCCTAAAAATTAAATTATAAATATTAATAATTTAAATAACACTAGAAAAGAAAATAAACTGAGCCTTATCAGAGATTAGAATTCATCAATTTTAGTAATGAAGCCATCAATTATTTCCATAATATAAACATTTTTTATTTCGTAAATTTGTAGCTTCAAAAGTATAAGATGAAAAGAGTAGTAGTAGGACTTTCAGGAGGCGTAGATAGTAGTGTAACAGCGTATTTACTAAAAGAACGGGGATACGAAGTTATTGGATTGTTCATGAAGAACTGGCATGATGATTCAGTAACCATTTCTAATGAATGTCCATGGTTAGAAGATAGTAACGACGCCATGATTGTTGCAGAAAAATTAGGAATTCCATTTCAAACAGTTGATTTAAGCGAACAATACAAAGAGCGTATTGTTGATTATATGTTTAATGAATATGAAAAAGGACGTACACCTAATCCTGATGTATTATGTAATCGAGAAATTAAGTTTGATGTGTTTATGGATATCGCGTTAAGTTTAGGAGCTGATTATGTAGCAACAGGGCATTACTGTAGAAAAGCAGAAGAAATAATTGATGGAAAGCCTGTATACAAGTTATTAGCAGGAAAAGATACGAATAAAGATCAATCATACTTTTTATGTCAATTATCACAAGAACAACTGTCAAAGGCATTGTTCCCAATTGGAGAATTGACAAAACCAGAAGTTCGTGAAATAGCCAAAGAAGCAGATTTAATTACAGCTGATAAAAAAGACAGTCAAGGCTTGTGTTTTATAGGAAAAGTAAGACTTCCAGATTTTTTACAACAAAAACTACAACCGAAAGAAGGAGATATTGTCCGAATTCCAGATGAATTTGAGCAGTACAATCGTTTAGTTCCAGAATTTGAGAATAAAGAAGCGGAGTTAGCATATTTTTCAACGAAGTTCTCTTATAATAAAGAAGATGGAAAAGTAGTAGGTAAACATCAAGGCGCACATTATTTCACCAAAGGACAACGTAAAGGGTTAGCAGTTGGAGGTACCAAAGAACCATTGTTTGTGATTGAAACCGATGTAGATACCAACATTATTTATACAGGAGAAGGAAAAAATCACCAAGGATTGTATCGAAGTGTATTATTTGTATCAAATGAAGAATTGCACTGGGTACGTGAAGATGTAGCTTTACAAACTGGTGAGTCTATGGAGGTAGAAGCACGTATTCGTTACCGACAACCGTTAGAAAAAGCTACTCTGTATAAAGTAGATAACGGAATTTATGTTGAATTTGAAAATCCACAATCGGCTATTCAAGAAGGGCAGTTTGTTGCTTGGTATAAAAATGAAGAGCTATTAGGTTCTGGTGTGATTTCTTAAAAAGGGAAAAAATAAAACTATGAAAAAGATATTCTTATTATTGTTGGTGTTCATAAATATTAATGGATATTCACAGAAAGACTCTATTATAAACTATTTAGACGAGAAAGGTAATATAATCAACAATAAGGAGAAAGCAATGTCTTTTGAAATTATTACTAAGAGTGCAGATTCATTATGGTTGGTAAGGAAGTATAAACGTAGCGGAAAACTATATAATTATACACATTATCTAACAAAGGAGAAAAAGATTAAAATAGGAGAGTCAGTTTCGTTCAATAAAAATGGAAAAATATCAGCATTAACTTTCTACAATAAAAAAGGTAAAAGAAATGGGAGAATACAAACATGGTTCGATAATGGGAATAAGGATATTGAAGGAGTTTATATAGATGGTAAGAGAGAAGGAGTATGGAAAATTTACCATTATAATGGTAAATTGGCAGGTAGAGGAATCGCCAAAAGCGATTCGATAATTAAAACAACTTATTATAATGACAAGGGAGAAAAGATTGATGATTTAAAAAACATTATAAAAGAAAAGAGACCAACTTTTAAAGGGGGTAAGGATAAATATTACAAGCAACTTAAAAAGTTAACAAGTAAGATAAGTTACAAAGTTAAAGGTCAGATTATAGTTGAATATGTAATTGATATAAAAGGAGCAGTAAGAGATGTTACCATCAATGAAAAGGTTCCTAAAAAGTTAGAAAATGAAATTGTTCGTTTTTTTGAAAACTTAAAAGGGTGGGAGCCAGCGATACATATGAATAGAAAGATTCCTTTCAACTTTTCTCAACCATTAAACTTCAGAGGATAAAAATGCAAAACAGAATTACCAAACTATTTAATATACAGTATCCAATTGTTCAAGGTGGAATGATTTGGGTTTCAGGATGGAAGCTAGCTTCTGCAGTGTCAAATGCAGGTGGATTAGGGTTAATTGGAGCAGGATCTATGTATCCAGAAGTACTTCGTGAACACATTCAAAAATGTAAAAAAGCAACCGATAAGCCTTTTGGGGTAAATGTGCCAATGTTGTATCCTGATATAGAGAAAATCATGGATATTATTGTTGAGGAAGGGGTGAAAATTGTGTTTACTTCCGCAGGTAATCCAAAAACATGGACCTCTTTTTTAAAGGAAAAAGGAATTACGGTGGTGCATGTAGTAAGTTCAGTAAAATTTGCCTTAAAAGCAGAAGCAGCTGGAGTAGATGCTGTGGTATGTGAAGGATTTGAAGCAGGAGGTCATAACGGACGAGAAGAAACTACTACGTTTACGTTAATTCCTATGGTTAAAGAACAAGTGAAAATTCCAGTAATTGCCGCAGGAGGTATCGGATCGGGTAGAGGAATGTTAGCAGCAATGGTGTTGGGAGCAGACGGAGTGCAAATAGGAAGTCGTTTTGCAGCTACGGTAGAATCTTCAGCACATGATAACTTCAAGAAAACTATTGTAGATGTAAAAGACGGTGGTACACAACTAACGTTAAAGGAATTAGCTCCTGTACGTTTGGTAAAAAACAAGTTCTTTCAAGAAGTACAGGAATTATATCAACAAAACCCAACGGTAGAACAATTAAAAGAATTGTTAGGACGTGCGCGTGCTAAGAGAGGTATGTTTGAAGGAAACTTGGACGATGGAGAACTAGAAATAGGTCAAGTAGCAGGGCTTATCCATGAAATTAAACCAGCAAAAGAAGTGTTAGAAGCAATTGTAGAAGAATATCAGCAAGTGAAAAAAGAACAGTTGTTTTAATCGCAGAGCGATTGCCAAAAAAAATAGAAACGTCATTCCGACGAGGTAGGAGTAGGAATCTTATAAAGATGAGTTATAAACATGCTCTTCTCGTACTAACGAATGAAAATTAAGGTAAAACAAAATAATAATGCTTAAACAATTAATCAGTATTCTGTTTTTAATTATAGGCATTTACCAGCTATTTAAGTTAGTTAATTTAATTGAAAGCAATAAGGAGTCTTTTAAGATATTTATAGGTTATAGTAAAAATAAGTTATCCTAACCAAAAGGTTCAGAGATGTTCTTCAAGTTATTTTTTAGATACTTTCTACTTTTTTTAATTAGCATGTTTATATTTGGTCAACTTGTTTAGCTTTTCCTAAAGGAGACGAGAATTAGTAATTAGATTTTTTTAATCAGTACTTTACAAGAATAAATCTAATACTATTTTCAACACTTTTGAGAACTAACAAATTTCTCTTTAATAATTTGTGCCACAGGTTTATTTTCAATCTTACTTTCAAGCCAAGAAAGGATGTCTAAATATAAAAAAGCTCTTTTTTCATAAGGATGATTCTCATAAACCTTAAGGCGACTATGTACTTTTTTTAACTCCTTTTTTATTTGGTGCGGATATACATCTCCCAATGCTTTTATAGAAGAAATAAACTCTTTTTGAACCTCTTGTAAATTTTCCATTTTTAGTAAAAAACGATAGGTATCTTTAAACTGTCGCTCCAAATCATAATCCAAGCCACATTCGTAATGAGCAATTAAAGAGAGTACTCTAGCAAAACACTGTAAGTCGTTAGCTACCTGAATATTTTTAGGTTTAATGATCTTATTTAAATATAAAATACACTCTTTGTTTTTTCCCATTCCAAAGTACAAACAAGCAATTTTATAGTAAAATACCACGATATGATGATTATCAAGACGACTCTTATAACTATTAATCTTATCATTAATAATAGTCACTAAATATTCACCCTCAGAAAAACTACCCTCTAAGAAGTGTAAGTGCAATTTGTTAGCATAATAATATAGAAAAGTTAAGATTTCAGTATTGCTATTTTGCGGAATACTTTTTTCTTTAATTTCCTTTTCAAAAACAGAAAGCTCTTCTTTAAACTTATCATAATGTTTTATAAAAAATAAGCTTTCTAATAAGTAGTTTTTTCCTTTTAAATAAAAAACAGGATGCAAAGAAATATTCTTAGTATCATGCTTAAATAAATCTACCCATTTATTAGCATACTTATAACTCTGTAAAAAATCTTGAGTTAAAAAGCTATGCCACAAATGTGCTTTGTATAACCATAACTTTTCTCTAAAACCCAATTCTTCATACGTATATTCAGGAAGCTTAGAGTAAAAATAAGTATTTACTCGTTGTAGCTCCTCGTCATTTTTTACGTAGCCATTTTTCAGCAACGTTCCATAGAGTTGTAGCGACAAGTTTGACAATTTACTGGCGGTAACATTTTGCATACTAAGCTCTTTTGCTTGAATAGTTAATTCGTCAGAACGTGTATCAATACTTCGGGTTATATACTGACTTTCAATAACCTTTTCAAGCTCAACAATTTCATAGGCAACATTCTTTTCTTCATTTTCAACCGCCATATTCTTTGCTTTGTCAAGCAACTTTAAACTTTGCTTGTACAACCCTTTTTGATATAAAACAGTAGCAAAATCTAATTGTTCACGTATTTGAATTCGAATGTTTTTATGAGCAGGATTCATACGGAGACTAGTAAGTATTTGCTTGTATAAATGCGCTTTTAAGTTAGATAATTGCTGTTTACTAACCACACCGCTATCTATAATGGTCTTTTCGTTATAACTCTTTTGTTTTTCAAGCAATTTAAAAAGCGCAAAAAATTTAGCATCTACATTACCTCCTAAACGACCAACATATAAATTAAACTGACGTTTTTCTGACTTTGATAAAGACTTTATCAAAACAAACAAAGCGTCATTTTGTTGATTGGAGAATGTAATTTTTTTGCGCATAACTTTTTGTTTTTCAGTATTTTGTTTTTGTTTTTTGTTGTTTTGATATCGTAACTAACCCATTAAAAAAGAGCTTGCTAGAAAAGCCAATATATACATTTGGTTTTTATTTTGATAATCATAGTTAGATTTATGCAAAGCGATAAAATTCAAATTTTCGATACCACATTACGAGACGGAGAGCAAGTCCCAGGATGTAAATTAGATACCCAACAAAAACTAATTATTGCTGAAAGACTCGATTTTTTAGGAGTTGATGTAATAGAAGCGGGTTTCCCTGTATCAAGCCCAGGAGATTTTACATCAGTACAAGAAATAGCTAAATTAGTTAAAAATGCTACTGTTTGCGGATTAACAAGAGCCGTTAAAAAAGATATTGAAGTAGCAGCAGATGCTTTAAGGTTAGCTAGCAAGCCTAGGATTCATACGGGGATTGGTACCAGTGATTCACATATTCAGTATAAATTCAATGCATCGAAAGAAGAAGTAATTAGGCGAGCAAAAGAAGCTGTTTCGTATGCTAAAAACTTTGTAGACGATGTAGAGTTTTATGCAGAAGATGCAGGTAGAACCGATAATGCTTTTTTAGCCAAAGTTTGTGAAGAAGTTATAAAATCAGGAGCAACAGTATTGAATATTCCTGATACTACAGGATATTGTTTACCTGAAGAATATGGAGCGAAAATCAAGTATTTAAAAGAGAATGTAAAAGGTATTGAAAATGTAATTATTTCATGCCATTGTCATAACGATTTAGGATTGGCTACAGCAAATTCTATTGCAGGAGCTATCAATGGAGCACGTCAAATAGAATGTACGGTTAACGGAATAGGAGAGCGAGCAGGAAATACAGCACTAGAAGAGGTGGTGATGATTTTAAAGCAGCATCCATACTTAAACCTTCAAACAGATATCAATACCAAATTACTGTACGATACAAGTATGATGGTTCGTGAACGCATGGGAATGCCTGTACAACCTAACAAAGCCATTGTAGGAGCAAATGCTTTTGCACATAGCTCAGGAATTCATCAAGATGGAGTTATCAAGAATCGTGAAACCTATGAAATTATCAATCCAGCAGATGTAGGAGTTACAGAAAGTGCTATTGTATTAACCGCAAGAAGCGGAAGAGCAGCCTTAGCATATCGCGCAAAAAAAATAGGATATGAGCTAACTAAAATTCAGTTAGATACAGCTTATAAAACATTCTTACAGTTTGCTGACAGACAAAAAGAAGTAATAGATGAAGACATTCATCAGATTATGAAACAAGTAAATAAAATTTCAAAAATAGCCATAGCTTAATGGGAAAGACATTATTTGATAAAGTATGGGATGCGCATGTGGTAGACACTGTTAAAGACGGACCACAGATTTTATATATAGACAAACACTTAATTCACGAAGTAACCAGCCCGCAAGCATTTAATGAGTTAAAAGAGCGTAAGATTCCAATTGCACGACCAGACAAAACAGTAGCAACAGCCGATCATAATACGCCAACCGTAAATCAACATTTACCAATCAAAGATGAACTGTCAAGGAATCAACTAGAGCAGTTAACACAAAACTGTAAAGAAAATGACATTACTTTATATGGTTTAGGACATAGATACAACGGAATTGTGCATGTAATGGCTCCCGAGTTAGGAATTACGCAACCAGGAATGACCATGGTTTGTGGAGATAGCCATACATCAACACATGGTGCTTTTGGTACTATTGCCTTTGGTATTGGAACAAGCCAAGTAGCCCAAGTATTTGCAAGCCAATGTTTGTTGTTAGAAAAACCTAAAAGTTTACGTGTAAATGTAAACGGTAAGTTGAAAAAAGGAGTGTTGCCTAAAGATGTAATCTTGTATATCATAGCACAATTAGGAACAAATTCAGGTACAGGATACTTCTGCGAATATGGAGGAAATGTGTTTGAAGAAATGTCTATGGAAGGACGTATGACTGTGTGTAATATGAGTATTGAAATGGGAGCAAGAGGTGGTATGATTGCTCCAGATGAAACTACTTTTGAGTATGTAAAAGGACGTGAGTTTGCACCAAAAGGAGAAGAGTTTGATAAAAAAGTAGCCTATTGGAAAACATTAAAAACAGATACAAACGCAGTATTTGATAAAGAGTATTCGTTTAATGCGGAAGACATAGAACCAATGCTCACTTACGGAACTAACCCTGGAATGGGTATAAAAATTTCAGAGAACATTCCCCAATTTGATGATGCTTCCTTTGAAAAGTCATTACAGTATATGAACTTTAAAAAAGGAACATCATTAATAAATACGCCCGTTAACTATGTATTTATAGGAAGTTGCACAAATTCAAGAATAGAAGATTTTAGAGTTGCAGCAGACTATATAAAAGGAAAGCAAAAAGCAGCGAATGTAAATGCGTGGTTAGTACCAGGTTCACAACAAGTGGCAAAACAAATAAAGCGAGAAGGTTTGCAAGAAGTTTTTGAAGCAGCAGGATTTCAATTACGACAACCTGGATGTTCAGCGTGTTTAGCTATGAATGACGATAAAATACCAGAAGGAGAATACTGTGTATCAACTTCAAACAGAAACTTTGAAGGACGTCAGGGACAAGGAGCAAGAACCATTTTAGCAAGTCCGTTAATGGCTGCAGCAACAGCAGTAGAAGGAAAAATTACTGACTTTACAAAACAATTAAACTAATGGAGAAATTTGTTAAACTAATAGATACCGCTGTACCACTATCAACCGAGAATATAGATACCGATCAAATTATACCCGCACGATTTTTAAAATCAACCAATAAAGAAGGATTCGGAGATAATGTATTTAGAGATTGGCGTTACAAAAAGAACGGAAGTATAAATGAAGACTTTGTCCTAAATAACCCAAATTATGCAGGAAGTATCTTAATAGCAGGAGATAATTTTGGTTGTGGTTCAAGTAGAGAACATGCTGCATGGGCATTAGCGGGTTACGGATTTAAAGTAGTAATTAGTAGTTTTTTTGCGGATATATTTAAAGGAAATGCACTTAATAACGGAATATTACCAGTACAAGTACCCAAAGAATATTTAGCAAAACTGTTAAAAAAAGTAACGGAATTACCAGACACAACTATTATAGTTGATTTAGAAAATCAAAAACTAAAAACCCCTATAGGTAATGTAGATTTTGAAATAAACCCGTACAAAAAACTATGTATGATAAATGGTTATGACGATATAGATTTTTTAATCAGTAAAAAAGATACAATAACGGCTTTTGAAGCAACAATGATATAAAAAGTAAAAAGATGAAGTACAATATAGCGGTAATACCAGGAGATGGAATAGGACCAGAAGTAACAGAGCAAGCAAAAAAAGTGCTTAGAGCTGTTGGTAATGTGTTTGATCACACATTCTTATTTAAAGAAACATTAATGGGAGCCTGTGCTATTGATAAAACAGGAAACCCGTTGCCAGATGAAACCATTGAGCTGTGTAAAAAGAGTGATGCTATTTTATTTGGTGCTATTGGAGATCCAAAATACGATAATGACCCTACAGCAAAAGTACGTCCAGAACAAGGATTGTTACGTTTACGAAAAGAGCTGGAGTTGTTTTGTAATGTACGTCCAGTAAAAGCATATGATACGTTACTTCAAAATTCACCGTTAAAGAAAGATAGAATCGAAGGAACCGATATTACTATTTATAGAGAACTGACTGGAGGAATCTATTTTGGAATTAAAGAATTAAGTGATGACGGACAGCATGCTTTTGATGGTTGTTCATACACTGTAGAAGAAATTGAAAGAATGGCGCATTTAGCTTTTCAGGCAGCTCAAAAAAGACGTAAAAAATTAACATTGGTAGATAAAGCCAACGTATTAGAAACGTCAAGGCTGTGGCGTAAAACTGTTGGAGATTTAGCAACTCAATATCCTGACGTTGAAGTAGACTATTTATTTGTTGATAATGCAGCGATGAAGTTAATTTTAAACCCAAAAGATTTTGATGTTATTTTAACCGAAAACCTTTTTGGAGACATTCTTTCTGACGAAGCAAGTGTTATAGGAGGTTCTATAGGTTTGTTAGCTTCCGCTTCAGTAGGAAAAGAAAATGCATTATTTGAGCCTATTCATGGATCTTTTCCTCAGGCTAAAGGAAAAGATATTGCCAATCCGTTGGCGTCTATTTTATCTACAGCAATGTTATTAGAGCATTTAGGTTTGATGCAAGAAGCGAAAGTAGTAGAAGTAGCCGTTCAAAAATCATTGGAATTAGGAATTACTACAGAAGACATCAATTCAGAAAACCCATTTTCGACTAGTAAGGTAGGAGATTTTATTGCAGACTATATCTATAATCAAGAAGATAGCGATATGAATTTCCAAAACATACACATGGGACAAAGCACTATTATATAAGTTAACACCGTACATTAACTATAAACTTCCTTTAACTACCGTAGTTAAAGGAAGTTTTGTTTGTAAGTATTTGGTAGTGTGTTGGTTAATTGTTTAAAAACTCACCTCATTGTTTGATATTTAATATTTTATGATTTTTCTGTTTAAATATTCTTTTTTTTAACGTTTTTTTTGATTTTATTTTAAATGTATGAATCTAAAGTGTAGATTTACAGTGAATTATAAAACCCTTCATATCATGAAAAAAACAAAGTTAGCCCTAATTATGGGCTTGTCTGTAGGTGTGTTCTTCACCTCATGTTCAAGTGAAAACGAACAAGTTAAAGAGTCGGATGTTATAGAGCAATCTAGCGATAATCCAGGACTTAAACCTGTACCTCAAGAGGTTGTTGATGCTGCAGCTAAATTAGAGTTAAATGTAGATCATATTCGTTATGATAATTTTTACTTTCCTGACGGAACATCAGAAGTGCGCATATTTTTAGAAGAAGATGTAGTAATGACAGAACAAGAGTTGTTTACTTTAGCAAAGGCTAAGGATGATAATCAATCTGGACGTCAATACTCAACCAATAACTTAGTATCTCAAGGTAGAAATATTTCTATTATCGGATATACAGGTGGTGGTGGATATGGTCTTTCTAGTAAAGAGCAAACAGCACTACAATGGGCGGTAGACAATTACAATAATTTAAGCGGAGTATCTATTAGCTTTACTTTAAGTTTTGGAACTGATTATTCCAATAAAGATATGGTAGTATACCGTAATCCAAATCAATCTGGATCAGGTGGTAGCGCAGGTTTTCCAAGTGGAGGTTTACCTTACAAGTGGGTGCAAATCTACGGATTATCAGGGTACACAACAAATGTAAACGAGCATGTAATTACACATGAAATAGGACATTCAGTAGGATTTAGACATACTGATTGGTTTAGCCGTCAAAGTTGTGGACAAAACACTAACGAAGGAACTGCTGGTGTAGGAGCTAACCATGTATCTGGTACACCAACAGGATACGATTCAACTTCAGTTATGTTAGCTTGCTTTAGCTCTAACGAAGACGGAGAGTTTAATGGTAACGATATTACAGCATTACAAAACATGTACTAAGAAATAACTAACCTTAATACATATTTTTAAACCACCGAATTAAAGTCGGTGGTTTTTTATTGTTTATATTCCTTAGTTTATCATTTATTTTCCTGAGTTTATAAAAAAGACGTTTTAAAGAATGTAAGCCTTAAATACTTTTGAGGTATCTAATTATAAAACATACCATGATGAACCCAAAAAGAGAACTTATTTTTTTAAGAACATTTGCAGTAAGTATAACAGCACTAATAGGAGTTTTAACTACTGTAGCCTTTAAAAATAAAGGAAATACACAATTTGATACCATTGACGTAAAAAGAATTAATATTATTGAAAATGACGGAACGGTAAAAATGCTTATTACTAACGCAGCAAACTTTCCTGGCAAAGGCGATAAGATTAATGGGAGAGTATATCACGAAAGAAAAAAGAGAGCAGGAATGCTTTTTTACAACGAAGAAGGTATAGAGTGTGGTGGATTTATTTATGATGGTAAAAAAACTGAAAAAGGACATAGTTCAGGATTATCATTAACGTTTGATCAGTATGATGGAGACCAAGTAATGCAACTCATAACTACCGATGCTAAGAAAAATGGGAAAAGATACAAAGCAGGTAGGTTAGTGTTTAATGATCGAGGAGACAACGAAACCCAAGAAATGTCCCTAAAAATAGGAGAGGAATTAAAAGCAATCAATGATTTGGAAGAGAGAAGAGCTAAGTTTAAAGAATATCAACAAAAAGGAATGATAGGAGGAGTACCTAGGGTAGCTTTAGGACAAACACTAGGAAAACAAAATGGATTGTTTTTATATGACACTAATGGAAAAACAAGAGCTAAGTTCATTATAGACGAGGATAATAAAATAAAACTAGAAGCCTATGATGAGAAAGGAAACACAGTAAGTACTTGGCCAGAAGATAAATAGAAATACTAGAGTTTGCGGTGAGATTCTTCTAAAGATTTCATCGCAAATTTGATATATTTGTGAGTACTGATATGAAAACAAACACATCCTTTTTTAGAGAAAATGCTACATTTTTAATCTTTCTCTTTACCTTTTGCTTAATATTTATTTTAAAAAATCAATTTGGGAATTCAGATTCTTGGAAAGATTTTATCTTTTACCCTGATGCTCCTTTTTGGTATTTCTTTAAAGCAGTTTTTATTTTTTGGTGGATTAGTTTTATTAAAAAGAGTATTAATAAAAACTCAAAAAAGCAGACTTCATTAAGTAGGAGATATGTGCGTTTTTTTGGAATAGGCTTGTTAACATATTTAGTGATAGGAAATAGTTTTGGATTAATTGTAGCGTTCATTTTTGATACCTATTCCAGAAACTTTGGTTCTGTTTATCATATAATATACGTCAATATAAACTCTGTAATTGACTTTATTATTTTTGGTGGATTTTCATTAGCCTACTTGTATTACAAAGAAAATTTAGCGTATCAAAAACAGGTAGCTGCCTATGAAATAAGTAAAGCTAAAAACGAGATTACACAATTAAAAAACCAATTAAACCCTCACTTTCTATTCAATAATTTAAATGTTTTAGATCAGCTTATTGATGAAGACACGGAAAGAGCTTCTCTGTTTTTAAATCGATTTTCAGAGTTATATAGGTATAGTTTACATAGTGCAGATAAGCAATTGGTTTCATTAAAAGAAGAGTTGTTTTTTGCTGAAGGATATTTTAAGCTAAAGGAAGAAAAATATCAGGGGTATTATCAACTACACATAGCACCAGCATTGTATACAAAAAATAGTGTAGTGCCACCATTTTGTTTACAAGTTCTTATAGAAAATGCCATTACTCATAATAAAGGAACCTTTGAATTTCCTGTACAAATTACCATTGCAGAGGATAATGGAATTAAAGTAACGAATAACAAAGCGTTGTATTCTAAAAAAAGAAAAGGTAATGGAGTGGCATTGGCTAACCTATCAAAACAATTTGAATTGCTTGCTGAAAATACTATTAAGATACGCGAAACTGAAAAAGAGTTTGAAGTTGTTTTACCATTAATACTACCTCATAAACCTGTTTAGAAATGATAAAAGCACTTATAGTTGAAGATGAGTTACCTGCTAGAAAAAAGCTGAAGAAGTATATAGAAAGTTATCATAAACCTATTACTGTGGTAGAAGAGTTTGAAACGGTAGAAGAGGTGCTTCAGTTTTTTGAATCAACTTCTGATATTGACTTGATTTTTTCTGATATAGAGCTACGAGACGGTAATGTTTTTGATGCCTATAAAAAGCTAGCAATTCAAACACCAATTATATTTATAACAGCCTACAACCAGTTTTGGATGCATGCTTTTGAAACCAGTGGAATAGAGTATTTATTAAAACCGTATTCGTTTGAACGGTTTGAAAAAGCGGTAGGCAAGTACTCAAGCTTAAAAAACTCAATGAAGGTTGAAAGCGATCATAATGTTTTACAAAAATTAGATGCTTACTTAGCAAATCAAACAGCTCAAGCTCCTAAAAACTATCAAGATTTTATCGCTGTTAAATCCTCTCAATATACCTATTTCTTAAAGGTGGATGAGGTAATGTATTTTCAAGCAGATTATGGAATTGTAACTGCATACGATACAAGTAACAAAAAACATGTATTAAATCAATCTTCTTTAAAAGTATTAGAAGAAATGATAAATCCTAGTGTGTTTTTTAAAATTAATAGAGGCGAACTACTCAATAGAAACTATATAGAAAAGATAAGTAGGTACAATAAAAATGTTGTGGCTATTAATCTAAAAAACAGCCAAACAGTTTTAAAAACCAGTCAAAACAAAACAGCAGAGTTTACAAAATGGTTAGGGTTATAAAAGCTAGAAGATTTAAGAGGTGTTTATTGGTCACAATTTAGTGTTCAAAACCCTGCAATTTGATTGCAGCACTTTCAGTAATAAAAAAAATCAAGTTCTTTTGTGTATTGAAAAACTTATAGGAGAGGGAGGGTTTTCTTAAAAGAGAAATGAATTCAAGTAATTCTAATTTTATATTAGAATAAACAAGGGGGAATTTCAGTCCCCAGTGTAAAGAAACCTCTGTACTTTCAGTACAGAGTGATTTAGTCCCTAATTTTAGTTAGTAAAATGTATAAAGAGAGTAAACTTTATAAGAGTTGAAGAATAAGTACGCTCAAAATTTATGTTATTGAAAAGGAAGTTGGTTTATTACTCTATAGTGTTTTCGTTTATAAAACTATAACCATCATCCATTAACTTTTTTAAGAAATCGTCGAAACTATCAGCAATTACTTTTAATTCGTCAGGATCGTGTAAAAACCGTATTATTTGCCCTTTTTTTCCTGTTGACGAAGGACTAAAATCTATAAACAACTGAGAGGTTCCACCATTATTCATACAGTCTGAAAAATGAAGCCATCTAGTATTGGAATCAGCTTTATTTATGATTTTATCATCAATTTCAACACCTTCGTATGCTCTTTCAATATACTCAGAGTAGTGGCGGACTACATTTTTGTTTTGTATTATTTCTTCAGAGGATAATAGGTAATAAGGGTATTCGGAAACATCAGAACCTAAAACAAAAAATGAAATTGTTTCATCAGCATATTTTCTCCAATAGGTTCCATCTACATATTTCAGAAAGTCTATTAATGTTTTTGGTGTGTCTGGAAAAATTTGCGTTAATTCATCAATATGATTTTTTTTAGCTCCTTGTATATTTTTTTCAAAATATCCCCAGCTTTCTTTTCCATTGTGCTTTAAATAAGCATTTTTAAGTCCTTCTAAGTACTCTTCTAATATTCTGCTCATAGATTTTTTTTAGAGTTTTTGTTTTGATAGTTGTTATAACGTTTCATCAAATTTTAGTTTTTTATTCTTCATAGCATCTTGCCAACCATGCGGAAAAATTCCATGACTATTTTCATTTATACTATGGATAATATCTGTTACGCTATTTTGTATTTCTTTAGGTAATTTATAGAATAATTTATCAACTTGAGTATTTCTTTCATAATCAAGAGTACCATTTTGATGTCTAATAGCTCTTTTTTTGCCGTGGTGATATATTAAAATTTTTATTCGGCCATCACCTTTTCCATTCATTCCAAGTGTTCCGTATACTATTACGGGCTCAATAAGTCCGTCATTGTCAAAATCTTTTAGTTTTAGATATTTAGTCCAAAAATAAATGGCGTGCTCTTTAGGTACTTCGTTATCTTTTGGAAGTATAAAATCATTTAATTTCCATTTTGTACTAAACAGACCGTTTTTATAGGAAAAGCAATATGCCTTTATAGCATCGGAACATTTTTTACTTCCTTTACAGTTAAGGTTGTTTTCTATCATAACTATAAAGTGTTTTCCTTCTCTGTCATTATACTCGTAAGTCTTATAAATAGTATTCTCAATTTCTAGTTTCGTTTTTACACTATTGGTAAAAATTGAGTAGACTTCTTTCTTGGTTAATAATTTACTTGAAGTAATTAAACTTTGACTAAAGCCTATGCTTGATAGGTAAAGTACGAAAATTAGAGATAAAATAGATTTCATTTTTTTCTTTATAATAATAGTTGATATTTTTTGAATAAATTATTATGAGTAATTCTCAACAATACATTGTCTTTCTAAGAAGTCTAAAGAAATATAATGCAGATAAGTTTTATAACTTTATAAGTTGTAATTTTAAAGCCTAAAATATATTAATTACAAAAAAACTCGCCAATTGGCGAGCTTGATGTTTTTAAAAAAGTTTAGCAGAAAAATTACTTCATTTCAGCAATAAACTCTTTGTTCATTTTCACATAATCAGCATTTCCAGCTTTTTCAGCACCTGCTAATGAAGCTTTAGCAGCTTTAAGAGCTCCTTTTTTATCACCAGCTTTAGCTAAGATTAAAGATTGTTGACGTAAGTACCAAAAGCGAGGTTGGTCTTTAGTCATGTCAACCGCTTTGTTAATCCAATTTTTAGCTTTGTTAATGTCTTTTCCTTCTTGTAAATAGTAAACAGCAGAAGAAAAATAATCGTTAGCAGAAGGACCTCCCATTACTTGAGCAATGCTTTTTTCTACCGCTTTATCAGTAGGAGTATTGAATTTTACACCAACGTAAGCATTTTCCCATAAAATACCTAATACGGCAGAATCGTTTGTTAAATTGTCAAAAGAAATTGTAAACGTTTCAATTTTCATAGGCATAGCTTCAACTTTTGCAGTCGTAGATACAGCTACTTTAGAGTCATCCCACTTTTTTGGAGTTCCCCAGTTATTAGTATCAGAATAAAAAATTACTTCCCAAGAATCTTTTCCTGGTTTTGTATACAAAGCATATGTGCCTTTTTTTAATATTTTACCGTCAATAGTAACATCATCGCTAAAACTAACTTTAGTATTTTGATTAGCTCCTGTTCTCCAAACTTTTCCATAAGGAACCAAATCTCCAAAAATAGTTCTTCCTTTCATACTAGGTCTAGAGTACTCAACTGTTACACCTGTTAAACCAACATTTTGCTCTAATTTAGCAGAAGGACTAGGTGCTGGGGTTTTTAATTGCGCATTAATACTTGTTGAAATTGCAACAACAAATAAACTTAAAAGTATTTTTTTCATGATAAAGGTTTATTTAGAGTATAAAATTACCATCTTATATTATGGTAAAATGTTAACAAAAACTTAAATTTATTGTTTATAAACATGTTTAATCGTAATATTGCAATGTTATAATAAAACGATAAAAATGTTAACAAAAAAATTAAGCTTTTTAGATAAAAATTTAACGTTATGGATTTTTGTAGCTATGATGTTAGGAGTTAGTATAGGATATATATACCCTGAAATATCCGGTAAAATAAATGCATTAAGTACTAACTCAACTAATATACCCATTGCAATTGGGTTAATTTTAATGATGTACCCTCCTTTAGCAAAAGTGAATTATGCGTTATTACCAAAAGTGTTTACAAATAAAAAAATACTACTAACTTCACTTTTACTTAATTGGGTAATTGGCCCTGTTTTAATGTTCTTTTTAGCGTTACTTTTTTTACATGATTATCCAGAGTATATGACTGGGTTAATTTTAATAGGTTTAGCTCGGTGTATAGCTATGGTTTTGGTTTGGAATGATTTAGCTGAAGGAAGTAGTGAGTATGGAGCAGGTTTGGTAGCTTTAAATAGTATATTTCAAGTATTTGCTTATAGTTTTTATGCGTGGATGTTTATTACTATTTTGCCCCCTTATTTTGGCTTTGAAGGTGCCGTAGTAGACATATCTATTTTAACAATTGCAGAAAGTGTAGCTATTTATTTAGGTATACCATTTATTATGGGAATTTTAAGTAGATATATTTTAGTGAAGTTAAAAGGTGAAGAATGGTATAATACCAAATTCATACCATCTATATCTCCATTAACTTTAATAGCTTTATTATTTACTATAATAATAATGTTTTCCTTAAAAGGAGAGTTAATAGTTAAAATACCTTTAGATATTTTATTAATAGCAGTTCCTTTATTACTGTATTTTGCTCTTATGTTTATTATCGGCTTTTTTATAACCAAAGCTACAGGAGCTACTTACGACAAAACAACAGCTGTAGCTTTTACTGCGGCAGGTAACAATTTTGAGTTAGCAATTGCTGTAGCAATTGCTGTATTTGGATTAAACTCAGGAGAAGCTTTTACAGGAGTAATAGGGCCTTTAGTAGAGGTTCCAGCATTAATTTTACTAGTAAAAGTATCTTTTTGGCTGAAGAAGAAATATTTTAGTAAAAATTAAATAGAGATTAAAATATCTTACATCCTTAAATAAAAAAATTAATACTTAGAAGTATTGATTTTTTTATTTAAGAACTATAATACAATTAAGAGTATTTCTTCTTCCTCCAGTAATTAAACCCAAAGCCAAACAGAGCTAATAAAACTAAGGGAATACCAATATTCATAAATTGCCAAAAACGTTTTTCAGTAAAAGCACGTTGTTTATCCAATAAGTTAATTTGAATGGTTTTATTGCGTAATTGGATCAATCCAGAATCGTCTAATAAATAATCAATAGCATTGATTAAAAACTCTTTATTACCAAACTGTTCTCCTGTCCATTTATCTAAGGACAAATCGTGAGGTTTTCCTTTTAAAATCTGATTTCTACCTACATCACCATCAGCAATTACAATCATTTTATTGTTTGTACTCTCAGCTTTAAAATCAGGAGCGTCAAAAGGTTTCATTCTGTTTTTATAAGCAGAAGGAATGTTACCTTCTATAAGAACAGCTAATAATTGTGGACCTGAAGCAAATTCATTTTCTTTTGGTTCTTTGGCGATACTTTGTAACTCAATAAAGTTGGGAGTTCCTGTTTGTTTGGTAAGTACAGAAGTTACTAATAACGGAGTCTTTTTTAAGTTTCCTTTCAAAGTATCTATTTGAGTAGCAAAACGAAAACGAACAGGTGCAACATTTTTAGTAATCGGGTGGTTCGGATTGCCACTAACTAGTGGATGATAAAACCAATTTAAGTGTTGAAACTGTGTTTGATTTCCTACATTTCCTGTGGCTAACGGAATTTTAGCTGAATATAAATCTTGAATGAGTTTATTGTTTACACGAACTTGATACCCAAACAATAAATCCGTTAAATTCAAATCACGAGGAAATGCTAACATTTTTCCTTCATTGTATAAACTATCAGTATCCGCATAGTTATTATCTAGCATCCATAAACTTTTACCACCGTTTGCTATAAACTGATCAACGGTAAGCTTTTCCTCTTCTGTAAAACGCTCGGTAGGTTTAGCAATAATTGCTAAATCGTATGCTCTTAAGTCTTTTAAGGTTTTTTGCGGATTATTAGCAACACTATCTAATGTAAACTTAGCTAAACGATATTTTTTACCAACTTCACTTAACAAACTATATTGATAAATATCTTGCAACTCACCATTACCAGCTAATACCGCTATTTTTTGTCTTTCTTTTAAAGTAACATTATGTAATGCATTAGCAAAAGAATACTCTAACTTTTCAACAGCATTTTGTAGCTGAGCTTCTTGTGTCTTGGCAATTGAGTTAGGAAGTAAAGAAATTAACTCTACTTTTTTACCATAAGTGATTTCAGCCCAAGGAAAAATAATAGCTTCAGATAACTTTCCATCTTCTTCTACAGTTAACTGACTAGGCATCATTCCTCTTTTTACCAAACGTTCACGAATATTATCAGGGTTGATAAAACGGAAACGAATATTGGCGTTTTTAGCTTGTAATTCTTCTAAAAACTGGAGTGTCTCTATTTGTAAACGTTTAAATTCCGCAGGAAAATCACCTTCTAAGAATACATGAATGGTTAGTGGAGTATCTATTTTATAAATAAGACGTTCACTTACTTTAGATAAGGTATAACGTTTGTCTTGTGTTAAATCGAAACGTTTGTAAACTGAATTAGCGATGTAATTAACAATTAACAGTCCGATAAGGGCTAATGCAATATGTTGTAATTTCTTATTCATTTTTTAACTGTTGTTTAGTGATGAATAAAAAGAAGAATGTAACACTGATAAAATAAATTAAATCACGACTATCTACTACACCACGACTAATGCTTTTAAAGTGTTCGTTAATACCAAATTGCCGTAAGGTGTATCCTGAATTTCCTAAAGAAGAACCTACAGCATCAAAACCATAGAATAAAGCAAAAGTGATAAATACACTTAAAATAAATGCCACAATTTGATTTTTGGATAGGGTAGAAGTAAATAATCCAACAGCTGTATAAGTTGCTGCTAAAAATAATAAACCTAAATACGAACCTATAGTACTACCTACATCTAAATTTCCAACAGGACTTCCTAATTGATATACAGTAAATGTATAGGTTAATGTTGGTAATATGGCGATGACAACTAACAAAAGAGAAGCGAAAAACTTACCCAGTACAATTTGCCAATCGGTAAGCGGTTTCGTTTTTAGAATTTCAATAGTTCCACTATTAAATTCATCAGCAAAACTTTTCATTGTAATAGCAGGAATCAGGAATAAGAACAACCATGGAGCTAAATAAAAAAAGCTATTTAAATCGGCAAACCCCGCATTTAAAATGTTGAAATTGTCTTTAAATACCCATAAAAATAAGCCATTTACAAGTAAAAATACCCCAATAACCAAATAGGCAATGGGAGAGGCAAAAAATGAGTTAAATTCTTTCTTTAGTAGTGGTAACAATGTATAACTATTTTAGTTGTTTATAATATTTAGTTATTTTCAGATAGGTATTGACTAAGGTAGCGATTCAACTTTATCTACACTCCAAACAAGTGGTTTATCATTAAATAGTATTTTGGTTTGTGCCCAAATTCCTTTAAATAAATCAGAATTTCTGTAGTTTTCTAAATCTTGCTCAGTATTCCAATAACTATAAGTGAAAAATATATTTGGATTCGTTTTGTCTCTATACAACTCTAATAAACGGCAACCAGGTGAATTTCGTATAAACTCTTTTTTGGAATTAAAGTTGTTTAAAAATTCTTTAATTTTTTCTGGCTGAAAGCTCATTTTTACAATTCGTACAAACATATATTTAATTAATAGGTGTAAATTCTGGCTTAATAGGGTTTTCAAACTCAACAGTAATAGTGTCGCGATATTCCAAACCAAGTAGGGTAGAAGCGCCACCAACCGTTTCTAAATTACTTCGGTAAATAGCAATTTCTAAAAAGCCAGCAGAATTAAAAATAGCGAGCTTTTCACCATCATACTGTCGTTTATCAGTTACCGAAAAATCAACAATTTCGTTATATCTGCTGTAAATTTTAGAAAAAGTATAACGTCTAGCCGTAACTTTATAATCACGGCCTTTTCCAATAGTATTAAATTGTTTTTTACTAATGTTAGTAATTACATTTCCATAATTATCAATGTAAATAACACCACCTGCAATAATAGTTTGTTGCTCGTTTACTTTAGGCTTAATTTCAACAATCTTTTTATACGTGTCAACCTCTCTACCAATAACGCTTAAACTACCACCACGAGCAATATGAGAAGCTACTTGCACAAAAACGTCTAGCACAGGAAAACTACTCTCAATACGATCGTGAATATTAATTTCAAAAATTTTAGTAGGTTTAATTTCAGAAGCAATCATTGAAATTAGTCCGTTATCAGGACAAATAAAATAATGATTATCCAATTCTAAGGCAATATGCTTATTGTCCACACTTAATTCTGAATCTACCCCAATAACATGAATTGTTTTATCAGGAAAGCTTTTATAAGCATTCTTTAAAATATAAGCAGTTTCAGTAATGTTGAAAGGAGAGATTTCATGCGTAATATCAACAATCTTAGCATCAGGTAACTCAGAATAAATAGCTCCTTTTACAGCCCCTACAAAGTGGTCTTTCGTTCCAAAATCAGTAGTTAATGTAATAAGAGACATTAATTTAGGTGTTTGTTAATTAATTTGTGAAAAATTATGCTGAAATTTTAAACAAAACTACGTAATTCAAGAAAAATAATCATTATTTTTAGTGTGAATAATATTAAAACTTTTATCATTTGAACGAACGCGTAATTGAATTAACAGAAATCAACCCAAACGATTTTTTTGGAGCTCAAAACAGCACTATTACTCAGTTAAAAAGCTTCTTTCCTAAAATAAAAATAGTTGCTAGAGGAAATAAACTTAAAATTTTTGGTGAACCTGAATTATTAAATGAATTTGAAAAGCGATTAGAAATGCTTATCAAATACTTTAATAGATACAACAAGCTAGATGAAAATAGTATTGAGCGAATTTTAACGTCAACAGGAAAGGAAGAAGAAATACGAAAATCTGGAAATGCAAAAGACGTTCTAGTACACGGTGTTAGTGGAAAGTTAATAAAAGCTCAAACAGCTAATCAGCGTAAAATGGTTGAGTTAATGCAAAAAAATGATATGTTATTTGCTGTAGGACCTGCGGGTACTGGTAAAACATACACAGCAGTTGCTTTGGCTGTAAAAGCATTAAAAGAAAAAGAAGTAAGACGAATTATATTAACAAGACCTGCGGTGGAGTCAGGTGAAAACTTAGGATTTCTTCCTGGAGATTTAAAAGAGAAGTTAGATCCATACATGCAACCTTTATATGATGCCTTACGCGACATGATTCCGCATGAAAAACTTGAATCACATCTAGAAAAAGGAGTCATACAAATAGCACCTCTGGCTTTTATGCGTGGTAGAACTCTTGACAATGCTTTTGTAATTTTAGATGAAGCACAAAACACAACGCATTCACAGATGAAGATGTTTTTAACACGTATGGGAATGCACGCAAAGTTTATTATAACCGGAGATCCAGGTCAGATAGATTTACCAAGAAGACAAGTTTCTGGATTGAAAGAATCGTTATTAGCGTTAAAAGATATTGAAGGAATTGCGCAGGTGTATTTAGATGACAAAGATGTAATCCGCCATCGATTAGTTAAAAAGATTATTACAGCTTACAAAAGCATAGAAACGGAATAGAGTATGTTAAAAAACTTGGGATTTCAAGAATATTTATCGGTAGGGTATATATTTTTGATTGCTTTAGGCTTAGTTAGTGATACCATTTTTTATCGTTATCTAGATATAGATTATTTACAATACATAACTATCACAGATACACTTTTGTCTCCTATTTCATTATTAGCTAACAATTGGGCGTTGTCAGTAATTCTTATAGTATTTTCCATGTCTTTGTATTTCCTTATTAAAAACTCAGTTAAAATAGAAAAAATACTAAAGAGAGTAAAATGGTTGAAAAAGAGAATTGAAGCAAATAAAAAAGCAAAAAGAAAAGAGTACGACAACAAGTCAGCTTTTATAGTTTCTGTTTTTATTATGGTGTTTTCTTTATTGTTAGGGTTTAGGCTAGGAATGGGGATAAATTATAAAAAACGTTTAGCAGAAGGTAGGCTTAAGAATAATATGACATTAGTTTTTAAAGATGATTCTCAACTAAAAGCTAAAAAAATAGGTCAAAATAGTGCTTATATTTTTTATGTAGAAGAAGGGAATACATTCGTAACTGTAACACCTATTTTAGAAAATATAAAACAAATAAAAACTATTCAAAAAGAAGAGTAGAATACTTACATTTGCGGGCAACAACACAACAATATACTAATGAATACAATTAACGAAACAAATTTCCAGTTTCAAGGGCAAAAAGAAGTTTATAAAGGAAAAGTAAGAGAAGTATATAATATCAATGATGATTTATTGGTAATGATAGCTTCTGATCGTCTTTCCGCTTTCGATGTAATCTTACCACGCCAAATTCCTTTTAAAGGACAAATTCTAAATCAAATTGCTACAAAAATGATGAACGATACTGCGGATATTGTTCCAAATTGGTTATTAGCGAATCCAGATGAAAATGTAGCAGTAGGTCATTTATGTGAACCTTTTAAAGTAGAAATGGTAATCCGCGGATATTTATCTGGTCATGCAGCTCGTGAATATGCAGTAGGAAAAAGAATGCTTTGTGGAGTAGCAATGCCTGAAGGAATGAAAGAAAATGATAAATTCCCAGAGCCAATTATTACACCATCAACAAAGGCAGATAATGGAGAACACGATGAAGATATTTCTCGTGAAGATATTTTAGCAAAAGGAATTGTTTCAGAAGAAGACTATTTAGTATTAGAAGATTACACAAGAAAGTTATTTCAAAGAGGGACTGAATTAGCTGCTAAAAGAGGATTGATTTTAGTAGATACCAAATATGAGTTTGGAAAAACTAAAGATGGTAAAATTGTATTGATAGATGAAATCCATACACCAGATTCTTCTCGTTATTTTTATGCTGATGGGTATGCTGAGCGTCAAGAAAAAGGAGAGAAGCAAAAACAATTGTCAAAAGAGTTTGTACGTCAGTGGTTAATTGAGAACGGTTTTCAAGGAAAAGAAGGACAAGGAATTCCTGAAATGTCTGATGAAAAAGTTATTGAAATTTCAAACAGATACATTGAATTATACGAACAAATTACAGGGGAAACTTTTGTAAAAGCGAATACAGAAAACGTACTCGAAAGAATAGAGAAAAATGTAAAAACATTTTTACAAAATAGATAAAAAAGAGAGGCTCAAGCCTCTCTTTTTATTTAAAATTATCTTAAAAGAATCCCATTAACAAACAAGCATTTATATTTTTTGTAACTTACACGATACAAACAAAAATTAGCAAAAATGCCAAATTATACATTAAAAATTAACGGAAAGTCGGTATCCTTTGAGGCAGATGCTGATACACCATTGTTGTGGGTTTTACGAGATGAACTCAATATGGTTGGAACTAAATTCGGTTGTGGAATAGCACAATGCGGAGCCTGTACTGTTCATGTAGACGGAACAGCAATGAGAAGTTGTCAATTACAAATTTCTATGTTAGACGGTGAAGAAATAACAACCATTGAAGGGCTATCAACTGAAGGAGATCATCCGTTACAAGAAGCTTGGAAAGAAGTAGATGTTCCACAATGTGGTTACTGTCAAGCAGGTCAAATTATGACAGCAGCTTCCTTTTTAAAAGAAAATCCAAAACCTTCTAAAGAAGAGATAAGAGAAGCAATGCAAGGTAATATTTGTCGTTGCGCTGCATACAATAGAATAGAAAAGGCAGTTGCATTGGCTGCAGATAAAATGTCTTAAAAACTTTCAATCATGAGTACACAAGAAAAAAACTTTACGTTTAGCAGAAGAAATTTTTTAAGAACTTCTGCATTAGCTAGTGGTGGTATTATGATTGGATTTAATCTATTTACTGCCTGTAAACCTAATGTAAAACCATCTGTAGATGTAGAAAACTTAAATTTCAACGATTTTAACGCATTTATAAAAATATCTGATGAAGGCTATGTAACTATTTACTCTCCAAATCCAGAGATAGGTCAAGGGGTAAAAACTTCAATGCCTATGATTATTGCAGAAGAGTTAGATGTAGAATGGGATAAA
This sequence comes from Tenacibaculum sp. XPcli2-G, assembly GCF_024124505.1. Lineage (NCBI taxonomy): Bacteria > Pseudomonadati > Bacteroidota > Flavobacteriia > Flavobacteriales > Flavobacteriaceae > Tenacibaculum > Tenacibaculum sp. XPcli2-G. Next base: position 102,873 of record NZ_JAMXSH010000007.1, read on the forward strand.
GTACATGTTGCACAAGCTCCTTTAGATACCAAAAACTATACACGACAGTTAGCAGGAGGTAGTCAATCAATTCGTCATGGCTGGACAGCGCTTAGAGAAACAGGAGCAACTACAAAACAAATGTTAATTAATGCGGCAGCAGTAAAATGGGGAGTAGATGCAACTACTTGTTCAGCTTCAAAAGGAATTATTACAAATGCAAAAGGTGAAACGTTAGGATATGGTGAAGTAGTAAAAGAAGCTGCTACTTTAGAGGTGCCAGAAAACGTCGCTTTAAAAAAGCCATCTGAGTTCTCCATTATTGGTAAAAATGCTATAAATGTTGATATAGAAAAAATAGTAACAGGAAAACCTTTATTCGGTTTAGACTATAAAGAAGAAGGTATGTTGTTCGCATCTGTAGTAAGACCTCCTTCTTTTGGACAAGAGTTAGAGTCATACGATGCAGCAGAAGCAAAGAAAGTGTCAGGAGTAATAGATGTTATAACAATAGGAGAGAAAGCAAGAAACTTTATTGAGTCAGGAAAAGCTAATTGGACGTTTAAGTTAACGAAAACGGATAAAGTAGTTGTACTAGCAGAAAATACATGGGCGGCAATTAAAGGAGCAAAAGCAATTAAAACTGTATGGAAAGATAATTCTGAGTTAGAAGATACAAAACTTCATAATGAAAAGCTAACAAAATTATTAGAAGCGAGTGATTTAGATGTAAGAAGAGAAGACGGAAATGTGAAAAAAGCTTTTGCAGAAGCAGATAAAGTTATCGAACGTACCTATCATTCACCTTTCTTACCACATAACTGTATGGAACCAATGAACTTTTTCGCAAGTGTAACACCAGAAAAAGTACACCTAGTTGGTCCTGTACAAACACCAGAATATGCAGCAATGGTTGCAGCAGAAATGTTAGGGCGTAATTTGGAAGAAGTTCATGTAGAAATGACCCGAATGGGAGGAGGTTTCGGAAGAAGATTATATGGAGATTTTGTTTATGAAGCGTTGGAAATATCTGATAAAATACAAAAACCAGTAAAAATGGTTTCAACGAGAGAAGACGATGTAACTAGCGGGACATATAGGCCAGCAATTAAATATAGAATCGCAGCATCAATAAAAGACAGAAAAATAACAGGATACCATTTGAAAGAAGCAGCCGTAAATGATAATATGTACGGATTAATACCACATTTTTTTCCTGCAGGATGTATTCCAAACTATAAAGTATCAACGGGAAATTACAAGAGTAATATTAGTACAGGAGCTTGGAGAGCACCATATACTAACTTTTTAGGCTATGCAGAACAAAGTTTTTTCGATGAATTAGCGGAAGAATTAGAGATAGATGCGGTGCAGTTACGTTTAGAATTGTTAGAAAATGTAAAAGCCACAGAAGATAAAAGAATAGAGTACTCAGGTAAACGAATGCAAGACACTATAAAGTTAGCAGCAGAAAAAGGGAGCTGGGGAAAATCTAAAAAAGGAGTTTATCAAGGTTTTTCAGCTTATTACAGTCATAATACCCACGTAGCTGAAGTTGCAGAGGTAGAGCTAAAAGATGGAGTACCGGTTGTAACAAAAGTAGTTACAGCGGTTGATTGTGGTATAGTTGTTAATCCAACAGGAGCTATAAACCAAGTAGTAGGAGGAGTTATTGATGGTATTGGACACGCAATGTATGGAAACTTAACTTTTAAAGAAGGAGTACCTTCAAGTAGAAATTTTGACAACTATAAGCTTATAAGAATGAATGAAACACCTAAAGTAGAAGTTCATTTTGTGCAAAATGAATTATCACCTACAGGTTTAGGAGAACCAGGCTTACCACCAGCAGGAGGAGCAGTTGCGAATGCAATACATAAAGCTTTAGGAAAAAGACTATATAAACAACCTTTTGTAGAGGAATTAAAATCGAACATTTTATCTTAAAAATCAAAGAGCTTTATAGGTATGCCAAAGTAGTATGTTTGTTATTTATTGAAAATGAAACACTCGGTAATTTTTGAAAATCTGTTAAAAAGCACTACTTTCGCAACCTATAAAAATCAAAAATAACAATGGTTAAAGATTTATTTGAAAGAATTAAAGGAGATAAAGGACCTTTAGGAAAATGGGCGGATAAAGCAGAAGGATATTATGTGTTTCCTAAATTAGAAGGACCAATCTCTAACCGCATGTCTTTCAATGGAAAAAAAGTAATAACTTGGAGTATTAACGACTACTTAGGATTAGCAAATCATCCAGAAGTGTTAAAAGTAGATGGAGAATCTGCTGCTACAGATGGTATGGCTTACCCTATGGGAGCTCGTATGATGTCAGGTCACACTAAATACCATGAACAATTAGAGCAAGAATGTGCTGAATTTGTTGGTAAAGAAGCAGCTTATTTAGTAAATTTCGGATACCAAGGAATGGTATCAGCAATTGATGCCTTAGTAGGAAAAGACGATATCATAGTATATGACATGGATACACATGCATGTATTATTGATGGAGTTCGTTTACACGCAGGAAAACGTTTTGTATATCGCCATAACGATATAGAGAGCTGTGAGAAAAATTTGAAGCGTGCCACCAAAATGGCAGAAAAAACAGGAGGTGGAATTTTGTTAGTTTCTGAAGGTGTTTTCGGTATGCGAGGAGAACAAGGGCGTTTAGCAGAAATTGTAGCCTTAAAAGAAAAATATAACTTTCGTTTATTAGTAGATGACGCTCATGGGTTCGGAACATTAGGAGAAGGAGGAAGAGGAACAGGGTTTGAACAAGGAGTACAAGACGGAATAGATGTATATTTTGCAACATTTGCAAAATCTATGGCAGGAATTGGAGCATTCTTTGCAGGAGACAAAGATATTGTTCAATACCTACAATATAATATGAGATCACAAATGTTCGCTAAATCATTACCAATGCCGATGGTAAAAGGAGCATTAAAACGTTTGGATATGATTCGTACCATGCCTGAACTAAAAGAAAACCTTTGGAAAATAACCAATGCGTTACAGTCAGGTTTACGTGAAGCAGGTTTTGATTTAGGAACAACACAAACATGTATCACACCAGTATACCTAAAAGGAGAAATTCCAGAAGCCATGGCAATGGTAAATGATTTACGAGAAAACCATGGAGTGTTTTGTTCAATTGTAGTATACCCAGTGATACCAAAAGGATTAATAATATTAAGATTAATTCCAACAGCACGTCATACAATTGAAGATGTAAATGAAACAATTGAAGCTTTTTCTGCAATTCGTGAAAAGTTAGAAAACGGAACTTATAAACAAGTAGCAGCTTCAATTATGGCAGAATAATAAGAAACTGAAAAAAAATAATAAAAGCTCATGAAATACTTCATGAGTTTTTTTGTTTTAAAAGAGAAATGATACATTTGAAGTACCTTTACTTATTAAAAATCAAATGAAAAAACTACTATACATATACCTACTATTATTCGCAGCAGCATTAAGTGCGCAAATTAAGGATACACTACCAAACTTTAATGATGAATATATATTGATAAGAGAAGGGGATAGTTTAATGATAAAGTTAAACGAGGTAACGGTACTTCCAAAGCATAAGTTTAAAGAAAAAAAAGATATTCTTTATTATTATTGGCTTCGAAAAAAAGTATTCAAAGCATATCCTTATGCAATTTTAGCAGCAAAAAGAGTAGATAGTGTAAACTCACGTTTAGCTAGAATTAAATCAAAAAGTAAAAAAAGAAAGTATATAAAAAGAATTCAAAAGTATTTAGAAGAAGAGTTAACAGCTCCCTTAAAAAAGTTAACAAGAACAGAAGGAAGAATTTTGTTAAAACTAATTCATCGTCAAACGGGAAAAACAGCCTTTGCTAATGTAAAAGAGTTAAGAAGTGGTTGGAAAGCTTTTTGGTACAATACCACAGCAAATTTATTTAAACTATCATTAAAGTCAGAGTATAAACCTGAAGCGGAAAACGAAGATTATTTAGTAGAGGACATTATACAGCGCGCATATATAGAAGAAAAGTTGGAGTATCAAGAGCCTAAATTACGAAAGAACTATTTAGTAATTGTATCCAAAAGTAGAGGATATGTTGATGTATCCGAGTATAAAAAGATGTTTTCGAAGATGCGAAAGAAGCGAAAACGAAAGAAAAAGTAAAAAAATAAAGAATTCAAATTCTTACTAAAGTTGATAATTAAGTACTGTAATAGTTATATGTACTTCCATGTTAGAAGCATTAAGATAGTAATAAATATAGTAAACAAAGGTAGGAGAGAAGTATAGGATAAAAAACTTCAGGGTGTAACTAATTATATAATAACGTATTAATAAATATTTTAAAAAAAAGGTTTAAAAAGTGCTTGTTAAGTGGGAAAAGGTATCTATATTTGCACCCGCTAAGGGAAAAACGCAAGTGTTTTAAAG
>NZ_JAMXSH010000008.1:0-84156 GCF_024124505.1 Tenacibaculum sp. XPcli2-G
TCACCTCTTACCATTCCGAACAGAGAAGTTAAGCCCATTAGCGCCGATGGTACTGCCAATGGTGGGAGAGTAGGTCGTTGCCTTTCTTTATCAAACCTCAATCTTTTAAAGATTGAGGTTTTTTTTTGATCTTTATTTTCGAGGGTATTATTGTAGTAAAAGCACGTTATACTGAATCAACTCACCTTATTGAATCTTCACTAAAGAAGATGTCACTATAGAAATGCCTACCGCGTAGTTTTTAATCCTTTTCCCGTTATTTTTATAATTATAAAAGAAGTAATTATACTAAATAAGATTTGTACATTGAAATTTGTTTTTTAATATTTACGTTTTAGAAATACGAAATGAGTTTACATAACGAAGTTTATTTTTTATTTGTTCTTTAGGGGTTTTTAATGGTTTTTTAGTTAGCATTTATTTTTTATTGCTAGATAAAACAAAGAGAGTATCTAACTTTATATTGGGATTGTTAGTTTTCTTTGTTACCATTAGAATAGGCAAATCAGTTTATACAATATTTACCCCCAAAGAAGAAAGAAATTTATTGCTCATACAAATAGGTTTATCAGCTTGTTTTTTAATAGGTGTTTCGCTATACTTTTACTTAAAAGCATCTGTATTTAAAAAGAAGGTGATTCCATTAAAATGGATACTTCATTTTCTTTTATTATTTCTAGTAGTAATTATTGTTGGTGTTATAAAGCCTTACTCAAGTAATATTCTTTTTTGGAACGCATATTTTGTTAAGTTTATTTATTTTGTTTGGGGTGTTTATATAGTATTATCAGTATTTATTTTAAAAGATATTTTTAGAAAGGTGTTTTCTAATGTAAGTTGTAACACTTCTGAAATATGGTTATTAGCTTTTTATATAAGTAGTTTACTAATTTATTTAGCCTATATAGTCGGTTACTTTTACTTTATAGGAACTGTTACTTTTTCAATAGTTTTTTATGGATTAATACTACTTTTCCTTTCAAAGAAAAATAGAGAGTCTATTTTTAAAGATTTACCAGAAAAATACTCTGCAAAAAAGATTGAAAGTAAAGAAGCTGATTCTTTAAAATTTCAATTAGATGCTTTAATGAAAGAAGAAGAGTTGTATAAAAATACAGCTATAAAACTGTCTGATATTTCAGTTAAAATAGTAGTGTCTTCTCATAAATTATCGCAATTTCTAAATGATAACCTTGGAAAAAGCTTTGCAACATTCTTGAATGAGTACAGAATTGAGGAGGCGAAGAAACTATTGAAAGAGAATCATAAAATTACTTTAGAAAATATTGGTTTTGAAGCTGGTTTTTCTTCAAAATCAAACTTTTATGCTACCTTTAAAAAGGTTGTTGGGCAAACTCCAGCTCAATATCAAAAGCAGTTTTTATAAGGTTTTTAGTACAGAATTATAATTTAGGACGCCTAAATTATAGGACATCATTAAAAAGGAAGATTGTTTTAAGAGGTTTGAATTCAAATTAAAAACCTTTTAAAATGAAATTTATATGTACAGCAGTAGTGTCTTTCTTTTTTCTGTTTAGTTTTTCACAAGAAAAAGAAGATACTAAAGGGAAACTTCTAGTTAGTATTTATGGAAGTAAACAACAGAAAGTAATTAACTACGGCAAGAGTTTTATGTCTGACGACCGTTTGTTTTATAAAAGTTTAAATCGTCCAGATGTTAATCTACCTCATTCTGATAAAGAATTGATTGAACAGACGCTTAATAATTATATTGAAGGAAGTTCTTTTAATAAAATGAATACTCTTAAAAACTCTTTTTACAAATATGTAACATTTTATTTAACAGGAAAAGATGGCTTTAAACAGTTTAGTACTGAAGAATATTCAAATTTTTTTTCATCAAACAAAAAGGGAGAGTTTAATGGTAGGACAGGAGAGATCATTTCAGTTGATATAACGAATGATATTGCTACGGCAAAAGTTGAAATCTTAATACCTAATCGTAAATGGAGGTTTGTAGATCTTTTTTTACTGAAGAAGTTTGCGAATAATTGGAAAATTATAAGTAAAACCGCAACTAGAGAAGCTTCTTATGAGACAGGAAATAAAATCTTATTTGTGGTTTCTAATACAGATTATTATGTAGGTACTAATATACCAACAGGAAATAGTTTTGATGAAATAGTATTGGCTTATAAAATGTTTACGGAAGCTGCGTTTAATATAGATATTATTAGTCCAAAAGGAGGTGCAATTCCTTTAAAATATGTGGATACATCTGAAAAGAATAAGAAAAAATACTTGTATGATAATGACTTTATCTATGCTTTAAAAACGACTAAAAAAACAACAGAAGTTCATTCGTCTAGCTATAAAGCAATTTATTATGTGGGAGGTGGAAGTGCTATGTTTAATGTACCTAAGAATAAGGAAATACAAAAAATAGCTATGGATATTTATGAAAAGCAAGAAGGTGTTATCAGTGCAGTGTGTCATGGTACTGCTGGAATTGTTTTTCTAAAGAAAAGTGACGGTGAGTATGTGGTAAAAAACAAGCGAGTAAATGGGTTTTCTGAAGATCATGAAAAGAAAGAAAAAGAATATTTTAAAAGTTTTTCTTTTTTAATAAGAAAAACAGTTGAAGATCATGGAGGAAAGTTCTTTTTTTCAGATGTAGCAGATGAACATGTAGAAGTGGATGGAAGGTTAGTAACTGGTCAAAATCCAGCGTCGGTACCTAAATTGGTAAGAGAGGTAATTAATATTATTAACTCCAAATAAAGTAGATTTGATTTCATAAAAAAAACTCACCAAAGGTGAGTTTTTTATTTATAATTTATTGAATATTAAGCTAACATTGTAACTGGATTCTCTAAATAAGTTTTTAAGGTTTGTAAAAACTGAGCTCCAACAGCACCGTCAACCGTTCTGTGGTCACATGCTAAGGTTAACTTCATAGTGTTTCCAACCACTATTTCTCCGTTTTTCACTACTGGTTTTTGTACAATTGCACCTACCGATAAAATAGCAGAATTAGGTTGATTGATAATTGAAGTAAAGCTTTCAATACCAAACATTCCTAAGTTAGATACCGTAAACGTACTTCCTTGCATTTCGTTAGGAGTTAGTTTTTTATTTCTAGCTTTTGACGCTAATTGACGAACTTCAATATCTATTTGATTGATATTCATGTAATCTGTATTACGAAGAACAGGTACAACTAAACCTTCAGGTACAGCAACGGCTACACCTATATTTATATGTTTATTGTATATTGTTACATCATCATTCCAAGTAGTATTAACTTGAGGGTGTCTTCTTAATGCCATAGCAGAAGCTTTAACCACCATATCATTAAAAGATACTTTTGTTTCTGGCATCTGATTAATAATCTTTCTAGATTCAATAGCATTGTCCATATCTACCTCTATGTTTAAGTAGAAATGAGGAGCGGAGAATTTAGAATTAGCTAGTGCTTTAGCAATAGCTTTACGCATTTGAGAATTTTTAACTTCCTCTATAGATTCACCTGCTGCAGTAGTAAAATTAGTTACTGCTGATGGAGTTGTAGCTGTACTTGTAGCTAAAGGAGCTTCAACTTTAGCAGCTGGACTATAGTTTTCAACATCTTTTTTGATGATACGACCATTTTCTCCAGAACCTTTAATATCTGCTAAATTAATTCCTTTGTCTTTAGCAATTTTCTTAGCTAAAGGGGAAGCAAAAATACGTCCACCTTTATTATTTGATGCAGTTTCTACTGGAGTAGTTACTGTTTCTGTTTTATTTTCTTCAATTGCTTTAGGAGCTTCTTCTTGTTTTTCAGAAGAGTTGTTATTTAAAGTACCTGCTTTATGAGCTTCTACTAATGATGAAACATCAGTACCAGCTTCACCAATGATAGCTAATAAACTATCTACAGGAGCACTTTCACCTTCTTGAACACCGATATGTAACAAAGTACCTTCATTGAAAGATTCGAACTCCATTGTAGCTTTATCAGTTTCAATTTCAGCTAAAATATCACCTTCTTCAACTTTATCACCTACTTTTTTTAACCAAGAAGCAACGGTACCTTCAGTCATTGTATCACTTAAACGAGGCATGGTTACCATTTTTACTCCTTCAGGAATAGCAGTATTTGTAGATGTTGCTTTGGGCTCTTCAGTTTTAGGTTCTTCTGATTTTGTTTCAGCAGAAGCGGAAGTGTTTCCATTTAATAATGCTGAAAAATCTTCTCCTTCTTCACCAATAATAGCTAATAAACTATCAACAGGAGCTGTTTCGCCTTCTTGAACTCCGATATGTAATAAAGTTCCTTCATGGAAAGACTCGAATTCCATTGTAGCTTTATCAGTTTCGATTTCAGCTAAAATATCACCTTCTTCAACTTTATCACCTACTTTTTTTAACCAAGAAGCTACCACTCCTTCTTCCATTGTATCGCTTAAGCGAGGCATGTTTATAATTGTAGCCATAGTTTACTTAGATTTTATAAATGGATAATCTTCTTGTTCATATACCATATCATATAATTGATTAAGCTCTGGATATGGAGAATCTTCTGCGAATTTTTCACATTCCTTAACCATATCTTTTACTTCTTTATCAATTGCTTTGATCTCATCTTCTGTAGCGTACTCTTTTTCTTTGATGACATCTAAAACTTGAGTGATAGGATCTATTTTTTTATACTCTTCAACTTCGTCTTTTGTACGATAATGTTGAGCATCTGACATAGAGTGACCTCTATATCGGTATGTTTTCATTTCTAAGAAAGTAGGACCATCACCACGACGAGCTCTTTGAATAGCTTCATCTACAGCTTCAGCTACTTTGATAGGGTTCATTCCATCAACAGGTCCACAAGGCATTTCATAACCTAAGCCTAATTTCCATATATCAGTATGGTTTGCAGTTCTTTCGACAGAAGTTCCCATAGCATATCCATTATTTTCTACAATAAATACTACTGGTAATTTCCAGTTCATAGCCATGTTAAAAGTTTCATGTAAAGAACCTTGACGTGCAGCTCCATCACCAAAATAACATAAAGTAACAGCATCGCTACCTTTGTATTTATCTCCAAAAGCGATACCAGCACCTAATGGAATTTGTCCTCCTACAATTCCGTGACCACCATAGAAACGGTATTCTTTAGAGAAGATGTGCATAGAACCTCCCATACCATGAGAAGTACCTGTAGCTTTACCATATAACTCTGCCATAACACGTTTTGGATCTTCACCCATACCAATTGGTTGAACGTGATTACGATAAGCAGTAATCATTTTATCTTTAGTCAAATCCATTGCATGTAATGAACCGGCTAAAACAGCCTCTTGACCGTTGTATAAGTGTAAAAAACCTCTTACTTTTTGTTGAATGTAAACTGCAGCTAGCTTATCTTCGAATTTTCTCCAAAATAGCATGTCTCTATACCAATTGATATAGGTTTCTTTGGTGATTTTCTTCATTATATACTTAGTTGTTTATTTAAATGTTTGTTTGCTTTACTTATTACAAAACGTAGCTACAAAAATAAGTAGTTTTTAGTAATTTAAAAAAAGTTATTACTAAAAGTTGAAGAAAGGTTTTTGGAGAAGTGTAAAGGTGTAATTATTGTTCTTTAGCTACAATTATAGTGGCTTTAGCACCTGTAGCTAAATTCCACTCATTAGATGAAATTAACATACCTGCATCGTTATAAATTTTAAATGCGGCTGTGTTTGGACCAGAGGTACCTTGGTTTAAAGCTACAATTTTTATAGTGTTGATTCCTTTATCTAGAGGAATATTAAAGGACTGATAGCGTTGTCTTAGTATAAGGTTGCTAACAACAGGTACATCATTTATATAGATGGTAACCTTATCTCCGTCAGGATATTGATAATCCCTACAAATAATGTTAACACTTTTTGATTTAGTACTAAAACTCCCTAAATCCTGATCAATAACAGGATATTGATACATTCCATTTATTTGTTTGAATGATTTTAAGTATTGTTCTTCTGCAATTTTAGCTTTAGTTAAGATTCCTTTATTTTCTAAATCTCTTTGAGCTTGTTTTTTTTGAAGTTCTTTTTGTTGTTCTTTATGTGCAGTTTTAAATCCATTGTTATTGTCAAAATCTAACGCTTTAGGTTTTTTTACTTCTTTAACAGGTGCAGTTATAACACCAAAAGCAGAATTTCCCTTTTTTTTACCATTAACAGAACCATCCATTTGTGCAAGAACATTGGATGTAACGCTACATAAAAAAATGATTACAAGTGTTGGTATTATTTTCATCATTGTAAATAAATCTAAGCAAATATAATGCCGATTTTTAAGTGATTTTAAAATAAAGGATTAAAACTAGTTATTTTACAGGAAAATCAAAAAAGGTTTTAGGGAAAGGTTCTCCTCTTAGGGTAAAATGCCACCATTCTTTACTGTAAGGTCTAAAACCATGTTTACGCATTACAGTTTGTAATAGTTGTCTGTTCTTTTTTTGTTGTTTAGTAAGTTTTTCATAGGTGATATGAGATGAAACTCCAAAAAAGTCATACGGACTTCCCATATCTAACTCTTCGCCTGTTTCTAGGCGTATAATTGTTAAATCTACAGTGCTTCCTCTTGAATGACCAGATTTTGAAGAAATATATCCCTTTTTAAATAAATGACGTTTATTAACCTCAGGATAGTATTGTTGTTTCATTAATGTATCATTCATTACTCGAGCCCATTTTACAAAATGATTTACTGCTGTTTGAGGACGGTAAGCATCATAAATTTTTAAACCTAATTTTTGATTTGCTAACTCATTTTGGACTTTTTTTAAAGCTTTAGCAGTAGGGGTGGTAGCTATAAGAATATTTTCTTCATATCCATTAACAGGGACCCCCATAAAGTTGTTAGTATGACAATATCTTAATTCCACTTGTATTGTAGGAGACACTTCTTTTATATATGTAAAACCTTCAGGTAATTTTTGAGACTGAATGCTTAAAGCGGCAAGTAAAAATAACGATAAAATCCATTTCATAGGGTAAAAGTAATGAAATGGATTTTAACAGTTTCTCTCTTAATGAAAGATTAACTTTTATTTATCTAAAAAATCTTGATAAGCGTTTTGACTAATAGCTCTTCCTAAAGAATCTAAATGTTGATAACTACCTTCTTGTATTACAGGTTTTTTGCTTACATAATCGTATACAAAGGTTCCGTTTTTAGAAACTGTACCAAATCCTTTATTAAACACATAATGTGCATATTGATTTTCAGAATTATTAAAAATATTTTTTCCAAACTGAAATTTTTCTGGATTACCTCCTAATATGTCAGTTAAAGTATATGCTAAATCACTTTGAGCGCTAAAATTATTAACAGTAATACCTGTTTTGTTGAGAGCACCACCTAACCAAACCATAGGAATTTGAAATCTTTTAGGGGAGTTAAAATAACCTTTGTGTTTAGGTAATGGATGTCCATGGTCAGATAAAATAATAACCAAAGTGTTATTCCACCAAGGTTGTTTTTTAGCTTTGTGAATAAACTTACCTATAGCTTTGTCTGTATATGCTTGTGCACTTCTGTATAAATTTTCTACAGAACCTTTACCAAATTTATATTCACCAGGGAACTCGTAAGGTTCGTGACTGGTTAATGTTAAAGCTACTTCAAAAAAAGGTTCTTTAAGGGTAGGAGAAGATAAATCTTTCATAAATCGGTCTAAAAAGATGTGATCATGCGCTCCCCATTTCGAATTCCAGTTTTCTTTGTCAAATTCAGTTCCATCAACAATTTTATCTATTTGACCATTACGTAAATAGGTAATCATATTCCCAAAATTACTATCCCCACCATAATAAAAACTAGTATTGTACCCTAATTTTTTCATCTCTTTGGTGAGTATAGGTAGCTTTCTTGCTTTGTATGGAATTTTCATGATGCTTTTTGTAGGCTGAGGATAATAGCCACTTAAAATAGCAGGAACCCCTTTATCTGTCCTGTCTCCATTTCCATAGAAATTAGTAAACAAAATACCTTCTTTAGCTAGTTTGTTTAGGTTTATAGTAACATCAGGTTCACCTCCTAATGCACCAACTGCTTTAGCAGAGAGACTTTCCCAAATAAGTAAAATGACATTTGGTTTTTTAGTATTTAAGATAGAATCTGTATTAGCTGTTAAAAGCTGATTTTTAGTTTTGTTGATGATGTTTTTAGCAATATCTTTTTTATAGTGAACATACGGGTTTTTGCCGTCGGTTTTATGAGTAATTGTATTAGCAAAGTTCCAGATAAAATTTACCGCAGCATGATTTGCAAACATATTTTTAGAGAAGTATACGTTACTTTGATTAATAGGAATGTTGGCAAAACCACCTCGTATAGGAATTATTAAGCTAGCAATTAATAATAAAAATATAGGAGCTTCTAAAAAATGCTTCTTATTCAACTTTTTAAGAACTTTGTTCAATATCTTATTAAAACAGTAAATAGTAATTACCGAAAGTAATCCCCAAGCAAAAAGTCCGCCAACTAATTGTAAAGTACTTACAGAAGCCAACATTGCTTTAGGAGTATTAATGTAATTTAAGACAGTAACATCTATACGAACTCCCCAGAATTTATACAAGGAAATATCCGTTAACATAAACAAGTTAATAACTAAAAGAATAGGGAAAGTATACCCTTTAATAATATAACCAATAATTCTTCTAGGAATCCATATTGATAGCAAAATAATTAGAAAAGGAATAGCAGCCAAGTATGCAGCAAAAGAAAAATCTAATTGAATACCATACACGAATGTTTTTAGCGTAGTGATAAAACTTAATTCAGAGGTTTTATCAAAATAATATATTAAAAATAAAAGACGGGCAAGTAAAAAGTATACTACCCATAGAAAATAATATGTAAAACTAAATAAGATTCTATTTTTAAAATTAGTCATTCTAGTTTGAAAAAGGTTTACTCTGTAACTTTTAAACGAGCTTTAGCTGTTACAGAAATATCTGAATAATCGTTGTTTAAATATTTTAAATACCCTGCAATGGCAATCATAGCAGCATTATCAGTGGTATACTCAAACTTTGGAATATATGTTGTCCATCCCCAATGTTTTTCAGCTAAAATTAAACGTTTTCGTATTTCTGAGTTAGCAGAAACACCACCAGCAATAGCTATGTGCTTAATACCAGTTTGTTTTATAGTATTTTTAAGCTTATCCATCAAAATTTCAATAATAGTGTATTGAATAGAAGCACAGATGTCATTAAGGTTTTCTTTGATGAAATTGGGGTTTTCTTTTACGTTTTTTTGAATAAAGTATAAGATTCCAGTTTTTAATCCGCTAAAACTAAATTCTAAGTCACCAACTTTAGGCTTGGTAAATTTAAAAGCTTTAGGGTTTCCTAATTGCGCATATTTATCAATTAAAGGTCCACCTGGATAAGGCAGACCTAAAATTTTAGCAGATTTATCAAAAGCTTCCCCAACAGCATCGTCAATTGTTTCACCTAAAATTTCCATTTCAAAATGATTGGTAATTTTTACAATTTGCGTGTGTCCACCGCTAATTGTTAAACAAACGAATGGAAAAGGAGGTATTCTACTTCCTTCTTCATCAATAAAATGAGCTAAAATATGTGCCTGCATATGGTTAACATCTATCAAAGGAATGTTTAACCCTAAGGCTAAAGACTTAGCAAAAGAAGTACCAACCAGTAATGAGCCCATTAACCCTGGGCCACGAGTAAAAGCAATTGCATTTAAATCGTTTTTAGTTATACCAGCTTGTTCAATAGCTTGTTGCACAACAGGAACAATGTTTTGTTGATGTGCTCTTGACGCTAATTCAGGAACTACACCACCATATTTAGCATGTACTTCTTGGTTTGCTACGATATTACTTAATACCTTTCCGTTACAAATTATTGAAGCACTTGTATCATCACAAGAGCTCTCAATACCTAAAATATAGATGTTTTTTGCACTCAAATCTTTTCTGATTTAGAGGACAAAAATATTGATATTACGTTAGATTTTAGTTAAAAAAAACATTTCTTTAAAATAAGGCAGCATTTTTGCTGTTTGCTGATTACTTTTGTTAAATAAGATTATAAATAAAGGAAGTTATTAAAAGATTAGGAAACATAATAGGTAAAATACTAAAGTATACAGTACTTTTTTTACTCTTGCTTTTTATTTTACTATCTCTCCCTTTTGTGCAAAGTCAACTTGCTAAACAAGCAACTAATTGGGTGAATAAAGAATTTAATACTAATATAGTTGTAAAAAAAATTGATTTGTCTTGGTTGGGAAGTGTCCAGTTAAAAGAAATTGAGATTAGAGACCACCACAAAGACACTTTAATATTTGTGAATAATCTAACTACTTCTTTACAAAATGCTAAACGTATATTAGAAAATCAAGTAGATTTAGGAGAAGCTTCTTTAAGTGGCGTTCATTTTTATATGAAAACATATAAAGGTGAAAAGAATGATAACATGTCTATTTTTATAGATAGTTTTGAAGACGGAAAACCTAAAGATAGTTTAGCTGCACCGTTTGTTCTTAAAAGTGATAAAATTTCTTTAGATGATTTAACTTTTAAGTTAATGGATGAAAATAAACAAGACCCTCTTGAATTTGCAGCGTATAAAGCAGGAGCCGAATTAGATGATTTTTCTATTATAGGCCCTGATGTTTCTATGAAAATAAGAAACATGTACTTTACTGAAAACAGGGGAGTAAATGTATCAAACCTAGCTACCGATTTTACATATACAAAATCCTTTATGGATTTTAGTAATACAATTTTAGCAACAGACAATGACACAAAATTGCAAGCAGAAGTTAAATTTACCTATAATCGAAAAGATTTTGTAAACTTTAATGATAAAGTTAGGATAAAGGCTAAATTTCAAGAAAGTGTAGTCTCTGTAAGAGATTTAAACAAACTATATAGTGAAATTGGCGGACACGATTTTCTTTATATAAGTGGAGATATTGATGGTGTTTTGAATAATTTTAGTGCTAGTAATGTAAGAGTACACTCAAAAGGAGGTATGAGAATTATTGGAGACATGGGGTTTGTTAACGCAGTTAAAACTAGTAGGGGTTTTGTATTTGATGCGAACTTAGACAATCTTACAGCAAATTATTATCAACTAAGAAATGTACTACCAAATTTATTAGGAAGAACATTGCCAACAGAATTTCAAAGACTAGGAAATTTTACTTTGAATGGAATAGTAAGAGTAACTCCACAACAAATGGATGCTACAGTATCAGTAAAATCAGAAATTGGAACCGCAATTTCTGATCTTCAATTAACCAATATTGATAATATTGATAAATCTGAGTATACAGGAGAGGTAGAGTTTAAAAATTTTGATCTTGGAGTCTTTGCTAATGATCCTGTATTAGGAACTGTTTCATTAAAAGCGGATGTTAATGGGAGTGGGTTTAATGTAGATAATGTAAACACCATAATAATAGGAAAAGTAAGTAGTTTATTCTTTAATGAGTATGAATACAAAAACTTACAAGTAAATGGACAGTTTCAAAATAAAAAGTTTGACGGTTTACTTAATGCGGATGATGATAACTTTAAGTTGAAATTTGAAGGACTAGCAGATTTTTCATCAGAGATTAACAAATTTGATTTTATCGCTGATGTTGATAGAATTGATTTAAAAAAGACAAATTTGTTTACCCGTGATAGTATTTCTGAATTAAAAGGGAATATTAATTTAAATATTTCAGGAAATACATTTGATGATATTATTGGTAAAGCAACGTTTAAAAACTTAATCTACACAAATCAAAAACAAAGTTACCCATTCAAGAGCTTTGAGGTAAATTCATCAGTAAAAGATAGTATAAAAACTATTGAAGTAAATTCATCAGATATTGTAAAAGGATCTCTTAAAGGTAAATTTTCTTTCGAAGAGTTGTTACCTATCACTCAAAATGCTTTAGGTAGTGTGTATACAAACTATCGTCCGCATGAAGTAGCGCCAAACCAGTTTTTAGATTTTGACTTTACAATTTATAATCAAATTATAGATGTTTTTTCACCAAATATTTCTATAGGAAAGAATACACGATTAAAAGGACGTATTAATTCAGATAAAAACTCATTAAAACTAACGTTTGAGTCTCCAGAAATAAACGCGTATAAAAATATAATAGAAGGAGTGGTGTTAAGATTAGATAATAAAAACCCGCTTTATAGTACTCACTTAACTGCAAATAAGGTGAATACAAAATATTATAACATTGAGAAATTAAACTTGTTAAACCGTACCAAAAATGATACGCTATTCTTTAAGTCTGTTTTTAAAGGAGGAAAAAATTATGAAGAAAGTTTTAGTTTAGATTTTTTCTATACAATCAATGAACTTCAAAAATCTGTAGTAGGAATTCAAAAATCGAAGCTATATTACAAGGGGTTTGATTGGGAAGTAAATCCAAATGATGATAAAAATAACAAAGTAACATTTGATTTACAAAAAGATGAATTTACAATCAGCCCATTTATTTTGAAATCGGGAGAACAAAGAATCGATTTCAAAGGAGTTTTAAGAGATAGTACTTACAAAGATTTTCAAGCAGATTTTAATAAAGTTAAATTAGCTAGCTTTTTACCCCCTATCGATAGTTTAAAATTAGATGGTAAATTAAATGGACAATTAGCATTTAAACAAGAAAATGAAACGATAGCTCCAGTTGGTAATTTATACATAGAGAATTTTGACATTAATAATTATTCGCAAGGAAATTTGGCGTTAAATGTTACGGGAGATAATTCTTATGAAAAATACAATGTTAATCTATCTCTAGAAAATAAAAATGCAAAAAACATATCTGCTACTGGTGGAATTGATTTTTCAAAGGATAGGCCAATTATAGATTTAGATATTTACTTGAAAGAATATGATATTGCTGCTTTCAGTCCATTAGGAGAAGATGTATTGTCTAAACTAAGAGGAAAAGTAACAGGAGATTTTACAGCAACAGGTTATTTAAGAAATCCTGATTTTAAAGGAGTTTTAAATTTTGAAAATGCAGGATTAGCTTTTCCGTATTTAAATGTAGATTTTGATCTTAAAGGAAATACAAGTGTTGTTTTAGACAAACAAGAATTTATACTAAAAGACATAATCTTAGAGGATACAAAGTATCTTACACAAGGAGGTTTATCTGGGAGTATTGTACATCAAAACTTTAAAGATTGGTTTTTAAATTTTGATATCAATACACAAAATTTACTGATTTTAGACACACAAGAAACTGAAGAATCTCAGTATTATGGAACAGGTTTTTTAAATGGAGAAGCTAAAATTAGAGGGCTTACTAGCTTTTTAGATATTGAGGTTAACGGAAAAACAAACAAAGGAACTTTATTTGTAATTCCATTAAGTGATGTTAAAACAATTGATAATTACAAGTTAATTAGATTTAAAACAGGAGAAGAAGAAGAAGGAACTAAAGGAAAAGTTATTGGAGATATTAAAGGTCTTGACTTAAGACTTAATCTAGCCGTAACAAAAGATGCTGTAGCACAAGTTGTAATAGATAAAGTTTCAGGAAGTGAGTTAAAAGGAAGTGGAGAAGGAAACCTTAGAATTGATATTGATACACGAGGTAAGTTTAATATGTTTGGAGACTTTACGGTAGATAATGGTTTTTATAATTTTAAGTATGCAGGAATAACAAAACCCTTTATTGTACAAAAAGGAGGAACTATTTCTTGGAATGGAGATCCTTATGAAGCCGATTTAGATATAACAGCAGTATATAGAACCAAAGCAAACCCAGCACAGTTATTAGATAACATTAATTCAAATCGTAAGATTCCAATTGATTTATACACCAAAATTACAGGAGGTCTATTTAGTTCAAAACAAGAGTTTGATATTAAAATACCAAATGCAAACTCAACAGTAAGTTCTGAGTTAGAATTTATTTTAAATGAGAATGACTTAAACACTAAAATGCAGCACTTTTCATTTTTGTTAGCCTTCGGTACATTTTATAATCCAGATGCTATTGGAAGTAGTGCAAGTTCAGGAATTACAGGAACAGCTTCAGAAATAGCTTCAGGAATTTTGACAAATATGTTAAATAGCGATGGAAATAAATTTCAGTTAGGAGTAGGATATACACAAGGAGATAGAGGAGATGTAGACAACCTTAATTCAGACGATCAAGTAGATGTATCTGTATCAACGCAATTAAGTGATAGAGTATTGGTTAATGGTAAAGTAGGAGTTCCTGTTGGAGCTAATACACAAACCAGTGTAGTGGGAGAAGTAAAAGTAGAGGTCCTTTTAAATGAAGAAGGTAATTTAAGAGGTACAGTATTTAATCGCCAAAATGAAGTGCAATATTCCACAGAAGAAGAAGGATATACACAAGGAGTAGGGATTTCTTATCAAGTTAACTTTAATAATTTACGTGACTTGGGGAAAAAATTAGGGTTAAATAAAAAAGAAAAGAAGAAAGAAGTAAAAAAAGATACCTTAAAACCAAAGAAAAAAGGATTGATAAATTTTAAATCAAAAGAGAAAAAATAACCAAACTATTTTTATGAATAGAACTATTAAAGATTACTTCGTAATCATGTTAAAGGGAATTGCTATGGGAGCAGCTGATGTGGTTCCAGGTGTTTCAGGAGGTACCATTGCGTTTATTTCAGGAATTTATGAAGAACTACTAGGTTCTATTAGTAATATTAACTTAAAGTTACTTAAAACTTTAAAAAAAGAAGGTTTTAAATCAGCTTGGAAACAAGTAAATGGTAACTTTTTAGTAACTCTTTTTGTTGGAATTTTTATTAGTATCGTTTCGTTAGCAAAAATGATTTCTTGGTTATTAATGCACCATCCAGTTTTAGTATGGTCTTTTTTCTTTGGGTTAGTATTAGCAAGTGTTATTTACATAGCAAAACAAGTTACTCAATGGAATCTCGCTTCAGGAATTTTACTAATGTTGGGAGCTATATTAGCTTATTACATCACAACGCTAAATCCGTTGGTTTCAGAAAACTCTTCAATGTCATTTATGTTTTTAGCAGGGGCAATAGCAATTTGCGCTATGATTTTACCAGGTATATCAGGATCTTTTATACTAGTATTATTAGGAGCCTATAAACCAGTATTAGCAGCCGTAAACAACCGTGATTTAACAACTATAACAGTTGTTGGTTTAGGAGCGATTGTAGGTTTATTACTTTTTTCAAGAGTTTTAAAGTATCTGTTTGAAAACTATAAAAACCATACTCTCGTTGTCTTAACAGGGTTTATAATAGGGTCATTAAACAAAATTTGGCCTTGGAAGAAAGTATTGACATACAGAACCAATTCACACGGAGAACAAATCCCTTTTAATGAGTTATCTATTTCACCATTTTCCTACGATGGAAATCCACAATTAATGTATGCAATAATCTTAGCCTTAATTGGTTTTGCACTTATTTTATTGCTAGAAAAATTAGCAGTAAAAAAGCACTAGAAAATAACTAACTTAGCGTTCTAATCAAACCGCATGTATAAAGAGCGCACGCTATCACAAAAAATAACCCTTTTTTTAAAAGGCTTGATAATGGGAGGAGCCAACAAGGTACCAGGAGTCTCAGGGGGCATGGTAGCTTTTGTAATGGGGTTTTATGAAGAGCTTATTTATACTTTTCAAAGAATCAATGGTAAAGCTTTTAAACTGTTGTTTAATGGACGTTTTAAAAGTTTTGCAACCTATACCAATTTACAATTTTTAGTTTGGGTAATGGCAGGAAGTATGTTCAGCTACTTCAGTGTATCTCTTATTTTAGATTATTTCTTGAAAAATTACGAACTGTATGTATGGTCATGGTTTTTTGGAATGATTATAGGCTCTATTTATTATATATCGAAAGATTTTAGAGAATGGAAACTTAAAACAGTTTTAGGACTATTTATTGGAGCATCAGTTGGAATCTCTATTAGTTTTATGACACCCGCCACAGAAAATGATAATCTTTGGTTTGTCTTCTTATGTGGTATTATAGGAGTTTCAGGAATGACATTACCAGGACTTTCAGGCTCATTTATTCTTATATTATTAGGAAACTATGTTTTGTTGTTAGTAGATAGTGTAAATGTATTAGGCAATGTAATTACAAATCTATTGTCTGGAAACTTTGAAGTACTGAATGATCAAGTAAAAGTTCGTTACTTAAAAATTATAGGAGTTTTTACAGCAGGTTCAGCTTTTGGGCTTGTGTCTATTTCACATGTTTTAGGGTATGTTTTAAAAAGATGGCATGAAATTGTAACAGCAATTATTATAGGTTTTATTACTGGGTCATTAGGTGTTGTTTGGCCATGGAAAGAAACTATTTATAAAAAAGAAGCAGGTGTGTTTTTGCTTGATCAGAGTGGGAACAAAATTATAGAAAATTACCAGAGATTTATACCCAATTTTAACAATCAAGAAACATGGGTTTCTATAGGATTCATTATTATTGGAATTGCATTAATACTAATTATTGATTTTTATGACCAAAAAAGAAAATAAGCATTTATATGCTTTAGTAGGAAAGAACATTTCGTACTCATTTTCTCGCGGATATTTTACCGAAAAATTTGAAAAATTAGATTTAAAAAATCATGAGTATATCAATTTTGATATTCAATCAATACATGAACTACCTGAAAAAATAAAAGAAAATAAAAAACGCTTAAAAGGAATGAATGTTACGATTCCATATAAGTTAGATGTTTTTAATTTTTTAGATAGAATAGACAAGAAAGCTCTAAAAGTAGGAGCAGTTAATACTATTAAAATAACCAAGAAAGGGAGATTAAAAGGATATAATACTGATGTGTATGGGTTTAAAAAATCATTAAAACCATTAGTAAAGAAATATCATAAAAGAGCCTTGATATTGGGAACAGGTGGGGCATCTAAGGCTGTAGCCTATGTATTTGAAAGCTTAGGAGTGAAATATAAATATGTATCTAGAACTCCTGAAGGAAAAAAGCAAATCTCCTATCAAGATATAGGTAAAGAACTTATAGAATCACATTATATAATTGTAAATTGTACACCGTTAGGTACACATCCAAACGTAGAGAACTGTCCAGATATTCCATATAAATTTTTATCAGATAAACATTTATTATACGATTTAATATATAATCCGTCAGAAACTACTTTTTTACGTAAAGGTAAAGAGCAGGGAGCAACTATAAAAAATGGATTAGAGATGTTAGAGCTACAAGCAGAAAAAGCTTGGAAAATATGGAATAATAGCTAAAATTTTAAAAACTAAAATAAAATTTGCTATTCTCTAAGAATCCTTATCTTTATAATCTAAATCAAAGGAACTTAAACATTGTAGATATGTTAGAAAACAACGAAGAGAAAGTAGAAAAGCCAATCACAGAAGAGCAATCAAAGGTTAGTAGGGAAACTGAAAATGCAGTTAATGAAGTTGAAAATGAAGTAGCCAATGAATCTGAAAAAGCAGATGAAAAGCACGAAATACCTATGCTTGATTATGCTTCGATGGAGCTAGAAAAATTGGTAGATGAATTAAAAAAATTACTAAAAAGCCATCCAATTCAACAATTAAAATCAAATGTAGATGCTATTAAAACAGCGTTTAACTCAAAGTTTGGGGCTTTATTAGCAAAGAAAAAAGAGGCATTTTTGGCAGATGGAGGAAATTCTATAGATTTTCAGTTTTCTAGCCCAGTAAAAACAGAATACAATAAGTTATTAGGTGAATATAAATCCAAGCGTGATGCTTACTATTCTCAATTAGAAAAACAATTAAAAGAAAACTTAGAGAGACGAAATAATTTAATTGAAGAGTTAAAGACTTTAATTAAAGATGCTGACCCAAAAACGATGTATAATGATTTTCAAGAAATTCAAAATCGTTGGAAAAGTGTTGGAGCTGTGCCTAAAACAAAGTATAATGATACCTGGAGAACATATCATCATCATGTAGAACGTTTTTACGATTTACTACATTTAAATAAAGACTTTAGAGAGTTAGATTTTAAACATAACCTTGAAGAAAAACTACGACTAATTGAAAGAGCAGAAGCTTTAAATGATGTAGAAGACGTTAATGTAGCTTTTAAAGAGTTACAAGAATTACATCGTATGTGGAAAGAAGATGTAGGACCTGTGTCAAGAGAACATAGAGAAGATGTTTGGGGAAGGTTTAGTGAAGCAACTAAAAAAATTCATGACAGACGTCATCAGCATTACAGAGAATTAAAGTCAAAGCATCAAGAAATGATTGATGCAAAACTAGCTGTTGCAGCAGAAATAAAAGCGTACGATACATCAAGCAATAAAACACACAACGACTGGCAAAAAAGTATTGTAGAAATAGAAAAACTACGAAAAAAATACTTTGACATAGGAAAATTACCTTACAGTAAGAGCGAAGCTGTTTGGCAAGAGTTTAAAGCAGCAACTAAAAAGTTTAACTCAGCTAAAAATGCATTTTACAAGCATGAAAAAAGTGCACAAAACGAGAACTTAAGGAAGAAAATGGAATTGGTAGAGCTTGCAGAAAGCTTAAAAGATAGTGAAGACTGGAGTGAAACTACCAATACTATGAAGCGTATTCAAGCAGATTGGAAAAAAATAGGACATGTGCCTAGAAAATTTTCTGACGATATCTGGAAAAAATTCAAAAATGCTTGTAATTACTATTTTGATAGATTACACGCCCATAAGAATGAAGAAAATAAAGAACAATTAGTAGTAGTAGAGGCTAAGAAAGAATTTGTAGAGCAAATTAAAGTTGCTGAAATTTCTACCGAAGAAGATGTAGAAAAAGCCTTAGCAGATTGGAGAGCACTAGGAGCATTGCCAAGAAATGCACGTTATTTGGATGAAAAATTCAACAAAGCAATGGATGCACATCTCGATAAATTGGATATGAGCAGAATTGATATTGAAATGATGAAGTTTAAAGGCGTTGTAGATACATATTTAGCACAAGAAGACTATAGAAAATTAGATAGTGAACAGTTCTTTATTAGAAAAAAAATAGATGAAACTGTACGAGAAATGCAACAGTTAGAAAACAATTTAAGCTTTATTTCAAACGCTACAGAAGATAATCCTTTAGTACAAAATGTACGTAAAGGAATCCAAGAATTTAAAGACCAGTTAGATCTTTGGCAAGAAAAACTAGACTACTTAAAAAGATTAGATTATTAAAAACAATATAATAATCATTAAAAACTCGAGCCTTTTAAGGTTCGAGTTTTTTATTTGTTTTTTTAGTAAGTTGTTTGGCTACTTTGAGTTCAAAATTTGATAGAATGGTAATAATAAAGACTTCAACGATAATATAAGTCCATCCTAAGTTAGTAATAGTTTTTCTATGAAGAAATGCTACTCCAATAGAAAGACAGCAATATAGTAGGTTTACAACTGCAATTCCTTTTAAAAAACATCTAAGATTATTGTGATTTTTTCGGTAACAGTAAAAATCATACATAGTAAAGATCAAAGGAAAAACAGTTAGAAAATACAGACTAGAAGGAGGAATTCCTATGGTGCTTTCAAACTTTACTAACACAACACCCAATAAAAAAGCAGATAAAAAAGCTCCAAAACCATCTATTAAAAACAACTTTTTAGGGTTTAGGATAACGTTTTTTAAAAGCTTTTTAATCATGAAAAAGATAAAATACAGTTGCTTTATAGAGGTTTTGAGTTTACATAAAAGTTTTTGTCAACCTCAATTGAGTCTCCTTTAATAGTTTTTGTTTGCCAATTATCAGAAGGTTTTAGTAATTCATCCTTTCCATCAATAGTTACTTTTATAGGCATATTAAAACCTTTAACAACATTATTCCAACGATATTTTAAGGTGTTGTTTACAATAGTATACTCCAGCTCTGGAATCTTCACTGTACGTAAATATTGATCGAATATTTTACTTAAATCAATACCTGATTTTTCAATCATGTACTTTTCGATTTCTTCAGTAGTTGCTGTTTTATGATAAAAATCAGCATTCAAACCACGTAAAATTTGACGCCATTTTTCATCATTATTAACTAGTTGACGAATTGTATGAAGCATATTAGCCCCTTTATAATACATGTCTCCAGAACCTTCATCATTAACATTATAATTTCCAATTATAGGAATATCATTTTGAATAGAACTTCGTGTTCCTATAACATATTCAGCAGAAGCTTTTTTACCATAGTAATAATCTAAAAATAAGTTTTCAGAGTAAGCTGTAAAGCTTTCGTGAATCCACATATCAGCAATATCTACATTGGTAATATTATTAGCAAACCATTCATGACCAGCTTCGTGAATAATAATAAAGTCGAATTTTAGTCCCCAACCAGTTCCAGATAAATCTCTACCTAAATACCCGTTTTTATATTGATTTCCATAAGTAACAGAACTTTGATGTTCCATTCCTAAATATGGAACTTCTACTAGTTTAAAGCCATCTTCATAAAAAGGATATTTACCAAACCAGTGTTCAAAAGCTTTCATCATCTTGGGAGCGTCTTTAAATTGCTTTTTGGCTTTTTTAAGATTGTCACGTAACACATAATAATTCATATCTAACGCTCCATCTTCACCTTGGTATTTTTCAGAAAAATGTACATAATCTCCAATGTTTACATTAACTCCGTAGTTGTTGATAGGATTATCAACAAACCAATGATAAGTAGTTGTATCGTCATTGTGTTTTTCAATATTACGTAAACGCCCATTAGAAACATCCATTAAATTTTTAGGTACACGAACACTAATTGCCATACTATCTACCTCATCATACATATGATCTTTATTTGGCCACCAAACACTAGCTCCTAACCCTTGACAAGAAGTAGCAACAAAGTGATTTCCATTACTGTCTTTTTTCCAAGAAAAACCACCATCCCAAGGAGCTCTAATCGCTTCTTTAGGTTTACCTTCATAATATACATCAACAGAGTTTACAGTTCCTTTCTTTTGAGGAGATTGTAGTTGAATAAAATGCGCATTTCCTTCAGAAATAACTTTTAGTTCTTTATTGTTTTGAGTCGCTTTGGTAATTTTTAAAGGAGGTTGTAAATCTATTTGTAAAACTTGATAAGGTTTTAAAACTTTATATTGTACAGTATTTTTTCCTTTAATAAACTTTTTGTCAGGATTAACGGTTACGTTAAGGTGATAATATGTTAAGTCCCACCAAGATCTTTCAGGCGTAATAGAACCACGTAAAGAATCTTGACGTGTAAACGTTTTATTTTTTGAAAATAACGAGGTGCTTTTTTGAGCGGTTGAAGAAGAACATCCAGCAATTAAAATTGCTAAAGATGTCATAAAAACAGATAAAGAAAACGTTTTTTTATACATGGTATTTGTTCTTGTAAGATAAAATGCTAAGATAAGTTTTAAAGTTTTTTTATTGAAGCTAACTTTAAGATATTTGCTTAAAATAAGAACAATGTCAAAAACAGTTTTCATTACAGGAGCTTCTTCAGGAATAGGAAAATCAATAGCTATCTATTTACACGATAGAGGGTTTAAAGTTTATGGAACAAGTAGAAATCCACAAAAAGTAACTACTCCATTTCAAATGGTAGCATTAGATGTAACTGACCAAGAATCAATAAAGAAAGCTGTAGAAGAAGTAATCACTGCTGAAGGAAAGATTGATGTGTTGATAAACAATGCAGGAAAAGGAATTACTGGTCCAATTGAGGATACACCTACACAAGAAATGAAAGATAATTTTAATACAAATTTTTTTGGGGTAATTGATGTTGTTAAAGAAGTGTTGCCTCATATGAGAAAACAGCAACTGGGAACGATTATTAACACAACTTCAATAGCAGGATACATGGGGTTACCTTTTAGAGGAATTTATTCTGCAAGTAAAGGGGCGTTAGAGTTGGTAACAGAAGCGTTAAGTATGGAGGTGAAAAGTTTCGGTATTAAGGTTGTTAATGTAGCTCCAGGAGATTTTGCTACGAATATTGCTGCAGGAAGGTATCATACACCTGTTTTTGAAAACTCTGCTTACAAAGAAAAATATGCTGAAAACTTAGCATTGATGGATGCTCATGTTGATTCTGGTGCAGATCCAATACTAATGGCAGAGGCAATCTATAAAATTATTGAAAACAAGAACCCAAAAATTCACTATAAAGTTGGTGGATTTATGGAGAAATTTTCAATTGTATTAAAAAGAATTTTGCCTGATAAAATTTATGAAAAATTACTAATGAATCATTATAAATTGTAAATTCGCAGAAGATTAGTAATTAAAGAAAAATCAAGGTATAAAACATTGTTTTATATGTTGTTTTTATAGAGAGTTGAACTCGCAAAACTCAAGAATTAGAACACAACTACATAATAAATATACAGATGAAATTTTTTATTGATACAGCTAACTTAGATCAAATAAGAGAAGCACAAGCTTTAGGTATTTTAGACGGGGTAACAACAAATCCATCGTTAATGTCTAAAGAAGGAATAACAGGAGAGGGGAATATTATCAATCATTACAAAGCAATTTGTCAAATTGTAGAAGGAGATGTTTCTGCTGAGGTAATTTCTACTGATTTTGATGGTATGGTAAAGGAAGGAGAAGCGTTAGCTGCTTTAAACCCTCAAATAGTAGTGAAACTACCTATGATTAAAGATGGAATAAAAGCGTGTAAATATTTTTCTGATAAAGGAATTAAAACCAATGTAACTTTAGTGTTTTCTGCTGGTCAAGCATTATTAGCAGCAAAAGCTGGAGCAACATATGTATCACCATTTATTGGTCGTTTAGATGATATTTCTACAGATGGTTTAAATCTAATAGCTGAAATTCGTCAGATATTTGATAATTATGCGTTTGATACTGAGATTTTAGCAGCATCTGTACGTCATACAATGCATGTGATTGATTGTGCTAAAATTGGGGCTGATGTTATGACAGGGCCTTTAAGTGCAATTGAAGGATTGTTAAAACACCCTTTAACAGATATTGGTTTAGCAAAATTTTTAGCAGATTATAAAAAAGGAAACTAACCAACGAAGTTGGCTTTAGTATTTTGTCATTCCCGCGAAAGCGGGAATCTCATTTTTTAAAAGATATGTACCCAAAAAAAGAACTCGCACAATTAGTAGTTTCAGCATGTAATCAATTTGATATTGATACCGTTGTAATTTCTCCAGGCTCTCGTAATGCACCACTTACTGTCGGATTTTCAAATCATCCAGAAATAGAAACATTAAGTGTGGTAGATGAGCGTTGTGCTGCCTTTTTTGCTATGGGAATAGCACAACAAAAGCAAAAACCTGTTGCCATTGTATGTTCGTCAGGTTCTGCTTTGTTGAATTATTATCCTGCGATAGCAGAAGCTTTTTATAGCAATATTCCGCTAGTTGTAATTTCAGCAGACAGACCCAAGCACCTGATTGATATTGGTGATGGACAAACCATTCGTCAAGAGAATGTGTTTAAGAACCATATTTTGTTCTCAGCTAATTTAATAGAGGAAGAAAGTCAGTTAAAAAATAATATCAGTTTATTAATTGAGGCATTACAAACTTCAGTCACTCAAAAAGGACCAGTTCATATAAACGTTCCATTTGATGAACCTTTATATGAAACACTTGAAAAATTAGATTCGGTCATTGCGAACAAAGTGAAGCAATCTTTTGAAAAGATGAATGTCATTTCGAGCGCAGTCGAGAAATCTTTTGATTTAGAAAAAATAGCTTCTATTTGGAACTCTTCAGTCAAAAAAATGATTTTGGTAGGAAGTCATTTTCCTGATGTTGAGCTTCAAAAAATATTGAATGTATATGCAGAAGATACTTCTGTTTTAGTGTTAACAGAAACTACCTCAAATATATACAATCCTAAGTTTATCAATAACATAGATAAATTAATATCTAAGTTAACTGAAGAAGAATATAAAGAGTTGCAACCTGAAGTATTACTAACTTTAGGAGGAATGGTAATTTCTAAAAGAATTAAACAGTTTTTACGAAAATTACAGCCAAAACATCACTGGCATGTTGATGAGTTAAAGGCAATGGATACGTATCACTGTTTGTCAGAATTTTTACAAGTAAAACCTGTAACCTTGTTAACAAGTCTTTCTAAGGAAAAGAAAAATGTTGAAAGTAGTTATCAACATGCATGGTTACAAGAAAAAGAACAAAGATCTGTAAAACACGAAGAGTATTTGAAAGATTGCGAATATTCAGATTTAAAATCTTTTGAAGTTATTTTAGAAAGTATCCCAGATAATTCGCAAGTACAAATAAGTAACAGTTCAATTATTCGATATTCACAATTGTTTGATGTAAATTCTACGCTAAAAGTATTTTGTAATCGAGGAACAAGCGGGATTGATGGAAGTACAAGTACAGCTGTAGGAGCAGCATATGCCTCAAAAAATCAAACAATATTTATAACAGGAGATTTAAGTTTCTTTTACGACAGCAATGCATTGTGGAACACAAATATTCCGAAGAATTTTAGAATTATTATTTTAAACAATGCAGGAGGTGGTATTTTTAGATATATCCCGGGGCCATTAACAACAAATGCTACGGAGTACTTTGAAACACCGCATGATTTAACTGCAGAGCATTTATCAAAAATGTATGGTTTTGAATATGTTCAAATAAAAGACTTAAAGAGCTTGCAAAATAGTTTGATTTCGTTTTATGAAGAATCGGATCAGCCAAAAATAATGGAGGTTTTTACTCCAAAAGAAATAAATGACGTAGTTTTAAAAAACTATTTTAAAAACTTATAAGATGGAATTAAAAGAAGGTGATAAGGTAGATTTAGTAATTGGTGTTCAAACCGCTTTAGGTTATTCAGTGTTAATTAACGAAGCATATGAAGGCTTATTGTATAACAATGAAGTTTTTAGTGATGTAGAAGAAGGAATGCGAACAATAGGTTATATTAAAAAGATACGTGAAGATGAAAAAATTGATGTATCACTACGACCGCAAGGATTTAAAAACGTAATTGATTCAGATGTTGATATAATCTTAAAAAAGCTAGAAGAAAAAGGCTTTATATTATTAACAGATAAAAGCTCTCCTGAATCAATTAAATTTCACTTGCAGATGAGTAAAAAAGCATTCAAGAGAGCTATTGGCAGCTTGTATAAGAGTAAAAAAATAGAATTACAAGAAGACAGAATAGTGTTAAAATAAACTATTCTTGTCCTTCTTCTTCTTCAATAATTTCCTCGTCATTATTTTTAATTTCTTCTTTCTTTTTACTTCCCATTAAATCGTTTACACGTTTAATGTTTTCGTAAAAAGCATTTGCATTAGGATCAGAAGGATCCATTTTTCCATAAGCAGCTTTGTAGTAAAAATCTGCTTTTTCGTAGTCTTTTCCAAGTTCATGGTATTTACCTATATAAAAATCACCCATATGAGAATCAGGGTATTTTATCATTACAAAATCCCCTAAAACTCTCAAGTAATCACCATCCTGTCTGTCAATTACAATATCTTCAATAACAAAAATGTCATCTAAACGAACATTTAAGTTAGAACCGTATAGATACTGAATATCTAGATATTTTTTTTCCACATACTTAATTGCATCTAAAGGAGCCAAATCTTTAACATTAGCTTCGTACTCTTCTTTAGTAATTTTAGAATATAAGCTAAACATTTGTGTAAAAGCTCTAGGAATAGTTTCTCCAATTATAGCTAAATAGCTTGGAGAAGAATCAAATTCATCAAAAACAACATTAAAGTTTTTAGCTTCATAGGATGTTAATAACGTTTTAATATCACTAAATCGATTATATTGATTAGTGTCAATGTACTTTTTGTTATTACTTGTATATAAGAAGTAAGTGTTATCTATAGAACCCAGTCTGTTAAGAGAATAAGACTCCATAATAGCGGGAGCAAACTGAGGAAAATCAGGAGTGATACAGATATAAGAATTAAAAATAGGTTTTTCATCTTTTAAGTAGTGAGTAATAAAATTAGCAGCTTTTCCTTCACCTACAATTGTCATAAAAGGAGAAGTTCTAAAGTTTCCTTCCATAAAAGGAATTAACTCATATTTAATAAAATTAAAAAAATGTACCCCTGAACTGGTTAAGGAATTATTAGAAGGTATTATAGAAATATCTTTTCCATAAGTGTTTTTCATATCAATACCTACTACAATTTGTCTGGGTGCTTTATCTACATTAGCATAAAGTTTAGCATTACCTACATATAAATCAAAAAGATACTCGTCACCTAAAATAATAGCTAGAGGATAATTAGTAGTTTCATCTACATCATAGCCTTCTGGAAGGTAGATTTTTACATTTCTATCTTTTTCTAATTCTTTTGAATTGATTTTTTGAGTAACAACTTTTTGAGAAAAAAGACTAATACTAATTAATAGGGTAAATAATAAATATACTTGTTTCATATTTAGGGGTAAATTATATCGTTCAAATATAGAAAAGAAAAATAAAGTTATTATGTTATTTTTGTACAACTAAATAACGACAATATTTTAAAATTATGATACAACCAGACTGGAAAGTTGCCAAAGAGTACGAAGATATTACCTATAAAAAGTCACACAACGTTGCAAGAATAGCATTTAATAGACCCAATGTACGTAATGCGTTTCGACCAAAAACTACTTCAGAGTTATTGGATGCGTTTCATGATGCACATGAAGATACGAATATAGGAGTGGTATTGTTGTCTGCTGAAGGGCCATCAACTAAAGATGGAGTTTGGAGTTTTTGTTCTGGAGGAGATCAAAATGCACGTGGACACCAAGGTTATGTTGGAGATGATGGTTACCACCGTTTGAATATTTTAGAAGTACAGCGTTTAATACGTTTTATGCCAAAAGCAGTAATATGCGTGGTTCCAGGTTGGGCTGTAGGTGGCGGACATAGTTTGCACGTAACTTGTGATTTAACGTTAGCAAGTAAAGAACATGCTATTTTTAAACAAACGGATGCAGATGTTACTTCATTTGATGCAGGGTATGGATCGGCATATTTAGCGAAAATGGTAGGGCAAAAGAAAGCTCGTGAAATCTTTTTCTTAGGAAGAAATTATTCGGCTCAAGAAGCGTATGAAATGGGTATGGTAAATGCCGTAATTCCACATGATGAGCTAGAGCAAACAGCTTTTGATTGGGCACAAGAAATTTTAGCAAAATCACCAACTTCAATAAAAATGTTAAAGTTTGCAATGAACTTAACCGATGATGGTATGGTAGGGCAACAAGTATTTGCAGGAGAAGTAACTCGTTTAGCATATATGACGGATGAAGCCAAAGAAGGACGTGATGCGTTTTTAGAAAAACGCAAGCCAAACTTTCCTAAAACGTGGATACCATAACTGATTGATAATTTTAAGAATTATGAATTACGAGTTAGAGGTTTTTAATTCGTAATTCTAAAATCATAATTCGTACTTGAAGAAATGAAAATAATTTGTATTGGACGTAATTACGCAAAACACATAGAAGAGTTAGCAAATGAAAGACCAGAAAACCCGGTAGTTTTCTTAAAACCAGATTCGGCTATTCTTCCTAAAAAAATGCCATTTTTTATTCCTCCGTTTTCAAATGATATCCATTATGAGGTGGAAGTATTGGTAAAAATTAATAAGGTTGGAAAACACATTTCTCCAAAATTTGCTCATAAATATTATGACACTGTAGGCTTAGGGATTGATTTTACTGCGCGTGATGTGCAAGCACAATGTAAAGAAAAAGGATTGCCTTGGGAAAAAGCAAAAGCTTTTGATGGTAGTGCTATAGTAGGAGAGTTTTTTCCGAAAGAAGATTTTGACTTAGAAAACTTGTCTTTTCAATTACAAAAGAACGATGAGGTTGTACAAGATGGAAATACCACTAGTATGTTATGGAAAATTGATGAGTTGATTAGTTACGTGTCGCAATATTTCACGTTGAAAAAAGGAGATATTATCTTTACAGGAACACCAGCAGGAGTTGGAAAAGTGGCAGAAAATGACATTTTAACAGGAACTATTGAAGGAAAACAAGCTTTTCAAATTAAAGTAAAATAAAATATATCCCGCTTCAGCGGGATTCTTTTTTAGATATATACATGAATGCAGAAATCATTACGATAGGAGATGAAATTCTTATCGGACAAATTGTAGATACCAATTCACAATGGATTGGTCAAGAACTTAATAAAATTGGAATTTCGGTATATCAAATCTCCTCAGTCCAGGATGAAAAACAACATATTTTAAATGCGTTAAAAGAAGCAGAAAGTAGAGCAGATATTGTGATAATAACTGGGGGGTTAGGACCTACCAAAGACGATATCACTAAAAAAACAATTGCTGAATATTTTAAAGATGAAAAGATTGTTGAATACCCCGAAGTAATTGATAACATTAAATACCTATTCAAAAAAAATAATCATCCGTTCAACGAAATCCAGAAGTATCAAGCGCAGCTTCCTTCCAAAGCCACCTTATTAATGAATCGTTTAGGAACTGCACCAGGAATGTGGTTCTATGAAAATAATACTGTTTTTGTATCTCTTCCGGGAGTGCCATATGAAATGAAAGGATTAATGAAGTATCATGTATTGCCTAAGCTACGGTCTACTTTTAAATTGCCATTCATTTTACATAGGACAATTATGACGGTAGGTACAGGGGAAACAATTATTGCAGAAAGAATTTCTGATTGGGAAGAGAGTTTACCTAATTTTATAAAGCTAGCCTACTTACCATCTTATGGACGTGTTCGTTTACGTTTATCAGCTAAAGGAAAAGATAAAGAGGTATTAGTGAAAGAGATGGAAAAGCAAGTTGCAGCATTATATATGCTAATACCAGAAATTATCGTAGGAGATGATAATGAAACATCTTTAGAAAAAGAAGTGGGTAAACTGTTAAAAAAACATGGGAAAACTGTTGCTACAGCAGAAAGCTTAACAGGAGGGAAAATAGCGTCAACCATAGTTTCAGTTCCAGGAGCATCTTCATATTTTATGGGAGGATTCGTTACGTATACAGCAGCTTTAAAAGAACAACTACTCAATGTTTCTAAAGAAGTTATTGATAAATATACGGTAGTAAGTAAAGAAGTAGCTTTAGCAATGGCAAAAGGATGTTTGGAGAAGTTACAAACAGATTACGCGATAGCTGTAACAGGAAATGCAGGTCCAACAACCGATCATAATGATAAAAGTGTAGGATTGGTATATATTGGTATAGCAACTAAAAGTGGAATAGATGTTTATGAGTTTAATTTTGGGGAGCCAAGAGAAAAGGTAATTAATAGAACGGTAACCAAATCTTTAGAACTTTTACAAGCTGCCATATTAAAATAAATTAGTATTTTTGCAGCCGTTACGCTTCCAAATAGGTTAGATGCTGAGCCTAGTTTTGAAAAGATTAAAATTAATTAAAATTTAATCGAGAATATTTTTGTGCAGTAAATTAAAATGCATAAATTTGCACCTCGTTTAGAAATAACACTAAAAACTGTCAAGAAGATGTCTAGAGTTTGTGAATTAACAGGAAAAAAAGCGATGGTAGGTAACAATGTATCTCACGCTTTAAATAGAACTAAAAGAAGATTTAACGCTAATTTAATGACTAAGCGTTTCTATATTCCAGAAGAAGATAAATGGGTAACTTTAAAAGTATCTGCTTCTGCATTAAAAAATATTAATAAAAAAGGAATCTCTGCGGTTATTAAAGAAGCTAGAGAAAAAGGTTTCTTAACTAAATAATTCCTTACTAGATAAAATTTTAGAGAGATGGCAAAAAAAGGAAACAGAGTTCAAGTAATTTTAGAGTGTACTGAGCACAAAGCTTCTGGTCAACCAGGAACTTCTCGTTATATTACAACAAAGAACAAAAAGAATACTCCTGATAGAATGGAATTAAAGAAATTTAATCCAATCTTAAAGAAGATGACAGTTCATAAAGAAATTAAATAATAAGCTACGGCGTAAACTTTAATATAAAATGGCAAAGAAATCAGTAGCATCGTTACAAACAGGTTCAAAAAGATTAACCAAAGCTATCAAAATGGTAAAGTCTCCAAAATCAGGAGCTTATACATTTGTTGAAGCTATTATGGATCCAGAAAGCGTGAATGACTTTTTAGCAAAAAAGTAATTCTTGTATACAGTTTAAAGAAAAGCTACTTTCATTAGAGAGTAGCTTTTTTTATATTTGACAGTCTCAAGTTTTTTGAATACGTTAAAGATTTGGGAATTATCCTAGCAAGTCGGGCTTTCGGCAGTCGCTTCCCGAAGTATCGGGAGAGTTTTAACAAATGCCTCAATCCTTAACACTAAAGCTGTGGAACAATGACAATTTGACTGTATTAGTAAAATGGTATAGTTTTTAACCTATGTAAGCGATTATAATATTTAAAAATGAGTTTTTTTAAGAAAATCTTCTCTAAAGAGAAAAAGGAAACCTTAGACAAGGGATTAGAAAAAACCAAAACAAGTTTTTTCTCTAAATTATCAAAAGCAGTTGCTGGTAAAGCTAAGGTTGATGATGATGTATTAGATAATTTAGAAGAAGTATTGGTATCGTCTGATGTAGGAGTAGAAACTACCCTGAAAATAATAGATAGAATAGAAGAACGTGTATCTCGCGACAAATATTTAGGAACAGAAGAGCTAAACCAAATTTTACGTGAAGAAATAGCGGGTTTATTATCAGAAACCAATACTGGTGACGACACCGATTTTACTATTCCAGCAAATACGAAACCTTATGTGTTAATGGTTGTAGGTGTTAATGGAGTAGGAAAAACAACTACGATAGGTAAACTAGCTTCACAATTTAAAAAGAAAGGGTTAAAAGTTGTTTTAGGAGCAGCGGATACCTTTAGAGCCGCAGCAATAGATCAGCTACAAGTTTGGGCAGATAGAACAGACGTACCAATTGTAAGACAAGAAATGGGTTCCGATCCTGCCTCTGTAGCTTTTGATACAGTTCAATCAGGTGTAAATCAAGGAGCAGATGTTATAATTATCGACACTGCAGGACGTTTACATAATAAAGTAAACCTAATGAATGAGCTAACAAAAATAAAACGTGTAATGCAAAAAGTAATACCAAATGCACCACACGATGTATTGTTAGTGTTAGATGGTTCAACAGGACAAAATGCTTTTGAACAAGCAAAACAATTTACGAAAGCAACAGAAGTAACTTCGTTAGCAGTAACTAAATTAGATGGTACCGCAAAAGGAGGTGTTGTTATCGGAATTTCAGATCAATTTAAAATACCTGTGAAATATATTGGAGTAGGAGAAGGTATTGATGACCTACAAGTATTCAACAAACATGAATTTGTAGATTCGTTTTTTAAATAGAAAAACATAAGTAAATAAAAAAACTCCCAATTTGGGAGTTTTTTTATTCTAAACAGTTTCAATAACCTTGTTAAAAGCCAATCTCGATTTAGGTTTTCTGTCTGGTTGATTAAAATCCTCTTCATCTCTATAGCCAATAGCCACAGCAACAACAGTTGCGTAATCTTTGTTGTTTAAAATTTTGTCATAATTTTCTGGTTCAATACCTTCCATTGGAGTGGCATCGATTCTCATTTCAGCACAAGCACTTAAAAAAACTCCTAAAGCCAAATATACTTGTCTGTTAAACCAGGCTTTAATTTCTTCTTCAGGTTTTGGCTTTATAAATTCTTTATAATAACCAACAGCACCCTCAGGGAGCTCTTCTTCAATTTGTTTTTCAAACAAATCAATATCATTAATTCGATTAAAAACAACAATGGTATCACTTTCAATAACCTTGCTAGTATTTAACCAAGATACTTTTGAAAGTTGTTCTTTAGTATCAGTGTCAGAAACAAAAGTGAATTTCCATGGTTGGCTATTTATTGAAGAAGGACTTAATTGTAAAACCTGTTGTAACTCTTTGATTTTTTCTGATTCAATTTTTTTTGAAGCATTATATTTTTTTGTTGTATAACGTTGCTGCATTGATGTTATAAAGCTCATATTCTATTTTTTAATTAAACTATAAAAATTATAGTATCAAAAGTAAGTATAGTTTTTTATCTTTGCAATAACGGTCAAAAAGGATAGTATAAATTATGGAGGTACAAGAATCTAAAACACTTAAGTTTAAAGGAAGAGAGTTCCCTTGCTGTACGAGTCTTACTATGGGAGTTATTGGTGGGAAATGGAAAACAGTAATTCTTTTTCATTTAATAAAAGGAACGCTTCGTTACAGTGAGTTAAGAAAAGAAATTCCAATGGTTACAGAACGAACTTTAAGTTTACAGTTAAAAGCCTTGGAAGAAGATGGTGTAATAAAAAGAAAAGTGTACACCTCAAAACCACCATTAAAAGTAGAGTATTCTTTAACTGATTTAGGAAAAAGCTTAATTCCTATAATTCAGTCTATCGCAGACTGGGGAGATTTTGCCGTAACAAACCATTCTAAATAATAATTTCCGTATATTATCAACTATTAGAGTTTAGATAATAAGGCAGTTTTGTTATCCTAAATAAAGCTTTTCAATTTTTATAATTACATTTGAGTATCAAATATTTGACCAATGAGAAAAGCTACTTTTTTATTATTAACTCTTCTATTTATAAGTGCATGTAAGCAAAAAGCTGTAAAGGTATATTTTAAAAGCTATGATGAATCATCAGAAATAGAAAAACAGCAAGATCACGAGAAAAAGAGAATGCAGTTTAAATTACTTCAGTCTCATTTTTTAGATTTAAATAAAGAACTCAAACCTTTTGAAAAGGAGCTATCAAGATTTTCAGAAGAAGAATATCAACAACTAAAGCCATTAATTTTAGAAAAAGATATTCCAACTATTCAAAAGAGCATAACAAATAAAAAACTCACGTACGAAAAACTAACATTATTCTATTTATATAGAATACGAAAGTTTGAAAGTGATAGTACAAAGTATTTGAATGCAATTATATCTCTAAATCCAAAGGTATTAGAAGAAGCAAGAGCAAAAGATAAAGAATCAAAAGAAGCAAATGAATTTTCCTTGAATGGAATTCCAATTTTGATAAAGGATAATATTGATGCCGCAGGAATGATAACGACTGCTGGAGCTGTAGCTTTACAAAACAACTCAACTGACAAGGATGCTTTTATTGTCAAAAAATTAAGAGAAGCGGGAGCATTAATTTTAGGAAAAGTAAACTTAAGTGAATGGGCATACTTCTTTTGTGAAGATTGTCCGTTAGGGTATAGTGCCACTGGAGGGCAAACCTTAAATCCTTATGGAAGAAAAGTTTTTGAAACAGGAGGTTCTAGCTCAGGAAGTGGAGTTTCTGTAGCAGCAAACTATGCCGTAGCTGCTGTAGGTACAGAAACAGCAGGGTCTATAACTTCACCATCAAGTCAAAACTCAGTGGTTGGATTAAAACCAACAATTGGTGTTTTAAGTCGCTCAGGAATTGTTCCGATTTCAAGTACGTTAGATACTCCAGGTCCGATGACTAAAAGTGTCGTAGACAATGTTATTTTATTTGAAGCGATGCTAGGAAAAGATAATGAGGATGCTGCTTCTTTAGAAATAGAAGATTTTAAACCTAAAGAATTACTTAATGAAAGCTACACAATCCAAGGAAAAAGAATAGGAGTGCTAAAACCTATTTTAACAGATTCTATTTATAAAGCAAGTGTAGAAAAGTTACAAGAAGCTGGTGCAGAAATTATTGAGATAATACCACCTGAAATTTCTTTTGATGGATTTATTACACTGTTGAATATAGATATGAAACATGATTTACCGAAATACTTATCTATTTATGGAAACAAAAATCTAACAGTAAAAAATATACAAGATGTGATTGAGTTTAATAAAAAAGACTCTATAAAAAGAGCTCCTTACGGACAACAGTTATTTGAAGGAATAATAAAAGACACAACAACTTTAGCACAGTTAGAAGTTGTAAAAGATAGTTTGAGTTTTAATGGTAAAAAGTTTTTACAAGATTTAAAAACTCAAAATTTAGATGTTATTCTATCTATTAATAATTATCATTCTGGTATTGCAGCAGTAGCGAAGTATCCGACATTAACAGTTCCTATGGGATATAAAAACTCTGGAGAACCTGTTAGTTTAACGTTTATAGGGAAGCCTTTTACTGAAAAAGAATTATTGCAGCTAGGGTATGCTTTTGAGAAACTAACGAAAGCAAGAAAGACTCCAGTTGATTATCATTAATAGGACTACATATAAAATAAAAACTCCCAATTCGGGAGTTTTTATTTTAATTCTCTAATTTGTATTTTCCAATATAACCAGACACATCTCCGCCGAGATAAAGATATCCCTCATGCTCTTCAACAGAACTAGCTTCTGACACAACTTTACCAGTCGTGTCATAATAAGTTTTTAAAATCTCTCCATCAGCACTCAAATGCATAATCATTCCATAGCGAGCTACTTTAGGTTGTAAAAATAGAGGAAGACCATATACTAACTTTTTTACAAGAGGTTTAGAGTGTATTTCATCTAAAGAAGAATCTCTTTTAGTTGAAAAACCAAGCCAAAAACTACCATCGGTTCTTCTAGAAACTCCATTAGGAAAACCAGGTAGGTTATCAAGAAAAATATCTGTTGTTCCTTTATTA
This sequence comes from Tenacibaculum sp. XPcli2-G, assembly GCF_024124505.1. Taxonomy (NCBI): domain Bacteria; kingdom Pseudomonadati; phylum Bacteroidota; class Flavobacteriia; order Flavobacteriales; family Flavobacteriaceae; genus Tenacibaculum; species Tenacibaculum sp. XPcli2-G. Next base: position 34,597 of record NZ_JAMXSH010000008.1, read on the forward strand.
CTGCCTTTTAACCAGTATCTAAGAATTCTATATTTAGCCAAATCTACCATTAACACAAAGTCATCCTTTTGAGAAACCGCAACACCGTTTCCGAAATAAGTACCCTCTATAAGTGTTTTTACTTCTTTGGTTTTCGGATTGTAACTATAAAGACCTCCATCAGGTTTAGCTTCCATTAATAGTTTCCAAATATGTGTTCTACTAAAAGGAATTTTAGAAGAAGTATTGGTAAAGTAAATAGTTCCATCAGAAGCAATGTCTACATCATTGGGGATAAGAAACTTGTTCCCGTTTTCATCTTCACTTGCTAAAGTGGTAATTTTTCCTTTTTTATCTACACTGATTAAACCTCTTTTTAAGTCACAAGCAATTAGATTTTGATTGCTGTCAAAATGCAGACCAGCAACCCAAGATTCAGTATTACAAAACACAGAAACTTTTCCCGATGTGTCAATTTTTAAAATTCTACCATCTGAAAAGTCTGTTTCAGAAATATGAACTCCACAATATAGATTTCCTTGATTATCTACTGCAATATCCTCAGGCCCATACCAACCGTCTAAATCGATGTGTTGAGTTGAGCTTAGTAGTTCATTTTCATGAAGCGCGCCTACTAATTTAGGAGGTGTAGGAGGAAACCAAGCTTCTGGATTAATTGAACATGATTTAAAAGTAACACTGGTTATAAAAATGAGTAAGATTAATAATGTAGCGTATTTTACTAATGATGCAATTTTCATTGTATTTGTTTTTATAATTTATAAAGACAAAGAAAATGACAGTAATTTATTTCTATCTTGACAAATGTTAGGAAATAGTAACTTCTTTTCGAATCCTACTCAAAGATTCGGCAGCTATACCAAGAAAGCTTGCGATTTGGTATTGAGGAGCTCTTAAAACAATTTTTTTATCATAGTTTTTAATAAAGTCTAAATACTTTTTTTTAGCCGATTTTGTTTGCATAGTTAGAACTCTTTGTTGTGCACAAAGGTGATTTTGCTCAGCTAAAACTCTACCAAACTTCTCAAAGTTGGGAGATTCTTTATATAATTGAGTTAAACTTTCAAAAGAAATTTTATAAACTACGCTATCTTCAATAGCTTCTAGAAATTCAAGAGAAGGAGTTTGGTATATAAAACTATCAAAAACTGTTATAAACTGGTTATCGCAAGAAAAATAGGTTGTAAACTCTTTACCTTCTATATTTTTAAATGTTCTAAAAAAACCAGATTCAATAAAGTATAAATCCTTAGCTTTTCTCCCTTCTTTAATAACTAATGTTTTTGATTTATACTCTTTTTTTTCTAATTGATTATAAAATGTTTTAAACTCATTTTCAGTAAGTCCAATTAAGTCATGTAGCAATTTTTTGAGTTCGTCCATTCTTTAATATAAAGTTCAATTAGTAGCGAAGTTATCTAAAACAAGTTTAAAAATCAAACAAGTTTTAAATGTGTAAATAGAAGAGAAGCTCTTTGTGGTATATTGAAGTAGGAGGTGGTATTAATGATTTACAAGTATTTAACAAACACGAATTTGTTGATTCTTTTTTTGTATAAAAAAATAATATCATATAATTTATAAAAATTAAAAAACTCCACTATTAAAGTGGAGTTTTTGCTTTATTAGATGAATAAACATTCTAATTATTAACATTAATATTAATTTGATCTCCCATTCTTCCTTCTGATCCTATAAATATAACTGTTCTTTCAGTTAAATTATTGTTGAAAAAGGCACTGCGAACAAAACTCCCATCCATTAATAAGTTATATTCTGTCTTTTCAGGATTTAGAGTTGCATCAATACTACCATTAGGATTAAACTGGTAAAAGCTTCCATTTGAAGGAACCCCAATATAATCTGTTAAGTTTTCACCAGTAATAATTAAATTATCTCCATAGCTATAAGAGTTTTGATTTGTAGATATTATTTTAGGTGCATTTTCTGCCAAAATATCAATAAACTGATCAGATTCAATCTCTACTAAATTTGTTTTATAAATTATTTTATAGTTAGTGTTTGTAGGGATGTTTTCAGGAATTTTAGTATTAATATTGAAAGTAGTGACTCTCTCTTGTGAAGAATAACTCTCATAGTTTAAAATAGGTAAATAATATTTATTTGTGCCATCAGTTAAATATATTTCTGCTCCAGGTTTACTTGGATCTATAAATTTTCCTGAAATTACCATGTTAGCTCTAATGTAATAAAGATAATAGCTTCTATAATTATTTATTACAGGCATGTTTGCTATTACTTTGTACTCACGTTGTTCACCATTTTCTGCTGTAACAGTATATGTTACAGGTGTTTCGAAATTTTGGCTATTAGAATTGTTAGGAGAAATTGAAGCGTACTCTGAAATTGAAATTGTAGGGGTAAGAGAGCTTATATCTAATTCTCCAGTGTTAAAACTTATTATGTTAGAATCTTGATTAATTTCTGCATCAATAGTTTGATTATTCAAGATGACAGAAAAAGAAAGAATTTTATTCTCAGAACTTAGAGGTCTATTATTAACTTGAACTCTATAAATACTTGTTTCCCCATTTTCAGCATATACTGTATAAGGGACTTCGTTATTGAAATTTTGACTTTCATTTTCTAAGGGAGATATAGTTGCTCCAGTAGAGTATTCAATAGAAGGAGTTAATGCTGAGATTTCAGCACCTACAACATTAAAAACTATGGTTTTAGCTGTTTGGTCTATATTCCCATTTATAACTTCATCATTTACCTTTAATGTAAATGAAGTGATTTTACTTTCAGAACTTAAAATAATTGGAGATTCTGGTTCATCATCTTTTGAACAAGAGACAAACATTAGTATTGTAAAAGTAATAGATATAATTTTCTTTATCATTTTTATTTATTTAAGTATAGTTTTAATTCTTTAAGCCATATGAACTTGGGTAAATTACAATATCACTATTACCTATAATAATAGTAGGTGATTTAGTTATAATTTCTTCTGTTTGTAAAGTCCATTTTAAGTTACCTGAGCTAGCATCAATAGCATAAAAGGTTTTATTCCAATCTCCAATATAAACGGTATTTTCATATACAATTGGAGAACTTGTAGTCTTCTTTTGTAAATTATATTTCCACTTTATATTTCCATTATCAGCGTCAAAGCAAATTAGTTCACCACTACCATCAGTGGAGTTAGAAATTCCGATATAAATATTATCGCTGTACACAAAAGGAGATGATTCTATAACTCCGTTATTTTTGTGATAACTCCATTTTACACTATTATTTTCTTTATCAAGAGCATATAAATCTCTAGCGGTTGCAGTAATAATATAGTTATTATAAATAGTTGGCGAATTTTCAAATCCATTAAAAAGCCCTGCGTTAAAAGTCCAGTTTAAAGTTCCAGTATTTTTATTTAAAGAATAAAATCGACCTATATTATCCCCAATGTAAATATAGCCTTCATGTATTAACGGATTGGTGTTTATTTCAAGAGCAGCGTGTGTATTGTTGTCAGGTTTGAAATTCCATGTTACGTTTCCAGAAACTTTATCTACTACCTCAAAATAATTTTCGTTTGATATATATAATTTTGAATCATCTATAGATAGCGGTGTTGTAAAATTAAATCTACGTTCCCACAATTTTTCTTGTTTTTCAATAGAAAAACATTGTAAATTAGAATAAACATCAAAGGTATATAAATAAGTGTCATCTGTTATTATATCTCTATAAAATTCATCATTGGTGTCTATATTTGGATTTATGCTCCATATAGGTTTTCCTGAAAGAATATTTAACGCATTTCCGTTTATACCCGAAAAAATAAGGTTTTTATGTCCAGTGTGGGCTTCTATGAGAGAATAGGTCTTGGATTTCCACAATATTTCATTGGTTATTAAATCATAAGCAATTAAATCATTTGAAGCTATAGGAATGAAAAGAATTTTACTTTTAGGACTCTCAAATGTAAAATTTAATTCAGAGACTCCACCTTTCTTATCCGTTGCTATTATTTTTCCTTCATATTCATTATTATATTCTAAATGAAAAGTATAGTTAGAATAAGTTGTCTCTGTAACTAAGACAGAGTTAATGTATAGACTATAATATATAATATCATTGTCAATATCTAAAACATCATTCCAATCTATGGTTACTTCATTTCCATAAAAGCTAATGTTTTCTAATATTAATTGTTCTGGTTTTGTGTTTTCAGGAGGTATATTATCATTATTAGAGCATGATAAAAATAATAGTAAGAAGAGAACAGAAATAGTTTTTTTCATAGTAATTTAAAGTGTAAGCAATTTTTATAGCTACAAATATATGCGAAAACAGATTTTCAATCAAACTAATTTTTAAGGGTTTAAAGTTAAAGAAGTTCAATTAAAACGTATCTTTGCACACCGAATTTTTATAGTATGCGTACCAAAACAACAAAACAAAACAAAATTAATGTAGTTACTTTAGGTTGCTCTAAAAACGTTTACGATAGTGAAGTGTTAATGGGGCAGTTAAAAGCTAATGGTAAAGAAGTGGTTCATGAAGATGAAAATGACGATGGAAATATTGTAGTAATTAATACGTGTGGTTTTATTGGTAAAGCCAAAGAAGAAAGTGTAGAAACTATTTTACACTACGCACAGAAGAAAGAAGAAGGTGAAGTAGATAAAGTGTTTGTTACGGGGTGTTTAAGCGAACGTTATAAGCCAGACTTAGAAGCTGAAATTACCAATGTAGATCAGTATTTTGGTACACACGATTTACCAAATTTGTTAAAAGTTTTAGAAGCAGACTATAAGCATGAGTTAATTGGTGAGCGTTTAACAACGACACCTGAACACTATGCATATTTAAAGATTGCAGAAGGATGTGACCGCCCGTGTTCGTTCTGTGCCATTCCGTTAATGCGTGGCAAGCATAAATCGACACCAATTGAAGATTTGGTTACAGAAGCAACGAAATTGGCAGAAAAAGGGATTAAGGAAATTATGCTAATCGCACAAGATTTAACCTATTACGGATTGGATATCTATAAAAAGCGTGCTTTAGCAGATTTATTAAAAGAATTAGTAAAAGTTGAAGGTATAGAATGGATTCGTTTGCATTATGCCTTTCCAACTGGTTTTCCGATGGATGTGCTAGAAGTGATGAAGAACGAACCAAAGGTTTGTAATTATCTAGATATTCCGTTACAGCATATCAATACCGAAATTTTAAAGTCGATGAAGCGTGGTACAACGCACGAAAAAACGACTTCGCTGATTCATAAATTTCGAGAGGCAGTGCCAAACATGGCAATTCGTACAACATTAATTGTTGGATATCCGGGAGAAACTGAAGAGCAATTCCAAGAATTAAAAGACTGGGTAGAAGAGATGCGTTTTGAGCGTTTAGGAGCTTTTGAATACTCGCATGAAGAAAATACAGGAGCGTATGTTTTAGAAGACGATGTACCTGCGGATGTAAAGTTTAGAAGGGTGAATGAAATCATGGAAGTGCAGTCGCAAATTTCTTGGGAATTGAATCAAGAGAAAATAGGAAAGACGTTCAAATGTTTATTCGATAGAAAAGATGGAGAGTACTATTACGGACGTACCGAGTTTGACTCACCAGATGTAGATAATGACGTAATTGTTGATGCTCGTGAGTATTATATCAAACTAGGAGAGTTTATCGATATTGAAATTTTTGATGCAGGTGATTTTGACTTGCACGGAAAACCAGTAGTAAAACAAGAAAGACCAGTTCCTTTAAATCAAAAGAGAAAATAAAATCAAACCTGCGCAATGCAGGTTTTTTTATGCATATTTGTCGCATGAAAAAAGCCTATTTTAACTGGAGTTCAGGAAAAGATTCGTCATTAGCATTGTATAAAATTTTACAACAAAAAGAATACGATGTACAAAAATTGATTACAAATGTAAATCAAGATTATCAGCGTGTTTCAATGCATGGTTTACATGAGGATTTACTGAATGCACAGACTGAAAGCATTGGTATTCCTTTAGAAAAAATATATTTTCCAGCTGAGGTTACAATGGATTTATATAATCAAAGAATGAAAGAGAAGACTGCGGAGTTAAAAGAAGCAGGACTTGTAAATGGTATTTTTGGTGATATTTTCTTGGAAGACTTGAGAGCATATCGCGATTCGAAGCTACAAGAGGTTGGAATTACTGGTGTTTACCCACTTTGGAAACAAGATACAAAAGAATTACTTAGAGAGTTTTTAGATTTAGGCTTTAAAACAATTACTGTTTGTGTGAATGCAAAATTGCTAGGAGAAGAATTTGTAGGGAGAGTTATTGATGAAGGTTTTATTAATGAACTTCCTGATGGAGTTGATGTTTGTGGGGAGAATGGAGAGTTCCATACGTTTTGTTATGACGGTCCTATTTTTAAGAAACCTGTGGAGTTTGAAATAGGAGAGAAGGTATTGAAATCGTATACGTTACATAAAAACGATGATGACAATTGTTATCAAGATTCAAAGAAAACTAAGAAATCAGAAGAAACGACTACTAAAAACTATGATAGAAGTTTTTGGTACTGTGATTTACAGCTAAAAAAGTAATTTATTTATAGCTTCTAATAGTCTTTGAGCAGGAGCATTTTCTAGGCAAGAACTACAAGTGTTGTACATAAACAAACAATCGATAAAGTCGGTTAGCATATGTAATAATAGCCCTAAGCCAATAATGTTGTATGGTCTTTTAAAAAAAAGTAAAATAACATACACTCCAATAGCATAGTAGGAATGAAATAGGTGAAACCCAAAACTACATCGGTTTGGGTCAAATATAGGGATTGCTAATAAGTGATCTATATCTACTAGCATAGTTGCTAGTAGTGTTATAGCAACTTTTATCCAATTTTTTTTAAAAAAGAAGAAAGCGATAAAAACAGGAAATCCGAAATGTAAAAAATAATGGATGAATTGTTGCACTATGCTAAGCTATTTCTTTTTCTAAAGCTAAAAAATGAGTAACTTCTGTAGGGCTGTTTTTATATAAAGGAATGATATATAACTCACACTTGTAGTAGGACTTATCTTTTCTATAATTAACAATAATATCTTTAAAAGGTTTCCCTTTTAATAATTTATTTCTAATTCGTTTTCGAGTACTTTCTTTTGTCTTTTCTCCTTGAAAAAAACGTCCAGTTTTGTTAATAACAAAATCAATGTCATATCCAGTCATTTTAGAGAAGCCATCGTTAGCCCAAATAATTTTTTTTGTAACATCTGTTAATACAAGCGCTTCATAATAGTTCTCGTTTAAAATAGAAGTTATGTTATTTTTCCAGTTGTAGTTTTTACGTAAGTTTTTTAAAACATTAATATCATTAGAAACTGTTGAACTCATAAATAACTGTTGAATTCCCCAACTTAAAATATTTATACTTTTTTTGGAAGCGAGTGTAAGATTATTGGCTATTTTAGAATACTCATCATTAGTTAAGTTAGATGTATAAATATCAAGAGACATCATTTTGTCAAAACAGTTTTTCATACTAATATAATTTTTTGTAAATGTAAAAAAATTAAAACTTTTCAAATACACCTAAACCAAAAAGGGCAAAATCATATTTCACAGGATCCTTTTTATCAAACGTTCTTAAAGTAAGATCAAGTTCTTGAATAGCTTTCCAATCATTTTGCTTCCTAGTAAGTATTTTTAGTTTTCTAGCAATATTTCCTGTGTGAACATCTAACGGACAATGTAAGTGTGCTGACGAGTGTGTTTTCCATATGCCTAAATCGACTCCAGTGGTATTATCGCGAACCATCCAACGTAAAAACATATTAATTCTTTTAGATGCAGAGCCTTTTAAAGGGTCAGAAACATGTTTTAGAATTCTTGGTTGATGAGGGATTTCAAAAAAAACTTGTTTGAAACGATGTATAGCATGTTGGTAATTATCTACTTTATCTTTTGGTTTTAAAACAGCTTCTAATCCCCCATGATTCTGATAGATGTTTTTTAATGCTTGAACAAAGAACTTAAAATCATCGGCATTAAATGTTCTGTGTACAAATCCGTCAAAATTAGCTAAATCTTCTTCAGAATGATTGAGAACAAAATCATAAGGAGAACTTCCCATTAAATCCATCATTTTATGGGAGTTGTTAATAATCATTTTACGATTTCCCCAAGCAATAGTTGCTGCTAAAAAACCAGCAATTTCAATATCTTCTTTTACTGAAAATTGGTGTGGAATTTGAATAGGATCACTATCAATAAAATCAGGATTGTTGTACTGTATTACTTTTTCGTCTAAAAACTCTTTAAGCTCCTTTTTGTTCATTTTATGCTAAATCTCCTGCAAAACTAAGCAAAACAAAGAAAGCATTATAGCAAGCGTGTAATAATATACTCCACCCTAAGCCAAAACGAACTCTAATAAATCCTAAATAACCGCCTAAAATAGTTTGCGGAGCTACTAGTATTGGAGCTAATAAAAGTACGTTTGTGGTAATACCAAAATTGGTTAAGTGTACCAAACCAAAAAGTATAGCAAAGACATAGAAACTTATTTTAAATGTTTTCTTACGATGAAATAAAGTAATGGGAGCTCTAAAAAATAATTCTTCAAACAAAGGAGCCAAAATAATTGCTAAAAAAGCAATAAACCATTTAGGGTGTTCTTTCAATAATTCTTCCATGGCATGTTCATTCATATTTACCCAACCCAATTCTTGAATAAGGATAAAAAGAGGAGATAATACAGCACCTGTTATAATACTTATAATAAGTAAATGAAAGAATTTTTGAAATCGATATGAAATATCTTGGTTAGTATCTTTTTCTAAAACAGGATTTTTTAAATAGGTAATGAGCTCTTGAAAAGTTTCTTTCATTGAATTGATTTATTAGTTAGTAGCAAGAAACTTTAAATAGTTACACTATTCAACAATAATTCCGTCTTTCATTGTAAGTGTTCTATCAGCCATTTTTGCTAATTCTTTGTTGTGTGTAACTAATACAAACGTTTGGCCAAACTCATCACGTAACTTAAAAAACAGTTCATGTAAGTTTTTTGCTGAGGTTGAATCCAAGTTTCCAGAAGGTTCATCTGCAAAAATAACAGAAGGTTCGTTAATTAAAGCTCTAGCAACAGCAACACGTTGTTGCTCTCCTCCAGAAAGCTCGTTAGGTTTGTGGTTTTCTCTATGTGATAATCCTAAAAAGGCTAGTAATTCTTTGGCTCTTTTTTCGGTTTCTACTTTTCCTTTTCCTCCGATAAAGGCAGGAATACAAACGTTTTCTAAGGCAGTAAACTCTGGTAACAACTGATGAAATTGAAAAATGAATCCGATATGTTTATTTCGGAAAGCAGAAACTTTTATATCGTTTAAATCTTTTATAGAAACACCATCGACCAATAATTCGTAGCTCTGATTTTTTAAGGGCTTATCTAAAGTTCCTAAAATTTGTAATAAGGTTGTTTTTCCTGCTCCTGATGGACCAACAATAGCGACGATTTCTCCTTTTTTTATATGAAGATCAACGCCTTTTAATATTTCTACCTCTCCGTAATGTTTGTGGATGTTTTTAGCAACAATCATAGTGTTATTTTCTTAGTACGAATGTATAAAAAAGAAATCAGATAAACTTTAGAGCTCACCTGATTTCAAATAATAAATGAACGAGTATTTAAATTATATTTTTGATGTTGTTGTAATCGATAAAATAAACCAATCGAACAGAGAATCTATGCTGCATACTTTGGTCAAAAAGTTTTGAGATGTTATCTTTAAAATCAATATTAGCCGGAGCAAAATCATGATCAGGCCTTATTGAGTTTCTGTAGAAAAAAATCAATTGACTACCAGGAGCAAATTGCCATTGATAGTTCAAATCTAAGTTCCAACTATTAAAGTTTTTATCGTGTTCTCCTTGATAATTATTTGAAACAAGTTCTCCGTTCTCTTCATTTAAACTATAAAATAGACCTAAATATGGAACTTTACTCCAATTATGTCTAAACGATAACGACGCTGCTGATTTTGTACTAAATGTGTATTTTCCAGTTAATGAATTGTCATAAGTATCCCAATCTCGTTGCCCGAAAATAATGTGATCTTTTAAAGAAGCTAATAAAGGTTTTTCTTCTACATCATCTTTATCAATCTTTGTAACATACCCCTGACCGTTATTGGTTTTGCCATATCTAAAACCATAAATCAAAGAAAACTTATTAGTGAAACGATATCTAGGAGAAACTCTAAACCCATAATCTTCTTTAGGGTTGTTTTTGTAAAAAGTATAATACCAATCGTAGTCTATTGCAAACTTTTTTCTATAATCAGTAGACCCCCAATGATTTACATTTAGCCTTTCAGGTCTGTTAAAATAAACTCCACTAGTAGTTCCTTGTCTAGGTTCAAAAAAATCTTTTCGTTCTGTGCTATAATTCAAGTTTCCTCCAAAACTGAATCGCTTTTTTGTATCAGCGCCAAAAGATAAACTAACATTTGTACCTACATACGTTCCTGGATTGTGTAAGAAGTTAATATCATAAAAAACATTAATTCTATAATTATTGAATATTCCTTTAGGTTTTAATAATCGATAGCCAACAAAACCATAAATAGCTTGTTCGTTGTTGCTAAAAAGAATCCCCATATCGTTAGGGTTGTAGTCTTTATTTTCAAAATTATATCCAATTTCTCCTCGCCAATTTCCTGATTGTTTACCAATACTGGTATCAAAAGCATATCCTGTATTTGGATCATCTTCGTCGTCAGAAATATTACTCATTTTAAAACTACCGTCGATATTATACCTACTTTTTTTATCTTCAACATGCCAGAGTAATCCAGTAACATTAGCATCTCTAAATCTTCCGTCACGAGTTACATTGGTGTTAATTAAGGTAATAGATGAGTTTTGATTAAACTGCTGATCTAATACCATAATATTATAGTTAGAAAATGGATTAACTGTAGTTTTGTATGTACTCACATTGCTAATAGTATCTAATCCATTAATTGTTTGCTCAGTTCTTTCAACAGTAGCTTCTGTTTTTTCGGTAATGGCATTAAAGAATCCTACTCCTAAACCTCCTTTGGTTCTTCCAGATATTTTTATGGCGTTTAGCATTTGAACTTTATCAGGAACATCTATAACTTCATCATTTATTTTTTTTCCATCAATAAACTCATCATCATCTTTTCGTTCACCAGAAAATTGATCTATTGGTCTGCCTCCAATTCTTCTTGAATAAAATAAACGTCCTTTACTAAATAATTCAGTTCCTTCAGTAAAAAACTGACGTTGTTCTGTAAATTGCTGTTCAAAAGGGCCCAAGTTTAAGGTAACATTGTCAAAACCTACTTGACTGAAATCAGGAATTAAAGTAGCGTCTAAGGTAAAGTTTTCGGTAATTCCATATTTTACATCCATACCTACACTCCAATCAAAGTCAGTATTACCATCTTTAGTGGTCGTAGTTGCTGATGCATATGGATAAAAGTTTAATCGGGTAGGAGGTTTTATGTTGGTGAAGTTTTCATATAAACCATCATATTGAGTCCAATTTCCTTGTTGATTATCAATATGATTCCAAGTGAATTGAGCATTTAAATTGAGCACTTTTCTGTGGTAATTGATTCCCCATGATTGAACAGGAGTATTAGCAAAACGCAAAGCTCTATATGGAATTTTCATTTCTACAACCCAAGAGTCTTCATTAATGCTAAAATCACTGTCCCATACAGCACTCCAATTAAAATCTTCATTTCCGTTTGATACTTTAGAGTCTGCTTGCGCACCTGAACTGGTTACAATAAACTCAAAAGGATTTTGTCCGTCGTCGTTAGGGTTGATAGTTATTAAAAAGAAATCGCTGTTACCAATATTGTCTCTGTTAGTAAACTCAGCAGGTATTTTTGAAGGTTCAGGATCATACATTTTAGCACTGATGTAAATAGCATTATCATCGTATACTAATTTTACTACTGTTTTATGGGCGTCAGGTTCTGCTTTTCCGTTATCAGGACGCATCATCACAAAATCTTTTGCGGCAGGAACATTTTTCCAAGCAGCATCATCTAATTTTCCGTCAATTTTTGGAGGGGTATCTACACGTACTACATTTAGTTTTTTTCTATTTTTATTAATGGTTTGGGCGGTTGTAACTTCAATAAAGAAGAAACAAGTTATAATAAATGCTAAAATCTTAAGCATAATTTATTGATGTATAGTGTTAGTTGTCGCGCTAAATTATTATGATTTGGATTAATAAATCATAAAATCATGTTAATTACAGTAAAAACGTGTTAAAAAAAAGAATGTTAAAAGTTTAAATGTTAAAAAAATAGTAGAATGAAAATTAAATAAAACTTGATTTAATTATAAATTAAAGTACAAATTATAAGGTATTATAAATTGAATTTGTATTTTTGTTCGACTTTTAAAAATTCATATCTAATGAACTTACACGAATATCAAGGTAAAGAAATATTAAGCAGTTTTGGCGTTCGTATTCAACGCGGAATTGTTGCAAATACTCCAGAAGAAGCTGTTGAAGCAGCAAAAAAATTAACAGAAGAAACAGGTACTGGTTGGCACGTAATCAAAGCTCAAGTACACGCAGGTGGTCGTGGAAAAGGTGGAGGTGTTAAGTTAGCTAAAAACTTAGACGAAGTAAAGAGCATTTCTGATGATATTTTAGGAATGATGTTAGTAACTCCTCAAACTTCAGCAGAAGGAAAGTTAGTTAACCAAGTGTTAATTGCTGAGGATGTATATTATCCTGGTGATAGTGAGCCAGATGAATTTTATATGTCAGTTTTATTAAACCGTGCTACGGGTAGAAACATGATTATGTACTCTACTGAAGGAGGTATGGATATTGAAACTGTGGCAGAAGAAACTCCACACTTAATTTTTACAGAAGAAATTGATCCAGGAACAGGATTATTACCTTTTCAAGCTCGTAAAATTGCTTTTAATTTAGGTTTAAGCGGTGGGGCTTTAAAAGAAATGGTAAAATTTGTTACTGCTTTATATACTGCATACATCAAGTCTGATTCTTCGATGTTTGAAATTAACCCAGTATTAAAAACATCTGATGATAAAATTATGGCAGTAGATGCTAAAGTATCGTTAGATGAGAATGCATTATATCGTCATAAAGATTATGCAGCAATGCGTGATTTACGTGAAGAAAATCCAATTGAGGTAGAAGCTAAAGCTGCAGGATTAAACTATGTAGATTTAGATGGTAATGTTGGATGTATGGTAAACGGAGCTGGTTTAGCAATGGGAACTATGGATTTAATTAAGCAAGCAGGTGGTGATCCAGCTAACTTCTTAGATGTTGGTGGTACTGCAGATGCACAGCGTGTTGAAACTGCTTTCGGAATCATTTTAAAAGACCCTAATGTAAAAGCTATCTTAGTAAATATTTTTGGAGGAATCGTTCGTTGTGATCGTGTTGCTCAAGGTGTAGTAGATGCTTATAAAAATATGGGAGACAAAATTAATGTGCCTATTATTTGTCGTTTACAAGGAACAAATGCTAAAGAAGCAAAAGAATTAATAGACAATAGCGGAATGGAGATAATCTCAGCTACTGAGTTCCAAGAGGCTGCTGACAAAGTAGGGGAAGTTTTAGGTGCTTAACTTAAAGCTTTTTTTAATTAATTCTTAGTAATATATTTAAAAACCTCACTGTTACAGTGAGGTTTTTTGTTTTAAACAAAGAGATTTAAAGCTTCAAAAGTTTACCTACTTAGGAAACCTATTATTTCTGGTGCATAATATTCTCCTCTAAATGTAAAATAGTTCCCATTAGGTTTAATAATGATATAACTGTAACAAGGATATTGGAATTTAAAGAACGCTTTTTCTATAATTGACTCTTTATCTGCGTACCAAGAAAAGTAATCACTAAAGTTATTAACTGTACGTGTATCTTTAAAAATAAAAAACTGATATATATGTTCTTTATTCTTTAATTTTTGAACGAAACGCTTAAAACTTTTAATACTAGCAATGCTCCAAGGATTGTTAGGAATACAGCAGTTGTCTTGCTTTGGGAAATAATTAATAATAATAGTTTTTGATGAGTCAATTTCTTTGTTAGATAAAAAGAAAAGATATTTTTTTATTTTATTATGGGTATTGATATCAATTCTCCCATATTTTCTTTGAGCAACTTTTATTAGGATTGTTGTAGTTGAATCTTTTTGTGTTTTGAAATGAAAAAAATGCTCATTTTTTTCGTTTGAAAAATACGCTTCTTTAGTGAGTTTTATAGAATTTTCATTAAGAAAAATAGTATCTTTCAATTGAGCATAAGCACCTAAAGTAATTATAGTAAAAAGTGAAGTTAAAAATTTTTGCATTTTTTCTATAAAAATACATGATTTTTATAGAATCACAATTTTTCTTTCAAAACTTCAATTTCATCACGTAATTGCGCTGCAACTAAAAAGTCTAAAGCTTTGGCAGCTTCTTCCATTTGTTTGCGTTTGTCGCGTATACGTTTTTCTATTTCTTGTTTTGATAGGTATTCTAAATCTTGCTCTGCAGCTTTTTGTGTGGCATTATCGTAATGATACGAAGTAATCGCGTTTTTAGATAAAGTATTGTCTATCCTTTTGTTGATTTGCTTTGGTGTAATTCCATGTGCTGTGTTGTAATTAATTTGTTTTTCGCGTCTACGAGTGGTCTCGTCAATGGTGAGTTGCATGCTATTGGTAATTTTATCTGCATACATAATTGCTTTTCCATTTACGTTACGTGCAGCACGACCTACGGTTTGTGTTAACGAACGGTGTGAACGTAAAAAACCTTCTTTGTCAGCATCTAAAATAGCTACTAAAGAGACTTCTGGAAGATCTAATCCTTCACGAAGTAAGTTTACTCCAATGAGTACATCAAACAAGCCTTTACGTAAGTCTTGCATAATTTCTACACGTTCTAAGGTGTCAACATCAGAATGAATATAACGACAACGTACTTGAATACGAGTTAAGTACTTGGCTAATTCTTCTGCCATACGTTTGGTAAGTGTGGTAACCAAAGTACGTTCGTCTTTTTCTATACGAATTTGAATTTCTTCAATTAAATCATCAATTTGATTTAAACTCGGTCGAACTTCAATTTCAGGATCTAACAGTCCTGTAGGTCGAATAACTTGCTCTACAAATAGACCTTCGGTTTTTTGTAATTCGTAATCAGCTGGAGTTGCCGAAACATAAATCACTTGATTTTGCAAGTCTTCAAATTCTTCAAACTTTAATGGACGGTTATCCATGGCGGCAGGTAAACGGAATCCGTATTCTACCAAGTTTTCTTTTCGGCTTCTATCTCCTCCGTACATTGCGTGAACTTGTGGAACGGTTACGTGACTTTCATCAATCACCATCAAATAATCATCAGGAAAATAATCTAACAAACAGAAAGGTCGTGTACCTGCTTCTCGACCGTCTAAATAACGAGAATAATTTTCAATTCCTGAACAATATCCCAGCTCGCGAATCATTTCTAAGTCGAATTCGGTGCGCTCTTGTAAACGTTTTGCTTCTAGATGTTTACCGATTTCTTTAAAGTAATCTACTTGTTTTACCATATCTTCCTGAATTTGATGAATGGCATTTTGTAGTATATCTGGAGAAGTTACAAATAAATTGGCGGGATAAATATTGAGTTTTTCTAAACGTGTAATAATTTCATTAGTTTCTATGTCAAAGGTCTCAATTTCTTCGATTTCATCACCAAAAAAATGAATTTTATACCCATTATCTCCATACGACGGATAAATGGTAACCACATCACCTTTCACTTTGAAAGTTCCACTTTTTATTTCAATTTCTGTACGGGCATATAAACTGGTTACTAAGCGATGTAAAAATTTGGTGCGAGAAATTTGTTGATCAACTTCAATCGTAATCACATTCTTTTTAAATTCAGTAGGATTCCCAATACCATACAAACAAGATACCGAGGCTACCACCAATACATCTCGACGTCCTGAAAGAAGGGAAGAGGAAGTACTAATTCGCAAGCGTTCTATTTCATCATTGATAGACAGATCTTTCTCAATGTACGTTCCCGTAACAGGAATATAAGCTTCGGGTTGATAGTAATCATAGTATGAAACAAAATACTCCACAGCATTGTTGGGAAAGAACTGCTTGAACTCAGAGTATAATTGAGCAGCTAAGGTTTTGTTATGGGCTAAAACAAGTGTTGGTCGATTTACTTCTGCCACTACGTTGGCAACAGAAAATGTTTTTCCTGAACCAGTAACACCTAAAAGTGTTTGGTACTTTTCATTAACTAAAATCCCATTAGCTAATTGTTTAATCGCTTGGGGTTGATCACCTGTAGGTTTAAATTCTGAGTTTAATTCGAAGTTCATTCAACAAAAATACGGATAGCTTTTCAATTAAACTATCCGTATTTATTATCTGTTTGATTATAAACTTACTTTCTAATTAATGAAAAATGTCCTGTCTTTTTTCTAACTTTCCCATTAGAGTCTATCAATTCAGCATTGTACCAATAATCACTTGAAGGAAGAATAGTACCGTTGTATATACCATCCCAACCCTGACTATTTTTATCAGTAATTTCATTAATTAATTTTCCAAAGCGATTAAAAATTTGAACTTTAACAACATCATAGTAATCATTATCGACACCTAAAACTTTCCATGTATCAAAATGTCCGTCATTATTTGGGGTGAAATGACGTTGAAAATAGATAGTTGAAATCTGATTAGATGTAGTAATTCCACATCCGTTACGATCTCTAATTGAAATAGAATTTAGTCCAGGAGGAATATTGGTAAATGTGTATGAAAGATTTTCATCTCCTTTAACAAAGTCACTAAGGTTTGTACTATTTAAAGCAAACTCATAATCACCAATTCCGTCCACAGTAATTTCAATTTTATTATTATCTGGATTATCTTGATCGTCAATTGATTTAATATTTATGACTAAGGCTTGATTGGATTCTTTTACAAAGAATGTATTATATCCCATAAAAGGGGAAATGATGTTTGGGTGAGTTCTATAGGCTTCAACTTTATATTCTCCTGAAGCATAAGCATTGTATACAGCTGATGTTTCTCCAGAGAGTAATTTTCCATTTAAATACCACTTGTAAGTGTCAGCAGTATTTCCTGAATCAGCATTCAAAAGGGTCGTATGTGGTTGAGGATTTAACCTTGGGTTATCAACACATAGGATAATGTTACTTAAATTACCTTGAGGGACAGGCAAATCTATAACATGTAGGGTAAACTTACCGACACTTTCGCAAGCGTTGTTATTTTTTGATATAATTCTTACAAATACTTCTGTGTTATTAGTAAATAAATCATCATCATATGGAGGTAGAATTTTGTTTGTTTGTAATGAGGCATCGTTTGCTGTTCTATAAAACTCAATAGAATGGGTGTTACTTGTTAACGCGCCATTTGATTTTGTAATAATATCATTCTTTTTTATATCAAAATTAAAGAATGTGTTTTGACTACCTATACTTTGAGTAGCATTAGGGTTAGAAGCATTAATGTCTAGTTCACAAGAATACATGTCGTCAAAAGTATCTAGACCAGATGAGTTAACAACTAAATCTAAGCTTCCTGTATTGAAGCACTGTGTTGTATTATTTATAATTTTTACAAGTAGTGTTTGGTTGAAAGATGAAGTGTTAGTGTAATTTTGTGGTGATGTTATTGGTCTGTTATTGTCAAAATCAGTTTGATCGTTAAAAAAGAGAACAGTCATATTTGTATCGTTATTTGATAACTCTGCTTCTTTACTCTGTAAGTTAAATGTAGTAAAACCATCAGCAGGATTGTTGTCAAAATCACATTGCTGATAAGGAGGTAACATAATAAATGAGGGAACAGGATTTATAATTAGATTAAAACTAGTTGAAGTATTTAAGCATCCAACATTATTCTCAACTCTAACAAAAACAGTTTGAGTATTTTTTGAAAAATTAGTATAAAGAGAGTTTTTGTTAATAGGGTTTAAGTTGTTTTGTGCATCTGAAAGACTATGATAGTAGTTTATGGTATGTGTATTTGGGTCTAACATACCTAAAATTTCATTATCTTTTGAAGAGAGTAAAAAAGAACTATATAAACCATCGGTATTGCTTCCACTATCAGTATCATCACATACAATATAATCTGATGGAGGAGTAACATTAATATTGTTGTTTACAATAATATTATAATCGGTTACAGAGAAACATTCTGATTTTATGTTTGTTAACCGTATAAATATTTTTTGAGGATTGCTTGTGTTTTTAAAGGTATTTGGATTTGGAATAGGGTTTGTGTTAGTTTGAGCATCATTATTACTCAAATGATAGCTAATTTTAACATCTGTTTGACCGTTTAATATTAGATTGTCGTTGGTAGTAAGGTCAAAATTAGTGCTATTATCGAAAGTACCATCGCTGTCACATTCTTCCAAGTCGTACGATTGACCAACTGTCGGAGGATTGATTGTTGGAGGCTTGTTAAAAGTAGCACTACCAGTCCAATCAATTTTGAAACTACTATTACCTATAGGCCTATCAATGACCAAAAAATAAGAATCATTATCGTTTACATTTAATGAACGAACAAAGCTATTGCCTTGAGGGCCTGGGCCTTCAGAGACATCTGTTTCAGATGCTCTAATACCTGTTAGGTTATTTCCTTGGTTACTTGCTGCTGGGTTTGTAGTAGAACAGCGTATGGCTTGACCGATGTTTCCACAACTTACATTTGGTCCAAAGATAAAAAAATCAAAATCGATATTAATATCTGTATTATGACTACCATTTGAGTTGGTAGGAGTAAGTGTAAAACCTAATGTTCCTCCTTTATCAATTTTAATTTTAATCCATAAACTATTATTTTCTTGGCTAGAGCATGTATTTGAACCTGAAAGCTCTTGAATACCTACACCGGTAGCATTTAAGTTTTGAAAACCACTGTTACCGCAAACTACGATTGCATCTGAGCAATCATTTTGAGCAAATACGTGTAAGCAAATAAAAAATAAACTAAAAAAAAATGTCTTTTTCATAAATGTGTAAATTATTTCCTCAGTAAAGAGAAATGCCCTGTCTTTTTTCGGGTTCTTCCACTTTTATCAATTAACTCAGCATTGTACCAATAATCATTTGAAGGAAGAATAGTACCGTTGTATATACCATCCCAACCCTGACTATTTTTATCAGTAATTTCATTAATTAATTTTCCAAAGCGATTAAAAATTTGAACTTTAACAACATCATAGTAATCATTATCGACACCTAAAACTTTCCATGTATCAAAATGTCCGTCATTATTTGGGGTGAAATGACGTTGAAAATAGATAGTTGAAACCTGATTAGATGTAGTAATTCCACATCCGTTACGATCTCTAATAAAAATAGAGTTAAGTCCGGGAGGAATATTAGTAAATGTATAAGTAAGGTTTTCGTCTCCTTTAGCAAAATCACTAAGATCTGTGCTATTTAAAGCAAACTCATAATTACCAATTCCATCTACAGTAATTTCTATTTTATTACTATCAGGATTGTCTTGATCGTCTACTGATTTAATATTTACTATTAATGCTAGGTTAGACTCTTTTACAAAAAATGTATTATATCCCATAAAAGGGGAAGTGATGTTTGGGTGAGTTCTATAGGCTTCAACTTTATATTCTCCTGAAGAATTAGCATTGTATATAGCTGATGTTTCTCCAGAGAGTAATTTACCATCTAGATACCATTTGTATGTGTCTGTAGCATTACCTGTATCGGCATTTAATTCAACTGTATGAGGTTGAGGGGTTAACCTTGGGTTGTCAACACATAGGATAATGTTATTTAAGTTACCTTGAGGGACAGGGATTTTTTCTACAAAAATTTTAAAATTACCAACTGCTTCACAAGATGTGGTTCCTTTATTTGAAATTCTAACATATACATCAGAATTGTTGGTAAATAAGTCATCTTCGTATGGGGGGATAATTTGATTTATTTGTAAGGAAGCATCTTCTGCTGTTCTATAGTATTGAAAATCGTGAGTATTTTCTGATAGGGACCCTCCTGAATTATTAATTATTTGTTGCGTCTTCAAAGAGAAGTCAAGAAAACCGTTATTAGTACCAATGCTAAATTTAGCATCAGGATTAGATGCATTTAGATCTAATTCATGGATGTATTCATTGCTATAAGAAGTTAATCCCGTTGGGTTTACTTGTAAATTAATAATATCCGTTTGATAGCATTTTGTTATATTATTAGTAACTCTAACTGTTATAGAGTGGTTTATTGCTGTTAAATTAGTGTAATTATTTTTGTTAATTGGTGATGAAAAACTAGTATCAGATGTTTCAAAAAAATCAATTGTAACTTCAGTAAGGTTATTTACTAAAGCATTTTCTAATACTTCTAGGTTAAAAGTTGTAAAACCATCAATAGGATTACTGTCGAAATCACATTGTATATAAGGTTGAATCGGATTAATTGTAGGTTTTGGTTCAAATGTTATTTGGACTTTACCAGTGAATGTTTTTTTACAGTAAGAATTAGATTCTATTTTTATTTCGTATAAACCACTTCCAAAATTAGTGTTATCAACAGTTAATATTCTTGTTTTGGCTATTTCTTTTCCATCTTTAAACCATGTATATGTATCGCTAGGGTTGTTTTTTTCTGGTTGAATTTGATAACTTTCTCCAATACAAAAAACTTGGTTGCTATTGTTTAAAACCTCATTATTAGCTAGATTGATTAATTTTACAGGTGCAAAAAACGACTGAATAAAAGGAGGTAATCCTTGTGAAGACATGGCGCCACCTAAGTTTACAGCGTTTGAAGTATATTGAATATCAGTAGCATTATCTTCTGGATTCTCTATAGCTCCCAAATAGGCTCTATCTGGTATGGAAGCATATATCTTTCCGTTTGGAGCTAATTGTAAAGCACCTCTATAACCTTGCTCTTGATGAACTTGAGTTTTAGTTTGTGCGATGTTAGCATCTAATAAATTATATTGAAAAACTCTGAAAGAGTTACTGTTTTCATGATATAAAGAAGAGTATAGTTTTGTAGATTCTTGAGAAAACTCAACACCATAAGGAGAACCATCAGTTGGACCACTTGTAAGAATTAGCCCGTTAGAAGCTACTTTACCTGTTGCGTTATCAAAATCGTATAAAACTAATTTTCCACTTCCATCATTTGTAAAGTCAGCAAGTGCTACTTTACTTCCATCTGGAGATGTTTTTAAATATCCTCTTTTATCTCTTAAATAGTAAGATGAAGATGAGGTAATAGGGTTTGTAGAGTCCACTCCGTTTTTATCAATTTTATAGGCGTAAAAAGTATCTTGTACGATAGATAAAATCCATATTTCTCTACAGTCTTTTCCTTGAACGGCTGTAACTTTTTCAGACCATTCTCTATCTCGACCGTTAGAAAGGTTAACAGGGCCAGAAATAATTTCTCCTCCATTTCCTTTAGAAATATCTATGGTGTAAAACCTAAACCCCGGATTGTCAGGGTAAGGAAGATTTCCAATAAAATCTGTCCCCACTGTAAAAATATAGTAAAGGTTTTTATCTTCTGGGTTTGGAATAATTAAACCAGACTGTGAACTTGAAGGGTTACCTTGCAGGTCATCAGCTAAATTACCGTTAGAGTAACGCAATAGTTCATGGTTTTTCGTCCAAATATTAATACCATCTGAATAAAATAAAAGGTTCCCGTTTTCGTCAGAAATAGATGAACAACCTTCATCAGTTTTCAATAATCCATCATTTAAAGCTATTGGACTTCCTGAGTTAAAATCGAGCCCTGCATTATTTCCAAAGTACCAAACATTTGCTTCTTTTTGGCTATAAAGGGATATAGAGACAATAATAAAAAATGCTAGAAGTAGTTGTTTTTTCATCAAAATGAATTTGATTATATAAATAAAACAACTAAACTACATAAAACCCTCTATAAATCTCGTTTTTTTAACAAAGCATATGATGAGTAAATAAAAATAGCAGTCCAAATTAATACAATAGCTATATTGAAAAGGCTAACAGAATAGTCTTTAGTGAAATTTTCTCCTATTTGATTAGCTACTGATTTTACTGCACCTAATCTTGTAAATGGTTCTTTAATTAAATTAGCCATAGACTCTAGCGGGAAAAATTGCATGATTGAATTTACAGCTTCATCAACCCCCGTTTTTACGTTTCTAAAAGTCCAGTATAAATATCCTTTAATTAAACTTTCTATAATTAACCAAACAATCATGGCAGCAACAGCAAATGCAGAGCGTTTAATCAAGACACCTAAAAACAATCCAAAGGAGAAAAAACCTAATAATTTTACGAAGAAAGCGAATAAATAATCTAAGTCTGAAAATATGATGGCTATTTCATTAAAATCAGAATATACAGCTCCAAGAATTAAAGAGACAATAAAAACAAAGATGGTTGAAATAAAAGCAAAAGCTATAACGGTATAAAATTTTGATAGAATAAATTCCTTTTTACTTAAACCGTCTATTAAGTTTTGTTTTAACGTTTTATAACTGTACTCGTTCGCCATCATGGAAACAATAACTAGTAGTAAAAAGAATTTAAATATGGCAGCCATATATGTGTTAAAGTGCCAGATATATGGAAAATTAAAAATTCCTTGTTCAGCTAAATGAAATTTAATGGGGCCAATATCAAACTTTATTGCTGCAATTAAAGCAATAGAGGTTAATAATGCGAAATAGATAATTGAAAGAACTTTACTAGCTCTGTTATATTTTAATTTATGAATTTCTATATTTAAAAGTCGTAACATGGTGTAAGTTTATTGATTGTTGGTAAGGTCTAAGAATTGTTGCTCTAAACTAGGTTTACGTTTCACTAAGTGAGAAAGAGAAATTCCTTTGTCAAATAAAAATGTATTAATTTCTGAAGCAGATAATTCTGAAGCTAGACTAGCTACTAAAATTCCATTTTCTTCTTTGATGTTTCCTATTGCTGGATGATTTTCTAAAAGCTGAGTAAGTATTTCTTGATTATCTGCTTGAAGTTCAAAAAAACCATTGGAAGCAGTCATCTCATCAACTCTACCGCTATATAATTTTATACCATTTCTTATTACGACTACATGAGAACATACTTTTTCTACTTCATCGAGTAAGTGAGAGGCTAGTAAAATTGTAGTGCCATTTTTAGCAATTTCTTTAATTATTTGACGAATCTCGTGTATTCCTTGTGGGTCAAGTCCGTTTGTAGGTTCGTCCAAAATCAAAATTTCTGGATCATTTAATAGGGCAGAAGCGATAGCTAAGCGCTGTTTCATTCCTAAAGAGTAAGTTTTAAATTTACTATTTCTACGTTCAAAAAGATTAACAATCTTGAGTTTTTCTTCAATTTTATCGTACGAAACTCCTTTAATTTTACAAATTAACTGCAAGTTTTGAACGGCGCTCATGTAGGGGTAAAAATTAGGGCGTTCAATGATAGCTCCTACTTTTTTTAATGCTTCATGTGTAGATAAGTTTCCATTGAACCAGCTAAAACTCCCTGAGGTTTTGTTTACTACATTTAAAATAATACCTAAAGTAGTAGATTTACCACTTCCGTTAGGTCCTAAAATTCCGTACACTGTGCCTTTTTGTATATCGAAGGAAAGATTGTTTACGGCATGAACTTTTCCGTATTTTTTATCGAGGTTTCGAATAGATAAAATTGTTTCCAAGCTATTTTGGTTTTTGTTGATTATATGTATTTGACGATTGATGTAAATTATTGTTACAATGTATAAAAAAAGTAGTAGAAAATAGTTTAAAAGGAAAGTTTAGCTTTTTAGAAAAATGCATGATATATTCAGAAGTAAATTTAACTAGATGCTTTAAAACTAAGGTAGTTTTGCATGTCAAATTATACAATTATGAAAAAAATAAACTACTTATTAGCAATTATTTTAACAACTGTTTTTTATGTAAGCTGTTCATCTGATGATGTTCAAGAAACACCAAATCAATTTATAATTGAAGGTGAAAATTATTCGATAGAATCAATTTTGGTAGAGAAATTCATGAAAGGAGATACGCCTTCTGTATTCTTACACTTATTGAATGTTACTGAAGAAGATATAGAAGCTGCTCGAAACTCTGGTACAGCTTTAACTGAGGTGGATTTATTTACAATTACTGTTCGTGATAAAAGCTTAACTTCAAAAACTTATACAACAGACAGTTTATGGTATGAATTTATGACGGATGGAGAGTTTTTAGGAGAGTATGATAATGAGCAATTGTTAATGGAGTATGAAACAGGAGATGAAGTTACTTTAACTATAAATTCAATTAATGAAACTAATATTTCATTAGAATTCAAAGTTAAAAAGGCTAATGGAAGTGTAGTAACAGGGAGTTATAACGGAAAGTACAGTACTGTTGATAAATCATTAGAGCATAGTTAGAAAACAAATAGGATAGATAATAAAAAAAGCTTAGGTAAACCCTAAGCTTTTCTTATTTAAAATGACATTATTTGTTATCAATTAACCTAAATCCTTCACCATGTATATTTAAAATTTCTACATTTTCATCATTCTTCAGGTATTTACGAAGTTTAGCAATGTATACATCCATACTACGAGAAGTAAAATAGTTGTCATCTCGCCAAATCTTTGTCAACGCCAATTCACGTGGCATTAAGTCATTTTTATGCACAGCTAACATTCGTAAAAGTTTACTTTCTTTAGGTGATAACTTTTGAGGTTCTCCACCTTTATATATTAAATGACGTAGTTTAGAGTTAAAATCAAAAGACCCAATTTTAAACTCAAATTCATCACTGTCGTTTGTCTTTTCTGTTTCTTTACGTTGTAAAATTGCTTTAATTTTATGTAATAAAACTTCAGAATCAAAAGGTTTATTTAAGTAATCGTCTGCACCAACTTGATACCCTTTTAAAACATCTTCTTTTAATGTTTTTGCAGTTAAGAAGATAATAGGAATTTCTTTGTTAGTTGAACGAATGTCTTCAGCTAAAGAAAAACCATCTTTACGTGGCATCATTACATCTAAAATACATAAGTCATATTCTGCATTTTTAAACATAATTAAACCATCTATTCCGTCTTTAGCATGTGTAACATTGTAATCATTTAATGCTAAATAATCTTTAAGAACTGTTCCAAAATTAGGATCGTCTTCTACTAATAATATTTTTTTACTCCCCATTTCTTAATATTTTATATTAATGGTAATTTAACTGTAAATGTGCTTCCTTTCCCTTTTTCACTTTCAACGTAAACGGTGCCTTGGTGACTGTCTATGATTTCTTTTACATAAGCTAAACCTAATCCATGACCTTTTACATTGTGTATATTCCCTTTATGTTCTCTATAAAATTTATCGAACACATACTTTTGAGCATTTCTGCTCATTCCTATACCTTCGTCTTTAATTTTAAAGATAAAGTATTTATTTGTGTTTTCAGAAAATACATCTATTTTAGGTGCACTTTCAGAATATTTTAAAGCATTTTCCAACATGTTAACAACTACATTTGTTAGATGAAATTGATTACCAAGTACTTCAGAAGAAATAGCTTTGAGGTGCGTTGTAACACTTCCTTTTTTATCATCAGTTAATAGTTGTATATGTTCAACAGCTTCTTCAATTATATCGTGCATGTCTACTGCATCCTTACTAATTTCTATTTGATTTTTTTCTAACCTTGAAATTCGTAATACATTTTCTACCTGCCCGTGCATTCGTTTGTTTTCATCACGAATCATTTGAACATACCGTTTCACCTTTTCTTCATCTGATATAATTCTTGGGTTTTTAATAGCATCTAAAGCCAAGTTTATGGTAGCAATAGGTGTTTTAAACTCATGTGTCATATTGTTAATGAAATCTGTTTTTATTTCAGAAATCTTTTTTTGGCGAATTAACTGATACAATGAGGTGGAAAAAGCAGCAATAATAATTCCTATAAAAAATAAAGATAGTATCAATATTTTCATCATACCTGATAACAGGTTCTTTTTTTCATTAGGAAACTTAACATATAGCTTATAATTGCTATTTCCGTCTTCATCTTCTAGTAAAGGGTAATTAATATCCTCTGGTTGTATATTAAAATACCCAGATTTTAATTGAGTTGCTAAACCATCTTCATAAACAACATATTTAAAATCTTGTGTAATATTCATTTTAGCAAACTCTTCCTCTAAAGTATTACTTAGCTCCTTATTACTTATTCTTTGATTAATAGGAAACACAGCTTTACTTCTTCTAAAAGCATGTTCCATAACTTCATCATTCCATGTGTTATATGTTCTGAAAGAAGAATAACGATTTTCGTCTAAAAAAGGTTTAAAATCTTTGTTTTCAGATTTTATTATTTGTGAAAAATAAATATCTTCTTTTCCTGAGTAACGTTTTATAATGATAGAATCATTATCAACAAACTCATTAGGCATTTTAATACTTTCTTCTAAAATAGTACTACCAAATGAAAACTTTTTTTTACTTACAGTATCAACTTGTTGAAAAAGAAAAGTTGTTATTTCTGCGTCTGTTCTGAGTTTATTGTTTTCAAAATAATCTTTATAATTTTGCTTAAATTCTAAATACTCTCTTTCCTTAATATTTTCGGAGGTACGAGCTAAAGCAATTTTTACATTATTTTTAAATTGTTCCTTTTTATTTTTAATAGCATCATTTATCCAATATACTTGAATGGAGATGATACCTATTAGAGAAATACTCATTAAAACAACAATGAGAATAAAAATTTTCTTGCCCATTACTCAAAAATAAATTAATAAATTTTAGGCGTATAATCTTTTAACTTAGATTAACAAACTTACTATAAAATTAAGACAATTTTAACATAAAAGGTTATTGAAACGTAAATTATTTTCTACTTTTTGTTAAATAATTATGGATTTTTAATACTTCATCTTTTGTTTTTAATAGTGAAATATTGTTAATTAAATAATTAGATTGTAGTATTTTTTTTGTTTCACTCCATTGGTTTTTAATTCTATTTTTTACCTCTTGTATTGTAGTCCTATCTCTTTTGATAACGCGTTCAATTCTTATATGCTCTGGAGCGGTTACTGTAATTATTTTATCACAAAAAGAGTCACTTCCGTTTTCGAAAAGAATTGCATTTTCGTATAATATATAATCTTTAATACTATTTTTTTTTAAGAACTGTTGCAAATGTTTGTTAACAGCAGGGTGTACAATGGCATTAAGAATAGCTAACTTTTTCTTGTTATTAAAAACTATTGAGGCTAAATAAGACCTATTTAGTTTGTGGTTTATATATACTTCCTCCCCAAATTCAGTGATTAATTGTTCTTTTATTCTTTTTGATGTGTTCATTAACTTTTTGGCTTCATCATCAGCAATATAAATAGCAATATTTTCAAATTCTGAAAAGATATTAATTACAGTAGATTTTCCACTACCAATTCCTCCTGTTAAACCTATTACCATGCTATTTGTATATTAAAAAATCAACTTTTTCTGGAACTATTCTCACTAAATCTACCGTTTTAGGGATGTCTTTTATTTTAGGAATAAGATAGTTTATTTCTTTTTTTTTAGATTGTAAATAATCACATTCAACTATAAATAAATCGGAGGTAATGTCATTAAAGTTTTGCAAGCCCACTTTGTATATAACCTTAACCTTTTTGGGGAATATATTAATTCCTTTGGGTGCATTTTTAACAAAAATAGGAACTTCAATTTCACCTTCTGTAAATTTATCAACAGCAATGTTAATTTGTGCAGTAGAATGACTCAATTTAAGCTTTAAGTCTTTGGGTAAAATAATAGAAGAATTGATACTAGTATTTTTAGATAAGTTTTCTAATGTAATGTTTTTTAAATTTAAAAAATTAGTCTCAGTAACATAGGCTTCATCACCAGAGATCAAAACACTGTCAGGTACAATTGTTATGGGTTTAGAAAAGTCATATCCTAGCTGAAAAGAAATGTTTAAATTTGGTTTTAAGGGAACTTTTTTTGAGCTGAGAAAACCAATTTTTAAAGGAATGGTGTCTTTTTCTATTTTAATTAATTCAATATTTGATTTTAGTTGTTCTTGAATTTCATTAAAAAGGTTTTTCGATAAAAAATAGTAATTTGTACCCCTTTTTTTTGAAGCTTTTTTTAGGTCTAGTTTAATGGGGGTATGGTTAATACTAGTAATTAAAAGATTGTATCCACTACTTTTTAATTTTAAAGGAATTTTTTTTATTGGTGTTTCTATTAATGTTTTTTGTTGCGGAAGTTGTGTGTATTCAATATCATATACTATAGTTGTATTATACTCCTTTGATAAATTAATAAGCAACCAGAAAAATATAGATACGGTTAAAAAGCCAAAAAATGTTTTAGGTATGTTAAATTTTGTTTTCAAGAAATTGTTTATTAGTGCAATCTACTAAAAAAAGAAAAAAGTGGGCTCTTAAGCCCACTTTTTTTATAATAAAATAAATCTCTTTTATTTTTTAGCTTCTGAAGTATGTTTTTTACTCATTTCCATAGAAATGGCTGAACGTTCAAACTTTATTTTACCAGCTCCTGTTTCAATAGTAACGGTGTTATCGGTATCATTAATTTCTACAATTTTACCATGAATTCCACTAGTGGTAACTATTTTAGCTCCTTTTTTAATTTCTGCTTGAAATAGTTTTTCTTTTTTTTGACGTCTCATTTGTGGACGAATAATTAAAAAGTAAAAAACAGCAATCATTGCTACAAAAGGAAGCATATTCATTAAGCTTTCTTGAGAGCTAGCTTGTAAGAAGATAGTTTCGAACATTATGAGTTATTGTTTTTTGGGGTTACCATTCCAGAAATTTTAATAATTTCTCTTCCTTTTTCTGTGTTGGTAGTTAAAGTAATAGATTTAGATTGTTTGTTAACTCTACCATTGGTATTGAAGCTAACTTTAATATTTCCTGTTTTACCAGGAGCAATAGCTTCTTTTGGCCATTCAGGAACAGTACAACCACAAGATGCCTGCGCATTTGTAATAATTAAATCACTCTTACCAGTATTTGTTACTACGAAAGTGGTTTTAACAACTTCACCTTCGTTAACAGTACCAAAGTCAAATTCTTCTTTATCGAAAGAAATCACAGGAGCTCCTAAACCTATAGAGCTATCTCTTTTTTCTGCTTTTTCAAGATTTTCTTTTTTAACTTTTGATGAAGCATTCTCCTGTCCGCACGAAACTAACATTCCTGCAGAAACAACAAATGCTACCATTACTGCTATTTTCTTCATTTTAAAATATTTTTAGTTTGTTGTAAAAATACTAATTTATTATAATAAACCTCTACCTATTTTAACCATCTTATTTGAACTTAGGTAGTCTTTGGCTAATTTATCTAAAACTCCATTAATAAAGTAACCACTTTTGTTTGTTGAATAATCTTTTGCTAACTCAATATATTCATTTATGGTAACTCTACTTGGAATTGAAGGGAAGTGTAAAAATTCTGTAATAGCCATTTTAATAATAATCATATCAATATCAGCAATCCTATCAGCTTCCCAGTTAGGAGTTTTCTCTTTAATGTCCTCTTCGTATTTGTGTTGATGTAACATTGTTTTTGTAAATAAATCAGAAACAAAAACTTTATCATCATTGTCTTTATACAAACTACCTAATATGAAAGGCTTATTTGCTTTTTGTTTGTTTAAAGATTTAAGAATCCAAGTATTTACAAAAGGAATATCATCAACCCAAGAAATCATTTGATCTTCAAAATAATCAGCTAACTTTTCATTAGGGGCTACTATATCTCTAAAAAAGTCAATGACAAAGGCTTTATCTATGTTGTAAGAGTTTTCAACAGTGTCCATGTACTTTTTGTAAAGGTCACTTCTTTGTAATTCATCTAATAAGATTTTTA
Source organism: Tenacibaculum sp. XPcli2-G (assembly GCF_024124505.1). Lineage (NCBI taxonomy): Bacteria > Pseudomonadati > Bacteroidota > Flavobacteriia > Flavobacteriales > Flavobacteriaceae > Tenacibaculum > Tenacibaculum sp. XPcli2-G. The sequence continues at coordinate 64,507 of NZ_JAMXSH010000008.1, forward strand.
CATACTCATCATCAAGATCCCAATAATTAAGCTTGTTAAGCTCAACATACCCTTCTAAACTTACACTTTCATTAAGTGAGTTTAAAAGTTTATTGTCTATAAATTTTGTATTTGGGTTGAGTTCCTCTTTTGTAGCTAGTATTTTCTTTTTAGAAAGCTCTATTCTCTTACGAGCTAATTTTTGTACTTCAACTAATAATTGAAGGTTTAAAACGTACAAATCGTACATTTTTTGAATGCTGTGTTTTAAGAATTTTTCTTCCTTAACTAAATCATCGCTATGCGATTGCTGCATCGCATAAACCGACTGCATTACTTTAACACGAATATGTCTTCTGTTAATCATTTTAAAGAACTTTAAAAAAAAGAGCGATAGAAACTATTTCTAACGCTCTGCAAAAGTAAAACTTTTTTATTTTTTATCTAGCTATTTTGCTCTTTTTTGCGAGCATCAATTCTTGCTTGTGCAATATTGAAAGCAGCTTGATGTGTAGTGATATTCTCTTTTTCTGATAAATTGAAAATTTCTAATGTAGTATTGTAAATGTTTTCAGTTCTTTTTAAGCTTTCAGCTTTATCGTAACCAACAACTTCAGCATATACATTAATAATTCCACCAGCGTTAATTAAGAAATCAGGAGCATAAGCAATTCCCTTTTCTTTTAACATTGTACCGTGTTTTAATTCATTTGCTAATTGGTTGTTAGCAGCACCTGCAATTACCTTAGCTTTTAATTGAGCGATACTTTCATCATTAATAGTAGCACCTAAAGCACACGGAGCGTAAATATCAACATCTAATCCAAAAATGTCATTTCCTAACACTACGTTTGCACCATATTTTTTACTTAATTCTTCTAAACGAGCCTCGTTAATATCGTTTAAAACAACTTGAGCTCCTTCGTCGGTAATGTGCTTCACTAAAGTTTCTCCAACATGACCAACACCTTGAACTAATACTTTTTTACCATCTAAATTATCAGTTCCAAACTTGTGTTTTGCAGCAGCTTTCATTCCCATGTAAACACCATAAGCTGTTACAGGAGAAGGGTTTCCAGAGCCTCCAATACTTTCAGAAACACCTGTTACATGTGGAGTAACTTCACGGATTATATCCATGTCACGGGTTTCCATTCCTACATCTTCAGCAGTAATATATTTTCCACTTAAAGAATTAACAAACTCACCAAATTTACGCATTAAAGCGTCATTTTTTTGAGTTTTAGCATCACCAATAATAACTGCTTTACCACCTCCAAGGTTTAATCCAGTAACAGCAGATTTGTAAGTCATACCACGAGACAAACGTAACACATCGTTTAAAGCTTCCCATTCACTTCTATATTGCCACATTCTAGTACCTCCTAAAGCAGGCCCTAAAGTTGTATTGTGGATACCGATAATTGCTTTTAAACCTGTATCTTCGTCGTTGCAAAAAACGATTTGCTCGTGATTGTCAAAAGATAACTGACCGAACACTGGGTCATTCTTAAGATCTTTAGTATCAATGATTTCTGATGTCATTTGTTTTGTTTTTTTATTTGAGATGATTTGGGTAATCTCAAAAATTAGATGACAAAAGTAAGAAATCGTTAAAACATAAGCAAAAAAAGAGGTCTCAATTAAGGTATCTTTAACAAGACCCTTTTATAAAGTTTAATTTTTATAATAAAATAGAATTGAAAGCATTACAATACTTAAACAAGTACTTTGTTAAATACAAATGGAGGTTATTATTAGGAGTTTTTATAACTGTATTAGCTAAAATATTTACATTAAAAGTGCCTAATTATGTGTTAACTTCTTTAAATGTTGTGGAAGATTATCAATTAGGTAAAATAACTGAAATTTCAGAAGTTAAAAGCATCCTTTTTACAAATATTTTGCTTATAGTAGGGGTAACACTGTTAGGTGGTTTCTTTACATTCTTAATGCGTCAAACTATAATTGTAATGTCTCGATTAATAGAGTTTGATTTAAAAAATGAAATTTATCAGCAATATCAACGACTGTCACTTAATTTTTACAAACAAAATAGAACTGGTGATTTAATGAACCGTATTAGTGAAGATGTTTCTAAAGTTCGTATGTATTTTGGACCAGCCATCATGTATTCATTAAATATGTTAGTGTCTTTTGCAGTCGGTTTTACTCAAATGTATGCAATATCACCAAAGCTCACCTTGTATACAATGATACCTTTTCCTGTTTTATCAGTATCAGTATTTATTTTAAGCAAGCAAATTAATAAACGAAGTACAGTAGTTCAGCAATACCTTTCAAAATTAACAACGTTTAATCAGGAGTTTTTCTCTGGTATTAATGTAGTAAAATCATATGCAATAGAAAGCGCTGTGATTAATAACTTCGATACGTTGGCAGATGCTAGTAAAGATAAAAATATAAACCTATATAAAGTACAAGCGTTATTTTTTCCATTAATGATTTTATTAATAGGAATTAGTAATATCATTGTTTTGTATGTTGGTGGTACTTTATATATTAATGAAGAAATTAAAGTTGGAGCCATTGGTGCTTTTGTTATGTATGTAAATATTTTAACATGGCCAGTAGCTGTAGTTGGTTGGGTAACTTCAATGGTGCAGCAGGCTGAAGCTTCTCAAGAAAGAATTAATGAATTTTTAGAACAAGTTCCTGAAATTGAAAATGCAAATGAAGGAGAAACTATCATTGAAGGAGATATTGAGTTTAATCATGTTTCTTTAGCCTATGAAGACACAAATATCACAGCGTTAAAAGATGTAAGTTTTAAGGTAGAAAAAGGAGAAACACTAGCAATATTAGGAAAAACAGGAAGTGGTAAGTCATCTATAATCAACTTAGTTTCACGTTTGTATGATGCTACAGGAGGGACTGTATTAATGGACGGAAAAGATATTAAAACCTGCAATTTATATGATCTAAGAAATCAAATTGGTTTTGTGCCGCAAGAACCGTTCTTGTTTTCAGATACCATTGAAAACAATATAAAATTTGGAAAAGAAGACGCTACAGAAGAAGAAATTATAGAAGCAGCCAAAAACGCGGTTATACACGATAATATTATCGATTTTAAACAAGGCTATAAAACTATTTTAGGAGAGCGTGGTGTTACGCTTTCTGGAGGGCAAAAGCAACGAACTTCTATAGCAAGAGCCATTATAAAAGATCCTAAAATTTTAATTTTTGACGATTGTCTATCAGCTGTAGATACTGAGACTGAAGAGAAAATTTTATCAAATTTAGAAAGAGTTTCTAGTGATAAAACAACGATAATAATAAGCCATAGGGTATCATCTGCAAAAAATGCAGATAAAATAATAATATTAGATGAAGGAAAGATTATTCAGCAAGGTGTTCACAATCAATTAGTAAAAGAAAAAGGGTATTATAAAGATTTATACGAACAACAGCTTTTAGAAAAAGAAATATAGCATTTCGTATTGTCAAGTCAAATATTTTGTTAGATTTGTTGAGAAAATTTAAATAACCAACTATTATTTTAAGTAACGAATTATGAGCGAGAGAGTAGAACAAGAGGAAATCTTTTCACAGGTTTTAAGAGCAGGAAGAAGAACATATTTTTTTGATGTTAGATCTACAAAGGCAGATGATTATTATTTAACAGTGACTGAGAGTAAGAAGTTTACTCATGATGATGGTTCTTTTCATTATCAAAAACATAAAATTTACTTATATAAAGAGGATTTTAGTGATTTTAAAGAGATGTTGAACAAGGCAACAGACTTTATTGTAAACGAAAAAGGATCTGAAGTTATAAGTGAACGTCATCAAAAAGACTATAAAAAAGAAGAAAACGTAACTACAGAAGTAGCTTCTACAGAAAGCTTTACAGACGTTTCTTTCGACGATATTTAACAGAAGAAACTGTTATGCATAACTCTAAACACAAGTGATATTACTTGTGTTTAGAGATGATAATGTGCAGAAAAAAATCAATTCAAATTCAATTTACACTTAGAAAACTGCCAATTGTTGCACAGCAATTGGTGGTTTTATTTTTTACATAAGCGATTTTATTTTGTTTGGTAGTTTTGATGCGAATTCAACCAGCTGCTTATAAGTTAAAGTTCTACCCACTCTACTATTAAGTTTGTCTTCACGCTGGTTAATCCTAAGTAATTTTTGTTTCATAGGAAAGCGAGTTTTGAGTTCACCTAAATATAATAAAAAAAACTGAATTTCAGCAGGTTATGTTTGTTTTGGAGTAAAGTATTTTGTAGAGTAGGTGTTTTTCCTATAAAACTTTTTTCATAGTAGTAGTTTTTGCTACTGTTTCTTGCCATTCTTTTATAGTATTACTGTCGTTTGTAATTCCACCTCCAACATAAATATACACAGTATTGTTAGAAACCTCCATACAACGAAGATTAACAAATAAATGACTTTCCTTATTGTTTGTATTCAATTCTCCTAAAAAACCTGTATAAAAGCTTCTATGATAGTTCTCATTATTTAAAATAAATTGTTTTGAAGCCTCTAAAGGCATTCCACAAACGGCAGGGGTAGGATGTAAGCTTTTGATTAAAGAAGCAGTATTCGTTTTTAACTTTCCATTAATAATGGTTCTTAAATGGAGTAACTTACCCGCTTTTATAGTTTCAATACCAGATGTTGTAATGTTTAAGGAAATATCAGATAACCTATCAGTGATGTAGTCAGTTACAAATTGTTGTTCTTCTAATTCTTTTGGCTGCCAAGTAACATTAGTTGTGCCATTGTAAACTTGTGTTCCCGCTAAAGCCATAGTAGTAAAATTTTTATCTTTAATACTAACTAAAGTTTCTGGGGTAGCTCCTAACCATAACCCAATTTTAGGATGACACCAAACATATACAAAAGCTGTTGGGTAGTTATTCAGAAGTTTTTGAAAAGTATTAATAAGGCTGAAATCTGATAACTCAATTTTTTCTTTTCTGGAAAGAACTACTTTTTTAAACTGCTGATTTTTAATAGCGGCTATTCCTTTTTCAACTAGTTGAATGTGGTTCTCTTCGGAAGCTGTATCAGGAGCGTGATTAGTGTTGTTAGTTTGAGTATCGTCAATAGTAACTTTTTCTTCAACATAAGTAGATTGATTTCTAGGAATTAAAATAGCTTTTTCTCTGCTGTCAAACGGAGCAAAAATAAATCCACTCTCATTATAATTTTCAGAAGTAATTACATCGTTGTTTTGTTGAAACCACCCTTTAATTATAGAACTGTTAGGCTTTCTGTAAGTAACAAAAGGTAATTCTTTGTTGAAGGCTTCTTTTATGTTTAAAAAAATACTCAATCTAATTGTTGTATTAAATGTTCTTTAATCGTGTCAAATTTACTCCAAATAAATCCATGACTAGCATCAGGAACGCTAATTAACTCAAACTGATTTTCAGGAAACTGTTCTTTTAAAAATAAAGAGTTTTCAAAAGGTACAATCCAATCATTAGTTCCATGAATACTTACTATGTTGTTAGGGGTAGATTTCCAGTTGTTTTCAAATAGTTGTAAATCTTGTTTATGAGATAACTTTTCTTTGCTCGCTTCTTGCCATATTGGAGGAACCAACCATCGAGTAATTTTCCATTTATATAAATTTAAAGACCATGGCATGGGTTCTACTTCACTATATATAGCAGGAGCCAGCAAAATTACTTTTCTAACTTTTTCTTGTATAGCTAAGGCAATAGGTCCTCCATAAGAATAACCTACAAGAGTTGTTTTATGGGGGGGGATATCATGTAAAATGTTCTTCAACATGTCACGCTCAAAAGCAATACTTTCTTGAACCGGATTTTTATCTTTATAATTGTAACCAATTCTGTCGTATGAAATCATATTAGCTTTGCTAAGCAATACACTATCCATCATATATTTTACAAAATCGGTAGAAGAACCTATCGTTCCGTGAACAAAAACCAGTGTAGGTAAGGTAGTATCTTTTATGATTGAAAGTTTTCTGTACTCAAACCCTTTAAAGTTTTCATAAGTAAGGACAGGAGTAGCAGAGCTTCCTGAAAATTTTTCAAGTACTTTTACATCAGATTTAGGAGCAGAAAAATTCCAGAATAAATAATATAAAACAAGGAAAAGCACAAAGAGAGCAATTCCAACGGTTTTTAAGATTTTTTTTAGCAACTTCATGCTATTGTTTGTCTAAAACAATATTGGTAATCTTACAAAGTGAAATCAAGTTATCATCCTCATCAACAATTCTCACTTCCCATAAATGTGTAGTTCTACCTTTATGAATCGCTTTAGCGGTAGCAAAAACATGTCCTTCTCGCTTACTTTTTACATGATTGATACTCAGTTCAATTCCTTTAATAATTTTATTAGAGTCTCTTAAAAAAAATGCAGAAGCACAACTACCAACAGATTCTGCCAAAGCAGCTGTAGCACCACCATGTAATATTCCATAGGGTTGATGTACTTTAGATGTCACAGGCATTTTTGCTGTAATAAAATCATCTCCTACATCAACAAACTCTATTTCTAAAGTTTCCATCAAGGTGTTTTTGTTGTAACTGTTTAAGACTGTAAGAGATGCTTGCTTATTCATGGTAACTAAAAATTATCACCCAAAAATACGTATTTTTGTACTGACAAAAAATGATAGAATGTATAAAGTACGCGTAATTTTAGATACGAAAGAAGATGTAATACGAACCCTGTTAGTAAACGAAAAAGCTTCATTAGAAAACCTACACTTTGATATTGCAAAAGCGTTTGGTTTTAACGGACAAGAAATGGCATCTTTTTACCGTACCGATGAAGATTGGAATCAAGGTGAAGAAATTCCTTTATTCAATATGTCAGAAGCAGGAGAAGGAATTTCAATGGCAACATGTATTTTGCATGAAGCCTTACCAAACCAACACGATAAGTTGATTTATGTGTACGATTTCTTACAAATGTGGACGTTTTATGTAGAGGTAATAGAACAGTCAAATGAAGAAGTTACTGAAACAAAAATGATCTTATCTGTAGGAGAAATCCCAGATCAAGCTCCAGAAAAAGAATTTAAGGCAGAAAATCTTTCAAAAAATATAGATGATGAAATTGATGATGAATTTAATAACTTTGAAAGCCTAGACGATTTTGACTTTGATAATTACTAAGCTATGGCACAATTTATAAAACTGTATAATGACAACCCCAATCCAAAAGAGATTGAAAAAATTGTAAAAGTTTTACAAAATGGAGGGTTAGTTATATATCCAACCGATACTGTTTATGGTTTAGGTTGTGATATTACCAATACTAAAGCACTAGAAAAAGTAGCAAGAATAAAAAAAGTAAAGCCAGAAAAAGCCAACTTCTCGTTTGTTTGTAACGACTTAAGCCATTTATCTGATTACGTAAAGCAAATAGATACTGCAACTTATAAAATTTTAAAAAGAGCTTTACCAGGTCCATATACTTTTGTGTTACCTGGTAGTAATTCACTACCAAAAGCTTATAAAAAACGAAAAACAGTAGGTATTCGTGTACCCGATAATAATATAGCAAGAGCCATTGTAGCAGCTTTAGGAAATCCGATTGTATCTACATCTATTCATGATGAAGATGAAGTATTAGAATATACAACCGATCCTGAATTAATTTTCGAGAAATGGCAGAATATTGTTGATATCGTGGTTGATGGAGGATACGGAGACAACCATGCATCTACTGTAATCGATTTAACAACCGATGAACCAGAAGTAATTCGTGAAGGAAAAGGAAGCTTAGATATTTTGTAATAATAAAATAAGTTTAGTTGAAATCTTACAAAACCACTTTTTAATTAAAAACACAATCCCTATCTTAGTACAGAATAGAAAAAGGATATATGTTTTTACTGGATAGATTCCCCAACGACAGCGGACCAATATATCAAGAAACCATAGCAGGCAGATTGCCTGTTGAGCCTTTCAATACTTTTAGCAACTTAATTTTTATAGCACTACTGATATACTTCGGAAGAAGAATTTATCAAAACCCTAAACAATACCCATTTTTTTTGTTTGCCATTCCAGTAATATTCATCAGTTGGATAGGTGGTACCATGTTTCACGGTACAAGAAGTCATGAATTTTGGTTGTTGTTAGATTGGGTTCCTATCATGATTGTATGTTTAGGAGCTATTATTTATTTCATAGGAAAAATTAAAAAGAAATGGAGGGAACGATTAGCGATAATTGTAGCTATACTTTTTGTATCTATTTTTCCACGATTTTTACCAATACCTTCAGGATATAGAACATCGTTTGGATATGCAGTAACAGCATTTGCTGTAATAACCCCGTTAATATGGTATGCTTATAAGACCCGTTGGAGAAATGTAAAATACATTGTATATGGAGGAGCAGTTTTTGGAATAGCTTTACTATTTAGGACATTAGATAATAAAGTAGTTGTATTGCCCATGGGAACGCACTGGTTATGGCATACTTTCGGCGGAATAGCAGTTTTCTTTTTACTCTATTATATCTATAAGGACGAGCAAAAATTAACGTAATTCGGTAAACTTTTTTCTTCCTTTAGCATAATACTGCCAAACCGCAGATGTGTGCTCGTAGTAATTTGGTTTTTTAGGAGATTCTTTTCTCTTTTTTATGAATTTAGGAACATGCATATAAAAACTAAAATGAGCTTTTAAAATAGCAAATAAGTGGTTAGGTTTCCCTTCCAATAAAAATTTAAAGCTAGCCAATCCGTCTAAGATTAAACGAGAAAGAATAATTGGGAATAATTTAGCAGAGGGTAAGTTTTTAACTAGGTTGAGTAAACTATTCCTGAAGTTTAAAAAGGTTTTCTTCGGGTTTAACGTGTCTAATGTAGCCCCACCTACGTGATATACAATGGATGCTCCTACATATTTTATAGTATGCTCACTATTTTTAACGCGCCAACACAAATCAATCTCTTCTTGATGCGCAAAAAAATCTTCATCAAAACCTTGTAGTTGATGAAAAACTTCAGAGCGGATAAAAAAACAAGCTCCAGACGCCCAAAATATTTCAGTAGTATCGTTAAATTGTCCGTTATCAGTTTCTAAGTCGCTAAACAAACGACCACGACAATACGGATATCCAAAAGCATCAATAAAGCCACCACCAGCACCTGCATATTCAAACTTCGATTTATCTTTAAAGTCTAAAATCTTCGGTTGGATAATTGCCGTATTAGGTTCCTTTTTAAAAGTATCAATAATGGGAGTTAACCAGTTCTTGGTAACCTCAATGTCAGAATTCACCAAACAATATACATCTGCATCAATATGTTGTAACGCATCGTTGTAACCTTTTGCATAACCACCATTTTCTGAGTTCTGTACAATTTTTACAGTAGGAAAATGTTGCTTTACAAATGCAATAGAATCATCTATAGAAGCATTGTCTGCAACATACACTTCAGCTTCTTCTGAACTAAAAGTTATGACAGAAGGTAAAAATTGCTCAAGCAACTTTTTTCCGTTCCAGTTTAATATGACGATAGCTATTTTCAAGACGGCAAATTTACAGTTTATAAATGAATTTTGTAGACCAAAAAGAATCATCTCGACCGAAGGGAGAAATTTACTAATAGAGAAATTCCAATCGTTAAGATTTAGTTATGCTGAATCTTTTTGATTTCTCCCTATAGTCGAAATGACGTTTTGTAGTTCTTAGATACTTTTTACAAAATCAAGGAAAACTTTTTTATGAAGCGCTAAATCCATATTAGGAGAAAGTGCTACACGAGCAATATAATCTTTATCACCTTCTTTGGTAGTTCCTTGGGTTGAGGTTGCAGGAATCGTCCAATAACAACCTTTTAACTGTCCGTAGCTTACACAATACTTACTTTCATTCGGAATTTCAGTAATCATTAAATTGATAAGCTTTAAGTTTAAGGCTCTTTTATACGCTTCTTTTTCTTCCGCAGTATTCCCTTTGGTAGGAAGGTCTAACGAAAATACTGATGGTGTAAATCCTTGCGCAGCTAGTTCTTCTGAAACAAAATTGATTTTAGCATCAGGTAATACTTCATGAATAAAGTTTACAAACTCACGCGTGTTTTTATAAGCATCACTAATTCGTTGCGTCATCGAAGGCATTTGTGCAGCTAATATTTTGTATTGAAGCGGTGTAGCCTCGTTATCGCAAATGTGTAAGTGCTTTTCTATTTTTTTGATTAACGCGTTGGTTGTTTTATTTCCAACACAGTATCCAGCAGTACATTTTCCACCACTAGGGAATTTAGATCCACTTGCAAACGAAATAGTTCTAATATTGGCTAACATGTCTGTATCTCCTAAAAAGTGAACATTCGGACAAAAAGTTTGGTCTAAAATAAACACAGGATCAACCACTGTTTCACCCCTTGGAGTCGTACGTTTTTTACTTAAAACATCTCTTAAATCGGTAAGATTTGGCACTTCTACTCTTGGGTTGGTCGGAATTTCAGCAATGATATACGGAACCGCATCTTGTGCTGCAATGTTGGCTAATACGGTATCAATGCTCTCTACCATGTCGTTGTCTCCATCAACAGGTAAATCAACAATGTCTACGTTGTTTAAACAAGCAGCAACACGTCTCGCTTGGTCGTTTGTACCACCATAACAGTTTGGAGGCACTACAATTTTAATCGTTTTTCCCTTATGGTTTTCAAGAGCATCGTCAATCAATCCCATTAAAATGGCGTATTGTATTGAAAGTCCACTTGAAGCTACTAACGCTTTTGTGCTGGTATTGGTAATCTCATTGATGAGTCTCTCAACCTTTGCTTTGTTTTGTGCTACGTCAGTTACTGTAACCTCATACGGCTCATCGATAAGGCTTTTCAACGCTTTTAATGAATTAGCAGGAGTCATGGCAATAGTTTCTCTTCTTCTTACATGTTGAATGTCTGAAATATAAGAATCGTTTTGCTCTCCGTTTACCAATAAAAAGCTTCCTAATTCTGTGTGTGTGTTGATGTAAAAATCAACGTTTGGTACAATCGTAAAGTTGCAAATAGCTTCTTGTTCAACAATCAATACGGTACTACCATCAAATTCAGGAATAGCTTCAACACTATCCACTTTTTTTAGTTCAAATTGATATCCGTATACATTTTTAATTACTTCAGCATCAAAAAAGCTAGGAATTTCATTGGTATACACTATTTGCGTGTTTTTATTAGCAAATAAATTCGCTCTTAACACAGCCAAAACAGGAACCGTTTGTGATGAAAAACTAATTACATTTGCTGCTTTAGTGTTGTATAGTTTGGCAATCGTCCACTCTAATACAGACGATAACGGATGCCCTAAACGAATATAATCGTATGCAGTTGGCAACTCGCTTAACGCTGAAGCAGTAGCATTGTTGTTTTTATACAAATCTTCAAACTGCTCTAAAAACTGGGTTTTGGCTAGTTTTTCTATATAAATATCCAGACGGTGCGTGGTTAGGTTTAACCAATCTGCTGGCATATTTTCTACAACATTTTTTATATAAGTATGTACGTTTTTGTCTTGCATTATAGGTGTCTTTTAATAAGATTGCAAGATACGTTAATTAGATTTTTTTAGAAAGGGGAGAGAATGGTTTTATAAAGGGAGTTTTACTTTCGTTTGATGTATGAGCTGTAGCTGACTTTATAAATTTATGGGTCGGTTTTCAAGACACTTTAATAAAAAGAAATAACGGTTTGAGTTAGTACCCAAGCCATTATTATTTCCCTTTATTGTTAGAAGTTTGTTTTTTTAATTTGGCGAATGAAGTCCAATTTTATTTCCTTCTGAGTCGAGAAAAATGGCAAAGTACCCGTTTTCGTCAGCGTGAGGTGTTTTAGGTATCATAACTTTACCACCATGTTCTTCTACTTTATCAATAATAGTTTGCAGATTGTCTCCACCATTAAGGTAAATAGTAACCCCACTTGCAGAAGGTTCATAACCTTCGCCTTGTATAATTACTCCTGTAACCATTTGACCTTCGTAAGGAAATACCCCCATTTCCATTTCTGGAAAATGGAATCTTTCAATTTCTATACCTAAAATTTCTTTGTAAAAATTAACGGCTCGTGTAATGTTGGTTGCAGGAATTTCAAAAATTGAGACATAACTTTTCATCTGTTGTATACTTTTAGTGATTGATTCTTTAGATTGTGTTGTTTTAGAGATTGAAGTGCCTTTGTTTTTGCAAGACACAAGGCAAAAAAAATAGGGTAATAATGGTAATAAGTGTGTTATTTTTCATTTTCGGCTTAGTATTATTGATGCAAAACTAAGAGCAGAAAATTAGTTGAAATTGTAAAAATGCGACACCTTAGTTTATTTGTAAAAAAGGGTAGAAAGCTTCAAGCTTTCGTCAGTAAGAAACTCTTTTGGGTTTATTCCTGTAAATTCTCTAAAGTCTTTGATGAAGTGAGCTTGATCGAAATAGTCGCTTTTATAGGCAACATCAGTTAGGTTTTTAGACTTTTGGTTAAGCATCAATTTTAAAGCTGTTTGCAATCGAATTACTTTTCCTAACTGTTTGGGGCTTACTCCAATTTGTTTTTTAAAGTTTCTTTCAAGCTGTCTTCGTTTAGATAGGTTGTTTTCGAGGATTGAGTTTATAGAAACACTTCCGTTTGTAGAAAGGAGAGTATCCACAGTACTTTTTACTATTTTATGAATTGTTTTTTGGTTGTTGAACGTATCCAAAAGAAACTTTTCGATGATTTCTATACGTTGTATCGTATTTTCAGCGTTGGTTATTTTTTGTTGCAAATCATCTGCGGTTTCCTTGTCAAAAAGGAGATTCAAGGGTGTTTCTGTGCTTGCTAAGTTGTTGATTGGTCCAGAGATAAAATTAGCAAATCCATAAGGATAAAACCTAATGGCAAAAGTATTGACATAACCTGTTGGTTCAATGTAGAAAGGTTCAATTATTTGCCCTAATACCATTGCCCGTGGTTGAAGTATAAAGTTATTTTCGGAAGTGTATCGTTTTATATCGTCTCCAAGAATAAATGCCATTTCTATACAACCATCTGGTACAATTCGTTGTTTTTGTGGTTCGGAATGTATAGGTACTTCCAACGTCCAATAACAACTAATAATTGACTTTAAATTTGTATGTGGTTCGTATGTTTGGTAGTCCATTTTGTCGTTTAATCTTTTTCAGCATGAGATATGGTTTACCAAAGATATAACTTCTATCAGAAATATAAATTGATAACTAAGTTCAATAAAAATAAATAACCAAACCAAAAATTAAGAAGTCTCTTCAGTATCCAGTTTATCTATTTCATAACTCATATATTCCTTATACAGTTTCGCGATAGATTTGGTTTCTCCAAGTATGGTAAGTACATCATCTGTTAGTAAAACAGTTGAACCGTTAGGGGTAAACGTTTTATCATTTCTTTCAACTAAAGCCACTAAAACGTCTTTTGGTAACTGAATATCCTTTAGCTGTTTTCCAATCATGGTGTCTTGCGGAGTTCCTTCGAGTAGTTTGATGCTTACAAATCGTTCGTTTTGTAGTAAAAACTCCTTAATTTCTCTGTGACTATTCATTTTAAGCAAGGTTTTTACGATTTGCTCTCGTTCTAAAATATCAAGAAGTCTCGATAGCATACGGAGTTGCTGTTTTGGGTTTTCATCAGAATTAATTAGAAAAGCACAGATTTGTAAGGGCTTTTTAAACTCATAGTCTTCAGAGGGAAGTGTTCCTTCAATTGGTTTTTTAGAAATCACAATTTTCATGGAAGGATGTGAAACACTCTTAAACTTGGCATGAAAAACTAAAATACCTGGTAAAGTGATGACAGATTCATCGGGTACCGACTGAAAGAACTTGTGTAGTACCCCTTCTTTGTTGAGGTCTAACTCTCTACAAAAGTAATCGGAAGCGATATTTAAGACTTTATCAAAGTTAGTGGTATCCTTAAGTATTTTTATTTTCGATGTAATTACGGTTTCATCAAACGGATCCCCTTCACGAAGTCCTTTTTCTTTTAAAATGGTCATTAATTCATTCTCCAATTCATCGTATTGGTGTCTTCCTAAAAGCGCAAACCAATGAAAAATAGCGCCTTCTCGTTTTACTTTTCCTTTAGAATAAAAGTGATACCAAAGTACACCAATAACAATAATACCAGAGGTAAAAAGTACGGGCATCCATCCTAAATAAATAATAAGGATGAATGAAATAATAATTCCGACAACTTGCATAAACGGATATAATGGAGATAAATAGCCTGGGTCGTACGATTCTATTTTACTTTTTCTAAAAACAATAACAGAGAAGTTAATAAAGATAAAAATCAATAATTGGAAGGTACTCGCAAGCTTTACAATACCTTCTTCTGATAATAGTAGAATGAATACAATAATTAATGCTGTAGTTAAAAATATAGCGACTATAGGACTTCCTTTTTTACCAATTCTAGCTAGAATAGCAGGAAACAGTTTATCGCGTCCCATAGCAAACGGGTATCGCGATGCAGATAATAGTCCTGCGTTCCCTGTAGAAGCAAAAGCAGCAAGTGCTGCTACCGACATTAATAAGACTCCCACATTATCGGGTAGCCATTTAAAAAGTTGTTCTGCAGCTGTAGCAGCTGGTGCTAATTCGTTGGCAAAGGCAGTAGGCTCAATAAGAGTTACCATAATAAAAACACCCAAACCATAAATTAATCCTGTAACGACTAATGAAAGTATCATTCCTAAAGGAATATTTCTTTCAGGGTTTTTAATTTCTTCTGCAACGCTTACTATTTGAGTGAGTCCTAGGTAGGACACAAAAACAAAACCTATGGTAGTAAACATCCCTCCAAATCCGTTTGAAAAGAAGGGGGTAAATTGTTTGTTAATAGATTCATTGGTGATAGTATCTGAGGTGAATATAGAAAAAAGACCATCTGCAATAAAACCAATTAAAATGACTAATAGGAATATGACAAACACCTTTTGAAAGGCGGAGGTTTTTTTAGCGCCTACTAAGTTTAGTGCCATAAAAAAAAGGGTGGCTACAATAGCTACTACCTTGGTAGGAACTTCCCAAAATATAGCGGCATAAGCACCAATACCAATAATAGCAAAGGCAGTTTTAAGCATTAAAGCGAAATATGTACCTAGTCCGCCGATGGTTCCCATGAGTGGACCTAAGCTTCTGTCTAAAAAAAAGTAAGCACCTCCTGATCGTGGTAAAGCTGTTGATATTTCAGCAATACTAAACATGGTAGGTAGTATTAATACACCTGCAAGTAAGTAAGCTAAAAATACAGAAGGGCCTGTATAATGTGAGGCGATTCCTGGTAGTAAAAAGAAACCAGAGCTAAACATGGCTCCAGTACTTATGGCAAAAACATCAAATAATCCTAAGTCTTTTTTTAGTTTATTCCTCATGGCTTTTGTGTTTAAGGCTTATTATTAAGTGGTTAGACCATGAGAAGATATGAAAAAAATTACACTTTTTAGGTGCTATTTGGTTAAGGTAATGTTTGTAATGTGCTCTTTTAGAGATTTTTTTGTTGCAAATACTAGTTTGATAGTAGAGAAGTACAGTTTTTATTGGGATGAGGTCCCAATGGTTTTTTATAAATTATAATATGTTGTGTTTTGTGTAAGCAGCAGTTTTTATACTGCTTACACGATATTTCTTTAAATTTTTCTTAGTTCAACTCTTCTATTTTGTGCTTTTCCTTCTTCTGTAGCGTTATTACCTATAGGTTTCGTGTGCCCAAAGCCTTTACTTTCTAGTCTTGATTCTTCAATACCTTCATCTACGAGTGACATAAGAACAGATTTGGCTCTGTTTTTAGATAGTTTCATATTAAAATCTTCATTACCCACATTATCAGTATGTCCTTCAATACTTATTTTTAAATTGGGATTTGTTTTTAACATTTTAGATATTTCACTCACTATTTCGTAAGAGTCAGCTTTAATTCTTGATTTCCCAGTATCGAAATTAATATGTAATGTAGCAAAGCCTTTAGTGTTTATTTCATTTATGATTTTATCTGCAGTTATTTTCTCTATTGTTTGTTCAAATTCTTTTGATTCCACAACTCCAATTTGTGCATTAGCCACATCAGAATAGATTTGAATTCCTATTTTTTTAGTAGGCGTTTTTAATACATACATACGAATAGGATGGTTTACAACATCTCCAACATAAAAATTATTAAAGTAAGTATAACGATCGTTTACGCTTTCTCCTTTTTGATTTACAAGTTCATTAGGTATTTTTCCTTCAAAAATAAGTTGAGCGCCAATAGCTGTTAAGTAGTCTTTAATACTTTTATCAAAATAGTATTGATTCCATTTTTGATTTCCATCCATCATAATTCCCATTTTATCTACTCGTCCTTCTATATCAAAAAATGAATTACCGTCAAACATTTCAAGTTTGTGAAAGTCATAAGACTCTGTGCTGCTAGTATTTTTATTTACTAACATACCTTTTGGTGGTGTTATATAAGGGTATGCACCAATATCAACTTTAGATTCAACTATGTTTTTCCAAGAAAATTTTTTAGTGTTATTCTTTAATTCTTTTTTTTCTTTGGTTGTAACTTCATTATTAACAACTTCATTTAAGTTGTTTTTGGTAGTCTCTTTCTCATTTTTACATGAAATTAAAGTAATTATTGATAGCAAACAGATTGAGTAAATTCTTTTCATTGTAATTCTTATTTAAGTTTGGCTTCTAATTGTTAATAACAGCTTTTTATGTTCTTGTTAATTATGGAGTTAAATATAATATTTTTAAGTTTAGTTTAATGTTATTAATTATTTTAGTGTTTTTTTGAAGTTTCTTATATCTTCTTGAGATTGAAAGTAGGTTATATTTGTAATTAAGAGTTTATTACTGCAGTTAAACATTATAAAGATTAATTTTATAGTTATTTCTCGGGAGAATTTAATAATAAGTTATTCTTATTTAGTAGTATACTTTTTGTATTCAGCAATTTTATTTTCTAATCTTTTATTTAAATATTCATTTTTGTTTTTTAGTGTTTCATTAATTACGATAGCTTCAGATAAATAATTTTGAATTTTATCTTTTTTCCAATGTTTTGGTGGTTCTTGAAGGTTTGTAATTCTGTCTGCTAATTTTACCATTCCAACTTCTTTTTCAAGTTTGTTTATTCGGTTCAAGCTGTCTATCATTTTCTCTTTTTTAGAGCTTATGTTTTTATTTTTAGTCAATGCTTGAACCCCAATAGCAACTTTTTCTCCAAACATGTTCAATAACTCCGAAAAGTTGGTATCAGTATCTTCTAATGTATCGTGGAGTAGCGCTAATTGAACAGCATAATTTAAATCGAAATTGTTATTTGCATTATATGCTAAGATTATTTCCATAGCAACGTTAGAAATATGTAGCAAATAGTTAGAATTTGTTCCAGGAACTTTTTGATCTTTATGTTTTTCTCCAGCAAATTTTATTGCTTTTTGATAGAGTTCTTGTGTCATTTGAGGTGTTTTCTATTTAGAGAAGAGTTTTTTAGTGTATTATTATTCAAAAGGATAAAAAGTAGGCGAGAACAAGCAATTACTTATAGCCATTGTTGTAGGTATTTTAATTTGTTATGCTCTTTAAACGAGAATATTGAGTTAATTCAATGCCTAGTTGAAGAATTTCATTATCTCCACAATTTTCAGTTTTGATTACAGCAAAAACAACTTCATCATATTCAAATTTCATTAATTCAAAATCAGTATTATGTTTGTCATTGAAAATTTTAAAGAATTCTCTATTATACTCTTTGTCTTCTAACATTATTTTAAATGTCATAATTTATAGGCTTTAATTCAAAAATTCCCTCTAAATCAACTTTGTAATCTTCTTTTCCATATTTTAAATCAACTCCAAATATCATTAAATAATTTTCTTCTATAGAATAGTTAATACTAAAATCATTTTTAGTTTTATAACTAACAGAATTAAAGTACTCAATTTTCTTGAGCTCACATAAGTCTATAATTATTTTATAATCTTCTTCGCTTATATAAGGAATAATGGTGTTTATTGAAGAATTAATACCTGTTGTTTTAATTAGTTCAATTTTTATTTCCTTTGAATCAAATATTATAGTTTTATTTTCGTCTGTGGGAGGTGTAGTGCTATTATAAATCCTTTTGTAAATTCTTTCTCTTTTATTACATAGACTTAACTTAAATTTTTCTCTAAATATTCTACTTCCAATAAAGGAAGCTATATCATAAATTCCATAGGGTAATAATTTCCCATCATCACTTACAGCTATTTCAAATTTATTAGTTTCAATTTGTTTTAATTCTACACTTCTTGATGAGTTTTTATATATCTTATTATATGTTTTAATAGTTTCTTCCAATATTTCATTGTGTTCAAAACTTAAAATAGCTTTTTTTGATTTCATTTAGCAATAATTAGATTTAGAGAATTACCTACAACGGTTTCGGCTATGGTTTGTACGGGAATTAACAAGCGATTAATTTCCGATTAAGTACTTAGCCAAAACTTTTTATTTTGTTTTAATTTTTCATTTTTAAAGCCAAATCAAAAAGATTTGGCGGACATTATAAAAATAACTAAACTATGGAGTAAATACTAAAACCCGTATTAATTATAGCCATTGTCAGCTGTTGCTTTTGTAATTCAATTTCTCCAATTTTTCTTTCGCTTTGGAAAGAGTTGTTTCATCGAATAAGGCTCTATATTTTTTATGTAAAATTATATTTTCAAATGTCAAGTCTAATCGATTAATCTCAAACATTTTTATCAATCCAGATTGTAGATTTTTTGCACCTTCCTTCACCAGTCTTTTTGTTGTACCAATTGCACCATATCTGTGAAGCAAATCTAGAATTGTTGATTTATTAATTTTTGCCCCAGCATCGAGTGATGCATCAATAGATTTAATTAGCTCGTCAAATAGTTCTTTTTCAAGTTTTTCAAATTCCTCTTCTTTTGAGTCAGAATCAAAAACAACAATATTTTGTAATTTTTCGATTTCATAGTTTTCTACAATATTTGTTAAATACTTAAATCTTCCTGTGAATTGTTTTAGTAATGTTTCATTATCGCTTATTACGATATATTCATGATTATAGAATTCAGCGGAATTAGTCCAATTATATGAACCAGTTATTAATTTGTTGTTATCAAATAGAGCAAATTTATCATGAAGAAATCTACCCGAATTTGAAGATAATATTTTTATAACACCTCCATTTTTAATGAATTGTCTGTAATCAAGTCTTTTATTTTCATAATGATCACTGATAATTATTTCAACTTTACATCCGGTTTCTAATTTATCGATTAATTTTCCTAAGATTTCTTTGCTTGTGAACCAAGCAACACAAACTTTAATTTCTTTTTTCGCAGAACTAATTTGTTCAATAATTTTACCTCTTATATTTTTATAAAATGCTAAGTTCATAAGTTACAGCTAACTAGTTTATGTGTGTAATAAAATTACTTATATGTTCCTTTTACGGTAGAATATGCGCAACTTTTAGCAATTTTATTAACACTCTCAAATATAAAAAAAGTAAGATAAAAAAGTGTAACTTTTTTATCGGGTCGACATACGAAGCCTAATCGGGTCGACATACGAAGCCTAATCGGGTCGACATACGAAGCCTAATCGGGTCGACATACGAAGCCTAATCGGGTCGACATACGAAGCCTAATCGGGTCGACA
>NZ_JAMXSH010000009.1:0-69375 GCF_024124505.1 Tenacibaculum sp. XPcli2-G
CTTTAAAACACTTGCGTTTTTCCCTTAGCGGGTGCAAATATAGATACCTTTTCCCACTTAACAAGCACTTTTTAAACCTTTTTTTTAAAATATTTATTAATACGTTATTATATAATTAGTTACACCCACGTCCTTTATTTTTTCATGACCGAAAAGTAAAATATAGTTCCTTGCCCCTCTTCGTTATTCAACCATATACGTCCCCCTCTTCTCTTCAATATCTTCTTAACCAAAGCCAACCCCAGCCCTATAGATTGAAAAGAAGATGTTTCTTCTAGCTTTTGAAAAAGATTAAAAATTTTTTTATGATTTTTTTGTTCTATCCCCGGACCATTGTCTTTTACATAAAAAACATATTCTTTATCTTCTTCTTTACTTCCTATTTCTATACATATATATTCTTTATCGTTGTGTTTAATCGCGTTCTCTATTAAGTTTTCAAACACTTGGATTATCTCAGTTTCATTATACTCTATTATTGGTAGTTTATTCTTTATTTCTATAATACAATTAGGAACGGAATTCAATTCTATTATTTGCTCTACAATATTATTTACTTTTATTTCTTTCTTTACCTCCATTTCATTCCCTTTTAAGGAATAATCAAGGATACCATTAATTAATAAATCTATCTGCTCTACTTGATCTTTCATCATTCGAAGCATATTGATGTGTTCATTTTTTCCTGAATCATTTACATTACTCTCCAACATCCATTCTGACAAAGCATGTAAATTCCCTAAAGGGGTTTTTAAGTCATGTGATACTACATAGGCAAACTCTTCTAAATCTTCGTTCTTTTCTGACAATTCTTTTGCTCTAATTTCTAAGTCTTTTGTTCTTTCTTTTACTCTATTTTCTAATGACAAATTTATTTCTTGTAATTGTTTTCGATATCTTACATGACCATTTAAAATAATTGTTGAAAAAATAAAAATAGTAGAAGTGGATATTAATATAGCAGATTCTAATACAATATTTATATTTGATGTGAAACCCCAATAAGTTAAATGCAATAACTGGAAAACACTAAAAATCATTATAAAACCTCTATTGTTTAAAATTAGTATAGCTCCAAACATCACAATAAAAGTTCCTAACAAATAATCTATTGAAAAATCATTTACCTTTGTTGTATATATAAGGTAATGTTGAAATAAAAATAGCACTAAAAAAACTACATAGCCATAGTATTTTTCAGCCCACTCCTTTTTCACAAGAGGTATTATTCCTGCTATAAAAAAAACAACAGCGAAGGTTTCTCTTAAACCAGGGAGTTCTATTGCTTTTTTATTAAAATAAAAAATTAAAACAGAATAAACATACAACCCAGGAGCCATTGAGAGTAAGACTGCACTACTATTTTTTATTTCAAATGGTTCAAGCTTACCTTTATTTTTAAAAAAATCAAAAAACATATCTAAAAAACAAACGCTAAAAAAACTAAAAGTAATTATTTCATTTTAAAAAACATTAGCTCTCTAAAATTATTGTGCTTATAAAATTAATCTTATAATCTTTAATTATTATATATTGCTTACAAAATGCTTTTACAATATCTTTGCGATTCAAAATTTCCACTTGTAAGGAAATTATACATAACACATATATATAATGATTAAAATTACATTACCTGACGGGAGCGTCAAAGAATTTGAAAAGAACAGCACTCCAATGGATGTTGCTAAAAGTATTAGTGAAGGTTTAGCTAGAAATGTTATTTCTGCAAGTTTTGAAGGAGACACCATTGAAACCACCACCCCACTTACCACAGACGGCTCGTTAGTTTTATATACCTTTAATGACGCAGCAGGAAAGAAAGCTTTTTGGCATTCCTCTGCTCACGTATTAGCACAAGCTATTCAAGATTTTTATCCAAATGCAAAATTAACTATTGGACCTGCTATTGAGAATGGTTTTTATTATGATGTTGATTTTGGAGAAGATACTATTTCTGAAAAAGACTTTGATAAAATAGAAAAGAAATTTTTAGAGCGTGCTCGGGAAAAAGCTGAGTTTAAAATGCGCTCTATTTCTAAAGCTGATGCTTTAGCCTACTATAAAGCACAAAACAACCAATATAAGGTAGAACTTATTGAAGGTTTAGAAGATGGTGATATTACTTTTTGTGATCACAGTGATTTTACTGACTTATGCCGTGGAGGACATATTCCGAACACAGGAATTATTAAAGCAGTAAAAATTATGAATGTTGCTGGTGCTTATTGGCGCGGTGACGAAAAGAACAACCAGTTAACTCGTGTCTATGGAATTTCTTTCCCTAAACAAAAAGAGTTAAAACAATATTTAGAACTACTTGAAGAAGCTAAAAAGCGTGACCATAGAAAACTTGGTAAAGAGCTAGAACTTTTTACTTTTTCTCAAAAAGTAGGACAAGGTTTACCTTTATGGTTACCTAAAGGCGCTGCTTTACGTGGTCGTTTAGAAGATTTCTTAAAAGCTGCTCAAAAGAAAGCAGGGTACGAAATGGTCATGACACCACATATTGGTCAGAAAGAATTATATGTTACCTCTGGTCACTATGCTAAATATGGTGAAGATAGTTTTCAACCTATTACTACTCCAAAAGAAGACGAGGAGTTTTTGCTAAAACCTATGAACTGTCCACATCACTGTGAGGTGTACAATCACAAACCTTATTCATATAAAGATTTACCTAAACGTTTTGCTGAATTTGGTACTGTATATAGATATGAACAGAGTGGTGAGTTACATGGTTTAACTCGTGTTCGTGGTTTTACTCAAGATGATGCACACATATTCTGTACACCTGAACAATTAGATGAAGAGTTTAAAAATGTAATTGATTTAGTACTATACGTGTTCGGGTCTTTAGGTTTTGAAGATTTTACTGCTCAGGTATCTATTAGAGACATGGAGAACCTTGATAAATATATTGGTTCAGTTGAAAACTGGGAAAAAGCTGAGCAAGCAATCATTAATGCGGCAAAAGACAAAGGGTTAGATTATGTTGTTGAAGAAGGTGAAGCTGCTTTTTATGGTCCCAAGTTAGACTTTATGGTAAAAGATGCTTTAGGTAGAAGTTGGCAATTAGGTACTATTCAAGTCGATTACAACCTACCTGAACGTTTTGATTTACATTACAAAGGTGCTGACAATCAATTACACCGCCCAGTAATGATTCACCGTGCTCCATTTGGTTCTATGGAGCGTTTTATTGCTGTTTTATTGGAGCACACAGGTGGTAATTTCCCTCTTTGGCTAACCCCAGAGCAAGTTATTGTACTGCCAATCAGCGAGAAATATCAAAAATATACCGAAAAAGTTTTAACTTTGTTAGAAAATTCCGAAATTCGCGCCCTCGTTGATAACCGTAACGAGAAGACAGGAAGAAAGATACGTGATGCCGAAGTTAGCAAAATACCTTTTATGGTTATTGTTGGTGAACAAGAAGAAAAAGATGGCACAGTATCTGTAAGAAAACATGGTGAAGGTGATTTAGGAACATTTACTATAGAGGAGTTTATTTCTCTAATACAAAAAGAAGTTAGTAAGACATTAGTTCCTTTTGGTAGTTAAAAAATAGATAGTAATTTAAAATTTATAAGTCATAGCAATTAGAAGAAAAGGCGGTAGAAGACCCGCGAGAGTAATTAAAGAAGATCAACATAGAATTAATGAAAAAATTAGACATGTTGATGAAGTTCGTCTTGTAGGCGATAACGTGGAAGTAGGTGTATATCCATTAGCTAAAGCTAAAGAGATTGCACGAGAGTTAGAATTAGATTTAGTTGAAATTTCACCTAAAGCTGTTCCTCCTGTTTGTAAAGTTATTGATTACAAAAAGTTCTTATATGAGCAAAAGAAACGTGAGAAAGCCTTAAAAGCTAAGGCTACTAAAGTTACCGTTAAGGAAATTCGTTTCGGACCTCAAACTGACGAACATGATTACGAATTCAAAAAGAAGCATGCGATTAAGTTCTTACAAGATGGAGCTAAATTAAAAGCTTTTGTATTCTTCAAAGGGCGTTCGATTGTATTTAAAGAACAAGGACAAATTTTACTATTAAAATTAGCTCAAGAATTAGAAGAATACGGTAAGGTAGAACAAATGCCGAAACTAGAAGGAAAACGTATGATTATGTTTATTGCCCCTAAAAAGAGCAAATAATACATAGAACAATAATATAAGCAAGATAAAACTAAAAAACAAAGATGCCTAAAATTAAAACAAAATCTAGTGCTAAGAAACGTTTCAAGTTAACTGGTACTGGAAAAATCAAAAGAAAGCACGCGTTTAAAAGCCACATTTTAACAAAGAAGTCTAAAAAACGTAAGCTTGCATTAACACATGCTACATTAGTACATAAGTCTGATGAAGCAAACATTAAGCAACAATTAGTTTTAAAATAATTGTTAGCACAGGGAATTTAATTATTAACCATGGAGTTGGGCTCATTAAAGAACTTTTAAGTAAGTCGCCTACTACAAAAACACATTTGAATTATGCCAAGATCAGTAAATTCAGTAGCTTCAAGAAATAGAAGAAAAAAAATCTTGAAGCAAGCAAAAGGTTACTTTGGACGTCGTAAAAACGTTTACACAGTAGCAAAGAATGCGGTTGAAAAAGGAATGCTTTATGCATACCGTGACCGTAAAAACAATAAGAGAAACTTCCGTTCTTTATGGATTCAACGTATCAACGCTGGAGCTCGTCAGTTCGGAATGTCTTACTCACAGTTTATGGGTAAAGTTAAAGCTAATAATATCGAATTAAACCGTAAGGTTTTAGCTGATTTAGCTATGAACAATCCAGAAGCTTTTAAGGCCATTGTAGAAAAAGTAAAATAAGTTTCATAACCTTGCTTATACTAAAAACCCAAACCTTAACGTTTGGGTTTTTTTAAACCATATGTATTCATCAATTGAACTAAAATATCAGTATCATGAAATTTTTAAAAATAGTATTCATCTTTATTTTATCTCAAAGTATTATAGCTCAAACCAGTTCTCCTGACCAACCTAATACGGTTGAAAACCAGTTTAAAGAACTTTATAAGAAATCAAACAACTACCAAATTTATAAGGTCGTAAAAAAAAATGAATACTTAAGACTACAAAATAGTATTTTAGACAGTATAAAGGTTATTAAAACAGATGCTGCTGCTAAACAGGTAAAAATAGATGAACAACAAAAAAGTATTGTTGAATTACAAACTAAGATAGATACACTAAACAAAGATTTAGTTACTTCTATTGATAAGGAAGATGCTATTTCTTTTGTTGGAATTCCTTTAAACAAATCCACCTACAACTCTATAGTATGGGGTATTATTTTTGTTTTACTTGCTGCCTTAGCTTTCTTCATATACAGGTTTAATAACAGTAATGTAGTTACTAAAGAAACAAAAAGTTTATTAACTGAAACTGAAGAGGAATTTGAACAATACAAAAAAAAGACCATTGAAAAAGAACAAAAATTACGTAGACAATTACAAGACGAAATTAACAAACAACGTGGTGTGAATTAACATAAAAATATTTTTATTATAAAATAAAACAATCCTTTGGTTAATTATCCAGTAACCAAAGGATTTCTTTTTTATATTTATTTTCCTTCATTCTTAATATATTTTTTGTTTTATGGAACATCATTTAGAATTAACATCCCAATAGTTTACTTCATGAAAAAGAATTTTACGCTACTGTTTATATTTACTTTCCTAAAGATATTTGGTCAAACTCATTACGAGATCATAGGTTTTTCAGAAAGATATAAAGGACTCTTGGTTATTGAAAAAGGTTATGAAAATGAAATTTTCAAAAAAGGAAGTATTGCTGTTTACGAATCTAAAACAAGTACAAAAATTATAGAAATACACTCTGATGAATTAACTTTTGAGTTAGAAACCACTGGAGTTGTTAAAACAAGTATATTAAACATTCCATATGGAAAACAAAGTATTTTAATTTATAAAGACTTTAATTTCGATGGTGTTAAAGACTTAGCTATCATGGATGGACAGTTTAGCTGCTATCATGGACCGTCTTTTAAAATTTATCTAGAAATTAACAACAAACTAACATTTAGCCCTGAGTTTACTCGATTAGCACAAGAATATTGTGGTATGTTTCAAACGGATGATAAAACAAAAACCATTCATACCATTACTAAAAGTGGTTGTTGCTGGCATCAATATTCAACTTTTAAAGTAGTAAACAATATACCTACTCCTATTTTAATTGTAGAAGAAAATGCTGCTTTTACTCCTTTTTATTCGACTACTATAACAGAATGGAACGGAAATAAAAAAAATACCAAAACCACTAAAACACTAGATTTAAAATATGATGGGCTTTCTAAAATATTATCATTTAATCTTATTAAAAACAAGAAACGGGCTGTTCTATTTAGCATGAATGGATTAGCTCTTAATTACGCTTTGATTAAACCTGATGGAACTGTAGAATTCTCATTCCCTATTGAATTGATGGGAGGAGATTACAATTTCAGACTCAATAAAACAAAAGACACCTTAGCTTTTAAAAACAAGGGTGTTACTTATCAAATTTACCAAACAATCAAAGAAGGTAAGATTAACAGCATTGGTATACTTGTTAATATAAAAGGTAAAAAATATAATTTAAAAGGGGATTTAAACTCTATAGAGGGGAGTTTACAGGCTCTAAAAAACATAAAATTAAATAATCTTATTGTCGAATAATCTTTTAATAAATTAAGTCCCGAGTGATAAACAAACTCGGGACTTATTTATTAATAACTATTATTACTTTTTAAAACTTGGCTCTCTTTTAACATGAAAACACATTTAAGTTATAAACGTAAAAAACACCTATGACAAACCAGAAATTAGCCCTTTGTTATCTATTGTCATATTTTCTGATGCTGGAGTTGCGGGTAACCCAGGCATACGCATCATTTTTCCTAAAATTGGAATTATAAATTGTGCTCCTGCTGCTATTTCTATTTCTCTAACATTTACTGTAAACCCCTCTGGTCTTCCAATTAACTTATCATTATCTGAAAATGACTTTTGAGTTTTTGCCATACAAACAGCAAAGTCATTAAAACCTAAACGATCAATTCTTCGCAAGTTTAACTCAGCTTTTTTATCATAGGTTACAGCATCTGCTCCATAAATTTCTTTGGCAATCTTTTCTATTTTTTCTTTTACAGGACTTTTCCAATCGTACAACGGTTTGTATTGGGTAGCTTTGTTTTCAACTACATCAACAACAGCCTCAGCTAATTTTTTAGTTCCTTCACCTCCTTTTGCCCATCCTTCTGAAACAACTGCTTGTACACCTAAACTAGCACAAGCATCAATCACATAATTAACTTCTTCCTCAGTGTCTGAAATAAAAGAATTGATAGCTACTACAGGTTCAATATTAAATTTTCTAATATTCTCTATATGCTTTTCTAGGTTTTTAAATCCGTTTTGTACACGCTCTAATCTTGGGCTATTGTATTCTTCTTTTGATGATCCTCCATGGTGGCGCAATGCTCTAATAGTAGCAACTAGAACCACACATTTAGGATTTAACCCTGCATATTGTGATTTTATATTTAGAAACTTTTCTGCTCCTAAATCAGCTCCAAAACCAGCTTCTGTTACTACATAATTTGATAACGACAACCCCATTTTAGTTGCAATAATTGTATTAGTACCTTGTGCTATATTTGCAAAAGGTCCACCATGAATAATTGCCGGATTTTCTTCTAAGGTTTGTACTAAATTTGGTTTTACTGCATCTTTTAACAAAATAGCCATTGCATCTTGTGCTTTTAAATCACGTGCAAAAACTGGCTTTTTATCAAAAGTGAACCCAATAAAAATACTCCCTAAGCGTTCTTTTAAATCATCAAAAGAAGTTGCCATACAAAGAATAGCCATTACTTCTGATGCTGGTGTAATGTTGAATCCATCTTCGCGTGGTATTCCATTTGCCGTTCCTCCTAAACCAATTGTAATTTGACGTAACGAACGATCGTTCATATCAATCACGCGTTTCCATAAAATCGTACGAGGATCGATATTTAAATTATCAGTGCTGCTCTGTAAATTGTTATCTATTAAAGCTGACAGTAAATTATTTGCTTTCTCTATAGCGTTGAAATCTCCAGTAAAATGTAAGTTTATATCCTCCATTGGTACAACTTGCGAATGTCCACCTCCAGCTGCCCCTCCTTTAATTCCAAAAACAGGTCCTAATGATGGTTCTCTCAATACTACAGTTGCCTGTTTTTCTATTTTATTTAATCCTTCTGTTAAACCTATAGAAACAGTTGTTTTTCCTTCACCTGCTGGCGTAGGTGTTAGTGCTGTTACCAACACTAAGTTATTTTCTTTTACTTTCTCTTCGTTTATTAAACTTAAAGGTAATTTGGCTTTGTATTTCCCATACATTTCTAAATCATCTTCTTTAATTTTTAATTTACTTGCTATATGTTTAATATGTTGTAATTCTTTTGCTTGAGCAATTTCGATATCTGTTAAATGCGCCATGGCGAATTATTTAAAATTTTTAAGTTATTTATTTTGCTAAAAAATAGGTAAATATACGTAATATAATCCCCCTAAAAACTGACATTTGTTAGCAAATATTCCCTATTTATTATCTAATCACATAAATATGATAAAAGAATTGGCTTTTCTTTTAACGAAACGCTATATTTGCACGTTTTTAAAATAAAGTCGATTTAAATTATTTACAATGCAAAACAAAGGATTAATTAAATTATTTGCTATACTTTTTGGTCTAGTGAGTATTTATCAGTTATCGTTTACATTCTTTGCCAATAAGGTAGAAGATAGTGCGAAACAATATGCTAAAGCTAATGTTAGTGATAACAACGGTAGAGCTCTAGCAAGATATGAACGAAAATACTTAGATAGCGTAGCTAACAAAGAGATAGTAAATTTAGGATTTGCAAAGTACTCTTACAATGATATCAGAAACAAGGAGATGAACCTTGGTCTTGATTTAAAAGGGGGTATTAACGCAATTTTACAGGTATCAGTAAAAGATATCTTAATCGGATTGTCTGACGATTCTCAAAACACAACTTTTAAGCAAGCATTAACGAATGCTGATGAAGCTCAAAAAGATAGCCAAGAGAATTACTTAGATTTATTCTACAACGAGTTCGAAAAATTAAGTAATGGTAGTATTAAATTAAGTGACCCTAGCATTTTTGGAACAAAGGCTTTACGTGATAAAATAGACTTCAACAAAACAAACGAGCAGGTTAAATCGACTTTACAAGAAGAAATAAACACTTCTATCAACACTGCTTTTGAAGTATTACGTAGCCGTATTGATAAATTTGGAGTTGTACAACCGAACATTCAACGTATTGGAAACTCTGGTAGAATTCAAGTAGAATTACCAGGTGCTAAAGATATTGATCGTGTAGAAAAACTATTACAAAGTACTGCTGAATTACAGTTTTGGGGAGTACACACGAATGCAGATGTTCAAAACTTTTTCTTTACAGCAAACGCTAAAGTTGCTGAAATGTTAAAAGATGATTCTGCAACTGAACAAGTGAAAGATACTGCTAAGGCAGACAATGATATTGATGATTTATTGGGTGAATCTGCTGATTCTACAAAAGTTGAAACTCAAAAGAACTTATTTACTTACTTATACCCTAATGTAGCTCAGAGTCCACAACAAGTAAGCTCGTTAGTTGCACAAGCTAGAGTTCAAGATACTGCGAAAGTAAATAGTTTCTTACAGAACAAGGAGGTAAGAGCTTTATTACCTAACAACTTAAAATACACAAAGTTTTTATGGGACTATAAGTCTCAAGCTGGTGTTGATGGAACTAGGCTTATTGGTTTATATGCTATTAAATCTAACAGAAAAGATCAAGCTCCTATTGAAGGGGATGTGATTGCTGATGCAAAACAAGAATACGACCAAGTTAGTAAACCAATAGTTTCTATGATGATGAACGCAGTAGGAACCAAAAAATGGTCCAAGCTAACAGGAGAAAACATTGGTAAATTCGTTGCTATTGTGTTAGATGACTATGTTTATACTGCACCAGTTATTAATCAACAATTAGGTAGCAGCTCTTCTATTTCTGGTGGTTCTATGACCGTCAACGAAGCGCAAGATATTGCAACCATTTTAAAAGCTGGTAAACTACCTGCTCCTGCTCGTATTATTCAAGCTGAAGTAGTTGGACCATCATTAGGTAAAGAATCTATTGATGCAAGTATGTGGTCATTCGGGTTAGCTATTATTTTAGTGTTAGTTTGGATGTTCTTATACTACGGTAGAGCTGGTATTTATGCTAACATTGCTTTAGTAGTTAACATCTTATTTATTTTTGGAATTTTAGCTTCATTCAATTCAGTATTAACCTTACCTGGTATTGCTGGTATTATCTTAACCATAGGTATGTCAGTAGATGCAAACGTAATTATTTTTGAAAGAATTAAAGAAGCCTTAAACGGAGGAAAAAACTTAGGTGAATCAGTAGATGAAGGATTTAGTATTAAAGGAGCGTTATCTGCAATTATTGATGCTAACATTACTACTTTATTAACTGGTATTATTTTATACACTTTCGGTACAGGACCAATTAAAGGTTTTGCTTTAACACTGATGATAGGTATTGCTACTTCTTTATTTACAGCTGTATTCATTACTCGTTTATTTATTGACGGTGCTGTTGAAAAAGGAACTAAGTTACCTTTTAATACTGGTTTCTCTAAAAACTGGTTTAAAAATATTAATATTGAATTCTTACAAAAGCGTAAGATAGCTTATATAATTTCAGGATTCTTTATCGTAGTAGGCTTAGCTTCTATTTTTACTGTAGGTTTAAAGCAAGGGGTAGACTTTAAAGGAGGACGTTCTTATGTGGTACGTTTTGACGAAGCCATGAAAGGTAATGAGGTATCAGAGCAGCTGAAAGAAGTATTTGGTACAGCTCCAGAAGTAAAAACTTTTGGTTCTGATCACCAATTAAAAATTACTACTGCCTTCAAAATTGATGAAGAAGGTACTAATGTAGATGAACAAGTTCAAAACGCTTTATATCAAGGATTAAAACCATACTTAGGAGACACTTCTTATGAAAACTTTAAACCTGGTTTTGAAAAAGCAGGAAACGGAATTATGAGCTACATTAAGGTAGAACCTACTATTGCAGATGATATTAAGCAATCAGCTTTATGGGCAGTTTTAGGATCGTTAATCGTAGTTTTCTTATACATCTTATTACGTTTTAGAAAAATGGCATACTCTATTGGTGCAGTAGTAGCTGTTTTTCATGATGTGTTAGTAGTATTGGGTGTATTCTCTTTACTATACAAATTCATGCCATTTGATATGGAAATTGGTCAATCATTCATCGCAGCAATTTTAACAGTAGTAGGATACTCATTAAATGATACTGTGGTAATTTTTGATAGAATTAGAGAGTTTACAGAAGGCAAAAACTCTGTTACTGCTAGTTTAGTAAACAAAGCATTAAACAGTACATTAGGAAGAACTATCAACACCTCTTTAACAACATTACTTGTAATGTTAGCTATCTTCTTCTTTGGAGGGGACAGTATTAAAGGATTTATGTTCGCATTAATCGTAGGTGTAGTAGTAGGTACTTACTCTTCTTTATTTGTTGCAACGCCAATTATGTTTGACGTTTCTAAAAAAGAAGAAAACAAATAACTTAAATAAAAACATACATAAAACCGTTTTGAATAAACTTCAAAACGGTTTTTTCATTTAATATCAAGCAACTATCTTTGCAGTCTGATGAAAATTACAAAACTCCACGATTTATATTTTAAAGAATTCATTTCAGCTGATGAAATTTCTAATATTGTTAGCTCGTTAGCTGAGCAAGTAAGAAAAGATTTACCTTCTGATGAAGTTCCTATTTTCATAGGAATTTTAAACGGGTGCTTTGTTTTTACTGCCGATTTTTTACGTGAATATAAAGGAAACTGTGAAATTAGTTTTGTTAAATTGTCTTCTTACCAAGGCACTTCTTCAACAGAAAATGTAAAGAGCTTAATTGGTCTTAATGAAGATTTATCTGGTCGTACCGTTATTATTTTAGAAGATATTATTGATACTGGCACAACCCTTCAAGAGATTTATGAAATCTTTAAAACAAAAAAATTAAAAGAACTAAAAATAGTAACACTTTTTTACAAACCTGATGTCTATCGTAAAGAGCTACATATAAATTATATTGGAAAAAGTATTGAAGATAAATTTATTGTAGGTTACGGATTAGATTACAAAGGTTATGGTAGAAACTTGCCTGCTATTTATCAATTAACAACACCACCAAAAATGAAAAACATCGTATTATTCGGTCCTCCAGGTGCAGGAAAAGGTACTCAAGCAGAAGTTTTAAAAGAAAAATACAATTTAGTACACATTTCAACAGGAGATGTATTCCGATTTAATATTAAAAATAAAACTGAATTAGGATTATTAGCAAAAACATATATTGATGCTGGAGATTTAGTTCCTGATGAAGTTACCATTAATATGTTGAAAGAAGAGGTTAACAAAAATGCAGATTCTGCAGGATTTATTTTTGATGGATTTCCTCGTACAGAATCTCAAGCAAAAGCTTTAGATACTTTTTTAGCTGAAAAAGGTGAACGTATTAACGGAATGGTTGCTTTAGAAGTGCCAGAAGACTTATTAGTTGAACGTATCTTAGAAAGAGGAAAAACTAGTGGTCGTTCTGATGATATGGATGAAAGTAAAATCCGTAATCGTTTTAATGAATACAATACTAAAACAGCTGTTTTAAAAGACTATTACCAAACACAAAACAACTACTACGGAGTAAACGGAGTTGGCTCTATTGAAGAAATTACACAACGTTTATCAGACGTTTTTGATACACTATAACAAACACTTGTTTAATTGTTAAAGTAATAACAATTATCGCTTTTTAACAATTCAACAAATAAACAACGAACAATGACTGAAGGAAATTTTGTCGACTATATTAAAATCTACGCATCATCAGGTAAAGGTGGTCGTGGATCTGCACACTTACATCGCGAAAAATACATTGCGAAAGGTGGACCTGATGGTGGTGACGGTGGTCGAGGTGGTCACATTATATTACGTGGCGATAAAAATATGTGGACACTTTTCCATTTAAAATTTAAACGTCATTTTAGAGCTGAACACGGTGGTGATGGTAGTAGCAGTAGAAGTACTGGACATGATGGTGCTGATGTTATCATTCCTGTTCCATTAGGAACTATTATCCGTGATGCTGATACTGACGAAATTTTACATGAAGTTATTGAAGACGAACAAGAAATCATCTTATTAGAAGGTGGTAAAGGTGGTCGTGGTAACTGGCATTTTAAGTCATCAACCAATCAAACTCCTCGTTATGCACAGCCAGGTATTGACGGACAAGAAGGTTGGTATCGTATTGAATTAAAAATTTTAGCTGATGTTGGTTTAGTTGGTTTCCCTAATGCAGGAAAATCAACTTTATTATCTGTTATTACCGCCGCCAAACCTAAAATTGCTGATTATGCATTTACAACCCTAAAACCTAATTTAGGTATTGTGGAATATCGTAATCATCAAAGTTTTGTAATGGCAGATATTCCTGGGATTATTGAAGGAGCTGCTGAAGGAAAAGGTTTAGGGCATCACTTTTTACGTCATATAGAACGTAACTCTACCCTACTCTTTTTAATTCCTGCTGATAGCGAGGATATAAAAAAGGAGTATGAAATTTTATTGAATGAGCTTCGCAAACACAATCCTGAATTATTGGATAAAGACCGTTTATTAGCTATATCAAAATCAGATATGCTAGACGACGAATTGAAAGAAGAAATTAAACAAGAATTACCAGAAGGAATTGAAGCGTTATTTATTTCATCTGTAGCTCAACAAGGCTTAATGGAGCTCAAGGATAAATTGTGGCAAATGTTGAATTAAGGAATTGAGTTAATAAGAAAGTAACAAAAGCGCCCTATGGGGCGCTTTTGTTTTAATCCATATTCCATACCTTTTCAAAAATTTCTTTAAAAGCTACGTTAGGATCTTCTTTAGAGCTTTTTTCAATATACAAATTCATTAGTTCTACTCTATCTACAGCACTTGGATGTGTAAATATTTCTGGCCCTAATAAAGATTGAACTACTTCTAAATTCTGTTTTAATTCTTCTCCTAAAGTTTTCTCTTGGGTTAGCATTAAATGTATCGCAATTAAATCTGCTAAATACTCTGCTTTTTTATAATCATTTGTTTCAATCCCAGAAGGTATTTGTAAACCAAATTTAAACTTTTTTGCTTGATTAAGTGTTACGATGTGACCTATCTCGTGAGATAGTACATAAACTTTTATATAATCTTTATCATAATCTACTAATCCCTGACTTACTTCAATATAATTATCTGCTGCTCCAGCATTAATAGAGTTGTCATTCTTATCTATCCTAA
Organism: Tenacibaculum sp. XPcli2-G; assembly: GCF_024124505.1. Classification (NCBI taxonomy): domain Bacteria; kingdom Pseudomonadati; phylum Bacteroidota; class Flavobacteriia; order Flavobacteriales; family Flavobacteriaceae; genus Tenacibaculum; species Tenacibaculum sp. XPcli2-G. The sequence goes on from NZ_JAMXSH010000009.1 coordinate 14,470, forward strand.
ATTCATTAGGTATTTTTATATCAATATATGAACTAAACAGAGGTTTTATTTTTTCTTGATATAATTTATTTAACTGTTCTTCTTTAGTTAATTCTAGAACTATGTCTTCATTTTTTATAGCACTTGTTTTACAAGTTACTAGTAAAATGGCTATTAATAATATGGTTACTTTATTCATTATAAATTTGCATAAAAAAACACCCTTAAAATAAATTCTAAGAGTGCTTAACTAGGGGAATAATCAATTAATCAAAATAAGTGTACGTAATGTCAGTGTTAATGAATCCAAATACTACATATGACGCTGTTACAGGATAGTTATCTGTGTTATATGTGTACGTTACAGGTGTATCACTTGAAAAACTACCTTGTGTTGGGTTGTTTACGTTTACTGCATCTAACCCTATTCCTATATTTATCTTTGAAAAAGCTGATGGATAAACACCTTTAAAAGGATTATTTTTATCATCATAAGTGTTTTCCAATGTTTCAGTTCCAATAGTTTGAGACTTTACATTTCCTTCTTTGTTGTATACATAACTTGTATTAGTTATTTTATCATTTTCTTTGTTTACCCTTACCTTCTTTTCTAATCTATTATCAGAATCATAAGTGTAGGTATAAGTATAAACCTCTTTACCATCTTTTTTTTCAATAGCGCTTGCAATTAAACCTGCATCATTGTAAGTGTAAATTGTACTTTTCGTATCAGTTTTAACTTCTATTACTTGGTTTTTATCATCATATACCAATGTGTACGTTGTAGTTGCTCCACCTTCTTCAATTTCATATGACTTAATAAAGTTAGATACATCATCATATGTATAAGTAGTTAAACTCTCGCTATAATCGTCTTTAAAAAGGAAAGTCTTTATTTTAGAACCACTACCTACTTCTCCACGAATATTAATAGTAACATTGTATACTTTCTCATCACCATTTTCTGCAGTAACAGTAAAAGGCATTGCTTCACCGTCAACAAAATTTACCGCTTCTCCTGAGGCTGGTGAAATAGTAGCTTTATCTGATATGGTAATATTAGGAACTAAACCTGTAATATCTGTTTTAAAAGGAACACTTATTGTAATGTTATTTCCTAAATCGTATATAACATCATCTTCACTTAAGCCTTCAAAGTTTATTTTAAAACTTGTAATACTGTTTAAAGATGATTGTACTACTTTATCGTTATCATCACTAGAGCAGCTTACTATTACAAGTGCAATAATTAAAGACAAAAAAGGGAAAACTTTTTTCATAATGTAAATATTTAAATAATTAGTAATTAAGTATCAATTTATTTTTATCCGTTTGATACTTGCCGGATATTTTTATCTTAAAAATTTGGGTTATTTATCTTAGCATCGTTTGGAAACTGAACGACATACCTACTGTCATTTTTATTTAGGCTATAATTTTTTCCTTCGTACCACTTTGTTATTTCAGGTTGTGTAGTTCTTTTTAAGTCATTCCAACGTTGCCCCTCAATTGCAAATTCACGTGCACGCTCGTCTAATATTTCTTCATATAACTGTTGCTTTGTTAATGAATTAATATAAGTGGTATAAGTTATAACTTTAGCTGGTGTATACCTGTTCTTTACTAATACTAACAGTTGCTCTTTTGCAAATGTTAATTCGTTTAATTGTGTATATGCTTCTGCTAAGGTTAAGTATAGTTCAGCTACTCTGAAGGTTGATTTATACTTAAGGTCTGCTGTTTTAGCAGCTCTGTAAACTGTTCCGTCTTTCTTAAAGTAAATATTAAATCTTAAATCATTTATTCTATCATATTTATTTAAAAATTGATCAGAAACCGCAGCATTACTTGCTATGTCAAAAGACGACACTTGATCTAATGCTAAAATAGATTCTACAGAACTAAATTCTGAAGGCATTATTGAACTATCTGAATTTAAGTCTTGTATTGTATTTTTTATAGCTAAGGCTTCTTTACTTACATCAATAGCTTTTTGCCACTCTTTTTTATACAAATACACTCTAGCTTTTAAGCTTTTCAAGGCAATTTTTGAAAATCTATAGTTAAAACCAGAAGCTTGCTGTTCTATATTTAAACGTGCTTCGGCATTAGAAAGATCACTTAGTATTTGCGTATATACTTCTTCTACTGATTGAATGTCATACTTTTGGTCTAAGTTATATTTAGTAACTATAGGAACTCCATTGTCATTACTTGCTGTTGTTGTATCGTATGCCTTTGCATACAAATTAATTAACTGAAAATATTGTAGTGCTCGTAAAGCGTAAGCTTCCCCAACTAATTGGGTAATTGCTGTTGCATCTCCAGTAATTTCTGTTTCTTTTTCTATAACATGGTTTGCATGAAAAATTATTTTATAGAAACTAGCATACGAAAAAGGTGTTGTTAATGGTGATGCACTCGCATCATTCCATAAATAAATATCTTCATACTGCTCTGAACCTACAGAGCTTTTGCTTAACTGTAGTTCATCTGCTCTATAAGTAGTTAATATATGGTTGTTTTTTTCTGTTGCATAAGCTGTTGTTAAAAAGCTTCGGTAATCTTCAACCGATTTTGGTATTACTTGTCCTACCGGTTCTATATCTAAGTAATCATCACAAGAAACGATGCTTACTATACTAATTAATAATATGTATATATGTTTTTTCATTACTGTATTTTTTAAAAAGAAAGATTAAATCCAAAAGAAATAATTTTTGGTATTGGTTGAGAATATGGACTACCAAAGGTTTCTGGATCAAAATATCCGTCATAATCTGTTCCGAAAACAAATAAATTTCTTCCTTCTAGGTTAAAGCTTAATCTTGAAACATTCATACTTTCTAAATATCTGCTTGGTACATTGTATCCAAACTTTATACTATTAATTCTTATGTACGAAATTTTATCTACCCAAATATCTAAATCTCTGTATGTATTACCTGTATCGTAAGTATGATACCAACTATACACTAAATCTGTTTCAAAACCTGGTGTTGTACTTCCTATAAAAGCTGGGTAACTTCCTGTCCCTGCTTTTAAGACTTCTTTATTATAGTTATATGTTGGGCTTATTTGCGTTGGGTGATACGAAGGTGTTCGTTTTATAGTTTGGTTTATGTTAAAATTGGTTGCAACACTTAAACTAAAATCTTTGTATTGAAATTTATTTATGAAACCTCCACTAAATTCAGGATCTCCGTTACCTACATACGTATATAGATTTCTATGCTCTTCTTCTGTTAACTGGCTTCCATCAACCCCTTCTGATAGATTATAAAAATCTACTGCGGTTACTTTTTTTCCATCTTTCCAAAAAAGAGGCAAACCATTACTATCTAAACCTGCTGTTTTTATTGCAAAAACTGCATTTACTCCGTATCCTAATAAAGAAGGTTTTAATTCATTATCTCTAATTTGAATCTTTTCTACTTTATTTTTATTATGTGATATGTTAAAACTTGTACTCCATTTAAAATCATCTTTTATAATATTTCTAGAGTTTATTGCTAATTCAATACCTTTATTACTTAATGTTGCCCAATTGGTATTAATGAAATTAAAGCCAGATTCTAGTGGTATAGATTGTAATCCTATTAAATCTGAACTTTTACGATAATAATAATCTGCTGAAACGTATAATCTATTATTAAATAAGCCTAAGTCAAACCCTACATTTGATGAGATTGTTTTTTCCCAACGTAAATCTTTGTTAGGAGCAGATATTACATTAATTCCTTGTTCAGAATTCCCTGGTAAAATAGTTTCATCTTTATAATTCCCTACTACAAAAGGAGATGTTGATTTGTCTATATTTCCTTGTACCCCGTATGAACCTCTTATTTTAAACTCATTAACAGCATCTATATCAAAAAAGCTTTCTCTAGCTACATTCCAAGAACCTGCAACAGACCATAATGGTAAGTACCTAAACTCTGGATTTACTCCAAATAAGTTTGATCCATCATATCGTAAACTTCCAAATACTGTATACTTTCTATCATAAGTGTAAGAAGCTGTTCCGAAGAAAGAAGCGTAAGCATTTTCATTAATTGTTTTCTTATATGGGTTAAACAATTCATTTCCTAAAGCTCTTTCGTCTGTTATAGGTATAGTTCTTAAAGTATTTGTATTAAAACCAAATCCTTTTGTATGAATTTCAGTTCGTTTATCCTCTCTAAACTCGGTACCTAACATTACATCAACTTCATGAATATTATTTATAGAAGTGTTATAATTTAATGTTGTTTTCCAATTATATTGAAAAGCATCACTATTCCAGTTTTGATTAATACCTCCTTCTGGCATAAAAAAGGCATCGTTACCGTCTTCATCTTGGTATCTAGAGCCAAATCTATATTTTCTAGTGTAGTAACTGTTTTTATCTCCAAATTTTTCAGTTTGATCAAAGTCAAACTGCATACCTAATTGAGTATATAATGTTAAAGCATTATCAAACTTATATGTAAGATCAATTATTGGTTTAATAGAATAAGATGTTAACTCTTGATTTGTATTTTGTCTTTCTTCTAATGGATTGTATTTTAAATTTAAATCTGATCTTTCAATCAAGTCTGGGTCATAATTATAACCTCCATCTGCGTTGTATGGAGTGAAATAAGGGTTTACTCTTCTTGAGTAATTTGCTGGGTTAGTGTATGCATCTGCACCAGTAATATATGATGTGCTTTTATTTCTACTTGCAAAAACAGACACTCCTACATTTAATTTATCATTTACATCATAGTCATTTTTAAACGTAAGATTGTATCTATTTAAACCAGTACCTTTTGTAGTTCCTTCTTCATCAAAATATCCTAAAGAAAAATAATATCTTGATTTTTCACTTCCACCTGAAAGTGTTAATCCGTATTGTTGATTTATTGCTGCTTGATACAACTCATTCCCCCAATTAGTATCTTTGTTTCTTAAGCTATTAATTGCATTCTGAGCTAACGGATTTATACTTGAAAAACCATTATTTTGGAAATTATTATATTCTCCATAGGCCTGTAAAATACGAGAAACTTCTCCTCTTTCACTTTGATAAGTTAAGTCTGATCTACGAGCTAAACCTAATTCAAAATCTACTTTCTCAGAAGCATTCATCAAGTTTAACCTATCAAAATCAGGACGTAAAGTTAAGAATGTGCTTGCATTAAAGTTTATCCTCATATTCCCCTCTTTACCTTTTTTAGTCGTAATTACAATTACTCCGTTTGCAGCTCTTGCTCCATAAATAGAGGTTGCAGAGGCGTCTTTTAAAACTGTTATTTCTTCAATATCTTCAGGATTGATTCCTGCAATTGGAAAAGATTTTAAGTTATCAATATTATCTTTATCTCTAAAATCTTTAGGAATATCATTTCCTTGTAAAGGAATTCCATCTAAAACCCACAAAGGATCAGAAGAACCGTTTAAAGTTGAAGTACCTCTAATTTGAATTTTAGCGGGTGCACCTGGAGCGCCACTAGTTGGTTGAACAAGTACTCCTGAAATTTCTCCAGAAAGCATCTGATCAATATTAGCTGTTCCTGCTCTTTTAACATCATCTGTTTTAATTTTTGCAAACGACGACGTAATTTTACGTTTCTCTATTTTTTGATAACCTGTTACGATAACTTCCCCTAAAAGCTCTTCCTTTTCTTTTAGTGTTATTATCATATCTGTACTTCTATTTTCTACATTTATTTTCTCTGTTTCAAAACCTATATATGATATTATAATATATTTTGTTTCCTTTGGTGCTTTAAAAGAGAAATTTCCGTCGAAATCAGTAGTTGTTCCAATCATTGAAGCTTGAATAACTCCTTCTATATTCGTTTTGTTACCAATTACTTTGGTTGAAGCGTAGATACTAACCCCTGGTAAAGTTTCATTTCTAGCTTCGTCTATTACCGTTCCACTAATCGTTTTTGTGTTTTGTGCAAAAACCGAAAATGGTATAAGAAGCAGTAAGTAAATTATTTTTTTGTTCATCATCTTAATTATTCAAATTATATTCAATTCTAGCTATTAAATCATTGTAGTGATTTTGAGTAGCCTTGTCCCCTTTCTTTCTTTTTCTTTTTAATAATTTTAAGATTCTTTCTAATTCAGCTCTCTTGTTTGAACCTACGTCTGATACCCTTGGTATATAAGAGAAATGTACATTTTTGAAGTTCTTACTTTTTAAGTTTGTTTCTTTAGTTTTCTTTAATAATATATTTCTATCTACTGTTAATACATCCACGTAATTTTTCTGGGTCATACGATCAAACATATCTATAGGTTTGTTATTAATCGTTTTCTTAAAAATAGCCTCGAAAAGTTCATTGAATAAGTACTCTTCTGTAAACACATCATTTTTGTCTGAAGCCAGTACTTTGTTCTCAATAATTCGCATTAATCTATCTGTTTCGATTAAACGATAAATCATATTTGTTTGATAAGCACGGTGCATGGAAATTGGAGAGTAAAAGCGTTCACCATCAGGAGCGTCTCTTACTGGATATACTTTGTGTATAAGATCTGGAGCAAACAACCATTTTTGTGGTAAAATTGTTTCTTTTATGATATAATCGAGTGCTTCTTTTTGTATTTTGGTTGGTACTGGAACGAAAGTGTTTTTACCATCTCCATGTATTGTGTTATTTATATATATACCCCCTATGTTTGCCATTACATGTCCGCTGTATAGTTGCCATTGATCAATCACCGCTTTATAAAGCTTTGCTGCCTTATAATAATCTTCTCCTTCTTCATACGTCCATTTAATAATGTTTGGAACTATTCTTCTTAAGTTCTCTAATCCATACTCACTTGCTTTCACAGCGTTATCACCTAAATCTTCACTTTGAGACCTTGGATCTATAATATTTCTTTGTTGTGGACCATAAAAATACATTGGATCGTTTTCATGCTTTCGTATCCATTGATTTAATATGGGCAACTCTTCATGAGGTGTTTTTATATCTAACCAACGATATCCCCAGTTGATTGCATACTTATCATACACTCCTATTTTTGGACTAATTTCGGTTACATTATCACCTGGTTGAGCTACATAATTATAGCGAGCATAATCCATAATAGATGGTGCTGTGCCTCCCATTTTCTTGGTAAAACTAGCTGACCTTAACGAGTCTACTGGATAACTAAAAGAAGCCCCCATATTATGTTTTAATCCAAAGGTATGCCCCACTTCATGAGAAGATACAAATCTAATAGATTCTCCCATTATTTTATCAGAAAAAATATTAGCTCTTGCTTCTGGGTTTATAGGTCCGGTTTGAACGCGAATCCATTGATGTAATCCTTTCATTAAATTATGCCACCAAATAATATCTGACTCTAAAATCTCCCCACTTCTTGGATCAACTATAGAAGGTCCCATAGCATTTTGTCTTTCAGAAGCTACATACGTTATTACCGAATAACGAACATCATCAATATCGAAATCTTTATCTTCTTTAGTAACCTCTTTTACAACTACTGCGTTTTTAAACCCAGCCTGCTCAAAAGCTTTATTCCAATCATATACTCCATTTTTTATGTATGGCACCCATTTTTTTGGTGTTGCTGGGTCTATATAATAAACAATTTGCTTTTTTGGTGTTACTAATTCTCCTTTTTTATATTTCTCTACATCTTTCTTTTTGGGCTCAAGCCTCCAACGTGTAATTAATTCACGATGTTCTACTTCATGCTGACTATCAGAATAATAATCCATAGGTTTACTAAAATATCCTATTCTTTTATCTCCAAAACGTGGTTTCATTATATTTGTTGGTAACAAAACTATATTGGTTGTAACTCCAATTGATTGCTGTAAAACTGGTCTGTTACCTTCTTTTACAGAAGTAGTAAAAAGCGATTTTACTACAATATTTTTAGAAAAAGTTTTTAACTCATCTATTTTAGATAGTTTTGTTTTTACACTTAGTAGTAAACCTAGATTAGAAAATAAATCATTAAAGCTCTTATCTTCGCCATTAAAAATTCTATTTACCTTTATAAACGCAGATGTTTTTTTCTCATTTTCCGACTCTATTTTAAAACCTTCTATAATAGACTCTCCAAAATTATTACGTACTGAACGAGTTATTGCATTATTTTTTGGAGAAGTTACTCTTGGATTAATTGTTTTTACCCACACTTTATTTAATAAGGTATCTTTATAAAACCTAATTAATTTAGTTTCATAGGCCATACCCTTGTTCAATCCGTACCCATTAAATTCATAAGGAACTTGAGATATTTTATTTACTATTAAAAAATCTTTTGAAAGCAATGAATCTGGGATTTCAAAGTAGATGTCTTCTTTTAATCTGTAAATATTAAACAGTCCCTCTTTTTTGTTTCCCTCTTTTTGTAATTTCTTGTACGAAACTTTACTAGTACTTTTAATAGTATCTGTTTTTTCTTCTTCTTTCTTTTGTGCTGCTACCATTGTGGTAAAAAACACCAAGAATAAACTAAGTACTTTTAAATTAATGTTCTTCATTTGAGAATGCCCCTTCATAAATTATGTTGTTATTAAGAAGAAACCAAATGTAGAAATGAAGATGTTTGATTAAAACTAAATGAGAGTGAAGTTGCTTTATAAAGGAGTGAATTTTATTATTTTGACAACAAAGGCATATAACATTTAAAATCTTCATTAAAAACCTCTGTCTTAAATGATTTTACGTTATAAAATGCGTAGAAATTACTTAAATACCCTAAGCCTACGCTATAACTTGCTTCTTTCTTATTTTTTCTTGGATTATAATTGTTACTTACTATTATCTGGTCTTCTTCAATTAAAACTTTAATAAAAAGAGGATTTTTTTTTGTTATTTCATTATGTTTAATAGCATTCTCAACCAATGTTTCTAATGCTAAAAAAGGAATTTTTTTTGATAAAGCTTTTCCTCCACTATTATCTACAACAGATAGATTTATACTATTACTAAATCTAATTTTTTGCAAAAAGAAGTATTGCTCTAAAAAATGTAATTCATCTTTTACTGTAGCCAAGTTTGCTTCTCTTTCTTTTAACAAATACCTATATACCTCTGAAAGTTTTAATACAAATTGCTGAGACATTTTTTTATCTACCCCTATTAAAACATGTAAAGAATTTAGGGTGTTGAATAGAAAATGAGGATTCAGCTTTTTTCGTAATTGACTTAATTGTAATCGTGCGTTTTTTTGTTGATATTGCTCGTTACTAATAGCCAATCGTTTTCTTTCTTGTTCGTACTGAAGCGTTTTTAAATATTGACTCCTTAGTTGACCTCGAGAAAAAGCTAATATTAACATAAAGGTTAGTAATGCCAACAAACTCATCCATAATAAATATTGTTTAATATCGTTAACAGATTCTCTGATTGAAATATTTAAAGGGAAACTTGTTATTAAAATTAACTCAGAGTTACCTACTTGTAACACATCATAATATCTTACCACTTCTAGGTTTAAATACTCTGATTTTACTGTTACTTTTATTGGCCCATTATTTTTCAATTCATTACTCTTCGTTTTTTTAATTATATTTTGGGGTGAAATAGTATTAAAAAATGTCTTTTCATATTTTCCAATGTAATTAGTATCTGGATGCAACATACAAACACCTGTTTTGTCTGTTACAATAACATACCCTCCATAAACACTATATTTTTGTGAAAAATAATTCCAATATTTTAATAAATTAATACTGTAGCCGTATACTATTGTAGTATTGCCTGATTGTTTTCTTACAATAATTTTCTGGTAATACGTAGTATCTTTTTGTGTTGATACTACTTCAAAAACCTGATTTTCTTTTTTTAATTTTCTAATCCCATGTAGGATTTCTTTTTCAAGTTTTTTTTCTCCTAAAAAAGAAGTATATACGGCCTCATTTTCTTTAAAAAAATAAATAAAACTAGCATCAATAATTTCCTCAGAAAAAGCTAGCTCGCTATTAAAAACCAATCGATTTTTAAGTTGCTCTCTCTTTAATACAGTACTGTTATCTATAATCTTTTCTGCTCCTGAAATAAACTTATCAAACTCGTTAAAATCAAATTGTAATATTCCTTTCTTCTCTCTTACGTTTTGAGTTGTTGCTTCTTCTACTAACCTCTCTGCTTCTGACGTAATTTTATTTGTTATTAATTCGTATCCAATAAAAAATAATATTATTAACGATACACTTACCAGCAGGTAGTATTGATGCTTTCTTTTTTTTAATGGAAACTTCATAAGAACTAATTATCCAACCATTTTTTAAACTCTTTAATTCTTTGAGCACTTACTAAAAGCATCTCTTCTACATTTAAGTTTGGTTGTAATTCTATTTTTATACGATTATTACTATATTTTGATATATTATTAATCGCTGAATGTTGAATAATATATTTTCTATTAATCTTGAAAAAGTATTTTTCAGATAGCTCTTCTTCTAAACTAGAAATTGTTCCATCATAAAGGTAACTTTCGTTATCAAAAGTAAACAAGAACAAGTACTTTCCTTGTGCCATAAAATAAGCGACTTCCTCTCTTTTAATAGAAATAGACAAACTTCCTTTTGACACCAAAAAGCGTTCTTTTTCTTTTTGATGCTGTATTTTACTGTTCATTTGTAACAATAATTGCTCAAGCTTATCAGTGTATCCTTTATTCTCATTAAGGTTTACATATTTTTCTATGGCTTTATTAAGTAGCTCTTCACTGTAGGGTTTTAATAAATAATCTATGGCAAAAAACTGAAATGATTTGATGGCATACTCATCAAAAGCTGTTGTAAAAATAATAGGAATTGAAATTTTCAACCTTTCAAAAATTTCAAAGCTATAACCATCTCCAAGGTGAATATCGCTTAAAATTAAATCGCAAGTGTTTTCTTTAAGCCAAAGAATTGAATCTTCTACACTTTCCAACCGCTTTTTTACAGAAATTGGATAAGGACTTTTCTGCAATAATTTTTCTAAAGAAGTTGCTGCTAAATCTTCATCTTCAATTATTACTACATCTAATATTTTCATTTACTTTATAGAGATTTAAGAGGGTTCTCCAAAAGTATTAAATTATTTTTATCTTTAACTAAAGGTTATGTTTATGCTAAAAACTATATTTGATTTCTTAACATTTTACAACACCCGTTTTGCTTTAATAAAAGCTCGTTTCCAATAATTCTCATGTAGCGAGGTTACTATTACTCCTCGTGATGTAGTTGAATGTATAAAACGAATATCTCCATTATCTACAGAAGTTACCAACCCTACATGATTTACTTTTCCTCTTTTTCTTGAGGTTTTAAAAAATAACAAATCTCCTCTTTGAACTTCTCGTAAAGAAATATTTTCTCCTTGTAAATACATTTGATGAGACGTTCTTGCGATAGGCATGTTTCGTTGTTTAAACGAAGTAAAAATCAATCCTGAACAATCCATTCCTCTTTTCGTCATGCCTCCAAAACGATATGGCACACCTTTATAAGTAACCGCTGTCCATACTATTTTATCTGCAACTGTAACTTTGCTTGATGATTTAGTTGTTGCTAATTGTGTGTTTTTCTTAACTTTTGTTACTTTTTTTGTTCTTGTTTGGTATGTAGTACTTACATTCTTTGATGATCCACAAGAAATCATTAAAAATGATACTATACATATAAATAAGATTTTTTTTATCATGCTTTTTTATTTTTTCACTCCTGCAACAATCAACTTCGCTGTTTTTTCAGAAGCTCCTTTTCCTCCTAATTTTTGTTCTAAATCAAAATATGACAAAAATAATTTCTGGCGATGTTCTAACTCTAAAATACGTGTTAGTTCGTACTGTAAATTTTCTTTGATAAAATCATTTTGTATCAACTCTTTTACCACTTCTCTATCCATTATTAAATTTACTAACGATATATATTTTAATGTTATTATTCGCTTAGCTATTTGATAAGAAATATTACTTCCTTTATAACACACTACCTGAGGTACTTTAAACAAAGCTGCCTCTAGTGTTGCTGTACCTGACGCAACCAAAGCAGCATGTGAAATACTTAACAAGTCATACGTTTTATTATTAATGAATTTCACATTGGCATCTCCAATAATTTCTTTGTAGAAATCATACGATTGACTTGGTGCTCCTGCCACTACAAACTGATATTGTGGAAAATCTTTTACCAATGAAAGCATTACTGATAACATTTTTGTTATTTCCTGCTTTCTACTTCCTGGTAACAGTGCTATAACCTCCTTATGCCCAAGGTCGTGTTCTTTTCTAAACTTTTCGATAGAAACTTGCTCTCTTCCTGCAATTCCATCAATTAAAGGATGCCCCACAAAACGAACATTATAATCATACTTTTTGTAAAACTCTTTTTCAAATGGAAGAATTACAAACATTTGGTCAATATCTCGTTTAATATCTTTTACTCTACCTGCTCTACTTGCCCAAACTTGAGGTGAAATATAATAGTTAGTTCTAAAACCTTGCTTTCTTGCCCACTTAGCTATACGAAGGTTAAAACCTGAGTTATCAATAAAAATTATTACATCAGGATTAAATTGAGCAATATCTTTTTTACAAAAAGAAATCATTCCTAAAATCTTTCGTAAATTCATCAACACCTCAACAAAGCCCATAAAAGCACGCTCTTTATAATGCTTAACAAGTGTACCGCCAACTTCTTGCATTAAGTCACCTCCCCAAAAACGAATGTCTGCTTTCGGATCTTCCTTTAACAAGGCCTTCATCAAATTAGCTCCGTGCAAATCACCTGAAGCCTCACCTACAAGAATGTAATATTTCATGTATTAAAATTAGAAAAACTTTAAATATGCTGTTAATAAAGCTACAGCAATTGTAGTTATTAACACTCCTCTTGCTCTGTAATCTTGTTTTTTCTTTAAAAACACCCAAAAAACAAATAAGTTAGGTATTGCTGCCAGAGCTATTACAGAACCTAATACCCCTCCTTCTCTTATTTTAGAAATCGTTTCTGAAATACTAAGTTCTGAAATGTACTCTAAATAAACAAAGAAGCCACAAGTAGTTGCCAACAAAGAGACTATGATTCCTATTAGTATTTCTTTTTTTATATGTCCCATGTATGTAACTTTTGAATTGCGTGATGTGCTGTCATATCAAATTGAACAGGCACTACCGATATAAAACCATTTTCTAACGCCCAAATATCAGTATCTTGTCCTTTATCTCTATTAATAAACTCTCCTGAAAGCCAATAGTACTCTTTGCCAAACGGACTTTTACGTTTATCAAACGTTTCTTTCCAATAACCATTCGCTTGTCTACATATACGAACTCCTTTAATTTCGTCTTCTTTTAACTTCGGAATGTTTACATTTAAAATTACTCCATCAGGTAATCCGTTTAATAAAACATTTAACGCTATTTTCTCTATAAACTTACGTGCAGCTCTAAAATCAGCATGCCAATCAAAATCTAATAAAGAAAAACCTATTGCTGGAATCCCTTCAATACCTGCTTCAACAGCAGCACTCATGGTTCCTGAATAAATTACATTGATGGATGAATTGGATCCGTGATTGATTCCTGAAACACATAAATCTGGTGTACGATTTAAGATTTCATTTTTTGCCATTTTAACACAATCTGCAGGCGTACCAGAACAACTGTACTCTATTTGTGGACCTTCATCAATGGTAATAGGATTACAATGTAACACATTATTCACCGTAATAGCATGCCCCATTCCACTTTGTGGGCTATCAGGAGCCACCACCACTACATCCCCTATTTTATTCATAATTTCAATCAACATACGAATACCAGGAGCCGTAATTCCGTCATCATTCGTAACTAAAATCAAAGGTCTATCTTGCATAGTAAGTAAGTTTTACAACAAATGTAATATAAAAAATGGATTCTTTTTTTAACATTTTGTAAAGACAAATTGGTTCATTTTATGTGTAAAATTGTGGTAATCAAACCCAAGCATTATGGTACGGATTATTGTTTATGTAACTATTTTTATAATTTCTTCTTTTTTTTCAATTATTTCAGCACAAAACGCCCCCACAATACCATGTAACGAAATAGGTTATACCCAATTTGATTTTTGGGTCGGAAATTGGAATGTTTATAACACTGAAGGAAAATTAATTGGTCACAATAATGTTATAAAAACGCCTAATGCCTGTGCTATTCAAGAAAATTGGGATTCAAAAACATCTAAGAATAAAGGGACTAGCTACAATTATTACAATAAGAAAGATAATACTTGGAATCAGGTTTGGATTGATAACACTGGTTTTTCATTAGTTTTAAAAGGTAGTTTTAAAGATAATTCTATGATTTTAAAAAGTGATCTTATAAAAAAAGATAAAGGCAATTATTACAATCAAGTTACTTGGACAAAAAACAAAGATGGTTCTGTAACTCAAGTTTGGAATCTTCTAAATGAAGACCATAAAAAGACTCAAGAAGTTTTTAGAGGCATTTATAAAAAGTAATAATGCTAAAAAATTGGCATTATTTTAGTAGCTTAGCAACACAACGACTCAACACAAATTAAAAAGACAGAAGATTTTATGAAGACGAAGTTTATTATACCATTTTTAGCAATCACACTTTTATTTTCTAATTCTGTTAGTTCTAATACAGTTCCTAACAACGATCCAGAAAAAGATCGTGTAATTGTTTACGTTTTAAAAAATATTTTAAGTCGATATCATTACGTTCAAAAAAAATTAAATGACGACTTTTCCGAACATGTATATAACACATTTATCGATGGACTTGATCCTAATAAACGTTATTTTACTCAAGAAGATTTAAAAGAATTCTCTCAATATAAATATCAAATTGACAATCAATTAAGAGACTCTAATATTGATTTTTACAAATTGGTGTATCAACGCTTTTTAGAAAAGATGGAGTCTGGTAAAAAGACCTATCGTTCCTTATTAAAACAGCCTTTTAATTATAAAAAGAAAGAGGTTATTGATGTTGATTATGATAAGGTTCCGTATGCTAAAAACGAAACTGAATTAATGAATTACTGGAGAAAGCAATTAAAATTATCTATTTTAAGTAACATTGAAGACGCCGAAAACCAGCAAAACGAAAAAGCTAAAAAGGATAAAAGTTTTAAAAAGAAAAGCTTTAAACAACTAGAGGCTGAAGCAAGAAAGAAAGTCCTAAAAAATATGGACGATTTATATATGCGTATCGGTGAACTTGAGAACTCTGATTGGTATTCTACTTTTTTAAACAGTGTAGTAAGCGGTTTTGATCCACATACAACCTATATGTCTCCTCGAATTAAAACACGTTTTGATCAAGAGATGTCTGGTAAATTAGAAGGTATTGGAGCTCGTTTGCAAAAAAAAGGAATTTACACCCATATTGTTGAATTAATTTCTGGAGGTCCAGCATGGAAACAAGGTGAATTAGAAGCTGACGATATTATTTTAAAAGTTGCACAAGGTGATGAAGAGCCTTTAGACATTGTTGGAATGCGTTTAGATGATGCCATAAAATTTATCAAAGGAAAAAAAGGAACTGAGGTACGTTTAACTGTAAAGAAAAAGATTGATGGTTCTATTAAAGTAATTCCAATTATTAGAGATGTAGTTGAGCTTGAAGAAACTTTTGTAAAATCAAGTATTGTTGAAAAGAATGGCAAAAAGTATGGGATTATTAATCTTCCTAGGTTTTATATAGATTTTAATGACTTAAGCCGTAGAGATGCTGCTAAAGACATGGAAAAAGAAATTGAGCGTTTAAAAGAAGAAGATGTTCAAGGTTTAATTGTTGATTTGCGTGACAACGGTGGTGGATCGTTAAAAACAGCTATTGAAATTGGTGGTTTATTCATTAACAAAGGACCAATTGTTCAAGTAAAATATCGTGGTGAAGATCCTTTAGTAAAAGTTGATACTGATCCAAAAATTCAATGGGAAGGACCTTTAGTAGTAATGGTAAATGAATTTTCTGCTTCAGCTTCTGAAATTTTTGCTGCTGCAATGCAAGACTATAAACGTGGTGTTATTATTGGTGGTAAACAAACGTATGGTAAAGGAACTGTACAAAATGTATTGCCTATTAACCGTTTTTATGAACAATATCCTAACGATTTAGGTGCTTTAAAAATGACCATTCAAAAGTTTTATAGAATTAATGGTGGTTCTACTCAAATTGAAGGAGTTTATTCTGATATTTCTTTACCTACCCGATATAGTTATATGGACTTTGGAGAACGTGATTTAGACGGTGCTTTGCCTTGGGATAAGGTACAACAAGCAAAATATACTGCTACGAATTCATACAGTAACTTTGCTGATGTAGTATACAACAGTAAGCAACGCGTAATGAATAACGAAAAGTTTAATAAAATAAATGACTATGCTAAATGGTTAAAGAAAAATCAAGACGAAAGAGTCTATTCTTTAAACTATGATGCTTTTAAAAAGGAAAGCGAAGCTAAAACAAAAGAAGGAGAACAGTTTAAAGATATTTTTAAATTTGATTCTCATCTAACTTTTGTCTCTCCTAAATATGAGTTAAATTTATTTAAAAAGGATACTGTTTTAGAAGAAAAAAGAGTTGCATGGCATAAAAACCTTCAGAAAGATATTTATGTAAATGAAGCGCTAAACGTTCTTAGCGAGTTGAAAATGAACGATAATCATGTAGCTGTAAAACATTAAAAAAAGGGTTCATTCGAACCCTTTTTCTTTCTACTCATTTTATGTTAAAGAACACTTTTTTAAACTTGTTGGCTACTTACTCAAACGATAATAGCTTCAATATTTTATTGTGGCAAGAAATAGAAGAGCATTATACCAGTAAAAAAAGACATTATCACACATTAGAACATCTTGAAAATTTACTTTTTCAATTAACTCCTATAAGAACCAAAATAAGTAGTTGGAACACAATTCTATTCACACTGTTTTATCACGATGTTATCTATAATTCTTTAAAAAACAACAATGAAGAAAAAAGTGCTGAGTTAGCTGTAAAAAGAATGAATCAACTTTCAATTCCCTATAAAGTTATAGAAAATTGTTTTTCACAGATTTTAGCCACTAAATCTCATAAAACATCTGAAAATTCGGACACCAACTACTTTACAGATGCTGATTTATCTATCTTAGGTCAAAGCTGGGAAGTATATACTCAATATTATAAAAATGTTCGAAAAGAATACGCTATTTATCCTAATATAATCTATAATTCAGGTCGTAAAAAAGCTTTACTGCATTTTTTAACAATGGAAAATATATTCAAAACAGAATACTTTTACCAAAAGTTTGAGGAAACAGCACGAAAAAATATTCAGAAAGAAATTGAACTATTATAATAGCTCAATTTTAACTACCAATCCTTCATTAGAACGAACATTAAACACTGTTTCATCCTCAAAAATTAAGTACTGTCCTTTAATTCCTACCAATTTACCTGTATACATTCCTTCTTTCTCTAAATTCAAACTTTTAGGCTTTTTAGGGAACTTTTCAACAGGAAAATTAATATTCGTTTCAGTATTATTCACTATGTAGTATTCTTTCGCTTCATCAGGAATAAACTCTTGTAATCGCTCACGCCACTCAACCAAGTTTTCATCCTTAATATCATTCTTTAGCATGGTTCTCCAATTCGTTTTATCTGCTACATGCTCTTTTAAAGCTACCTCGGTAATTCCTGCTAAATAACGATTCGGCACCTCTACTATTTCAATAGCTTCATGCGCTCCTTGATCTATCCAACGAGTGGGTACTTGTTGCTTTCTTGTCACTCCAACCTTTACATTACTTGAGTTTGCTAAATACACAATATGTGGCTGTAGCTGTACCCTTTTTTCATACTCCAAATCTCTATCTTCTTCTCCTAAGTGTGCTTTACTCAATTCAGGACGCATAATCCAATCTCCTGCAGTTGGAATTTCAAAAAAGCATTTTTTACAAAATCCTTGACGGTATATTTTCTTTTCTAAATGACAGTTTAAACACTCGTAAGTAACAAAACTTAAGGTTAATTCTTTATTCAATAACTGATTCATATTCAAAAAATCCACTCCCATATCTAAATAGTATTGAACTGTGTTTAAATTCTCGGTAGGCATTTTTTTTAAAACTCCTTGGTACTGCATGTCTTAAATTTTGTTACATTTAGCTTCACAAAATTACAGTAAAAAAATTGAATTAATAGTTAATCTATGACGTTTCCATTTATAAATTCAATCATCTCTTGGTTCTTAAAAAAGCGTAAACATCAAGTAGAGTTGTTTTTAAAGTATCCTATTGATGTTCAAAACGAGCTACTACTAAAGCTTGTAACTGCTGCTAAAAACACTGAATTTGGGAAACAACAAAACTTTTCTTCAATTAAAAGTTATACTGACTTTGCCAACAACGTTCCCATTCAACGTTATGAAAGTATTGAACCACTTATTGAGCGTTGTAGAAAAGGAGAGCAAAATTTATTTTGGCCTACACCTATACGTTGGTTTGCCAAATCAAGTGGTACTACCAATGCAAAAAGTAAATTTATTCCTGTAAGTGATGAAGCTATTGAATATTGTCACTTTAAAGCAGGAAAAGATATGTTATGCTTATATATCAATAACAATGAAAACGCAAAGCTTTTCACTGGTAAAGGACTCCGTTTAGGTGGTAGTTCTGCTGTATACGAAGACAACAACAGTTATTTTGGTGATTTATCGGCTATAATTATTGAAAACATGCCTTTTTGGGCAGATTTTAGCTCAGCTCCAAAGCAAGAAACTGCTTTAATGAGTGAGTGGGAAACAAAAATGGAAGCTATTATTAACGAAACCATTCATGAAAATATTACAAGCTTAGTTGGTGTTCCTTCTTGGATGTTAGTTTTATTAAATAGAGTATTAGAAAAAACAGGAAAGGATAATATTTTAGAAGTTTGGCCTAATTTGGAGGTTTATTTTCATGGAGGAATAAACTTTAACCCGTATAGAGAGCAGTATAAGAAACTCATTCCAAGAGACGATTTTAAATATTATGAAACCTATAATGCATCAGAAGGTTTTTTTGCTATTCAAGACCGAAATGATTCTGACGAAATGTTGTTAATGTTAGACTACGGAATTTTTTACGAGTTTATTCCAATGAGCGAATACAACGGAGAAAATTCTAAAGCAATTCCTCTTTCTGAAGTAAAAAAAGGCATTAATTATGCTATTATTATTACCACAAATGGTGGTTTATGGCGTTACTTAATAGGAGATACTGTTAAGTTTACCTCAACCAATCCTTATCGTATAAAAATTACTGGACGTACTAAGCATCATATCAATGTTTTTGGAGAAGAGTTAATTATTGAAAACGCTGAGGATGCTTTAAAAGTAGCGAGTGATAAAACCAACTGTGAAATTAAAGAATATACCGTTGGTCCTATTTTTATGAACGGTAAAGAAAATGGAGCCCATGAATGGGTTATTGAATTTAAAAAAGCTCCTGAAAACCTTACCTTTTTTACTGAAGAATTAGACGAAGCTTTAAAAAGCTGCAACTCTGACTATGAAGCTAAGCGTTATAATAATATGACTTTAGCAATGCCTAAGATACATCAAGCTCGTGAAGGCCTGTTTTATGACTGGATGAAGAAAAAAGGAAAATTAGGTGGACAACATAAAATTCCTCGTTTATCTAATAGTCGTGATTTTGTTGAAGAACTTTTAAAGCTATAGTTTACTATTCTGTTTTAATTTTAATAGGTAATTGGTACTTTGTTACTACTGGAATTTCTCTTTTGGTAGCGGGAGCAATTCTTGGTAATTTTTCTATTGCCAACTTTATTATACTATCTAATTCTGGTAATTGAGTCATAACAACACTAGAAGCAGTAACCTCAGTTAAAACAAATTTCCCTTCTTTATTAATTAGAATATCAATTAAAACTTCTTCATCTAAACTATTTTTAGTAACAAAATTATGTTGCTGTAAACTCGTCGTTATTCTTTTATGAATTTCTTTTCTAAAACAATTCGCTTTTGCTTTATCAAGTAGATCTTTACATTTATTAAAAGCAGGGTACTCATCTACTTTTGTAAAGTCAACTACTGTATCTACAACTTGTGAGTTATCTTTTTTTAAATATGAAAAGAAGTCGCAAGAAGAATATAGTAAAGCACAAAATAAAAAAGCTACACAACGAGAATTCATCTTATTGATTTTAAGATGAATATACAAAATTAAATACTATTGTAAAATCTCTCCTTGTAAGAAATAGTACTTTTTAATTTCTTTTATTCTTTCTTTTGCATATTTGGTTAAAACTGAATCTTTTCTTTCAAAACGATTTACGTAATTTTTGTAATATTTATAAGCTATTCGTTTATCCTTATAATAATCTTCACTAGTTTTAGCTAGTTGGTACAAGGCTTTATAATTTTTTCTATTCTCTTCAAAAGCTCTTTTATAAGACTTTACCTCTTCTTTTGGATTTCCTAATTTTTCGTACACTCTAGCTAATTGATAGTACTCAACATCTCGAGGCTCTTTACCCGCAAAAGTTGCCACCATATAATCTAGCTGGGCTTTATAAAACTTTTTCTTTTCAAAATTGATGTCTCCTAAATAGGTATACGCTTTAAAATCTGATCTATCAATTCTTATAGCTTTATTAAAGTACTTTTTTGCTTCGTCATATTTCTTTAGATTGAAAAAACAACGCCCTAGCATTTTCTGTGTGTAATGTTCGTTGGGAGCTATAGTATCTATTCTTTGTAAATATTGAATGGCTTCAGTAAACTTCTCTTCTCTATATAAATTATTAATTTTCAACTTATTTAAGTTCATATGATTTGGGTTCACTACCAAGCCTTTATTTATAAAAATGTTTGCTGAATCTTTATCTCTTAATGAAGTGTAGGCTAATGCTAAGTGGTGAATAGACTTGATATGAGTTGTATCATTTTTATAAGCTTCTAAAAAACTATTTATTTTTAGATTTCTTTTTTTTAACATTCCATAAGCAACTCCCAATCGGTAATAATAATTTGCATTTGTACTATCTTGTTTAATGATATTTTTAAAAGTATCGATTGCTTTTGCAGGTTGCTTGGTTTGTGTATACAATTTTCCTAATTGATACTTAATGAGTAAATTTTCAGCATCATCATTTATAATACCTTCATAAACATCAATAGCTTTTTGTAGTTTATTCTCTTTTTTATAAGCTTTTGCTAACTTTATTTTTACTGAATAATCATCTTTTAACTCCAATGCTTTTTCGTAATATATAGAAGCTTTTTTATAATCATCAATTGAAGCGTAAATAGATGCTACTTTTGAGGTTGATTGAAAAGTAGTATCTAACTCATGTAACTTTGTTAATGCTGTTTGGTAACGTCCTATATTCACTAAACTATCAATAGTTTTAAAAGTCGAAACTTGTGCCTCGACTTTTAAAATTCCTATTACAAAAACAATAAGTAAAATTTTATTTCTCACGTTTCTATTTTTGGTATTGTTCATAAGTTATCTAAGCTGGCAATATAGTTAATTATACATTAAAATGTGATAGGCAATACAAACCCAGTTCTTACAATTTTACCATTCTTTTCTCCTGGTTTCATTTGAGGTAATTTTTTTAGCATATCAATTGTGTGTGTTTTTAACTCTGGATGCGGTGCACGAACTTTAAAACCAAATACTCTCCCATCTATTCCAATTTTAAACAAAGCATAGATTCTTTTTTTTCCAGAAATCTCCTTTATTGAGTCTGCTAACTTTACATTAAAATTCTTTTTCACAAACTTCATCATACTTAAATTAAAACATTTTCTATCACCTTCTTCACAACCAGGAAATGTTGGAGCTTTATCCAAACTAGAAAATGGTACATCTTCCACTTCACTCATGTTTTCTTTTATAATATTCTTACTTCTCTTCTCACTAAGTTTTACACTTGAGCACGCAGTATATAAAATCATACTTCCTAGTAATGGAATTAGCAGCAAATACTTTAGTTGTTTTACTTTTTTTGATTGTGTTTTCGTCATCATAATAATTCGTTTTTTGATTAATGAATGTTTATAAAATTGATTAATGAATGAAATATGCTCGACCTGAAAAATATCAGCGAGTAAATGGTTGATATAATTTTCTTTTTTATCTGATTTGCTGGCTACAGCATCTGAAATATATTCATGAACTAACGATATACGATTCTGATACACATACACCATTGGATTAAACCACATAATTATTTTCAAAAACTCAAAAAACAACAAATCTAATGTGTGTTTCTGTTCGCTATGTACTAATTCGTGCTGAATAATTTTTTCTTGTTTTGACGATGGAATATCCTTTCCTAAAAAAATATAATTGAAGAATGAAAACGCCTTCGTTTCTTTTGGCAATAAAACCAACTTATAATTTTCTTTTCTAGCAACGCCATATTGTAAAACTAATCGAATAATCCGTTCTAACTTCACTAAAAACACTACAAAAAACAATAAACACCCAATCCAAAATAGTACATCTAAATAATTGAAAGATTGATACCATGCCGCTTTTTCAATCACTTTTTGAGGTGATAACACTACCTCTGGCAACAAAGTGTAATATTCTTGAGGAATAACTTCTTGAACTGTCGAAATTTTAAATAAAGGCAACACAAAAGAAAACAATGTTGTACTTAACAAGTACCATCTATTTTTTGTAAAAAATGTTTCTTTACTCAAAAAGAAATCATAAACCATTACAAAAAGTACTTGAAATAGTATGACTTGTATAATATAGTTTATCATGACTTCTTATTTTTATTCACCTCTTTTAAAATACTCTCTAGTTCTTGAATATCCATTTTGTTTTCTTTCATAAAAAACGACACCATGCTCTTGAACGAACCTCCAAAATAGCCATTCATTAACTTATGTAAACTTTCATTACTATACTCAGACTTTTCTACCAATGGATAGTAAATATATCCCCTACCTTTTGACTCGTGCCCCACAAACTCTTTGGTCTCCAAAATCCTTATAATAGTTGAGACAGTATTATATGCTGGTTTTGGCTCAGGTAATTCAGTTATTACTTCTTTTACTGAAGCTTTTTTTAACTTCCATAATACCTGCATTATTTGCTCTTCTGCCTTCGTTAATTGTTTACTCATGATATCTTTTTATAAATATTTCTGAAACAAATATAACTAAAAAATTAGTTTAAACTATTTTTTTAGTTGATAAATATGTAACAAAGCTTTTATATCTTCGTCTTATCAATAAAAAGGTTAATGGATATATTTTTAGTAATACTCGGTTTTGTATTTGCTTGTTTAGGAATTATTGGTTCATTTTTACCAGTATTACCAGGCCCTATTACTAGCTGGGTAGGTTTGTTATTATTACATTTAACAAAAGCTGTTCCTCAAAACTGGACATTTTTGGGAATCACTTTAGCTATTGCTGTCATTATCTTTTTTCTTGACTACTTTATCCCTGCTATGGGAACTAAACGTTTTGGCGGCACCAAATATGGAGTATATGGCACTACTATCGGATTAATTATTGGACTACTCTCTCCTATTCCTTTCGGAATTTTAATTGGCGCTTTTGTAGGTGCTTTGGTTGGTGAATTGATTTATGATAGCAAAGACACTAACAGAGCAATCAAGGCATCATTTGGTGCTTTTTTAGGTTTTTTAGCTTCTGCAACCATTAAATTTTCAATTTCTATGGTATTCTTAGTGCTGTTTTTTGTTAAGTTTTGGGAGTATAAAGGTGCTTTCTTTTAGGAATAAGCTCGCTATATTTAGCTTTTTACTTCCAATCATGAGATTCCTCCTCGTACTTCGTTCGGAATGACAGGTATTCATTATTTAAGAAGTCAGCAATTACACTTAATCCCCAGATTAAAGCATTTGTTTAAGCTCCTCGAAGAGAGCGAGTGCGGAAAGCGGGAAATAGCTTCAAAATAAACGTAAATAAAATGCAAAAAAAAAGCAACCCATCTAAGGGAAGCTTTCCATTGGTTAACAAAACCATGATACTATTTAAAGTATCTAACAACACAACTAAATACTGTCCTTTTAAAATTAGACAGCCTGCAAATATACATTCTTTTTAGAAACTCACAAATAAAAAATAACTTTTTTATAAAATCTATGTGATACTACCGTTGTCTAATTTTGTAATTGATTGTATCTTTGCACCTTTAAATTAAAATTACTTAAAAATTAAGTCAATGCAATTATCAGAACAAGAAGTTGTACGTAGAGAAAAACTATCAAAATTACGTGAACTGGGTATCAATCCATATCCAGCAGATTTATTTCCATTCAATTCAAATTCCAAACAGATTAAACAGGAGTTTAAGGAAGGTAAGAAGGTAGTTATTGCTGGTAGGTTAATGTCTCGTCGTATTCAAGGAAAAGCTTCTTTTGCTGAATTGCAAGATAGTGAAGGACGTATTCAAGTATACTTTAACAGAGATGAAATTTGTACTGGTGAGGACAAAACTTTGTACAACGAAGTATACAAAAAGTTATTAGATATTGGTGACTTTGTAGGTATTGAAGGAGAGTTGTTTAAAACTCAAGTTGGAGAAATCACCGTGATGGTAAAAGATTTTAAATTATTAAGTAAGTCTTTAAAGCCATTACCATTACCTAAAGTAGACGCTGAAGGAAATACCTTTGACGGTTTTACAGATCCTGAAATGCGTTACCGTCAGCGTTATGCTGATTTAGTTGTGAATCCACAGGTAAAAGAGGTTTTTGTAAAGCGTACAAAATTATTCAATGCGATGCGTCAGTTTTTTAACGATGCAGGATATTTTGAAGTAGAAACGCCAATTTTACAACCAATACCAGGTGGTGCTGCTGCAAGACCATTTATTACACATCACAACGCATTAGACATTCCGTTATACATGCGTATTGCGAATGAGTTATACTTAAAGCGTTTGATTGTTGGTGGTTTTGACGGTGTATATGAGTTTTCTAAAAACTTCCGTAATGAAGGAATGGACAGAACACACAACCCAGAATTTACGGCAATGGAAATTTATGTAGCTTACAAAGACTACAACTGGATGATGGAATTCACTGAAAAATTATTAGAGCACTGTGCTTTAGCAGTAAACGGAACTACCGAAGCTACTTTTGGAGAGCATAAGGTAGATTTTAAAGCTCCGTATGCACGTGTTACGATGGCAGATTCTATCAAACACTTTACTGGTTTTGACATCAAAGGAAAATCGGAAGATGAAATTCGTAAAGCTGCTCAAGACATGGGTATCGAAGTAGATGACACCATGGGTAAAGGAAAATTAATTGATGAGATTTTTGGTGAAAAATGTGAAGGAAACTACATTCAACCAACATTTATTACCGATTATCCAAAAGAAATGTCTCCATTGTGTAAAGAACACCGTGACAATCCTGAATTAACTGAACGTTTTGAGTTAATGGTATGTGGTAAAGAAATTGCCAATGCATACTCTGAATTAAACGACCCTATCGATCAACGTGAGCGTTTTGAAGCACAATTAAAATTAGCTGAACGTGGTGATGATGAAGCAGGAGAATTTATCGATCAAGACTTCTTACGTGCGTTAGAGTATGGTATGCCTCCTACTTCTGGATTAGGAATTGGAATGGACCGTTTAATTATGTATTTAACGAACAATCCTTCAATTCAAGAAGTGTTATTCTTCCCACAGATGAAACCTGAAAAGAAAGCTCCTACAGTTGAATTAAACGACGATGAAAAAGCTGTATTAACTTTATTAGAAAAAGCTGAAAGAATAGGTTTAAATGAGTTAAAAACTCAAAGTGGTTTATCTAATAAAAAGTGGGACAAAACTATTAAAGGACTAACTAAAAACAGTCTTGCTAAAGTTGAAAAAACAGCGGAAGGTTTATTTGTAGAAATTGTATAAGTTATTTCTGAAACTTAATATAATTAAAAAGCAATCTTACTTCGGCTACGCTCAGTAACCAGTAAGGTTGTTTTTTTTGTTTGATATTTCTACCATTTTAAATAACTTAGCTACTAACGGATATGAGTTATCAAATTGAACTCATATTATCAATAGCATTACTGTGTACAATATAAAAATGAAAAATCCCTATAAGAAACATCTTGATATTTTTTTTGAAACAATAACAGATTTCAAACATACAGCAAATAGAATGAATAAAGTTCTATTACAAGATGTTGAGAAGTACACAACTGAACAGGCTAAGTTTATTTCAGGAACATCTCTTATAATAGGTGATTGGACTGGACCAACTGATAATGGGTGGAAAATAAATTTTCATACTGGAATTACAAAATCAACATTTAAAGAAAACTACGCTTTAGAGGTTGAAAAAGTACTATCTAGAGAATTTGGACTAGCATTCTCACAATGTTATGAAGCTTTTGAAACTCTTTTAAAAGATTTTATTTATTTGAAAATACAAACTGATAAAAATTTCAGAGAAAAATTAAAATCCGATAAAGATTACTCAAGGGAAAAGTTAAAAGGAGGTGAAGACATTTTTAAGCTAATAAAAAAAGCTTGTGGAAAAAGATTTGTTAAATATTCTAAGGAAAATAATAACAACTTCAAGCTCAGCGAACTTTTCAAAATAATTTCAGAACTTAGGCATTCTATTACTCATTCAAAAGGAAAACTAAAAACCTCTAAAATCCCAAATGACAAATATTACAAATCTCTTTTTGAGCATTTGTTACCATTAAACAAGCTCGAAAATGAATCAATACAATTAAATTTTGATTACAAAACTTTTGACAGACTCATAATATACTTATCTGAGTTTGGGTTTCAAATCTATAAAATGTTGAGCTTAGAGGATAATTATGAATGGAGAATATAAAACTATATAACTCCCCAATTATAATAAATTAAATCTAGTTCAAATCTACTCTAAATCCTTATCTAAAATTATTAACTTATACTTATTAACCGTCTGTTATATGAGACCAGCTATTAAACTCTTTTAAACTCAAAGTTTTTTCATATCTTTAAAGAGCTATGAAAAAATTGTTAGAGTATCCTCCTTTTCACTTTTTGTTGTGCCTTATTATTGGTATAACACTTCAGTTTTACACACAGGTTTGGCTGTATAACTTTATATACTTGTTCTATTCTTTAATAGGGTTTCTTGTCATTCTTTATTTCTTAAAAAGAACTCAAGCGCGAAAAGCTTTTAGTATAGTCACATTATTGTTCTTTGTTTTTATCGGGGTTAGCACCACCTATATTCACAATCCAAAGAATTATGTAAGCCATTATAAACATCAATTAACTAAGAATTCTACTTATATACTTGATATACAAAAAGTATTAAAACCAGGGAACTACTATACAAAATATGTAGTTAAAGTTTCACAAGTAGATTCTACTAAAACCACTGGATATATTCTTCTAAATATTCAAAAGGACAGTTTATCACCTATATTAAAGGTGGGTAATCGAATATTTATCAAAACTCCTTTTAAAGAATTAATTCCGCCGTTAAATCCACATCAATTTGATTACAAACAGTATTTAGCAAAACAGTATGTTTATCATCAAGTATTTATAGATGATCATCAATTCAAAAAACTTGAAAACTCAAAGCTTTCTTTAATCAGTTTATCTGCTCATATTAGAGGTAAAATACAAGCTTCCTTAAAAAAGTATCATTTTACAAACGATGAATTTGCTGTGATTAATGCTCTATTGCTTGGTCAACGTCAAGAAATTTCAAAAGAGTTATTAGAAAGCTACACCAACGCAGGCGCTATTCATATTCTTGCCATTTCAGGACTCCACGTAGGAATTTTATTATTACTACTCTCCTATCTACTTAAACCTTTAGAAAACCTTCCGCATGGAACAATCATTAAAGTCGTTTGTGTTATCTTCTTACTTTGGTCATTTGCTTTTATAGCTGGTTTATCTGCCTCAGTAGTTAGAGCAGTAACTATGTTTACTTTTGTAGCTATCGGGTTATCCTTTAAACGAAAAAAGGTTATTGAGTTTTCTTTAATAAGCTCCATGCTATTTTTACTTTTAATAAAACCGATGTTTTTATTTGATGTTGGGTTTCAATTAAGTTATTTAGCAGTTTTTGGTATTGTTTGGGTACAACCTTTACTTTACAGTATTTGGACACCTAAATTACGATTTCTCGACAAAGGCTGGCAATTATTTACAGTTTCTATAGCTGCACAAGCAGGAATTTTACCAATTAGCTTGTATTACTTTCATCAGTTTCCAGGGTTGTTTATCCTATCTAACTTAATTATCATTCCTTTTTTAGGTACAATTTTGTTTGGTGGAATTGTAATTATTATACTAGCAACGTTTAATATATTGCCTCAATTCTTGGCGAATATATATGGATCAATTATTTCTTTGATGAATTATTTTGTTAGTTGGGTTTCGAAACAAGAAGTGTTTTTATTGAAAGAACTTTCTCTGTCTTTTGAAGCAATGATAGCTTGGTACATATTCATTATTTTCTTATTTCAACTTTGGTTTCGTAAAACCTATAATAATATTGTACTCTTTTTAACTTCAACTATTATTTTACAAGGGGTTTATTTATATGAAAAAAGCCAGCGAGTAAACAAAAGTGAATTTATTGTATTTCATAAAAGTAGGTATTCAATTTTAGGAGAAAGAAACAGGAACGAGCTTAACGTTTTTAGTTCACTAAATGACTCTATTCTTCTGCAAGAAAAAATTTTACAATCTTACAGAGTTGCTCAAGGCATTATTTCTAAAAATATTGATTCGATATCATACATTGCTTCTTTCAGTAACAAACAAATTTTAATTGTAGATAGTTTAGGGATGTATCAAATAAAAAAACTTAAAAACCCAATAGTGGTTTTAAAAAATAACCCAAAAATAAATTTAAGCAGACTTATTTTTTGGCTAAAACCAAAGCAAATCATTGCTGATGGAAGTAATTACAAATCGTACATTAACGGGTGGAAAGAAACTTGTTATAAACAAAAAACACCATTTTGGTATACTGGTCAAAATGGTGCTTATATTATAAAAGAATAAGTTTTTACATGGCACTTTTAAAGTTCTTTTCAAACTCTGTCCAAGGTGTATTTTTATAATTATCTTTGTTAAAATACGCCAGTATTTTCTCAAATCTTTTTTCTTCTAAGTAGCCAGGTACGTTTTGTAATAATTGCTTATCAGTATTAAAAAAAGCTGTTGAAGGATAACTTAATTGTCCTTTCATAATAGCAGCCGCTAACTCGTGATAACCTCTTCTTCCCTGAGACTGGTATTTAAAGGTTTTTCCTTGAAATGTAATATCATGTTTAGCTTCTCCGTTTAACTTTACTGGGTAATAGTGTGTATTGATATACTCAACAATTACTTTGTTTTTGTAAGTGGTTTTATCCATCTTTTTACACCAACCACACCAATCGGTGTAAATATCTACTAAAATTGGTTTAGGGTCTTTCTCACTCATTTCCATCGCTTCTTCAAAGCTTAACCAATTTACCTTGTCTTGTGCCTTTACTCCATATGAAATAAAGGTTAAAACTACTATTAATATTATTTTTTTCATACTCTTTAAGTCTCAATAAGTGTTCCAAAATTACAAAAAAACCTGCCAATATTTAAAATTGACAGGTTCTAAAAATATTGTTTTAACTTTTATTTAGAGCTATTTAACTCCATGCATTAGTTTTTTAATTAACGGATTTAAAGCTATTACTAACAATCCTGCTAATGTTGGAACTATTGTGAAAATTAAAAAGAATGTTGATAGGCTATATTCTTTTGTTATGTTTTCTATTTGACCTCCTAAAACAGCTGCTGCTTTATTTCCTATTGCTATTGCTAAATACCACATACCAAACATAAATGCAATCATTCTTGCAGGTACTAATTTAGATACATATGATAAACCTACTGGAGAAAGACATAACTCCCCTAAGGTATGAAACAAATATGCTAATATTAACCATATCATACTCACTTTAACACCATCGGTTATTCCATAAGATCCAAATGCTAACAACCCAAAACCTACTGCCATTATAATTAGTCCTAATCCATACTTTACAGCTGCAGACGGGTTGTATTTTGAATCCCACCATTTAGAAAAGAAATTAGCAAAGGCTATAATAAAAAATGAGTTTAATATTGAAAACCATGATACCGTTATTTCAGAAGCTTCTGCTGAAAACTCACGATATAACATCCAACCTACCAATGCCCAAACTCCCAGAAAACATATTGCTAATACAAAGTTGGATACAGGAATTCTTTTTCCTGTTTCTTTTCCTAATAAAATTAGTACCCAAGTAATAATAGCTAACGGAATTACAGTTAATAGTGTATTTACAATATTAAAAATTGTTTGTGCATTACCTGTTAAAACTCTATCAACATTATCACGAGCAAAAAGCACTAAAGAAGAAGCTCCTTGTTCGAAACTCATCCAGAAGAAAACAGTAAAAAAAGCAAATATAATTACAGCAATCATTCTATCTCGTACAACCTTAGCATAACGAGATATACGAGAAATAGTTAAAACTAAAAATACTATTAACCCAAACAGTACAGCTACATATTGTCCTTCAAAATTTCCTATTTTAAGAGCTCCAAAAACATCTATACCTCCAATTTTTGATAAAGGATCGTTAATAGCGTATCCTAAACCTATAACA
Source organism: Tenacibaculum sp. XPcli2-G (assembly GCF_024124505.1). Lineage (NCBI taxonomy): Bacteria > Pseudomonadati > Bacteroidota > Flavobacteriia > Flavobacteriales > Flavobacteriaceae > Tenacibaculum > Tenacibaculum sp. XPcli2-G. The sequence goes on from NZ_JAMXSH010000009.1 coordinate 45,071, forward strand.
GAGGAAATTACAATTAATATTTTATCTAAACCTGTGAAAGGATTTCTTTTATCCTCTTCTTTTGAGTTTAAACCAGAAGTTTCAACAACATTATTTTCTTCTTTTGAAGGAACATCTCCTATAGTTCCAAATAATGGTTTTGCTAACCAAAACTGTAAAGTACCTAATAACATGAAAATTCCTGCTAAACCGAACCCCCAAGACCAACCTATCTTTTCAGCTAAATATCCACATAACATCATTCCAAAGAAAGCTCCTGCATTAACTCCCATATAAAATATAGTATATGCTCCATCTTTTTTTTCTGGTAAGTCTTTATACATCTCAGAAATAATAGATGTCATATTAGGTTTAAAGAAACCTGTACCAATTACTAATAAAGCTAAACCTACATACAACCAAAACTCAGTTTCAATAGCCATAGCAGCGTGACCAAGTGTCATAATAATAGAGCCTATAACAACTGCCCAACGATATCCTGTTAATTTGTCTGCTAAAATTCCTCCTAAAATTGGGGTTAAATACAATAACATTGCATAAGTACCAAATAAAGCACCTGCATTTTCTGCTGACCATTCCCAACCAGGGTTAGTTCCAATAGCTGCTGCTGTTAAGAAGTTAACTAATAAAACACGCATTCCGTAAAAAGAAAAGCGCTCCCACATTTCTGTAAAAAATAGCACAAACAACCCTGATGGATGCCCTAATACTTTTGATTTAAAAAAATCGTTTGATGTAACTGAACTCATATTTATTTATCGTTTATATGTAACAAACCTCATGATAAAGATTATCATGAGGTTAAATGCTCCTTATTATTTTACTCCGTGCATTAACTTTTTAAGTGGAAAACTTAAAAGGAATAATACTATACCTCCTCCAATTGGAATCCAAACTAAGATATTAAAGAAATCAGACATAGAAGATTCTTGAGCTATCTTTTCCATGTAACTTGAAAAAGTTCCTGCAATCATATTACCCATGGCAGATGCAAAAAACCAAATACCAAACATAATACCTAATAATCTTTTTGGTGACAATTTATTTACATAGGAAAGACCAACTGGTGATAAACTTAACTCTCCCATAGTATGTAATAGGTAAGCTAAAACTAAAAAGATCATACTAGCCTTTTGTATGGAATCTCCTCCAACATTTGCTGCTCCAAGTACCATTGGTATAAAACCTAATCCAAGTAATATTAATCCTATAGCAAACTTTTGAGGTCCGTTAGGGTTATATTTTGTTTTTGCTAATTTTTGCCAAACCCAAGAAAATAATGGCGCTAAAGTGAAGATAAATAACGCATTTAAACTTTGAAACCATGTTGCTGGTACCTCCGGGTTTTCATCAAAAAACTGATTATAAATCATATATCCAATAATTCCCCACAAAATAACAACACTTAGTGCCATAAACATCATTGCTGTAGCATACGTTTTACCAATTGCTTTAAACATTCCTACAAATAACCATGTTAAAATTATTACTGGTAAAGCTGATAGTAAAGCTCCAAAAATTTTAAATACAATTACTCCTGTCCCTTCTAAACTTCTATCAGTATATTCACTTGCAAAAATATTCATACTCGAACCTGCTTGCTCGAAAGCTGCCCAGAAAAAGATAGAGAAAAATGCTAAAACACCAACAACTATTAACCTCTGAGTTTCAACTTTTGTTAATGGCTTTTTTTCTATTTCTGTAGTTTCTTTAGAAACTTCTTTCTTTGGTGCTAATCCAATTTCTCCAAACATTTTTTGTGCTAAATGGAACTGAATCAATCCTATAAACATAAATATACCTGCTAATCCAAACCCATAATGCCAACCTAAAGTTTCTCCTAAATAACCACATAAAATTGACCCCAAGAAAGCTCCTACGTTAATTCCTTGGTAAAAAATAGTATACCCTGAATCTTTTTTATCACTTCCTTCTGGGTATAATTGCCCTACAATTGAAGATATATTTGGCTTAAAAAAACCATTTCCTATAATTAATAAACCAAGTCCTAAGTAAAACGCTGGCATCGGTTCAAAAGCTAACGATATGTGCCCTAATGTCATTAACACAGCTCCTATAATAATGGCTTTTCTAAATCCTAAAATTTTATCAGCAATAATCCCGCCAATGATTGGAGTAATGTAAACAAGCATTGTGTACCAACCGTATAAGCTACTAGCATCACTTTTAGTCCACCCTAAACCTGGATTATCACTTGCTACTTCGCTAATTAAATATAAAACCAGTAGAGCTCTCATACCGTAGTATGAAAAACGTTCCCACATTTCTGTAAAGAACAACATAAATAATCCTACTGGATGTCCAAATATTTCCCGTTCGGTTGCTACATTTTTAGCCATAATATATTGTTTTAGTTTATAAGTTGTTTTTAATAAAGTTGGTCATTTTGGTATACAGGTGTAAACGAGTGTTGCCTCCGTAAATACCATGGTTCTTATCTGGATACATTCCCCATTCAAATTGCTTATTAGCTTGAATTAACGCTTCTGCCATTCTATAAGCATTCTGCACATGTACATTATCGTCTCCCGTACCGTGAATTAGTAAATATTTTCCTTTTAATAGTTCTGGATAATTCAATGGCGAGTTATCATCATACCCTGCTGGATTTTCCTCTGGTGTACGCATGTAACGTTCTGTATAAATTGTGTCGTAAAAACGCCATGTAGTAACTGGTGCCACAGCGATAGCTGCTGCAAATACATCATTTCCTTTTAATAAACAGTTCGTACTCATATGACCACCGAATGACCATCCCCAAATACCGATTCTATTCGCGTCAATATACGGTAATTTTGCTAACTCTTTAGCCACCGAAATTTGGTCTTCAGTTTCATGCTTCACCAAGTTCATATAAGTAACTTTCTTAAAATCACGACCTTTAAAACCTGTTCCTCTACCATCAACACAAACAACAATATATCCGTTTTGTGCTAACATTTGATGCCAATAATCATTTGAACCATTCCAACTATTTTTTACATTTTGAGAACCTGGCCCTGAATATTGATACATTAAAACTGGATACTTTTTATTTACATCAAAGTTTGCAGGCTTAATAGTGTACATATTTAAGTCGTTACCGTTAACATTAATAGTAGAAAACTCTTTTTTACTTAAATTATATCCTGCAATAGTTTCTTTTAAAGCTGCGTTATCTTTTATAGTTTTTAACACCTTACCTTCATCATTTCTTAGCGTATACACTGGTGGTGTATTTGCATCAGAAAAAGTATTGATGAAATAGTGCATGTTTTTACTAAAAGCAGCGTTGTTTGTTCCTGTAGAGTTACTCAATAGCTTTTTGTTGTTACCGTCTAAAGAAATGCTATACACTCCTCTATTAATAGAACCGTTTTCTACTGATTGGTAATAAATAGTTTTCTTATCAGCATTATATCCGTAGTAAGAAGTAACTTCCCAATCTCCTTTAGTTACTTGATTTAATAATTTACCATCTTTATCATAGTGATAAATATGGTTGTATCCATCTTTTTCACTTGTCCAAATAAAGCTATTATCGTCTAAAAAAGTTAGGTCATCTGTAATATCTACATATGCTTTATCTGTTTCATTTAAAACTACAGAACTATTAAAAGTAGTTGCATCAACAAAATACATTTTTAAATCATTTTGATGACGGTTCAATGTTCTAACAGCTAATATGTTTGGATTGTTTGTCCAGTTAATTCTAGGAATATATTCATAATCTCCTACTCTAATTTCTGCAGTTTTATTCGTTTCTAATGAAAATATACGTAAAGCTACTTTAGCATTTTCTTCACCTGCCTTTGGGTATTTGAATACATGTTGTGTTGGGTATTTTTCTTTTCCATACACATCCATTGAAAAAGTTTTAACCTTACTTTCATCAAAACGTAAATAAGCTAAGTTTTTGCTATCTTTACTCCATTCAAAAGCTTTTACAAAACCAAACTCTTCTTCATAAACCCAATCAGTAATACCGTTAATGATTTCGTTCTTTTTACCACTATTGGTAATTTGAATTACAACATTAGCATCTGAGTAATCTTTAATAAATAAATTGTTGTCTTTAGCGTATGCTATTTTTTTACTATCAGGAGAAAAAGTTGGTTCTTGAATATCTGTACCAATTAAGTCTAATGATTTTTTAGCAATATCATACACATAAAATGTACCTAAATATGAGTGACGGAAAATTTGTTTGAAGTTTGTTCCTAAAATTAATTTGGTCTCATCATTATTAAAACTATATGATTGAAAATACTTCAATCCTGCTAAATCTTTACTATCAACAATCGTTGCAACTTTTTCTAAAGTTTCATAACTGTATTTATCTACAGTAGAACTTCCATTCTCATAATTTAATAACGAATAAAAATCTCCATTCATAGAATTTAAAGAGTTCATATAATCGGCTCTAAATGTGCCTTTTCGCCATATATCCTCTAAAGAAATATCTTTTTTTTGAGCTTGTACTAGCGAAGATATCCCTATAAACAATAATAATAATTTCTTCATGTTAAGTTGTTGTTTATCTAAAAAGTTTGCCAAGTTTACGGAAAAATAGCCAAAAACCCGCTCAAAAAAATCATAAAAACCAAATAACACAAGCATTTTAACATGATTCACGTATCTTTGAGCCATCAAAAATGAATTGAGAATGTCTAAAACGATCTCTGGTTTTTCTAAACTTACCAAAGAAGAAAAAATAGACTGGTTGGCTAAAACTTACTTTAACAATCAACCAGAAATTATACAAACTATTACGCAATATTGGAATGTAGACGAGAAGTTACAACAATTGCATGATGATTTTATTGAAAATACCATTTCTAATTTTTATATGCCTTACGGCATTGCTCCTAACTTTATTATTAACGGACGCAGTTATGTAATACCAATGGTGGTTGAAGAAAGCTCTGTTGTTGCTGCTGCTTCTTTAGTTGCCAAGTTTTGGAGTACTCGTGGAGGATTTAAAACAGAAGTAATTTCTACTACAAAAATTGGTCAGGTACATTTTATGTATGCTGGTAACAAAAAAGAGTTAGAAACCTATTTTAATCAACAAAAAACAGAATTATACGCAGCTACCGCATCTATTACCAAAAACATGGAAAAACGTGGTGGCGGAATATTAGATATTCAACTAGTTGATAAAACAGATAAGCTTGCAAACTACTATCAATTACATGTTACGTTTGAAACAAAAGATAGTATGGGAGCTAACTTTATTAATTCTTGCTTAGAAGCTATTGCAAAGACTTTTAGAAAAGATGATATTGAAATAGTTATGAGCATTCTTTCTAACTACGTTCCTGAATGTTTAGTTAGAGCAGAAGTAAGCTGTAAAGTAGCCGAATTGGGCGGGAAGAATCCTGAGAAGTTTGCTCAAAAGTTTGAACAAGCTGTTAAAATTGCAGAGGTAGAACCGTACCGTGCAGTTACGCACAACAAAGGTATTATGAACGGAATAGATGCTGTTGTATTAGCTACTGGAAACGATTTTAGAGCTATTGAAGCGGGTGCACATGCGTATGCTTCAAAAGACGGACAATACAAAAGCTTAACTCACTGTGAAGTAAAAGACGGAATTTTTAGATTTTGGATTGAAATTCCTTTAGCATTAGGAACTGTGGGTGGATTAACTGCCTTACACCCAATGGCAAAATTATCGTTAGATATGATGCAAAAACCTAGTGCTCGCACTTTAATGCAAATTATTGCTGCTGCTGGTTTAGCTCAAAATTTTGCTGCTTTGCGTGCTTTAACAACCAAAGGAATTCAACATGGGCATATGAAAATGCACTTGATGAACATTTTAAATCAACACAAAGCTACCAATGAAGAAAAAGAAATTGTAGCCTCCTATTTTGAAGACAGAACAGCTTCTCATAGTGCCGTGGTTGAAAAACTAAATGAGCTTCGTAAGCCAAAAGTACAATGGGTAGACTTTTTAAATGAAGAAGAAGTACGTGATACTCTTTTAAGTTTAAAATCCGATGCAAAACCTTTGTTTGGTAAAATGAGTGGACAACACATGGTAGAACATTTAAGCTTGGTTACTCAAATAGCGAATGGAAACTGGAAAGTTGACACCTATGTTTCTGATGAGAAATCAGCTAGAAGAAAACCATTTTTAAATTCTGATAATGAGTTACAAACTGGATTTAAAGCTCCATTTTTATCAGAAGCTCCAACTCCGTTAAAGTTTAGTTCTATAAACGAAGCTGTTATTGATTTGATTGAGCAAGTGCAGCACTTCGAAACTGTTTTTAATGAAAATCCAAACCGAACAGTTGTACATCCATTTTTTGGAGAGTTAGATTATGAATATTGGAAAAAATTCCAAGTAAAACATTTTACACATCACTTTAAACAATTCGGACTGGTATAATGCGACACTATTCTAACGGAAAATTATTACTCACTGGAGAATATGTTGTTTTAGATGGTGCAACATCGTTAGCTGTTCCTACTAAGTTTGGACAAGACTTAATTGTTGAACCAATTAAAGAATCACAACTTATCTGGGGAAGTTTTACGCATACTGGAGAATGTTGGTTCGAGGCTTCTTTTGATTTACCCAAACTACGCTTAACCTCAGCTACGTTTAATTCTGATAAAGAAGGAAGTGCTGAGTTTATTGCTGAAACACTACGTGATATTTTACAAGAAGCGAAACGTTTAAATCCTGAATTTCTAACTACTGAAAACGGTTTCGTTGTAAAGACAAATCTAACATTTCCTCAAAACTGGGGATTAGGAAGTTCCTCAACCTTAATTAATAATATAGCTACTTGGGTAAATGTAAATCCGTTTACCTTACTTTGGAACGCTTTTTCTGGAAGTGGTTACGATATCGCTTGTGCAAAACATAACACTCCGATTCTATATAAACTAGAAGAAAAACAACCTTATATTGAAGAAGTAAATTTCAATCCACATTTTTCTGAAGAATTATTTTTTGTGCATTTGAACCAAAAACAAAATAGCAGAGAAGGAATTGCTCACTATAAAAAACACAAAGAAGAAGCTAAAGTCTTAATTCCTGAAATTGACAATTTAACTCAAGAGTTTTTAAAAGCCAACACTTCTAAAGATTTAGAAAAAATCATTATTGAGCATGAGCAAATCATTAGTTCAATTATAAAACAAGACACTGTAAAACAAAGGTTATTTTCTGACTATTTTGGTGAAGTAAAAAGTTTAGGTGCTTGGGGTGGTGATTTTATTTTAGTTACAGGAAATGAAGACACTACAAGCTATTTTCAACAAAAAGGATTCAATACTATCCTCACCTATAAAGAAATGATTTTATAAAATTAAACCTGTCACATCGAGTGAATTTATTGAAGAATGAAATAAATTTGTATCGAGATGATTTAAAAAAGTTCTCGATACAATTTTCTACCGAAAATTACTCGAACTGACATAAAAAAGATGAAAAAAGTTATTATTATTGGTGGTGGAGCTGCAGGTTATTTTACTGCGATTAATGCAAAAGAAATTAATCCTGAATTGGACATTACTATTCTTGAGAAAGGAAAAGAGGTTTTACAAAAAGTAAAAATTTCTGGTGGAGGTCGTTGCAATGTTACACATGCTTGTTTTGAACCTAAAGAACTAACAAAATTCTACTCGAGAGGTAAAAAGGAGTTATTAGGTCCTTTTCATAAATTCATGACGGGTGATACTTTTGAATGGTTTGAAAATCGCGGAGTTCCTTTAAAAATAGAAGAAGACAATCGAGTATTTCCAGAAGCAAATACATCACAAGCTATTATAGATTGTTTTCAAAACGCTGTTGATAACCTTGGAATTAGCGTGTTAAAAAACCATGGTGTAAACTCCATTTATCAACAAAATGAGAAATGGATTATCAACACAAAAAATCAAGATTTTGAAGCTGATTTCGTAGTGGTTGCCGCAGGAAGTAGTAAAAAAGTATGGGATTTATGTAAAACGTTAAATCATACAATTATTGAACCTGTTCCTTCCTTATTTACTTTCAATATAAAAGACAAGCGAATTATTGATTTAGGCGGAATATCAGTTCCAAATGCAGAAGTTACACTTGTTGGAACAAATTTAGAAAATTCTGGTCCGTTACTAATTACCCATTGGGGCTTGAGTGGTCCTGCTATTTTAAAATTATCCGCTTTTGGTGCTCGTATTTTAGCTGATAAAAACTATCAATATAACGTACTGGTAAATTGGTTAGGACAAGATACCGATTCAGTTTTTTCAACATTACAAGAGTTAAAAAAATCACAAACTAAAAAACAAGTTAGTTTAAAATCTCCATTTAGTGATATTCCTCGCCGATTATGGGAACGTTTGGTAATGGCTTCAGAAATAAAAAACAACCAAAACTGGGCTGATTTGAGCAATAAGCAACTTCAAAACTTAGCAGATCAGTTAACCAAAGGATTATTCAATGCAAATGGTCGTACTACTTTTAAAGAGGAGTTTGTTACTGCTGGCGGTGTAGACTTAAAAGAAATTAACTTTAAACGTTTTGAAAGTAAAAAACACAAAAACTTGTTTTTTGTAGGTGAAGTATTAAATATTGATGCCGTTACTGGTGGCTTCAACTTTCAAAATGCTTGGACAGGTGGTTTTATTTGTGCTAATGCAATTGCTGAATAAATAAAATATCATTTCGAACGAAAATAATTGAGGTTTCTCACTCCGTTCGAAATGACATGCTTTTTTTAATCTTCGTCTTCTCCTTCTTCTTCGTAGCAATTAAAAATAATAGAGTATCCATACTCTACAGCTTCTTCATACAATTCTTTTTGCTCATTATCTTCTACATCATCCACAGAATCTAACGTAAAATATTCGTCTTCTATTTCTACTACTTTCCAATCTTCATTTTTGATATAAAATTTCGCTAATCGCATAGCTCCTTCAATATCTTTATAATCAATATACAAGCTTACGTAAGCTCCTATAACTTGATCATAATGTTCAGAAGATTTTTTTGGTTTTGCTAAGGCATTAATTAAAAACATAGATCTATTTTTTTGTGTTATATTATGCTAATTCTCCTCTATGAGGTTTCAATGCATCTCTAAAGGTTTTCATATATTCCTCATCAACCACAATAAAAGCGATGGTATGCATTTCGTTTAAAGATACAAAATTTACTTCATGATATGGCAAACCATCTATCTGCGTAAATTCTTTTAAATGTATACAGTGATGTTTTGCTGTTTCCAATCCATCAGGACCTTTAAAGTCCCAAATCAGTTTAATTTTTCTCATACAACAAAAATACCCATTTCTATGTTAGAAATAGGTATTAAAAGGATTAACTAATCAAAAATCTAGATTAGCTATCTCTTTTCCACAACAAGATAATATCGAATAGCCCTCAACAATCCAAATGCTGGCGCTAAAACTTGAGACGAAATACTATAGTTACTAGAGAAACCATTAGTAATTTTGAAGCCATATTACCAAGTGATTGTTTTATAAGATTACATCGTTCTTACATTGTTTCAGTTTCTAAAATTTCATCATATACTAACGAATATATTGAAGTTACTAAAAAAGCAATCTCAATAAGCAGAAGCTATAAAGAAAGCGTTTTACAAAAATTAGCACAAGTGTAAGCGAAGTTCTATCTTTACAGCAAATTTTTTACACGTTGAATACATCAGATTTCTTATTTCTTTCTCAAGATAAAAAAGTAGATAACTTAACCGTTACATGGCAGACACCTAGTAATATTGCTTTGGTAAAATACTGGGGAAAAAGCGAACCTCAAATTCCTAAAAATGCCTCAATAAGCTTTACATTGAATAATTGCCATACAACTACAAAAATTGAATTCATAAAGACATTACCAAAAAACCAAGTAGAATTTGAATTGTACTTTGAAGGAAAAAAGAAAGATGATTTTAAACCTAAAATAGCCAAATTCTTTGAAAGAATACAAAAATACTGTACCTATATTTTAGAGTATAACATGGTTATTTCTTCTGAAAATTCATTTCCACACAGTAGTGGTATTGCTTCTTCTGCAAGTGGAATGAGTGCTATTGCTATGTGTTTAATGAATTTGGAAAAAGAATTAAATCCAAATTTAACTGATGAATATATTAATAAAAAAGCTTCTTTTTTAGCTCGTTTAGGATCAGGAAGTGCTAGTAGAAGTATTGAAGGGCCATTAGTCGTTTGGGGAAATCATCCTAAAATTAAAGGAAGTTCAGATTTATTCGGTACAAAATTCCCTTATAAGGTTCATCCTATTTTTGAAGACTACCAGGATACTATTTTATTAGTTGATAAAGGTGAAAAGCAAGTTTCAAGTACTGTTGGTCACAATTTAATGCATAATCATCCGTATGCTGAAAATCGTTTTAATCAGGCCAATGAAAACTTAGAAAAACTTTCAAAAATCCTTCAAAATGGAGATATTAAAGCATTTATTGACCTTGTTGAAAGCGAAGCTTTAACATTACATGCAATGATGTTAACAAGTAGTCCATATTTCATTTTAATGAAACCGAACACGTTAGAAATCATCAATAAAATATGGGAATACAGACAAGAAAATGATAGCAATGTTTGCTTTACCTTAGATGCAGGGGCAAATGTACACGTATTATACCCTAATTCGGAAAAGACTGAGATTGAAGTATTTATTAAGAATAATTTAGCTGCATACTGCCAAAAAAATCATTATATTTGTGATAGTGTGGGTTTTGGCGCGAGACCTATTTTAACCTAAATTCCCTACTATTATGAAAACTTCAACATTAATAATTGCCCTTTTTATTGGTTTTATAACCAATTCAGTCAATGCACAAGATACTATTTGGTTTGATAAAAACTGGCAAGAAACAACTAAAGGAGAGCATGAGTTTTATAGACCTGCTCCCAAAAGAATGAATGACGGCTTTTGGATTGTAGATTACTACAAAAATGGTCAAGTACAAATGGAGGGTTTTAGTACTGTGAAAACTCCTAACCAAGAAGAATTTGATGGTTTGGTACTATATTACCATACCAATGGCAAACCTTTTCATAGAGCCAATTACAAAAACGGAAAACTTCACGGAATTCGAAAGGTATACTATGAATCTGGTGAGTTAAAAGAGGAAGGAAAGTATGAAGAAGGTGAAAGAGAAGGTATATGGAAAACTTTTTATAAGAATGGTAAAATAGAAACAAAAGGTAAATATCGCGATAACGAAAAAGTGGGCGTTTGGAAAACTTTTTACAAAAACGTGTACTAGTTTGTAAACTAGTAGTTTTACTTGTATGTTTGCACCGTAATTAAAACACCTATGAAAGGACCCTTATTTTACGCAAAAATATTACTCTTTGGAGAGTATGGAATTATCAAAGACTCTAAAGGATTAGCAATACCTTTTAGTTCTTATAAAGGAGCGTTAAAATCTGCAAAAAACTTAACTGGAGAAGCTGAGAAGTCAAATCAAAGCTTAGCGAAGTTTTATAGTTATTTGACTAACTTAAATTCTGAATTAGTATCTTTTGATTTAGATTCTTTGAAAAGTGATATTGATAACGGAATGTATTTCGATTCTTCAATACCTCAAGGGTACGGAGTTGGAAGTTCTGGCGCTTTAGTAGCTTCTATTTACGATAAGTACGCTAATGATAAAATTACAATTTTAGAAAACCTAACGAGAGACAAGCTTTTAACTTTAAAACAAATTTTTTCATTGATGGAGTCTTTTTTCCATGGAAAAAGCTCTGGGTTAGATCCTTTAAACTCTTATTTAAGTTTACCTATCTTAATCAATTCAAAAGAACATATTGAACCAGCAGGAATCCCTTCTCAAAAAGAAGGAAAAGGAGCTGTTTTCTTATTAGATTCTGAGCAAATTGGGGAGACTGAACCAATGGTAAACATCTTTATGAACAAGATGAAAAACGAAGGTTTCAGAAAAATGATTAGCGAAGAGTTCGCAACACATACAGATGCTTGTATTGAAGACTTTTTACAAGGAAACGTAAAATCGTTATTTGGTAACGTGAAAAAACTATCAAAAGTAGTATTAGCTAACTTTAAACCTATGATTCCTACTGCTTTTCATAAAGTATGGGAAAAAGGTATACAAACCAACGATTACTATTTAAAGCTTTGTGGTTCTGGTGGTGGAGGTTACATCTTAGGATTTACTGAAGATTACGAAAAAGCAAAAAACAGTTTAAAAGATTATAAATTAGAATTAGTGTATCGCTTTTAAAATGCTACTATGAGTACATTTAAAAACAATACATTTTTCTTAAAAATATTTAGCCTTTTATCTGTCATAAGAGGTTATAACATCCTAGTATTAATAGCAGCCCAATATTTGGCTGCTATTTTTATTTTCTCTGATGCAAAATCAGTTAAGCCTGTAGTTTTTGATTGGCATTTACTTTATTTAGTTATTGCTACCGTTTGTGTAGTTGCTTCCGGATATATCATCAATAATTTTTACGATAAAAAAGCTGATATTATTAACAGACCTATAAAAACAGGCTTAGATTCTTATGTAAAGCAAGAAACAAAACTAACGTTATATTTTACACTAAATTTTATTGGTTTTTTCTTCGGATGGTTAGTTTCATGGCGAGCAGCATTCTTTTTCTCTGTATATATATTTGGCATTTGGTTTTACTCTCATAAACTAAAAAAACATCCACTAATAGGATTAATAACAGCCACAGTATTAACCATACTTCCTTTTTTTGTAATTTTTGTACACTACAAAAATTTTTCAAAAGTAATTTTCATACACGCAATCTTTCTTTTTCTAGTCATCATGATTCGAGAACTTATGAAGGATTTAGAAAATATTAAAGGAGCTATAGCTAATAACTACAACACTTTCCCTGTTAAATATGGAGAACGAAGTACTAAAAAGCTAATTATTTTATTAATGGTATTAACTTTAGTACCTATTGGAGTTTTATTTAACTACCCTGCTATAGAATACATGAAATATTATTTTTATTTAGCTGCCATTACCTTAATATTTGTTGGTTTTTACACATGGGAATCAACAAAAAACAATCAATATAGATTAGCTCACAACATTTTAAAGGTCTTGTTATTAATAGGAGTCTTTAGCTTGTTATTTATCGATAAATCTTTAATTGTAGATAAAGTAGTTGAGGTTTTAGATTAAAAACCAAATAATTACCGTAAATTTGCAAACTTTTAAAATTTAATTATGAATTCAAAAAACTCGTCGAGAGGACGACAAGCTGGACGTAACAGCAATCCTCAAGGAAAAAATCAATTCAAAAAAGATTTCAGAAAACCAAAAAGCAATAAACCTACTCAGAAAAAAACTGAGGATACAGGAATTCGCTTGAACAAATTTATTTCTAATTCAGGAATTTGTTCTCGTAGAGAAGCAGATACGTATATTGAACACGGAAGTGTTTCTGTAAACGGGAAATTAGTTACGGAAATGGGTTACAAAGTGCAGCCTACTGATGAAGTTCGTTTTGATGGAACTTTAATTTCTATGGAGCAGAAACGTTACGTTTTATTAAACAAACCTAAAAATTACATTACTACTATGGAAGATGACCGTGGTCGTAAAACTGTAATGGAATTAGTAGGAAACGCCACTAGAGAACGAATTTACCCTGTTGGAAGATTAGATAGAAATACTACTGGTTTATTACTATTTACTAACGACGGTGAGTTGGCAAAAAAATTAACGCACCCTAAGCATAACGTTCGTAAATTATACCATGCTTCTTTAGATAAAAAATTAACCATTGCTGATTTAGAAAAATTACGTGGTGATGTAATTATTGAGGGAAGAAAAGTTTTTATTGATGCCGTTTCTTACGTAGAGGGTGAAAAGAAAACTGAGGTAGGTATTGAAATTCACTCTGGTAGAAACCGTATTGTTCGTAAAATTTTTGAACATTATGGATATCATGTAAAAAAATTAGATCGTGTTATTTTTGCTGGTTTAACTAAAAAGAATTTACCTCGTGGTAGATGGCGTGAATTAACGCAACAAGAAATTAACACTTTACAAATGTTATAACATAAAAATCCCGAGTATTAACTCGGGATTTTTTTATTACTTCTTTGTTTTTTTATGATCTTTTTGCACTTCCTCATCACGATACTTACAACACTCATGTAAATTATCATAAGCTTCTTTTGTTGCTTTAAACTCTTTTGTGTCATGACCTACACCAGCAATAGTTTTTTTAACTGTTTCTGTACTTGTTTTGCGTTCATCAATAATTAAACTTAACTCGTGAGTATTCACATCCCATTTTGCAAATTTCACTCCTTTAGTTTTTAACGCTGCTTTTTCTATACGCTGCTTACACATCATACAAACACCGTCTACTTCAAAAGATACTTTTGCATTCTTCTTCTGAGCAAATGTTGATGTGCTTAATAATAAAACAACTGCTAATAAAAATATATTTTTCATGTGTTCTTGATTTTTAATTTATTGAATTAATCTATTTTAAATCGTAACCCTGCATAGAAGTTACTTCCAAAAACTGGTGCATATACAATAGTAGTATCAAAATTTGCACCAAATGGATTATCACTTCCCAGTATAGGATTTTTTTGTTTGTAATTTGTAATATTTTCAGCCCCAGCATACATTTCAAACTTTTTTGAAAACACTTTTGTTATTTGCGTGTTTAATAAGTTATAGCTATCTGAATATGTTGGTAACTGGTTGTTTGTATTAGGTAGTCGTTGCTCTCCTATCCAGTTATAGGTTACATCAAACTTCCAACTGGCATCGCTTTTTTCTGTTTTAGTTTCGTAAGATACATTGGCAAAAAAACGATGTTTAGCTTGTAAAGCTTTCGCTAAGTTTCCTGATTTATAATCAGTAGAAACATCGTAAAACTTATAAGAGAATCGAGTATTAAAATAAGGGATTATATTTTGATTCATTTCTATCTGGAAACTATTTGCGTTACTCTTTCCTTCTAAATTATAAAAAGAAATTTCTTGTGGATTTTCCCAATCGACTACTACCTGATTTGAAAAATTTGTTTGATAAAAATCGAATGTTACATCTCCTTTTCTACCAAATAGTTTATATCCTTGTAAAAACGATACTCCGTAATTCCAAGCCTCTTCTGGGTCTAAGCCATAAATATTTCCACCTGAACTTTCAATAGTAATTGCTCGTGATGAAGCAAAAAATTGTTGATTCTCTGCAAAAATATTCGCGCTTCGTTTTCCTCTTCCTACAGAAGCTCTTAATACTCCTCTTTCCCAAGGAACATAACGCATGTGCAATCTCGGTGTTACAAAAGTCCCTAACAAGTTATGATGGTCTAATCGAACGCCTGCTGTAACACTAAGATTATCTGCATTGTCATAAGCATATTCAAAAAAAGCTCCTACAGAGTTTTCTTTTCTATTAAAATTCGGAGACAGCAGCTCACTAATAAACTCTTCGTAGTTATCATACGTAAGGCTAGCACCTGTTTTAAACTTATTACGAGTATCTCCAATAATAGAGCTAAACACAAAACTGCTATAAAAGCTTTGATGCTGAATGTTGTAATCTCTCAATCCAAAATACGAATCTTGTTTATGGTTACTATACGCCGCTTGAAAGCCCATATTTTGAAATGGCATATCTGGAAACACATAACCTACTTTTACAGAAGTATCAAAACGTTTGGTTTTAATTTCGCTTCCCCAAACAGTATTTGATCCTCTATCTACTTCTGGGTTAAAACCAACTTCTCCTACTTGTTTTGAATCGTCTAAATATCTAAAATTGATAAAACTTACCCAACCTTTTTCGGCATCGATATATTGCCAACGATTCATCACATTAATTTGTTCTACTAATGGGTTGTCTAAAAAGTTATCCTTGTTTTTATCAAATTTTTCTCCTCTATAGTTTCCATGTACATACAACCCTGTTTGCCACTTTTCGCTCACTTTTTGATTGAAATGGGTATTGAACTCTAATCTACCTCCCAAAGCTCCATAAGCATTAAGGTAAAACTTATGATTAGTAGATGGTTTTACTAGCTCCGTATTTATTTGTCCCGAAATACTTTCAAAACCATTTACAACACTTCCTGCTCCTTTTGTTATTTGAATACTTTCAACCCAAGTCCCAGGTGTAAATGTTAATCCGAATGCTTGTGCTGCTCCTCTAATTGACGGAATATTTTCTTGAGTAATTAACAAATATGGACTTGTTAATCCTAACATTTGAATTTGTTTTGTACCTGTTAACGCATCAGAAAAATTAACATCTATTGACGGATTGGTTTCAAAACTTTCTGACAGATTACAACAAGCGGCTTTTAACAACTCATCACTATTAATAGTTACCAAGTTTTGTGTTTGTAAATACGACCTTTGTGTTGAACTTTTTTTTGCAGAAACTGCAACCTCATTTAACGTATTACTTTCTGTTAAATAGTGATTGATTGGTTTTGTACTGCTAACATTTATTGTATCTGTCTTATAACCAACAAAACTTATTATTAATTTTTTATACTCCTTTTTATACGGAATACTAAAAGTTCCTGTTTCATTGGTGGTCGTTCCTGTATTTGTGTTTAACCAATATACATTCGCCCCAAATATTTCTAAATTATTATTATCTTTTATTACTCCTTTTAACTCTTTTTGAGCAAAAAGTGATAGAGAAATCAGTAAAAAAATACTGATTATGAAGTTTTTTTTCATTATTTAATTCATCATACTATATTATACAATTCTTATTTTTTTAGTAAGAATTGTAAATCATATGATAAAGACTTCGTGAAGCACCTGTATGTCAAAAAATAACTTAGGTGGTACATACTGTTTATGTGGAATAATTTGTTTTTCTAAGTCTTTAAATAACAGACTGTTAAAAACACATGAAGTAACCGCTGTAGCAACCTTTATAAAGGTTATTTTTTCTACAGACGATTTCTGAATTTGAGTTTGCCCTTTTATAAGCTCTACATCGTCTTTACAACACGATGGCTCTTTTATTTTACTCTCACAGCTATCCTCTTCTACATCATCACAGCTAGCTACACTTCCTACATAAGAAACAGCTACTAAAAAATCACCACAAAAATGTTTTTCTACATTAAAAGAGAATGTAGATAGCAACACTGTTAGTGCTAAGGTTATAGCTGTTATTTTAGAAAAATGTTTCTTCATGCCTTGCAAAGGTACAAATTTTTAAAACTTTACATTTCATAACCTTAGGCTTTTACTCTTTTAAAAATTATTTGTAAAACAATAACTCATAACATAGCTTACTTAATTTTATCTCTTTACCATCCACCTATACGTTTACGTTCTGCTTGTTGTTCTTTAGTAGCCTCTGGCGTTGATATTTTGCTTGGATATAAAGGCTATATTTAAGATATTATTACCGTACTTCAGTAATGTATAGCATTCTAAAAGTATTATTGTTTTCAGGGTTAAGTTTGTCTTTATAAGTAAAATGCCCTTCGCCTTTACGTAACCATAAACCATCGGCTTTTAAACGATAGCCATTTTTTTTACCATTATAGTTATAATCTAACTCATACCCATAATTAGAAACCCCAAAATCATTTAGTAAAAATTCTGAATCAGCTATAAAGTCCATTACTCGCATGTTTTTATCTATATACTCCTAATAAAAATTAGTTTGTATTACAATTGGTAATATTTAGAAAATGTTTATACTCTTAATCTTTATTATTGCTGGATATCTCTCCATTTTTAAGATGGTTTTATTTTAAATTAAGGCACTTACTTTTAAATATTCAGTTAACATACACTTAGAACTCCAGGGAAATTATATATGGCAATTTTTGTTTTTTGGGTGAATTACGAATTGTATCAGATATTATTATTTGTTTTCTGTCTTCTGAAAGTTTGTAACTATTACCATGAACCTCTTTAATCTTTTTAGGGAAAACCATATAAGTTGTATTATATAAAGAAAAATTCAAATCAGCTTTTTTTGATTTGACAAAAAACACTTTGTTTCTTTTTTTCATCAAATACCGATTATTATTAGTTAATATTTTTTTCATTAAATCTGCATTTTTTAATGTATCTAGACGTCCTAACAATTCATTTTTATTTTCAGAAAAAGCTTCAATAATAGGTATATTCCAAGCAATATTCAATTTTGCAAAAGCAATTTTAAAATCTCTTAATTCTTTTGGATCTTTAAAACTAAAATTATAATTGATACAAAACTCTTCTCCCCATTTGCCTTGTACATATTCAGTATTTGTATTCATGCTTAGTAAAAGATTTCTCTCTTTTTCCGATATGTATTTATGAGTTTTCATTATACTATCAATAATAAACAAACCCTTATCAGAAAGAGTTTGTTTATTACTTCCGTATTCAACTCTATAATTTATAGAGTCTTTAATATATTTAAAAAAATCTATGGAATTAAGTTTGATTGTATACTTGCCTTTTGAACATTCTATGTTATCACAATAATAATAGTTCGTCGTTTTGACACAACTAATAAGTACAAATAGTATTAAAACAATTAAAGTTTTAGTTTTCATTTATTCTTTAATTTCAGTGATATACAACATCTCAAAAGGATTTTCATTTTTAGGGTTTGGCTTGTCTTTGTATGTTAAATGCCCAGCTCCTTTGCGTAACCACAAGCCATCTGCTTCCAAACGATAGCTTATTTTTTTGCCATTGCAATTGTAGTCTAACTCATACCCATAATTAGAAATCCCAAAATCATTTAATTTGAATTCTGAATTTGCAATAAAATCCATTACACGCATATTTTTATCTATGGGCATACCTTCTAATAAAAAATAGTCTTTTTTGTGATTTAATTCGTGCTTGAATTTTTCTTTGTAATCTTCACTAACCGTAGTATTCATATATATATATATATATCTAGATTTAGCATTTATTCCAAGATTTTCTTTAGCAGAAATTACTATGCCTATGTCTTTCCATATGTAAAACATTTTATGTCTTGAACTGTAATTGCCTAAAACATTGATTAGCTCTTCAATGGTCATACCTTGTTTAAAAGGTTTTTCATTATAGGTCATCTCACAACCATTAAAAGCTAATCGGTGTTCTTGTTTATCGTAGGCTTCCAACATTTTGGCAACCTCAGGTGTGTTTTTTGCTTTCGATTTCATTTTCTTTGTTTGTGCTGAACAAGATAGTAGTATCATTAAACTTAATAAGATTGTATAATTCAGTTTCATATTAATGAATTGGATTTGGTAATTTAAGTATTCTTCCTACAAAAATAGTATTCGCATTTTCAATCTCTGGATTTAACCTTTTTAATACAGGTACAGTAGTATTTGCTCTATTTGCAATATCTTCTAGTGTATCTTCACCTTGAACCATATATGTATACGTTTGTTTTAAACAACTTGTAGGTTTAGCAAACTTTTTATCCCACTTTTCTTGCAAAACTTTTACTCTTGCTGTTTGTGTTCTACTCTTATTAATAGCTGACTTGATTCCTTTCTTTAATGCTGTTGCGTCTTTTTCGGCTTCGGTTTTACTCTCAAATAAAGCAGCTATTTTTTCTATGATATCGCTGTTGATTAATATGCTGTTAATTCTATGCAAGGACTCATCAATATGCTCTATGGCATGAAATGTTCTATCAATAAGCACACTGGGCGAACTGGCTTCACATACTTTTTCACGATTACCCGATTCTTGCAACCATTTTTGTATAATAGGGTCTTGCCAAGTAGATTCTACAGGATGCCTCATAATTTTATCCAACACTTTATACACTTCATCAACACTTCCTTTGCCTTCCCATACTCTCATCATTTTTTTACCTACTTCTTTTACTGCTTCTACAGCCATTAAAGCAGACAACTCATGTACAGGACTAGTTACATCATCTTTTGCAAGTTGCGAATGTGAAGGGTCAATACCTATTTTAAATGTACCTGCTTCCATCATATCTAAATCTTTATCTAATAACACCTGCGCATCGTTCAAAGTCATGGCTATAGATTTTAAGATAAAGTACTGTGAAAAACTAAACAATACTTTTATACGCTCTGTAATCCAATGAAAAGCTTCTTGAATAAAATCTGGCGTCCAATTTTTAAAACGATTAATATTACTTCTTATTATGAGTAAGTTCTCAAAATGTTCGGCATAAGTAGTATCGTTAGTACCCGATGAATTTGTGGCCTGTGAGCCATCAATATCCTTTAAGGTTTCCCATATAAAAATATCACTAAAATTTAATGTATCAGGATCAGACTCTGACCAAGGTTCAATTTCTATAGAAAAAAAGTGTTCGTTTAAAATTGGCAATACACTAGCTGCGGTATCTACTAAACCAAAGGTACCTGTTACAATAGGCAAATAAGACGCTAGTTTATTAATACTCTCATAACTGGGCTGTATTCTTTCTAAATTATCTAGTATTACATACTTTTTATTAAAACCTTTACCTTCATAAATTTTCTCATAACTATACGTAAAATTAGTAGGATTCACCACACGGTCTACCCAAGGAAACACCAACTCTTCTGTATTTTTAATTAACGCTACTTCAGTATAATTTGTATGAGCAAAATAATCTTCAAGAGTGTGCAACGCCGCTCCAAAATTCACCAAGCACTTATTATCCTTTAAACCTCCTACTTTTGCTGCCTTTTTAAGTTGCTGTTTTATATAATCGTATGAAGAAAGATAAGATTCACCTTCTACTGTGAATTTTTGATGACTACGGATGTAGTTTTTCATTCCGTAGCTTTTATTGATACTATGTAATGGACTATTATCTGGCACATACCCTACAAACTTGTCGTATAAATTTTTATCGTATCTATTTCCTCCCGTTTCAGATTGCCCAAGTTTTTTAGGGTTATCTATATGTTCTTCTGGACGATATACCCCAAGTGTTTCTTCATTTATTTCTAAATACTGTTCACGTAGTGTTTTTAAATGCCCACTATAGTCTTTTAAATCATCGTTCTTTTTATCACCTTTGTGTACAAATTCTTTAGCTGCCGCCAACTCTACAATGGTAGTTAGCATTTTTACTGAGAGCATTACAGGATAAAACTCTAATGTTTTATAAGTCGGTTTGACACCTTTCCACGAAAATTCGGCATCAACAGGTAGTTTTATTTTTGATTTATGGTTTTGGGGTAAGGTTGTATCAGGATTGTTAGTGGTTGATTCTCCAAGAGATTCTTTACCTGCTGTCTCCATAGCATTAGAAAGCGGACGTACAATCATAGGATCTACTGCTTGACTAAAATCGCGTAGCCAATTCCCTAAATAAATAGTGTGTAAAGTTTTTGTTATTCTTTCTACATCATCTTGAAATTTACCTTTTAAAATATCAGTTAGCCCTTCCTCTTCAATATTTCCATGTCCGTATTGTCCGTGAGCTTCAATAATGCCTGCCTTATAAAACTCTAAATTATCTGTGGTATCTTCTTGTTTTTGACGTTCCTGGCTTACATGTTCTTTTAGTATTTGATGTTCTTCTGTAAAATCCCATATAAGTTGTACTTTTCTACCTTCAATAGTAGCATCCGCTACATATTGATTATGGTTTTCAATAGGGTTGAAATAAAACAATTTATAAGTATATTTAGCACCTTCATCTCTAAACGGTGCGTCTTTCTTTTCGGTTTGCGCATAATGATTACGCAACAAATAATCTAAATAATGCCCATATTCCTCTGTAAGCATTACCATAAGTTCACCACGTAAATCGTTATCGTTTTCAGCATCTCTTATTACTTGTTCTGTAACCCAAATTTCTTGTACCTCTTGGGTGCTGTAAAAAGCTGCCTTACCTCCTCCCGCTGTAAGCTGTTTTTTCACTTTAATTGTAGGACTTAATATTCCTGCTTTACTTTGTGCATCTTCATATAATTCTTTAAAAGCTAGTGCAGGTATATCGATTCCAAAAGTTTGAATAAACATTCCCATAAACATTACCAAGCTATCTTTTTTTGCCATAAAGTGCAGTTGGTCTATTGGAAAAGTAGTCGTTAAAGTTACCTCTGTACTATCTTCTTCCTCTACAGTTTTTGGGGCTTCTTCTTTTAATTTTTGTTGATTCGTAATTGCCTCTTTAGTATTACCTAAAGCCCTATTTACAAAAGTAATTTTAGGAAAAGGAATCTTTTCTACAGGCATAGTTACCGTAGGCTGAGGATTGTTCGTTGTTAAGATAGCACCGGGTTCTCCTTGCGTTATCATCCCTCCATGAGCTGTCATACAATTAATAGTTGCAATAGGAATACCATTAATAGTAGCCCCTGCATTACCTTGCGCTATGACATCTGGTGGTCCTACACAGGTACAAACGTCTCCCATTAAGGCTATCGATTTTCCATTAAGTGTTGCTCCTGGTGCGCCCGATGATGATATGGGTCCTCCTACATGCGGAGTGGTTCCAGAACACATTGGGCATACATGCATACTGCCTAAAGTTGCTATAGGTCCTTGCATAATTTATTATTCATTAGTTAAAAAAATACTCAATTATCCTGTTGGTTTTATTCTATTTATAGTCACTCAGTAAAATAAAAAAAAGAGTGTTAACCATAAACCTTTTGTATTACACCAACTTTAGCTTGGTAGCAGCACCATTAACTTCAGTCATTGTTCCAGTTACTTTCGTTTGCTGTCCTTTTAACTCAGTTGTTGTCTTTCCTTCTACAGTAGTATTTTGCCCTTTGATATTGGTATTACTGCTTGCCTCAATAATTACATTTGAATTACTTGTAATATTTGTGTCTTTGTCTGCTTGGGTATTAATCACTCCTTTTGACAATATTGAAGTGTCTTTTTCTGATGCTGTTTTTATTTCTCCTTTTGCTTGTAGTTCGATATTTTCTTCAGCAATTATTTTTACATTTTTTGCAGAAAACTCCATAGTTTCAGCAGACTGAACAAACAATGATTTTTCTTTAGTATCAAAGGTTATGATACTTCCGTCTTTGTCTTTTATGGTTATTTTCTCTTTATCTTTTGTGTCATCTAACTCAATAGTGTGTCCACCTCGCGTAATAATACTCTTTCTTACATTTTCTTCATCTCCACCTGCTCCATTTTTACCTGTAAACATACTTCCCATTACAAAGGGACGGTTAGGGTCGTTATGCTCAAAACCTACCATTACTTGGTCTCCTACTTCTGGTATGAAAACAAAACCTCTATTAGTTTTAGTAAGATCACTGCTCCCTGCATCTGGGGTCATTACACGAATAAAATCTGTTTTTGCTCCAATAGCTTCTTGCCAGTAAAACTGAACTTGTACACGTCCTTTACTTTCTGGGTCTTTATTACTTACTACCTTCGCTACTTGATTATTAGCAACAGCTGGTGCTATGTTTTCGTTTAATGGTAAGCTTTTTGTGTTTGCTGGAATTGCCTCAAAAGTATTAGAATATGCTCCTCCTACATCTGCAAAGTGGCTTATTTGTGTTATAATATATTCTCCATACTGTTTTACAGTATATTTTCCTTCGTCATACTTTGCTGCACTTACTTTAATTACGCTTCCTAAACTTAGTCCTTTCGCTCCTCCACTTGCTTTAAGCACATTACCTCCTGCACTTAACCCTTGTAATCGTTTTTGTAAATACTCATCTAATGATGATTTGTCTTGTAAAAACACATCACTTACACCAAAGTCTTTTACTTCTTTATAAACTTGTTCTGATGCTTTAAGTGCTGTATTTGCTAAATCGTTTAATCCTTCGTTAGTTACTTTTAAATCTCCTTCAAAAAACTGATCATTTAATGGATCGTAACTATAAGTTGCTAAAGTAGGATTATACGTTTTCGTTTTTATTTGTAGCTCTTTTAAGTCTTTACTATATTCTAGCTCTATTGGTTTTTGACCTTGTGATTCTGGCTTTCCAAAAATAACGTCTACTCCATCAAAATAAAACCATTCATTATACTGATATGCTAATCTTTGTAGGTACTTATAATCGCTCTCTGCGTATTGGCATTGGTAAGGAATTACTGAAGTGTATGCTGGATTAATCTTGTTTTTTATAGCGGTAGTATCCATGATCTCTGAAATAATACTTGCCAAATCTTTTTCTAGCCAAGATTTCTGTTGTTTTCCATTTTCTAGTAAAACTGTTTGAGATAATCCTTTAAGTATTAATTCACCGTGTAAACCTATTTCATTATGGCGCATTGACACATCTAACACAACAGCTATAAATGCTTTACCAGAAACGTTAGTTGTTAATTGTTTTCCTAACCATTCTTTTGATTTTTCCAAGGTGTAACTTCCTGCTTCTTCTACAGTTTCTATGTCTACCACGACTTCAAAAGTATGGTG